>DATNFA010000159.1:0-120951 GCA_035606615.1 Steroidobacteraceae bacterium
CAACGGCCAGGAATTCGGCGGTCGCGTCGGCGGCCCGCTGGGTGATTCCGTGCGCGCGAAGATCGCAGTGGCGACGCGCGACGCCGATGGCTTCTACACGAATAAGCTGATCGGCGGGAAAGTCGATGAGTCGAGCAGCGATCAGGTCGACGGCACGGTGGTCTGGGACGTGAGCGACGACTCGCGCCTCACGGTGAACGCCTATTACCTCGACTTCGAAGGTCCCTCGACCAACTACAACCACGTCAGCGGCCCGACGGACTATCGCGACAACGTACGCATGAACGTCATCGGCCGGCAGGCATTCGATTACACGGGTGCGAACGCCAAGTTCGAGTTTCCGCTGGATGCGCTGAAGACCAAGGTCACGGCGATCGCCGCGTATGACAAGCGCGAGATCGAAAGCGTCAGCGACGGCGACTTCCTGTCGCTCGACATCGTGCGCGCCAACGGCACCGGTACCGACAAGACGTACACGGGCGAGCTGCGCTTCGACACCGAGTTTTCCGACACGTTCTCGACGTTGATCGGCCTGTATGCGAGCCGCGAGGAGTCGGATGCGATTTCCGGGCAGACACTGGTGCCGGCCGCTCGCACGGTGACTTCGTTCGCCGATCGCAACGGCGACACCTACTCGATCTTCGCGACCGGCTTGTGGAGGTTCGCGGAACAGTGGGAGCTGTCGGCGGGACTGCGACTCGACGAGGAGAATCGCGAGCAGGACAGCCACCTGACATCCACCGCTCTGCCGCCGGGCGTCGTGCTGACCGATCCGCATCGCGAGATCGATTCGTCGGAAGTGGAGCCGCGCGTGTCACTGACCCGCTTCCTGTCGAAGGACGCGATGATCTATGGATCTGTCGCCAAGGGTTATCGCGGCGGCGGATTCAACGCGGCCAGCGTGCCGCCGCAGTTCTCCACCTACGACGGCGACACCGTCTGGACGTACGAGCTGGGCGGCAAAGCAGCCTCTGCTGAGGGCCGCTGGCTGGTGTCGAGCGCGGTCTACTACAACGACTACAAGGACTTCATCGGCCAGAACGCGCTCGCGATCGGACCCGGCGGCGGGCTGGTGTCGATCGATCTCAACCTCGGCGACGTCGAGTCGTACGGCCTCGAGACCGAAGTGGTCGCGGCGGTCAACGACATGTGGAAGCTGAGCGGCAGCGTCACGTTGATGCACGCACGTATCACCGATCAGAGCGGCTGGCTCGCGGTCACCGGCACGCCGCTCGCGACCGATCGATTGCTGTTCCAGCCCGATTGGAACGCGAGCCTCAGCTCGGATCTGACGGTGCCTGTCGGCACGGGCGATGTGTCCTGGAACATCGGCGTCGTCGGCAAGGGCAGCCGGCCCGGCTCGAGCTTCGATCCGACCACGCCGTCGATCCTCGAGAGTTACACGACAGTGAACACGTCCGTGAGCTATCGCCGCGGCGGGCTCACTGCGACCGTGTTCGCAAACAACCTGTTCGACGAGGAGTACTTCGAGTCCTTCATCGACGGCTCGCTGCTCCAGGCGCTCGGATTGTTGAATCAGGATCTCGGTCTGCTGGGCACGCCGCGCAAGATCGGGCTGCGCGTGCAATACGAGTTCTGATGCCATGAGCCAAATCCGATGAACACGGGGGCGAAGGGGGCGGGCGCGCCCCCCAGTGCAGTCCTGCGCAAAGCAGCGTGGCGACTCATCCCATTGCTGGGCGTGCTCTATTTCTTCGCCTTCCTCGATCGCGTGAACGTCGGCTTCGCGGCGCTCACCATGAACGCGGACCTCGGCCTGTCGTCCGCGGTGTTCGGGCTCGGCGCCGGCATCTTCTTCATCGGCTACACAGCGTTCGAGGTTCCGAGCAACGTGCTCCTCGAGCGTTTCGGCGCACGCATCTGGATCGCGCGCATCATGCTCAGCTGGGGCGTGCTGTCGGCGTCGATGGCGTTCGTGCAAGGGCCGAAGAGCTTCTACGTCGTGCGCTTCCTGCTCGGCGTGGCGGAGGCCGGATTCTTTCCCGGCATCATCTACTACCTGACGTGCTGGTTTCCGTCGCGCGAGCGGGCTCGCATCATCAGCCTGTTCATGATCGCGCTGCCGCTGTCGAGCGTCATCGGCGCGCCGCTCTCGACGGCGCTGCTCGGCATCGATAGCGCCGGGTTGCACGGCTGGCAGTGGATGTTCCTGTTCGAAGCGATCCCGACGATTCTGCTCGGTTTCGTCGTGCTGCGCTTCCTGCCGGACCGCCACCACGACGTCTCGTGGCTGACCAAGAAAGAAAAGGTGTGGCTCGCGCGTGAGCTCGCGACTGAAACCATCGCGCATGGAGCACATACGCACAGCCTGGGGCAGGCACTGCTGATGCCGCGCGTGTGGCGCTACGGCCTGGTGTACTTCTGCGTGCTGGTGGGGCTCTACGGATTCAGCTTCTGGCTGCCGCAGATCATCGCTTCGCTCGGCAAGCTTACGAACGTGCAGGTTGGCGCGGTCACGACGATTCCGTACGCGCTCGCGTGCGTCGCTCTCGTACTGTGGGGTCGACATTCCGATGCGACTGGCGAGCGCACATGGCATGTTGCCTTGCCGCCGGCGCTCGCCGCGCTTGCACTTGCAGCGGGCGGTTGGCTCACAGATCCGATCGCGGCATTCGGCGGACTATGTCTCGCGGCTATCGGCATCTACGCTGGATTGCCGGCGTTCTGGGCGCTCGCGAGCAGAGGCCTGCAAGGCGCGGCCGCGGCGGGAGCAATCGCGCTGATCAATTCGCTCGGCAACATCGGCGGCTTCCTCGGACCGTTTGCCATCGGCATGGTGAAGGAGCGCACCGGAAGCTTCGCGGTCAGTATGTTATTCATCGCCTCGTGCCTGGCGCTGGGCGCGGGGATCGTAGTGTGGGAACGCGTGCGCGATCAGCGCACGGTCGGTGTGCTGAGCAAGGTGTCGTAACAATGAAGAAGTACATCGCTCTGGTGATCCTGATCTCGACTGCAACACTCGCCCAGGCGCAGGACGATGCGAGTGGTGCGTGCGAGCAGCTCAAGACGTTCACTATGCGGGATGTCGTGATCGATAGTGCCGCACCCGAGCGGTCGGGCTCGTTTACCACTTCGCTCGGTCCGGTGCTGAACAACCTGCCGGCGTTCTGTCGCGTGGTCGGGCACGCGACGCCGACGCCGCAGTCGCGCGTCGGTTTCGAAGTCTGGCTGCCGGAGAAGAACTGGAGCGGCCGCTACGTGCAGGTCGGCAACGGCGGCCTCGCCGGCATCATCTTTCATCAGCTGCTGGGACAGATGGTCGAGCGCGGTCACGCGACTGCGTCGACCGACAACGGCCACACCGGCAGTCCGGTCGACGGGCGCTGGGCAATCGGCCAGCCGGAAAAGGTACGCGACCACGCCGAGCGCGCAGTGCATGTGTTGAGCGACATCGGCAAGCGCATCACCGCGACGTACTACGCGAACGCCGCGCAGCGCTCGTATTTCTTCGGTTGTTCCGAAGGCGGCCGCGAAGCTTTGATCGAGGCGCAGCGCTTTCCGGCGGACTTCGACGGCATCGTGTCCGGCGCGCCGGCAGGTTATTGGACCGACTTGATGGACACATTCATGCAGAGCGGCCAGGCGCTGCACAAGGATCCCGCGAGCTTCGTGCAGCCGGCGAAGTTGCCGATCATTCAGCAGGCAGCGCTTGCGGCGTGCGATGCGCGCGACGGCGTGAAAGACGGCTTGGTCTCATCGCCTGCGAAGTGCAAATTCGATCCGCAAGTGCTCGCGTGCAAAAGCGGCGGCGACGAGTCGCAGTGCCTGACCGCGCCGCAGGTGGCGGCGGTGCGCAAGCTGTATGAAGTCGGGTACGTGCCGTCGGGCGAGAACGAAACCGCAGCGATGGGCGGCGGCGTGCGCCAGTACGCGTTCGGTGCAGCGCCCGGGCAGAGCCTGCAGATCATGTTCGCGAGCGGCTACTTCGGTGGCTTCGTATTCGAGAAGCCGGATTGGGACTACCGCACTTTCGATCTCACCAAAGACCTGGCGACCGCGCGCTCCAAGCTCGGAGCGCTGATGGACGCGTCGAAGACCGATCTCAGCGAGTTCCACAGTCGCGGCGGCAAGCTGCTCCAGTATCACGGCCTGCTCGACGGCTCGATCCCGCCCGGGATGTCGACAAAGTATTTCGACGGCGTCGCGAAGCAGTCCGGCGGCGTCGCCAAGACGCAGGATTTCTATCGCTTGTTCCTCGCGCCCGGCGTGCTCCACTGCGGCTTCGGTCCCGGACCGAATTCCTTCGGCAATCTCGGCCCGCGCCCGCCCGCCGACGCTGGCCACGACACGCTGTTCGCGCTGCAGAAGTGGGTCGAGGAGGGCGTCGCGCCGAAGCAGATCGTCGCGACGAAGTATGTCGACGACGATCCGGCGAAGGGTGTGCAGATGACACGGCCGCTCTGTCCGTATCCGCAGACTGCACGCTGGGATGGGAAGGGCAAGGTCGAAGCGAGCGAGAGCTTCACGTGTAAGTAGCGCGCGGTCGCGCATGCTGCATGAGTGGTCGTGTAAAGCCGACGTCGGAAAACGGCGGCTTGTGAATCACATACGAGCGAACTATACGAATCCCTGCACTCAGGGAGCCCGCAATGTCACTCGTACAAGTTTGCCGAAGAGCGGCGGTTCACTCGCGTGCGTCTCTCGTAATTTTCTGGCTCGCGTCAGCATTGCTGATAGGCAGCGCCGCTCACAGTGCGACCTTGCCGAGCGGATTTGCCGAAACACGTATTGCCACGGGAATTGCGAGTCCGACGGCGCTGTCCGTCGCGCCCGACGGGCGTCTGTTCGTCAGCGAGCAAGGCGGCAGATTGCGCGTCATCAAGAACGGCGCGCTGCTGGCGACGCCGTTTCTAACGCTGAACGTCGATTCATCCGGCGAGCGCGGTCTGCTCGGTGTTGCCTTCGATCCGAACTTCGCGACCAACAATTTTGTTTACGTCTACTACACCACTGCTGCCGCGCCCATCCACAATCGAGTGAGCCGCTTTACGGCCAGTGCGAGCAATCCAGACGTTGTCGCCGCCGGCAGCGAAGTTCAGCTCTTGAATCTGCCGAGTCTCAGCTCGGCGACCAATCACAACGGCGGCGCGATCCACTTCGGCACCGACGGCAAGCTGTATGTCTCGGTCGGCGACAATGCCAACTCGGCGAATTCGCAAGTCCTGACGACGACGTTGGGGAAGTTTCTGCGCATCAACGCGGATGGCTCGATCCCCGCGGACAATCCGTTCGTAGGCCAGACATCGGGTAGCAACCAGGCGATCTGGGCGCGCGGTCTGCGCAATCCTTTCAATTTCGCCGTCGACCGCACCAACGGCCGCATTCACCTCAACGATGTCGGCGAGAACACGTGGGAAGAAGTGAACCTCGCGACCGCCGGCGTCAATTTCGGCTGGCCGCAGACTGAAGGCCCCAATCCTCCGGGCTCCGCGGGCGTGCGCTATCCGGCTTACGCCTATGAGCACGCCGGCGTGAATTGCGCGATCGTCGGCGCAGCTTTCTATAGACCAGTGACTGCGAACTTCCCTGCCGAATACGCCGGCCGATTCTTCTTCGGCGACCTCTGCGGCGGCTTCATCCGCATGCTGAGCCCGCCGAACTATGCGACGGCGACGGGCTTCGCAAGCGGCATCTCCTCCCTGGTCGACATTCAAGTTGCGCCGGACGGCGCGTTGTACTACCTGGCGCGCGACGGCGGCGAAGTATTTCGAGTACGGTTCACCGCGAACTCGGCGCCGAGCATCACGTCGCATCCTGCGAACAGGACTGTGTCCGCAGGGCAGTCGGCGAGTTTCACCGTCGCCGCATCGGGCACGGCGCCGCTGCGTTATCAGTGGCAACGCAATGGCGCGAACATCGCAAGTGCTGCATCTGCGACGTACACGCTTCAGTCCACGGCTCCGGCGGACAATGGAGCGACGTTCCGGGCAGTCGTGAGCAACGACTTCGGCGCCGCGACCAGCAATGCAGCAACGCTGACGGTGCTCAGCAATAGTGCGCCGACAGGCTCGATCAGTTCACCGACCGCGGGCACCCGATATCGCGGCGGACAGACCTTTACGTTTGCCGGCACGGGATCGGATCTCGAGGACGGCACGCTGCCGCCGAGTGCATTCACCTGGCGAGTGGACTTCCATCACGACGATCACACGCATCCTCACGTTGCGCCGATCAGCGGCATCACGACCGGCACGTTCAGGATCGCGGACCGCGGCGAAACCTCTGCCAATGTCTTCTATCGCGTGATCCTCACAGTGCGCGACTCTGCCGGCTTGACGCACACTTCGTCGGTCGACGTGGTGCCGTCGACTTCAGTCGTGCGCATCGAGAGCAACCTGCCGAATGCGCAGCTCACGCTCGATGGCACGCCGATCACTGCGCCGTTCTCCTTCACAGGCGTCGAAGGCGTCATTCGCGCGTTGGGCGCCGTGTCGCCGCAGACCTCCAGCAACACGACATACGAGTTCGCGTCCTGGTCGGACGGCGGTGCGCAGACGCACGAGATCGCAACGCCGACCGCAGATACGACGTTTACGGCGCTCTTCCAGCCTGCTGCAGCGACGCAGTTGTTCGCGGACAATTTCGAAACAGCGCGCGGCTGGGCGCTCACTGCCGGCGTGAACAACGCGCGCTCGGGCAATTGGCAGCGCGGGGATCCGCAGCCAACGAAAACGCAGGGCACCGCATTGCAGCCGGACACATGCTACGGCGGATCGGTGAACTGTCTGATCACCGGGCTGAGCGCCAGCGCGGGAGATGCAGGCGCGAACGACGTCGACGGCGGTATCACTTCCATTCAGTCGCCAGCGATCGCGCTGCCAGCCGCCAGTACGATCACCCTGCGTCTACGCTACTTCGTCGGCTTCCTGGCCAATGCGACCAGCGAGGACTTCTTCCGAATCAGAGTCGTCGGGGCTAACGGCTCAGCGCAGACGATCTTCACGCGCAGCGGCACTGCCAGCAAAGTGCCTGGTGTGTGGACGTTGCAGTCGGTGAGCATCAGCCAATACGCAGGGCAGACGGTGCGGATCCGCCTGGAGGCCAGCGACACCGGTTCGATCAGTCTCGTCGAAGCGGGTGTCGACGACCTCGTGATCACGAGGCAGTAAGTAGCTGCGGCACGCCGTAGAATAGGCGTGCATGGACACCGACAAGCCTGAGCCGATCGTCATTCCATACCGCGAGCTCTCGGCCGATGCGCTGCGCGGCGTATTGGAGTCCTTCGTGCTCAGAGAAGGCACGGACTACGGCGAGCGCGAAGCGTCTTTGGATCAAAAGGTCGCGCAGGTTCTGCGGCAACTGGAGCGCGGCGAGGCGCAAATCATCTTCGATGCGACGCTGCAGAGCGTCGACATCGTCGTATCCAAACCAGCAAGGCAACCGCGAGTTTAGCGAGGGAGTCGTCATGTCACAGGTGCGTGTGGATGCTTACGAAGTGCTGTACTCGGCTAACAGTTTTCCGCCGCGCATTGCGCTGAAGAATGCCGGCAACTACATCGGCCAGATGATTTTCCTGCCCAACGGCGCGGCTCTGCCCGCCGATACCGTCGTGAACAAGCAGGCGCAGTTGCATTACCACCTGGACGACTTCCGGAACGCCATCGACCTGCTGCGCTACGAGAAACCGATTTACATGTTCTACAACGGCTCGGGTGGCGGGTTCGAGAACGGCATCAGGACGATGAGCGAGAAGGTGGGTGAAGGAGAAGGCTCGCCGTAGATCGAGCTCAGCGCTTCCTGCCGACTCCTATGTTGACGGGATTCGTCAGCGTTGCCGTCTGCTGTCCGCCAGCGCGCTCGCTGACGAGTCTCTGCATCGTCTGACGAATCACCGCTCGCTCGGCCTGCGTCACGTCAAGTTCACCGAGAATCGATTCGACGATCGGATTGCTGCAGACGATCCAATCCCAAAGCTCGTCGCCGCTTCGAAACCCGGTGGCTTCGGTCACGGCGTCGACGCGAACATCGTGCAGCGAGCAATCGACCAGCACTTGGCGCAGGCGAGCCGGATCCTGCAGTTGAAACGGCAGCGGTGGCGGCTCGGGCGGCGGGCCCTCGAAGTCCGGCCGCACGGCTTGCACGGCATGGACGAAGAACGCGAGGAAATCGATCTGGTGCGGATCGCCGTACGCCGTGACGAGCACGCGACCGCCGGGGATGACGACGCGCGTCATCTCCCGAACGCCCTTCGGCATGTCGGGAAAAAGCATGACGCCGAACTGCGAGCCTGCGATGTCGAAACTGGCGTCGTCCAGCTCGAGCGCATGACCATCCATGACTCGGGTGCGGATCTCGAGTCCTTCGCGGCGCGCACGCGCAGCCAGCAACTCCAGCATCGGCGCTGACTGGTCAACGGCGAGAACCTGTGCACCGAGGCGGGCGGCCGGAATGCTGAGCGCGCCGCTGCCGGCGGCGACGTCGAGAAATCGCATTCCCGAGCGCAGCTCGGCGCGTCGCAGGCCTTCCTGGCCGAGCCACATCTGCGTGGGCGTGTTGGTCCGATCGTAGCCGGGCGCAATCTGGTCCCAGGCTTCCACGGGTGGCTGGCTCATCGAGAGGACTTCCGGATTTTGCGAGTCGATGGAGCGCACTCTATGCTCTGCCTCGGCCCGCGGACTTTGCCGCGAATCCGCGGTTCTTTGCCGGCGCGCAGCTGCGATCATCGGGACGAGGCGACGATGGATGTACTGTCCGAAGCGCTGAATACGGTGCGCATGACCGGTGCAATTTTCTACTACGCGGAGTGCACCGCGCCGTGGGGCTTCGCCGTGCCGCCACTGCACAAAGTCGCCCATGTGCTCGCGCCAGGGACCGAGCGGCTCGTTCCCTATCACCTCGTCGCCGAGGGCGAAGCTGTGGTCCGATTCGAGGGCATGCCGGAGATTGCGTTGCAAGCGGGTGACGTCGTCATCATTCCTCACGGCGATGCGCACACCGTTTCCAACGGTTCGCCCTCCCAGCTGATCGACAGTGCCGCCTCTCTGGGTAAGTTTCTCGGTGGCGATCTGCGCACGATGCGCTTGGGTGGGGGAGGAGCGACGACGACGTTTGTGTGCGGCTACTTCGGCTGCGAGCGTCACGCAGACGCGCTGTTTCTCGCCGGGCTGCCGCAGATGATCAAGATCAACGTGCGTGGCGACGCCACCGGACAATGGTTGGAGAGCTCGATTCGCTACCTGGTGGCAGAAGCAGACCGCGGGCGCGGCGGCCAAAAGATCCTGCTGTCGAAAATGGCGGAAGCGCTCTTCATCCAGACGTTGCGGATCTACATGGAGCAGCTGCCGCCGGAGCAGACGGGTTGGCTCGCAGGTGCACGCGACCCCATCGTCGGCGGCTGCCTCGCCCTGATGCACCAGCAGCCTTACCGGCGCTGGCGTCTGGCCGAGCTTGCGACGAAAGTTGCGGCCTCGAGATCAGTGGTTGCCGAGCGCTTTGCGCATCTCATGGGAGAGGGGCCGCTCACCTATCTCGCACGCTGGCGATTGCAGCTCGCTGCGCGGCTGCTGCAAACCAGTCGCAAGACGATCCTGCAGGTCGCGGCGCAGGTCGGCTATGAGTCGGAGGCGGCGTTCAGCCGTGCGTTCAAGCGAGAGTTTGCGGTGCCGCCGGCGAAGTACCGCAAGCTCAGCCGCGAGGAAACACCCGCGGCGCGGGTTCGCCCGCTCGCAGCAGCTCCAGCGCCTGGCCGGTGAATCTCACGCGCAGGCGATCGATTCCGTCGACTGCGAAGAGCCCGTCAGCAGTCATTGGCGACAGGCGCAGAGTCGGACGGTCGGGTCGACTCAGCCACAAGATGCCATCGCGAAAATCCACCTGAGCGGTCGCATAGCGACCGGCGAAACTCTGCAATCGATCGGGCGTGGGTGCGACGGGATGTAACCGCGCTTCGACTGCGGTTGCGGCCCAGGAATAATCGTTCAGGTTCTCCGCGCTGACGCCCTTCTTTTCGCGCAGACGTTGCAGCGCAAGCGAGTGCGCGACTTCCAATGCCTGCTGCGGCGGAGCATCCACGGTCGGTGCGACGCCAACGCCTTCCCAATTGGCGTTGCTGATGGCGTGGAGCGGGCGGCCATAGGAAACGCTGAGAATGAAGTCGGGTGCGATCGGCACATGCTTGTTGTTGTTGGCGGCGCCGACCGTTCGAGCTCCAACCAGCTCGCCGAGCTTGAACTGCTGGACATCGTATGCAAATGCCTCGGCGGCCGAGGCGGTACCGCCATCGATGAGCACATACAGCGGTATGTTCTGCAGTCGGCCAGCCGGCAGGTATTCGAGCGTTCGCGACTGCTCGGGCACCGCCGCGCCGGCCAGGAAACTCATTTCCAGCGTGTCGCCGCGCATGAAGTGGCTCACGAGATAGCGAACTGCCGCATGCGTGCCACCGCCGTTGCCGCGCACGTCGATGATCACGGCGTCGCCGCCTTTGAGAAAGCTCATTGCATCGTCGTAGGCACGGCCGGTTTCGTCCTCGACCCATTCGAAGCCGGTTATCTTCAGATAGCGGACGTTGCCGCCGAGGACCGTCAGCTGCGCCAGGCCGTGATGACTGCGGAGCGCTTGCCGCCGCCACAAGGCTTGCTCATTTTCATCGCTGTCATCGCCGGCTTTGGCGGCCGCGTAGCCGACCGGATCGACGACCAGCGACAAATGCTTGTCGCGGCTCACGGCGCGCAGATCGTCGGTGATTCTTTCGGCAAAGGTCCCGGGATCATCCGTAGCGTAACGACCTTTGCGCTGCGAGGACTTCAATTGCGCGATGATGCGCGGGCGCATTTCCGGAAAGACATACTGTTCTTCGAACGCGGCCATGATGGCCTGCAACGCAGCGTTCTGCTCCGCTGCAGAAAGAGTTGCGGAGAGCGCCGGCATGCACGCGCCGCAGCCGAGCATCAGCGCAGCGATCCATCGGGTACGAAACGGCGACCGCATCATCTCTTCTTTCTGCTCTTGGAACGTTTGCGCTTTGCAGCCGTGGCTATGCGCTCCGAGAATGGCGAGCGTTCGAGCGCAGCGATCGCCTCTTGCAACAGATCCGACAGCGGCATGGACAGCTCGGTGTCGAGCATGCGAGCGGCGGCGTTGGTTGCCTGCCAGTGCCGCTCGAGTTTCGGAACCATGGCTCTTGCCGTCGCCGTCAGTGCGACGATGCGCTCGCGCGCGTCGCCGCCAGGCTCGAATTGCACCAGGCCTCGCTCCATCATTTGCGCCACGGTCTGACTCATGGCGGAATGCGTAATGCCTGCGCTGCGCGAGATCGCGCGGATCGACGCCGGACCCGCTGTCAGTAACGCACGCACGACCGGCGTGTAACGCGGACGATAGTCGAGCCCGGACTGGACATAGGCGTGCTCGACTGCGCCGTCGAGTTTCTCGATCAGGTGTCGCAGCAGCGTACCCAGGGTCGCGCTTGAAGTGGCTGGCATGCGGCGAAATGTATAAGCGCTGTTACATTGGCGCAAGTAGCGGCCGGTGCTAATCTGCCATCGTGATTCTCACGCGCGCCGGCAAGCGTGCATTGCAGATCGACACGCATGGCGGCACGGATCATTCAGGTCAAAGTCACTCCGCGAGCACGCGAGTCATCGCTGACGCAGATGCCTGACGGCACCTGGGTCGCGAAGCTCAAGTCGCCGCCGGTTGACGGCAAGGCCAATGCGGAGCTGATCGTGCTGATCGCGGAGCACTTCAAGTGCCGCAGGTCTGCGGTATCGATCAAGGCCGGAGCGTCGGGGCGCATGAAGCTGGTTCGGATCTTCGGTGACTCACCTTCCCGCTGAATCCTTGATCCACAGCGGAGTCCGCCAGGCCGCGAGCGCCTCCAGAAATACGCTCAACCGCGCCGGCAGGAATTTCCGGCTCGGATACACGGCGAATACCGGGATCGGCAGCGAGGTCCACTTCGGCAGCAGCCGCACGAGCCGGCCGCGAGCGATGTGCTCTTCGCAGTGAGTCGAGGGCGCGAGGCCAATCCCATGCCCGCGCAGCACGAACGTGCTCACCGTGTTGAAATCGCGGCTCGAGACCGGGCCCGACACGTGTACGCGAGCCTTGCGCCGGCCGCTCATGAGATCCCAGTGAGCCTCATTGTTCTTGGCGTTCAGCATCACGCAATCGTGTCGCTCGAGCTCGGCGGGCTCGCGTGGCAGCTCGCGGCCTTTGAGGTATTCGGGGGCAGCCACGACGTAGCGAACGTTCGTGCCGAGACGCCTGGCTACGACGTTGGAATCCGGCAGATCGCCGAAGCGCACCGCGACGTCGAGGTTTTCCGCGACCAGGTCGAGAAATGTGTTCGTGATGTGCAGGTCGACGCGGACCCCCGGGTGGGCATGCAGGAACCCGGAGAGGAATTGCAGGAACGAGTCGTGGCTCAGCACGACCGGGACCGTGATTCGCAACAGCCCTTCGGGTTTCTTCTGTGTCCGGGTGAGCACGCGCTCTGCCTCTTGCAGCAGGCTCAGCGGCTCCTGGCATTCGTTGAAGTATTCGCGTCCTGGCGCGGTGAGGCTCACGCGCCGGGTCGTGCGCCGGAGCAGCGCTACGCCGAGCTGCGCTTCCAGCACGGACAAGCGGCGGCTGACGGTCGAGATCGGCATGCCGAGCGCGCGCGCCGCGCGACTGATGCTTTCGTACTGCGCCACCTTGACGAAGATCAGGATGTTGTCGAGATCGGCCATGGGGGGCACTTTGCCATTAATGGAAAACAGATTACAGCTTTTCCCATCTAATCAATCCTGACCGGAGCGCCGACACTGTGTGCCACACATCGCTCTTCTTCAGGAGACTCGCATGGGCACGCAACGCAAGACAGTCATAGTGACAGGCGCATCGCAGGGCATCGGATCCGCGGTAGCGAACCTGTTCCTGGATCGCGGCTACAACGTCGTCGCGAATTCGCGGCACATCACTCAGCGCAACGAGCTGCAGCGCTCGGAGCACGTCGCGTTGATCGACGGCGACATCGCGTTGCCCGCGACGGCCGCGAAGCTGGTCGAGACGGCCGTGAAGCGCTTCGGCTCGATCGATGCGCTGGTCAACAATGCAGGCATCTTCTTCGCCAAGCCCTTTACGCAGTACACGGCGGACGACTTCCGCTCGCTCGTGTCCACCAATCTGGACGGCTTCATCCACGTCACGCAGCGAGTCATCGAGCACTTGCTCGAGCAGAAGCGCGGCGGCAGCGTGGTGAGCATTACTGCTTCCATTGCGGACCGGCCGATCGCGGCGCTGTCGGCCTCGGTGCCGATGATTACCAAGGGCGGCATCAACGCGATTTCGCGCAACCTCGCGATGGAGTACGCGAAACAAGGAATACGCGTGAACGCGGTCGCGCCCGGCGTGGTGGACACGCCGTTGCTCAAGGGCTTGCCGAAGGACTTCCTGCAGTCGTTGTCGCCGATGGGGCAGGTCGGCACGACCCAGGACATCGCCGAAGCAGTGCTGTTTCTGACGGAGGCGCCGCGAGTGACCGGCGTAGTGCTGAACGTCGACAGCGGCGCACATCTGGGCAAGTGGTGAGGAGTGCCGACATGAAGAGCAATGCCGAACAACGGCTGAAGGCGTCGGGGATCGAGCTGCCGCCGCCGCCGAAGCCGTTGGGCGCCTATGTCGAAGCGGTACAGGTCGGGAATCTGTTGTTCGTGAGCGGGGCGCTGCCGCTGCAGGGCGGCGTCCCGAAGTTCCTCGGGCGAATCGGCGCCGATCTCAGCATCGAAGACGGGCGCAGCGCGGCCCGCCTGGCAGCGCTCAATGCGCTCGCGTTGGCGAGGCAGCATCTCGGATCGTTGGACAAGGCGCAGCGTGTCGCTCGTCTGACCGTGTCGCTGGCAACCACAGCGGAATTTCGCGACCACCCGCAGGTCGCCGACGCAGCCTCCGAGCTGCTCGCGGAGGTATTTGGCGCCGACCTCGTATCGACTCGCATGGTCTCGGGCGTGACGAGCCTGCCGAAGGGAGTGTGCGCGATCGTCGAGATCATCCTGGCTACGCTGCCATGACCTTCTGTTGCAGAAGAATCCGGAAAGCCAATGCATGCGTGATCAGCATCAGCGGCACCAGGAAGGTGGGAATGAAGTAGGCTGCGCCCAGCTGGCCGGGCATGAGCCCTGATGTGCCGCCGTTGTAGAACGCGATCAACAGATCGAACGAGCCCCACAGGCTGAAGATCCAGGCGATCACGACACCAGATCTGCTCGGCAGCGTTGCCAGCGCTACCAACGCGAGTGTCGCGGCGACGATGTCCCCGTAGGCGGCGGGGTTCGCGAAGGCAGACGGCAGATCGGGCGACACGACACCCGTAACCACGAAGGCCAGTCCGACGAAGCGGAAGCTGTGCAGGATGAGAAGCGGCCGCAGCGCCTCGGTCCGCGGCAGCAGCCGGAGTCTTGGCCAGATGTAGCGCTTGACTACGATCCCCCACGCAATGAAGGCAAATATGATGCTCGTGAAAAAGTAGAGTTGGGGAGGCATGGATCGGTCCTCGATCTGAGCTTTCGGTACCAGCTGGTACCAAGGTCGCTGCAGTGTGGTACTCTGCGGTACCGCTCGTCAATAGGCACATTGATGACCAAGATTTCGCCGGTGCGCGACCGCATCCTCGATGCCGCCTTCGCTGCTTTCATGAAAAGCGGCTACGCGGCAACCAGCACTCTCGAGATCGCCACGCGGGCACGTGTTTCGAAGCGCGAGTTGTACGCGGAGGTGGGCAACAAGGAGGAAATACTCATCGCGTGCATACGCGCGCGCGCCACGCGGCTGAAGGCACCCGCCGATTTGCCGATACCGCACGATCGGGAGACCCTCGAGCAAGTACTCGCGTCCTTCGCGACGCAGCTCGTCCGCGAGATCACCGATCCAACGGTCATTACGGTTTTCCGACTGGCGATTGCCGACGCGGTCCGCTCGCCCGAGGTGGCGCAAGCGCTCGACTCCATAGGACGCGAGGCGAGTCGCGCCGCCTTGCGTCAGATCATGACCCAGGCTCAGACAGCCGGACTTCTCGAGGGCCGTCCAGCAGATCTCGCCGAACGGTTCGGCGGGTTGCTGTGGGGGAATCTGATGATCAGCCTGCTGCTCGGCGTCGCCGAGCGGCCAAGCTCACGCGAAATTGCAGCGCGTGCCCGCGATGCCACAGCTGCGTTCCTGCAGCTTCACGCGCGTTAAGCCGCCATGACTTCGTGTTCGTAGTAGGGCGTCTGTCGATCGCTCAATAGCGCCTGGAGCTCGTCGTCGCTGCGACCCTGCGGCGTGAGCCACGCTGCCACATTCTCCTGCCGCAGATTGATGATGCATCGGTCGTGTCCTGCTGCCTTTATCTCCGGCGGCGGCTCGTCTGTCACTGCAGCGAACGACAGCAGTCGACCCTCCTGCGGATCGTTCCAATCGGCATAGAGACACGCGACGAGCATCTGATACGCAGGTCGCGGCATGAAGTGCAGGACGACATTCTTGCCGTCGCGCTCGACGTTTTCATAAAACGAATCGACGACCATCAGCGCATGTGTGCGGCCGAACTCGTTGCGCCAGAAGCGCTCCAGGTTGTCGCGGCGCGCGTTGTACAGGCCCGGGAACTTCTGATCGGTGAACGCGGGCTTGCCTTTCTGCCGCAGGTGATAGCGCGCGAGAGTCAGGACGTTGCGTCCGTCGCGCTCGAGGATGATAGGCGCATAGGTCAGCGGAAAGATTCGATGATCGTCCTCGTGCGGCTGCGTACCCTGCAGCAGCGCAATGCGTTCCAGCGAATCCTCGATCTTGGACGTGGCGACGCGCCGCTCGTTGAGCGCGGCCTTCGTCTCTTTGACTTTCAGCTTGCGCTCGGCGTCGGCAAGACGCTTCTTCTGCTTGAATACTTCCTGCTCGAGCTCGGCCACCTTCTTCGATTGATACTGCCGCGAGAGATCGTGGATGCGACGCTCTTCGGCCGACTGTGGATTGGCGAAGTTCCACTCGAAGCCGCGCGCGAGGCGAATCGGGCGGCCGGCCAGGCGCTCCATCAGCAGGCGCTCGACCTCCGAATAGTCCATGGTCGCGGCGAACTGGCGCGCCAAGTCTTTGATGTTCTGGGCAACCTTAGCGGAATAGCACATGGCAGATCGTCGTACCTCGGGCCGGCATTGTAGTTCACGCCAAGCGGGGGGTTGCGCAGACGGACCGTTACTGTATATAACTACAGGAAACGGAGGAACCCGCATGTTCATCGAGCCGCGTCAGCTCATCGCCGAGACGATCGACAAACTTGAAACCGTCGCGACCTTTTTTGCCGACGAGGTCGACGAGCGCGTCCGGGCTCCGGAAAAATTGTCCTTGGAGGCTTTGGCAGCGAAGGAAGCGCTGCAGACGATCAAGATCCTGATCCCGAAGCTGCGAACCGCACAAGGCAGTCTCGCGGCTGCGAGCGCGCAGCTGCAATTCCACGAGTGCCTGCATTGCGAGTGAGGGCGTCATGCCAGCGAAGCATCCCCCGCCGGTCGGGACGCTGGCATTTCTCGCGGAATGCGGGCGCACCGTCTACATCGTGTGCAATCGCTGTAATCGCTTCGTAGTTGCGAGTCTGCAAGACATTGCGCAGCACGTTGGCTGGCGCGCCAACGCTCAGGAAGCGGGCAAGAGACTGCGTTGCAAGGAGTGCAACTACGTCGGTGCGAAGATAACTATTGAACGACCGCAGGTTGGGCAACGAGTGTGTCCGCGGTGCCTGCGGCCGTATTACTGATCAGGCGTGCCGCGGGGCCAAAGCCTGCCGGCGTGCCTTGAAAGGCGACGCCGGCAGGGGGCGGGACTCACTGAATCTGCGTGATCGTCACCGAGTAGCCGTGATGTGCAGCGTGTTCGGCGGCGAAGGCGCCGAGCGACAGGCCAACGCTGACGATGACAGCCGACAGGATCATGCAAACTGCGGTCTGGGCTTTGCGGCTGATGGTAAACATGACGGTCTCCTCGGGTCTCTCTCTGCTATGTCCGCTTTATTGCGGGGTTAGCGTTAAGACACGGCAAAGCGCTGCCCGGTTACACCGCACCTGAGGGTTGCCGGCGAATAGCACCAGAAGACCGGCGAATCTCCCAATCGGCCGAGCTGCCCCGTCACTTTCGGCAGTTTGTGGCGTACCAGGGATGCCGGCACTATTGGCGGCCTACAGAAGGACACATCGAATGTGCGGAATCTTCGCTGCAATGACACGTCGCGGACTCACGCCGGAACGGCGGGCTGCGGCACTGAAGAGTTTGCAGCATCGCGGACCGGACGGTTCGGGCAGCTGGACCTCGCGCGATGGCCGATGGACGCTCGGACACACGCGGTTGTCCATCATCGGCCTGAACAACGGCGAGCAACCGATGACCAGCCCCGATGGCGCGGTTCACCTGGTGGTCAACGGCGAGTTCTATGGTTATCGCGAGATTCGCGACCGGCTGCGTGCCGGCGGCTATCGGTTCGCGACCGAAAGCGATAGCGAAATCGCCCTGCATCTGTACGACGAGCGAGGCATGCAGGCTGCAAGCCAGCTGCGCGGCGAGTTTGCGGTAATCATCGCCGATGAGCGCCAGCAAGCGATGATTGCGATTCGCGACCGTTTCGGCATCAAGCCTCTCTACTACTCGATCGTGAACGGCGAGGTGTTCTTCGCGTCCGAGATCAAGGCGCTCCTGGCGATGGGCGTGCCGGCCGCCTGGGATCTGGAGGGCGCCATAGGAGGCATCGGCAGATCTCACGAAAAGACCGAGTTCGCGGCAATCAGCACCGTCCCGCCGGGCTGTTACGCGATCGCCCGGGACGGCGAGGTTCGCATCTATCCGTATTGGGACTGGGAGATCCCGACGGCCGAGCAGATGCGGCAAGACACGCGCAGCGAAGCCGAGATCGTCCAGGACTTCCGCAAGGCTCTGCTCGATTCAGTGAAACAGAGACTGGTCGCCGACGTCGAGGTCGCGTCCTATCTCAGCGGCGGCATCGATTCCTGCGCAGTCCTCGGCCTGGCGCAGCAAAGCATGGCCCGGCCGATCCGCGCGTTCACCCTGACGTTCGAAAATCCGTTGTACGACGAAGCACGAATTGCCGAAGCTCAGGCCAGGCACGTCGGCGCTTCCTATCACCCGATCCCGATCACCGGCCGCGAAATTGCCGACGCTTATGCCGACGCCGTGTGGCACTCCGAGACGCAGATGTTCAACGGTCACGGCGTCGCAAAGTATCTGCTCAGCCGTGCCGTGCGCGATGCAGGCATCAAAGTGGTGTTCACCGGCGAAGGCGCCGATGAGATGCTGGGCGGGTATCCGTACTACAGGGTCGATGCGCTCAACGACAATCCATCGCTGAGCGCCGCTGAAAGAGCTGCTCTCCTGGAGCAAATGCTCGGCGCCAATCCTGCGACGCGCGCCTTCATGATGCCGACGCAGGTCAGCAACCCGGAAATGCAAGCCGTGCAGCGCACGCTCGGCTGGTTACCGGCCTCGCTCAACACCAGCGCTGCGATGGTCAACAGCATGGCGAATCTTCTGCGCGACGATCTGGCGGTCCAGGGATACAGACCTCTGATGTCTGCACTGGATCGCCTGCCGCTTGCACAACGCGTGACCGGCCGCGATCGCTTGAATCAGGTGCTCTATATCAATGCCAAGACGGTGCTGCCGAACTTCATTTTGAATTATCTCGCTGACCGCATGGAGATGGCGCATTCGATCGAGGGCCGCGTGCCGTTCCTGGATCACCACGTTGCCGAGGCCGCGGCCCGGGTTCCCGTGAACATGAAGGTGAAAGGCATTCGCGAGAAGCACGTGCTTCGCGAAGCGACCAAAGACGTGTTGATACCGGAGGTCTACGACCGCCAGAAGCACCCGTTCACCGCGCCTCCGACCCGCGCTGCGAACGACCCGATGCTCGCTTTCTATCGCGACACGTTCGCGTCGCGGGCGGCGAACGACCAACCGATCTATGACATGACGAAGGTGCGTGCGGTGCTGGAGCAGCTGCTCGAATGCCCGGCCGATCAACGCATCGCGATGGAGGGCGGTTTGCAGCGGGTCGCGAGCGTGATCATTCTGCAGGACAAATTCTCGATGGCAGCGGGCGCTCGCTGATGCAGATCAGGAAGGCACAGGCGAGCGACGGCCCGGCCATCCTCGAGATCATCCTCCCGGTCATTCGGGAAGGCGCGACGTATTCGCTCGACCCGGACCTGAGCGCTGCCGACGCGTTGGCCTATTGGACGAGTCCCGACAAGGAGACGTTCGTGACCGAAGACGACAACGTCATCGTCGGCACTTATTTCATTCGCCCGAATCAGGCGGGCGGCGGCCGGCACGTTTGTAATTGCGGATACATCACGCGCACCGATGTTGCCGGACGCGGCGTGGCGCGCGGCATGTGTCAACACTCGTTGACGTATGCCCGCGAGCGCGGTTATCGAGCGATGCAGTTCAACTTCGTGGTGAGCACGAACGAGCGTGCAGTACGACTGTGGCAGTCATTGGGCTTTGCGATCGTCGGACGCCTTCCTGCTGCGTTTCGCCATCCGGCGCATGGCTATGTCGATGCATTGGTGATGTATCAGTCGCTCTGAAGACTGTAAGAATTCTCGACCGTTGTGACCTCGCGAAGCATCTGCTGAAATCCGCTCCGACCCTGCCGCGAGATCCACATGCCTGAGCCATCGCTCGTTGGCCCCGAGGCCGGCGTCCCTGCTATTGACGACCCAGCGTTCTGCGAAATCCTCCAGCTGCTGCGCGAGCGCACCGGCACGGATTTCGCGTCGTATCGGTTGCCCACTGTCGCTCGCCGCACCGTGAATCGAATGATCTCGGTCGGGGCGGAGACCTACGCGGATTACCTCGAGTACCTGCGCCAACGCGAGGGCGAAGCTGCGCGACTGCTCGAGCACGTGACGATCAAAGTCAGCCGGTTCTATCGTCACGCTCCCGCATTCGATGCGTTGCGCCGGGACGTACTTCCGGAACTTGCGCGACAAGCGCATGACAGACCGCTTACGATCTGGAGCGTCGGGTGCGGCTGTGGCGAGGAACCGTACACGCTCGCGATGCTGTTCGCCGAAGCGGGCATGAGCTGCATCATCGAGGCCACTGACATCGATCCGGGCGCGTTGCGGCGTGCCGCACGCGGCTACTACACCGACGCTGCGCTCATCGAGTTGCCCAAGGATCTGCGCGACCGCTATCTCGTACGCAGCGACGGCTTCTATCAAGTGAGCGCTGCGCTACGCGAACAGGTGCGATTCAGTCACCACGACATCCTGGCGTCGCGCGCTCCGCCGGCCCAGGGACTGTTCGACCTCGTCTGCTTCCGCAACGTGCTCATCTATCTCGGGCACGAGGTTCAAGACCTGGCGCTGCACGCGGCTCGGCGGGCGGTGCGCGACGAGGGCTATCTTTGCCTGGGCGAGGCCGAGTGGCCGTCGCCGGAGATCGCGGCGACACTGCGGCCGCTCGCGCACGAGACGCGCATTTTTCGCATGGCCTGATTTGCAGCTGTGTCAATACAGTCGTATTGACTTTAAATACGACCGTACGTATTGTGCGGCCCATGCCGAAAGCATCACTGCGCAACGACATCGTGGCGGCCGGGCTGCGGATCATGTTCCGCACCGGCTTCAATGGCTGCGGCGTGCGGGACATCGTCGCCGAGGCGGACGCGCCGCAAGGGTCCTTCACCAATCATTTCCGCTCCAAGGAAGCATTCGCCGGCGAGGTGCTCGATCTGTATTTCGAGCACGTCAAAGGGCTCGTCAAGGAGGCTCTGGAAGACGACAGCCGACCGCCGCTCGAGCGGCTGCGGCGCTATCTCGATACGATCACCAAGCGGCTGAAGGCCGACGGCTTCACGCGCGGTTGTCTGATCGGTGACTTCAGCGTCGAGGTAGCGCAGCAGAGCGAGATGCTGCGGACCCGGCTGCAGCAGATCTATGTCGAGTGGCTCAAGCCGTTTGCGGCATGCATCGCGCAGGCGCAGGCAGCGGGCGAGCTCGACACGGACTTCAAGCCGCTCGACCTGGCGGACTTTCTGATTTCATCCTGGGAGGGCGCCATTCTGCGCATGAAGGTGGAGCGCAGCGCGGCGCCGCTCGAGCGGTTCAAGCGAATCGCTTTTCGCACGTTCCTGGCGCAGCGGGACGCGCGATGAGCGGCGACGTCAGCCTGCCTGCGCGATCGGTGCGCGGGGCTTCGATGGCTTATCGCGAGGCAGGGCGGCGCGGCGATCCGGTCGCGTTGTTCCTGCATGGCAATCCCACATCATCGTACATCTGGCGCGACGTGATGGCCGAGGTGGCGCCGGTTGCGCACTGCCTCGCGCCCGATCTGATCGGTTTCGGGCAGTCTGACAAGCCCGCCTGCGAGTACCGGTTCTTCGATCACGTGCAATACCTCGATGCATTCATCGACGAAAGCGCGATCGACTCCGCGTACCTGATAGCCCAGGACTGGGGAACGGCGCTGGCCTTCCATCTCGCGGCGCGGCGCCCTGCATTCGTGCGCGGGCTGGCCTTCATGGAGTTCATTCGGCCCATGCGCAGCTGGGAGGACTTCCATCAATTGACCGCCGCGCGCGATCTGTTTCGCGCGTTTCGCACGCCGGGGGCGGGTGAGAAGCTGATTCTCGAGCAGAACGTGTTCATCGAGCGCGTGTTGCCAGGCTCGATCGAGCGCGAGCTCACCGAGCAGGAGCTGGCCGTCTACCGCGCGCCGTTCCCGACACCCGAGTCACGCCGACCGATCTGGCGCTTGCCCAATGAGCTGCCGATTGCACGCGAGCCTGCGGATGTCTGGGACGCCCTGAGCGCGGCACAGGAGGCGCTCGCCACGGCCGATTACCCGAAACTTCTGTTCTTCGCCGAGCCCGGCGCGCTCGTCTCACCTGACTACGCGGCAAGCTACGCGGCGAGATTGCCGCGATGCCGAGTCGTCAACCTGGGTCGCGGCCGACATTATCTGCAGGAAGATCACGGAGCCTCGATCGGCCGGCACGTGGCAGATTTCATCCGGTCCGCAGCCAGTACTCCGACATGCCGCGGAAGCTTGGAATCGTCCGGTATTTGAGCCCACGTGGCGATGGCTGCAGGTTCGGAAAGCGCTCGAGCAACGCCGTAATTCCTTCCTGCGCTTCGACGCGTGCGAGCGGCGCGCCGAGGCACGTGTGCTTGCCGCCGCCGAAGGATTGATGCTGGATGTTGTCCCGCTCGATGTCGAAGCGCTCCGGATCCGGGTTCACCGACGGATCGTGATTGGCCGAGGCCAGCGACACCGTGACGCTGTCTCCCAAGTGCATCGGGCAGCCGCGCATCGACAGCTCGCGTTGCACGTTGCGGCCGGAGTTCGTAACCGGCGAGTCGTAACGCAGGATCTCCTCGATCGCGTTGTTGATCAGCTCGGGTCGTGCGCGCAGCTTAGCCAATTGCTCGGGATGATCGAGCAACGCCTTCACGCCATTGCCGATCAGATCCGTCGTGGTCACGTTGCCCGCGATCAACAGCAGGTTGCACTGAGTGACGATCTCCTCGTCGGTCATGTGATCGCCGGCTTCCTCGGCGTGCACCATGTCGCTGATCAGATCGTCGCGCGGCGTGGCGCGCCGCAGCTCGATCATTCTGCGGAAATAACCATCCAGCTCCAGCTGCGCCTGCATGGCCGCTTCGCTCTGCTGCGCCGTCCGAAACGGATTGAAAAACGCCGCGACGCTCACCTCGGACCACCGCCTGAAGGAACCGCGATCTCCCGGATCGATGCCGAGCATCTCGGCGATCACGATGACCGGCAGCACGCCGGCGAACGAGGTCATCAGGTCGAACTCGGGATCCTTGATCTGCGCGAGCAGCCCAGTCGCGATCTCGCGCACGCGCGGCCGCAATGCTTCGACCGCCTTGAGCGTGAACGCCTTGTTGACCAACCCCCGCACGCGGCGGTGGTCCGGATCGTCCATGAACAACATCGACGGCGCGGCCGAGTTGCCGGTGCCCGACAGCGCCGTGATTTTCGCGATGAATGACTCGGGATTGGCCTTGCGCGGGTCGGCGCTCATGTCCTTGTCCCGCAGGATCTGCCGCACGTCGTCCCAGCGGGTCAGGTACCAGCGGTTGAACTGGTCGTCGTGCAGCACCGGCGAGCGCTCGCGCAGCGACTTCAGTACCTCGTAAGGCTGATCGCGAAACTTCGGATCGAAGGGCGTCAGCTGC
Organism: Steroidobacteraceae bacterium; assembly: GCA_035606615.1. Lineage (GTDB taxonomy): Bacteria > Pseudomonadota > Gammaproteobacteria > Steroidobacterales > Steroidobacteraceae > Steroidobacter. The sequence goes on from DATNFA010000159.1 coordinate 23,193, forward strand.
ATGCCCTTGGGTAACGAATCGCCGGTTGGATCGCTCATGACCGGCAGTGTCGCCCCGCGCGCCGTATCACTTCAAGACCTTTGCGCGCATCGAGTATGCTTTCGGCTGCTCTCACCATTGGAACAAGAATGTACAAGCTCATCCTGTCGATTGCTGCCGTCGCAGCCACGCTCCCGGGTACCGCAACAGCTCAGAGCGCACCTCATCAGGCGCAAGCCCGCGAGATCTACGCCAAAGTCGTTTCCTTCCGCACCGCCGCCGGTCAGCAGCAGACTCCGGCGATGGTTGCGTATCTCATCGAGACGCTGAAGGCCGGCGGCGTGCCGGAGTCCGACATCACGACACTCGACGAGGCCGGCGAGCGCGCGATGATCGTCCGTATCCCGGGCCGCAAGCCCGGCAAGCCCATCCTGTTCTCCGCGCACATGGATGTCGTCGATGCGCGCCGCGAGGAGTGGGAGCGCGATCCGTTCACGCTCATCGAAGAGAACGGCAACTTCTACGGGCGCGGCACTACCGACAACAAAGCGGGCGTCGTTTCGCTCGTGTCGACGATCCTGCGTTTGCAGGCAGCGAAGCAGAAGCCTGCGCGTGAGCTGGTGTTCGCTTTCGTCGGCGACGAAGAGACGAACATGAACACGACGCGCCAGCTCGCAGCTCATCCGTGGGTCAAGAATGCCGAGTTCGCGATCAATACGGATGCCGGCGGCGGGATCCTGGATGAGGCTAGCGGCAAGCCGCTCATCTACCTGGTGCAAGGAGCCGAGAAGACGTATGCGACCTTCGACGTCATCGCCACCAATCCCGGCGGACACAGCTCGCGACCGCGCGCCGACAATGCGATTTACCAGCTTGCGCATGCGCTGGAGAAACTGGAGGCCTATCGCTTTCCAGTGATGGCCACCGATCTCACGCGCTCGTATCTCGGCGCGGTCGGCAAGGCGCAGGAAGGCCCGGTGGGTGAGGCATTGCGGAAATTTTCCGCCGACCCGAACGATGCGGCCGCCGCCGAGGTGCTGGCGAAGTCGCCGGAATTCGTGGGCACGACGCGCACGACCTGCGTTGCCACGATGCTCGACGCCGGTCACGCAGAGAATGCGTTGCCGCAGACCGCGAAGGCTGCGGTCAACTGCCGCATCTTCCCCGGCGTCGCCGTCGACTCGGTGCGCGATGCGCTGGTTGCAGCTGTCGCCGACCCGGGAGTGAAGATCGTGGTGCGCGGCAAGCCCGAGGCGAGTCCGGTCTCGGAGATGCGGCCGGACGTCATGGCAGCGATCACGCGCGCCGTGCACGCAGACTATCCCGGTGTGACCGTTGTTCCGTACCTGGAATCCGGTGGCACCGACGGCAAGATCTATCGCACGGCAGGCATCCCGACGTTCGCGAGCTCCGGACTGTTTTCCAAGCCGAGCGAAATGTTCGCGCACGGGCTCAACGAACGGCTGCCGGTCGCTGCGTTCTATCGCGGCCTCGATCACATCTATCGACTGGCCGTCGACCTGGGTGGCGCACGCTAAAAGGAACCGGGGCGCCGGCTCGGAGATTGAAGCTCGTATGATCGTCACGGTCTGCGAGCTTCCCGATGATCGTCCAGCGTTCGAAGAGTGCTGGGCTCGGCTCGGCGAGCACATCAAAAGGGCCGGCGGCGGCATTGTCGTGCTGCCCGGCATGCCGTTCAGCAGGTGGTTCGCCGACGCTGCGCCAGTCGACGCCGTGCGCTGGAACAAAGCGGTCGCCGAGCACGATGGTTGGGAGCAACGGCTTTGCGAGCTCGGTGCGGCGCTCGTGCTGGGCTCGCGTCCGATCGACTTCGGCAACGAGCGTTACGACGAAGGCTTCGCCTGGGATGCCGAGTTTGGCATCCGCTCGATCCATGCGCGCGGTTCGCAGGAATTCATGCCGCTCGAAGTGGGCGGCGTGAGCATCGGCTTGCTCATCGGCGAGGAATGCTGGCCTTCGGAAGAATCGCAGCCGTTCAGTCGCGGCGAAGTCGACATCATCGCAATGCCACGCTGCACGCGTTTCGCTGGCCTGACGCAGCGTCTCGAACGCGCTCGCGCGGTCGCTATCGGGATCGGCGCTTACGTGCTGTCATCGAACCGCTGCGCGCCGTTCGAAGGTCAAGGCTGGATCATCGCCCCGGATGGCAGCACGCTCGGCACGACCACACTGCAGCAGCCCTTCCTGAGCGTGGAGGTTGCATTGCTCAGCGAGAAAATGCTGGCCGACGCTGACCGCATCGGACCCGCTCCGGCATGGATGGATCCATTGCGCTAGCATACGCCGCGACTGGGGATGGTCACGGTGAGGGCGTGCATGAAACTCCACTATTGGTTGCCCGCTGGCGTGGCAACCTGTCTGGTGCTCGGCGGGTGCGATCAGTCCAACAATTACTCGGGCATGAAAGAAACTTCGCTCACTGGAATGTACTGCGACGCGAAGGCGGATCAGGAGAAGAGCTGCACGGCGGGCGATCTGATCCGGGTCGCCGAAGGTCGCGAGCAGCTGTTCTGCGATTGGAGCTGGCAGGTCGTCCATGAATCGGACAACGCCGCAGTGTTGTGCGTCTATCGCGGCTCGGCTCGTGAAAGCCGACCCGCGGCCGGACCGGAGTAAAGGCGGACGAACTAGCGCTTCGTGCCGCTCATGTTCGATGCGGTGGTCTGCATCTGCGGCTCGAACACAATGACCGGCGTGTTGACCACAACGCCCGGTGCCGCTGCTGCTGGCGCGCGCTGACCCTTCGGGCCGAGCTCGCGAATGAAGCGATACATCGCACGCAGATCATTGTCGTTCATGTCGCGCAGGTTGAACCACGGCATCGGCGGACGGCGCGGCACGCGTGCGAACGTCACCCACTGATCCTCGGTAAGTGCATTCAGGGTCAGCCGCAGGTTCGCCGCGTAGGTCGTGCCCCACGCACCTTTGAAGCCGACCGGTGTCCCGGTCAGCCATTCGTCCATCGGGACCTGGCCGGCCCTTTCCGCATAGCCGGCGGTGTGGCAGTCGTTGCAGCCGCCGATCTGGACCAGGTATTGGCCGCGCTTTACAGCCGGGTCGTCGGCCGCGGCGCTGGGGTTCGAGAACAGCAGCCCGACGCTGGCCACGACGAGGCTCGCCATGGCCGAGGCCGCCGCACCGCAGGTTATGCGCTTCTGGAATGTCATCGCTTGTCTCCTAGAACCATGAAAAAGTAAGTGAAAAGCCCATGGTTCGATAACGCGCAAAGCACGGGCAAAACGGCTCACTTTTCTTTATGCCGTTTCATACGACCCGCAACGGCGGCGGTGACAGCTGCGGTGGATACCGCTTGCGCTACGGAAAACAAGGAGGACGATGGCTTGGCCTGCGCATGCCGTTTGAGGCTTCGCCCATGCCCTTCGAGATTCGCGACGAAGGCAACTACCACTCCGCACGCCTGTTCGGGGTGCTGGACGGAGCGGACCTCAATGCAATGACGACAGAGGTCGAGCGGCTGGAGGACGCAGGGGTGCTGATCGACCGGATCACGGATCTCACGTCGCTCGATCGGGTCGATGTAGGTTTCGAAGAAGTCTTCGCCGTGGCGCAACGCCGGGCAGAACGTAAAGTCACTGCGCCGATCAGATCGGCGCTGGTCGCGAATCGCGGGGTTCAGTTCGGCTTTGCGCGGATGTTCCAGATGCTCAACGACAACCCGCGAATCCTGATCCGGATCTTCGACAATCTCAAAGAAGCGGAGCAGTGGCTGCATTCATCTCGTCGATGACCCGCTTTACGTGCCGGCCTTCGAGGGCATCGGCTGCCAGCGGTTGGAGAACCTCGAGCGCGCGCCGCGACCAGTCGCGTGCTTCGCGCACGTAGTTGCCGCGCAGGTGCTTGGGTGTCGAAGACTGCTGGGCCATCGCAGCTGTGGCTCGCGCCAGGTTCGCGTAAGTGACTCCCGGCAAGGTGCGAATTTCGGCGATGTCCGTCGGCTGCGGCTGGGGTCCGTTGCGCAAGATCGTTTCCGCGCGACTGAAGTCGTGCAACGCTGCCGCCGCGTCGCCGAGGAGCAGCTGACTGCTGCCGCGCCCATTTAATATGAATGCCGTCGCCTGCGGCGTCATCTGGTCTTCCGTATCGGCGGCGCGCAGCGGCTCGATGATGTCGAGCGCGCGCTGATAGTTGGCGAGTCCCTCCTGCGGCCGTTGCAGGTCGTTCTGCAGATCGGCGATCGACGCCAGCACGAACGCCCTGGCACGTTGCAGCTCCGCGTCGTCGTGGTTCGCGGCTGCAATCGGCTCTATCAACTTCAGCGCCTGCTCGTAGTAAGGCAGCGCCTTTGCAGAATCGTTGAGGCCTTCGCTGTAAACGTCGCCCATGCGTCCGGCGACGACCACCAGGTTGCGTTGCGCATCGACGTCCTTCGGGTTCGCCGCCGCCAGTTGCTCGTGGATCTGGCGCGCTTTCTCCATCAGCCTCATGCCCGGTTCGGCTTCACCGGTGCTGAGGCCCTGCGCCCAACCGTAATTCATGTACGCAGCTGCCGCGTAACGTTTGTCGCGTTCCGTGGGGGCCTTGTCTTGCAAGAGCGTGTCCGCGAGTTCCGCGCCCTCACGTGCCAGTGGCACCGCTTCGACTACTGCACTCTGACCCATCAGCAACTCACTGAGCTTGACGCAGCTGCGCAGCAGCTCGCGACGCGCTTGCAGCGTCGGGTCGTGCTCGACGAGCCTGCGTCGCAGGCGCAAAGCGTGGCGATAGCTTTCCAGCGCGCCTTGCGTGTCGCCGAGGTTCGCACCTATGTAGTCGCCTTGCACGTCACCGAGACGGTCGTAAGCGACAGCAAGGTCGCGTTGCAGCTGCGGCGAGTCCTGCGCTTCGTGCTCGAGGCCCGCGAGATACTTGATCGAATTCTCGACCAGGAGCTTGCGCGCCTTGGTGCCGCCAGGAAGGTAAGCAACCGCATCGTAGACGTCCGCGAGATAGACGCTGGTCAACTCGCGCACATCGTTCAAGTGGCGCTCGGCACGCAGGCGCTCGACGTCCGCGCGGTGTGCCTGCCAACTCGTGGTAATGATGCCGGCGATCAACGCAGCGACGAACAATCCTGCGGCAACTGCCGCTGACTTGTGACGTTGCGCGAACTTGCGGACTCGATAGCCGGTCGTGTCCGGGCGCGCCGCCACGGGAAAGCCGCGGAGATAGCGCCGCAGATCCTCGGACAGCTGCTCGGCCGAGGGGTAGCGTTCTTCGGGCGCCTTCTTCAGCGCTTTGAGCACGATGTTGTCGAGGTCGCCGCGCAGCGTCGTCGCAAAGCGCGCGTAGCCAGTTGTCGCTTCGACTGCAGTGACGCTCGGCTGCGCGGGATCCTGCTCGCAAATCTGCTGTGCCAGCGCCCACGTCGTCGATCCCGTCGCCTTGTGCGGCAGGTCGCCCGAGAGCAGGCGATACAACAACACGCCGAGCGAGTAGACATCGCTCGCCGTCGAGATCGGCTCGCCGCGCACCTGCTCGGGGCTCGCGTACTCGGGCGTCAGCGCGAGGAACGTCGTCGCGCGCGGCTCTTCGCGCTTCGTTCCAGGCGCCGGGCCCAGTAGCTTCGCGATACCGAAGTCGAGCAGCTTGACGACGCCCTGGTCGGTCACGAGCACGTTGCCGCACTTCAGGTCGCCGTGAACCATCAGATGTTGATGCACGTAATGCACGGCGGAACAGAGCGAGCGGAACAGGTCGAGGCGCTCGTTCACGCCGAGCTCGCGATCGTCGCAGTACAAGTCGATGGGCTTGCCTTCGATGTACTCCATCACGAGGTACGGCGCGCCGTCCTCGGTCGCGCCGCCGTCCAGCAGGTGCGCGATGTTGGGATGGCTGAGCTGCGCCAGGATCTGTCGTTCCGCCTTGAACCGTCGCAACAGCGAATCGGTGTCGAGGCCGGGCTTCAACAGCTTGATCGCGACCTGCTTCTCGTATTGCTGGTCGTCGCGGACGGCCTTGAAGACCTCGCTCATGCCGCCGCGGCCGGCTTCGCCGACGATGCGATACGGGCCGAGCCGTCGCCCGATCCAGTCTTTCTTCGGAGCTGCGCTCGTCAGGCCGACGCGTTGTGCCGCTTCCTGCTCGATGAAGCCGCCGGCGGTCTCGTGCGCGTCGAGCAGCGAGATCACTTCGACGCGCAACTCCGGATCGCTCGCGCAGGCCGCTTCGACGTAGGTGGTACGCTCCGCAGGATCGCGCTCGAGCGCTCCGGCGAAAATCTCCTTGACCCGGCTCCAACGCTCCGGCGTCATCATTGGCTCTTGCCCAGTTCGCGCCGCAGCCACGCGCGTGCCAGCGTCCACTCACGCTTGACCGTTGCTGCGGAGATATCCATGGCTTCGGCAGTCTGCTCGACGGTGAGTCCGCCGAAGTAGCGCATCTCGACGATCTGCGCCTGACGCGCGTCGATCTGCTCCAGACGCACCAGCGCCTGGTCGATCGCCGAGACCTCTTCCTGCGTGTGCGCGTCGAGATGCTGCAGCGCTGTGGGAGTCGTGTCGGGGGCTTCGTCCGCCTCGGGCGCGGCCATCTCGTCGAGACTCAGCACCCCCACGCCGCCGCCACGCTTATCGGCCAGTCGAGCCCGGGCGTAGTCGACGAGCACGCGTCGCATGAGCTTCGACGCCAGGCCGATGAAGTGCGCGCGGCTCTGCCAATCGACGGATTGCTGCCCGACCAGTCGCACGAAGGCTTCGTTGACCAGCGCCGTCTTCTGCATCGTGTGATTCGAGCGCTCACGCTGCAGATGGCGTTGCGCCAGCTGTCGCAGCTCTTCATACATGAGCGCCGACAGCTGGGCGAACGCGCGCTCGTCGCCGTCCCGCCACTGGGCGAGCAGCTGAGTCACGGGCTGCTGCATGCGGAAATCTTAGCTGATGCTATGATTTCCGCGCTATGTCGGCTCTTCATACATGGCACGAGGTCGCCCGCACGCGTAATGTCGCGGGCCTCGATGCGCTCCTGGCAGACGAGGTCGTCTTTCACTCGCCGGTCGTGCATACGCCGCAGGTGGGCAAGCAGCTCACCCGGCTCTACCTGGCGGCCGCGTTCCAGGTGTTCTTCAACGAGTCGTTTCGTTATGTCCGGGAGATCGCCGGGCCGCGCGATGCCGCGCTCGAATTCCAGGTGGAGATCGACGGCATCGCGGTCAACGGCATCGACCTGATCAAGTGGAACGACGCGGACCGCATCGTCGAGTTCAAGGTCATGATCCGCCCGCTCAAGGCGATCAACCTGATCCACCAGAAAATGGCGGCGATGCTGCAGAAGTAGGGGAACGCAGCGCGACTCTCTCGCATTAGCCGTTCGAGGCAACGGCTCCATTTGCGAGGACCCCGCCATGCATGGTCGACCGTATCGTCACAGATCGTGGTTCACGCGGTTCGCCAAGACTACCGCGCGCACTGCGGGTCATCCGGCGACGTTCGGTGTCGCGGTCGTAATCATCCTGCTGTGGGCTGCGACCGGCCCGCTGTTCGGCTTCAGCGATACCTGGCAGCTGGTCATCAACACCGGCACCACGATCGTCACGTTCCTGATGGTGTTCCTGATCCAGAACACGCAGAACCGCGACTCGCTGGCGATCCAGGTCAAGCTCGACGAGCTGATTCGCTCGATCGAGGGAGCGCACCTTGCGCTGCTCGACCTGGAAGAGCTCGACGACCAGGACTTCGAACGCATCTGCTCCGACTATCGCGAGCTGGCGCGCCAGGCGCGCAGGGATCTGCGCGCCGGCAAGTCGGATACGGATGTTCGCGAAGTCGGCGAAGCGCATCGCAAGGAGATCAGCGAGAAGCGCCGTCGCGCCCAGACCAATAAGACCAATAAGGCCAATAAGACCAATAAGTAGCTGCTGCCGCCGGGTGCCAACGTCGCCGGGAGGCGACGCAAGGCACCGGAACCGCAGCGCACGAACGACGTTGGTATGCCGTGACGAAGACGTGGTCGCGACATGCCCGTGTAATCGGTCCAGTTCTCGCGCTGCTGCTCGTGGCGTGCGGCTCGGGCTCCGGCGGCGGCTCGGCCCAAGAAGGCATACCGCCCCCAGCGGGTAGTCCTCCACCGCCAGCCCCGCCTCCTGCTCCTCCTCCGCCGACAGGAAGCGGCTCGAGCGCCGTCATCACCGGCGTGACTTTCGATACCAAGTCCCATCTTCGCGCGGCTCAGGGCAGCGACAACTGGCCGGTCACTTGGTCGAGCGACGGCAATCAATACGCCGTGTGGGGCGATGGCGGCGGCTTCGGCGGCACGGAAAGCGACGGTCGTGCAAGCCTGGGTGTCGCGCGCATCGAAGGCGACGGCGACAACTACACCGGCGTGAATCGCTTCGGCGGCAAGAGTGGCGCATGCCCCTCCACGATCACGGGCAAGGGACACGGCGCGCCGATCAGCATCGGCGGAGTGCTGTATCTCTGGATCACGCCCGGCGCCGGCACCCAGGGTTACGAAAATTTCACGCTCCATCGCAGCAGTGACCAGGGCTGCACGTGGACGCGCCTCGACGTGGCCTTCGACCGGTCGCGCGATCACATCAGCTTCGGCAGCTTCGTGCAGTTCGGTCAGGACAACAAAGCGGCGCTCGACGCGTATGTCTATACGGTCGCAACCGAAGTGACGGATACGTCATCGCTCGAGATCGTGCAGGAGCCTGGCCGAGTCATGTTGGTCCGCGTGCCGGCGGCGTCGATCGAGGATCGCGGCGCATACGAGCTGTTCGCGGGCCTCGACAGCAGCGGCGAGCCGCAGTGGTCGGCCGCTCCGGCCGCTCGACACGCGATTTACGAGGATCCGGACGGCGTCGGTCCGTTCCCGCAAATGGCGTTCGTGCCCGGGCTCGATCGCATGGTGTACGCGAACCAGCACGGCTCCGGCTCGGGAAATGCCAGCATGCAGTCGCTGCTGACCATGGCCGAGGCGCCGCAGCCCTGGGGTCCGTGGCACGTGTTCCATCGCGCGCAGTTCTTTCCGGAGATCGAGCGCAGCGTGTTTCAGTGGGACTTTGCGCCGAAGTGGTTCCGCAACGGCGGCCGGGATTTCACGCTGATCTTCTCCGGCAAGGGCAGCAACGACTCCTTCAACACGATCGACGGCACGTTCGCGACGCAGTGACCTCAGCTTGCCGTTGACGTCACGGCGCGCGCGCCGGCAGTCTCGCCGAGCAGCCAGGTCGACCACAGCGTGATCGCGCATGCGATGGCCATGTAGATCGAAATACCGACGGTGTCCTGGTATTCCGCGAGCAATGCCGTCGCGATGATCGGCGCGAAGCCGCCGCCGATGATCGCGCCGAGCTGATAGCCGAGCGACGCACCGGAGTAGCGCACGTCGGTCGTGAACATCTCTGCGACGAACGCCGCCTGCGGTCCGTACATCATCGCGACGAACACTTGTCCCACCGCGAGGCTGACGCAGATCCACAGGAACGAGCCGGTGTCGATCAATGGGAAGATCAGGAAGCTCCACGCGGCGAGCAGCGCGGCTCCCGCCATGTAGACGCCGCGTCGACCATGGCGATCGGACCATGCCGCGGCGAGTAGCAGCGTCGGAATCATCGCGACTGCGCCCACCAGAACTGCTGCCAGCATCGTGTTGCGCGACACAGCTGGTCCCGCTGTGCCGGTGCCGTATGCGATGACGAACGCGATCAGGATGTAGAACGGGACCTGCACGGCCAGGAATGCGCCGGCTGCGAGCGCGATTTGCTTCGGATGCGTGCGCAGCGCTTCCAGCACTGGCGAGCGCGGAGCCGGGGTCGCCGCAGTTCTGCGCTTTATACCGCCGCTCTGCTGCAGTTTGAGAAACTCGACTGTGTCTTCGAGCCGCAGCTGCACGAACAGCGCGAGACCGATGAGCACCACGCTCACCACAAACGGCACGCGCCAGCCCCATTGCATGAACGCGTCCGGCGTGGTCGTCGTGCTCACCAGCAGGAACGCGAGGTTTGCCAGGATCACACCGATCGGCGCACCGACCTGTGCAAAGCTGCCGTAGTACCCGCGCCGCTCGCGCGGTGCATTCTCGGTCGCGATCAGCACTGCGCCGCCCCATTGACCGCCGATGGCGATGCCTTGCGCGAAACGCAAGATGATCAATAGCAGCGGAGCGGCCACGCCGATCGATGCATACGTAGGCAGGCAGCCGATCAGCGTCGTTGCCAGGCCCATCAGCACCAGCGCAACGACCAGCGCCTTCTTGCGGCCGATGCGATCGCCGTAGTGCCCGAAAATGATGCCGCCGATGGGCCGGGCGATGAATCCGACTGCAAACGTGCTGAAGGAGGCGAGTAGCGCGATCGCGGGTGGTAAGCCAGCCGGGAAAAACGCCTTGGGAAAGATCAGGGCCGCGGCCGTGCCGTACAGAAAGAAGTCGTACCATTCGATGCTGGTGCCGGCCAGCGCGGTGAGGGCAATTCTGCGGATCGAACGCTCATCCAGGCGCGTCGTCATGGCGACTCCTAAGAAGTAGACCAGCTTCCATGACACGTAATCGCAATTCGAGCGTCACTCATGACATCCAGGCGCCGCGGGCCGCGTCGTAGATGTCGCCCGGCTCCAGCACGGCCTTCGGCGCGCCGCGCCGGGCGACGCCGAGCATCGCCTGACCCACGGATTCGGTCGTCAGGATTCGGCGCGGGAACAGCGCTCGCAGCGGCGGGATCAACCATCCCGCGAGCAGGTAGGTCACTGCATAGACGCGGGTCTTGGAACGCGCGCCGTGCAGCGGCTGAATCACACCAGGTCGAAACAGATACACGGCCTTGAAGGGCAAGCGTCGCAGCGCATTCTCAGTGCGCCCTTTGACTCGCGCCCACATGCTAGAGCCGCGCTCCGTGCTGTCGGTGCCGACGCCGGAGACGTAGACGAAAGTCATCTGCGGATTCAGTCGCGCCAGCACTGCCGCAGCCGCGAGCGTGAGGTCGTAGGTGATGCGCGTGTACTGCGCTTCATCCATTCCCGCGGAGGAGACGCCAAGGCAGAAGAAGCAGGCGTCGAAGCCGCGCAGCTCAGCTTCGACGTTGCGATAGTCCATCAGGTCCGGCACGAGCAGGTCGCGCAGTTTCGCGTGCTGGACGCCCGTGGCTGTGCGGCCGATGGCGGTCACACGCTCGACGTCGGCCGCCAGCAGGCATTCGCGCAGCACCCCTTGGCCGACCATGCCGGTGGTGCCGAAGATCAGGACGTTCATGGCGCGCTAATATATGTGCAGGCAGGCCCATGCGCGACGTCATTGCATTCCACGTCCTTCCGCTCCCCGGTATCGATGCGATGTCGGCGGCGACGGTGCGCGCGTTTCCGCGGCACACGCACGACCAGTACGGGATTGGCCGCATCGATGCAGGCGGCCATGCGTCGTGGAGCGGGCGAGGGCAGGTCGAGGCCGGGCCAGGATCGTTCATTGCCGTAAATCCCGGCGAAGTGCACGACGGGCGCGCGATCGGCGGGCGGCCTCGCGCGTGGCGAATTCTCTATTTCGATCCCGCGGCGCTGGCGAACGTGCGAGCCGATATCACGGAAGGCGCCTGCGACTCGTTCACCTTTACTGCGCCGGTGTTCGCGGATCGCAGCTTGCATCGGATGTTCGAAGACGCGTTTCGGTACGCAAGTCCACGAGCGGAGGCGGGCGCCACGATGCCGTGCGAGACCGCGATTCTGCGCTTCGTCGCCCACCTGCGTGCTCACTCGACAGCGCCGAGGACAGACGAAGGCCCGACAGCTTGCATCCGGCGCGCGCGGCACAGGATCGATGCCGATCCTGCGGCGCCGGTGACATTGATCGAGCTTGCGAAGGAATCAGGTGTGAGCCGCTATCAACTCATCCGCGCGTTTGCGCGCGAGCTCGGGTTGACGCCGCACGCGTATATCCTGCAGCGGCGCATCGCATTGGCGCAGCGACTGATTCGCGCCGGCTGCGATCTTGCTGACGTTGCAGCGCGGGCGGGCTTCTACGATCAGAGTCATCTCACCCGCTGGTTCGTGCGTCAGTTCGGCGTGACTCCGAGCCGCTACGCCGTTGGAGCGCGCTGAGCCCTGCGCCGAAACGCTGCGACCTTGGCGCGATTGCCGCAGGCCGCGGCGCTGCAGAACATCCGGCGGTGCGCCTTGGTTCGATCGAGAAACCATAAGGTGCAAGCCGCGCCGGCGCACGCTTTGATCAGCGCAGGATCTTCCCGCGTCACGAGCCGCGCGATCTCCAGCGCGATCGGTGCGATCAGCTCCGACGCCTCCGTGAAATGCGGCCGCTCGATCAACTCGAGCCGGCGTTTGGTCGCCACCAGTTCGCGGCCGCGACTCTCCCGCGCCAGCAGCTTGTTCAACGCGGCGATCTCGTCGCCATAGTCCCGGGCAGGGTTCTCGCGCCAGGCGGCGATCCACGTTCGGGCCCATTCGCGCACCGCCCGAGCTTCCTGCGCAGCCGCGTCGAGTGCCTTGCGCGCGAAACGCCGCGTCAGGCGCGCCGGCTCGTCCTTCTCGACCAATCCCGCGTTTGCCATCCAGGCGAGCAGCGCGCGGCCGTCGCCGATCGTCTCGACCGGCTCGCCGCCGGGTGCATAGGCGCTGTTGAGGAAATCGATCGCAGGGTGGCCTGCGATGAACAGGGAGGGAGGGGGCGTGGCGGTCATGCGTGGCAGCTATTGTAACCATTTAAAAGTGAATTTACAGGTGTCATTGCGGTAACCTATAAAGACAACCGCCACAGGTTACAGATGACGCCAAGGAGTCTCCCATGAAATTCGCCAGATTTGCCGCCGCCGCCCTGCTCGCGCTGGGATTTGCAGCGACGCAGCCGTCCCTTGCGGCTCCCGTCGTTCACTATCGAACTGCGAGCATCGACGGCGTGAACGTCTTCTACCGCGAGGCCGGCCCGGCCGATGCGCCGGCGATCGTGCTGCTGCACGGCTTTCCGAGCTCGTCCAACATGTTTCGCAACCTGATTCCCGAGCTCGCCGATCGCTACCGGGTCATCGCGCCGGACTACCCGGGCTTCGGTCACAGCGACATGCCGGACCGCGCGCAGTTTCGCTACAGCTTTGCGCACTTCGCGGACATCACCGACACGCTGCTGACGCGTCTCGGCGTCACGCGTTACGCGCTGTATGTCATGGATTACGGCGCGCCCGTGGGCTATCGCGTGGCGCTCAAACATCCTGAGCGCGTCACGGCGCTCGTGATTCAGAACGGCAACGCGTACGAAGCCGGGCTCAAGGACTTCTGGAAGCCGATCAAAGCCTACTGGGCGAGCGGTCAGCCGCCGCAGCGCGAGGCCCTGCGTGCAGGCACGACGCTCGAAGCAACGCGTTCGCAGTATCTAGACGGCGCCGCGGATCGTTCGCGCGTCGATCCGAGCGCGTGGGTCCAGGATCAAGCACTGCTCGATCGTCCCGGTAACGTCGAGATCCAGCTCGACCTGTTCTACGACTACCGCACCAATCTCGGGCTGTATCCGCAGTTCCAGAAGTTCTTCCGCGAGCGGCAGCCGCCGACGCTCATCGTCTGGGGCAAGAACGACGTGATCTTCCCCGCCGACGGTGCTCGCGCGTATCTGCAGGATCTGCCGCACGCCGAGCTGCATCTGCTCGACTCGGGGCACTTCGCGCTCGAAGACCAGGGTGATGCGATCGCGCGCCTGATGCGTGACTTTCTGGGTCGCACTTTTGTCCAAGACGCGAAGTCGACCCGGAATGCATCCTCGCCGCATGCGCAACATCCGACTGTGCGGTGAACAGGATCTCGCGACGATGCTCGCGATCATCAACGACGCCGCGGTCGCGTACCGCGGCGTCATTCCGCCCGACTGCTGGCACGAGCCGTACATGCCCGAGTCGGAGTTGCGCGCGGAGATCGCGGCTGGCGTCGAGTTCTGGGGACTCGACACTGACGAGGGATTGATCGGCCTCATGGGCATGCAGCCCGTGCGCGACGTCGATCTGATTCGTCACGCCTACGTGAGGCCGGACAAGCAGCGGCACGGCGTCGGCGCGCAGCTGATCGAATACCTGCGCCGACGCAGCCCCCGGCGCATGCTCGTCGGAACGTGGGCTGCCGCGACCTGGGCGATCAGCTTCTATCAGCGACATGGCTTCGAGCTCGTTCCACGTGCCGACACAGCCGCGCTGTTTCGCACCTACTGGACGATTCCGCAGCGGCAAATCGAAACCTCGGTAGTCCTGTCGAATCCGCGTTAATGGGCTGCAACGAAGCCGGTAACGATGCGCTAACACGTAATCTTGGCGGTCATCGCTGCCGACCCGTGTACCATGCACGCCGCTTTCGACAACGACCAGAGGTCTCTATGGGCGTCAGCGGGTTGGGAAGGATCGCAGCGTGCGCAGGAGTGCTCGGGGCCTTGCTCACCGGCTGTACGCCGAAGCAGGAGGCAGCAGTCACGGCCCAATCGGGCAACGCAGCCCAGGCGGCCGCGCCGGCGCCGTCACCGTTGAAGCCGATCGCCGGGGTCCAGGACATCATGGCCGGCATGATCGATCCGGCCGCCGACTTTCTGTGGGAGTCGGTCAGCACCACGGTCACCAAGGGCAAGACGGTCGAGAAGCAGCCGCATACGGACCAGGAATGGGCCGAGGTCCGCCGCCAGGCGATCCTGCTCGCGGAAGGCGCGAACCTCATCATGATGGACGGCCGCCACGTGGTGAAGGAAGGCTCGAAGCTCGAAGATCACGGCACGCCCGGCAACCTGACCGCCGAGCAATCGGAGCAGGTCATCACCGAGAATCGCGCTGCCTTCATCGGCTTCGCACAAGCGCTGCGCGACGTCGGCCGTTCGATGCTGGACGCGGCGGATGCAAAGAATCCTCAAGGACTCATCGACGCGGGGGATACGATGGATCAGGTGTGCGAAGGCTGCCACCTGAAGTTCTGGTATCCGGGGCAGACGATTCCGCTGTTCCCGGACCAGGCGCCGGAAGAGGACGCGAAGCCGTAATCTGCCGGCGCACCGCCAGCACGGACGCGAAGGTGAGCAGCAGCACGGCTGCGATGCAGCCGAAGAATCCGCCCGCGCCGGTCAGCGTGAGCAGCAAGCCACCGCCTAATGAGCTCGCGACGCCACCGACGCGGCCTGTGCCGAGCACCCAGCCAACGCCCGATGTGCGGCACTCCGTGGGAAAAACGTGGGCTGCGAGTGTGTAGAGTCCGACCTGCACGGCGCTGATCGCTGCACCCGCGATCGCAATTCCGCTCATCAACGGCAGCAGTCCGCGGGCGAACCATGCGAGGCACGCCAACGCCGCGGCTGCCACGAGGGCGAATATGGCCAACGGGCGGCGTGAGCCGAAGCGCGCGATCAGCAACGAGCACGTGATCACGCCCGCGATCCCCGCGACATTGAACACGAGCGCGCCTTTGACTGCGGTGGCCACCTCGAAGCCGAGCGACGTCAACACCAGCGGCGCCCAGCTGAAGAAGGCATAGACGGCGTACATGTTCGCAAAGAACGCGAGCGACACGACCACCGTGTCCCAGCGCAGCTGTGGCGTGAACAGCGCGCTCACGCCGGATCGCCCAGTCGACACTTCGCCGCCCTGAACGAATATATCCGTGGGTGCATAGCGCCCGCCCGGATCGATCTTCGCCAGCATCTTCGCGAGCGCAGGCGTACTTCGCGACCGCGTAGCGAGGAAGCGTGGCGATTCCGGCAGCACGAAATACATGACTGCGGCGGCTAGGACGGGCAGGGCGCCGCCGACGACGAACACGCTGCGCCAGCCATAGGCAGGAATGAGCTCGGCTGCCAGCGCCGCGCCGATCATGCCGCCGATCGGTACTCCCACTTGCACCGCGCCGATTGCCTGCGAGCGAAACCTGCGCGGCGAGAACTCCGCGATGAGTGCGGTCGCGGTCGTCAGCGCTCCGCCCAGGCCGATACCCGTGATGAATCGCCACACCGCCAAGGTTGCAACGCTCGTCGCGGTAGCTGCGAGCAGAGTCGCAACACCGAACAGCGCTGTGCTCAAGAGCAGCGTGCGGCGACGGCCCCAGCGATCTCCGAGGGCTCCGATGCTGGCCGCGCCGAGTGCCATGCCGACGAGCGAAGCGGCGAGCGCAGGACCGAGCGCGGCCCGCTCCACGTGCAAGTCTTTCAGCAGCGCCGGCGCTGCGAATCCGGCTGCCTGGATATCGAACCCGTCGAGAATCAGGCTGGACGCTGCGCACAGCAGGGCGACCAGTGCTGGACCGCGCAGCTTGCCCGACTCGAGAACCCGATCTACGTCGACCGTCGCCATGCTCACCTCCGTGCAAATCCCCGCAGCCCATACGCCGCCGCCGACGGACGGTGACGTCGGAATCGTCGCACAGATCGTTTTGTCACTGGCGCGGTCGCGACGCGTACAGACGGCATGGGAATATCAGCCGCATGTGATAGCGCTGGCCCTTCTTGTGCTAGCGCAGCTGCCCAAGTGTTCGGATCATGCCGCACGATGAATGCGACCGGGGATCGGCTGAGCTCATTGATGGAACGTTATGCTCGGGGCGAGGACCGGGTATTCGAGCAGCTGTACGATCTGCTCGCGCCGCGGCTGCACCGCTTCTGTCTGCGTCTCGCGACGAGCGTCGTCGAAGCGGACGATTGCTTCCAGGAAACGTTTCTACGGCTGCACCGCGCCCGCGCAACCTATGTTACCGGCGCAAATCCGCTGCATTGGGCCTTCGCCATTGCACGCTCGGTGTATTTGACACGGCTGCGTTACTGGCGACGCCGGCCCGAGCAGCTCGGCGCGTCGCGCGACATTGCAGAAGCCGGCGAGCTGCAGGCGCACGACACGACACCCGAGGCGGAAGTTTCCGCCCAGCACTTGCACGCCACGCTGGCGTGCGAGCTCGGCAGGATGTCGGAGAAGAATCGCGTCGCCTATGTGCTGCTGAAAGAGGAAAACCTGAGCGCGCGCGAAGCCGCCGCCGTGCTCGGCACCAGCGTCGAAGTCGTCAAGCAGCGTGCCCATCGTGCCTACCAGAGTCTCAAGTCCGCGCTGAACAGCGCCGGCTGGAGCGAATATGGCAACCCCGTCTGAACGGCTCTACCCGCAAGTTCGCAGTGCTGTAGAAAACACACCCGCAGCGACCACGCGCACTCGCACCCGCATACTCGCGACGCTCGCCATCGTGCCGGTGCTGACGACATTGGTCGGGTTGATTGCGTCCGAGTGGGTGTACGGTCAACCCGCGGCCGGGCTCGGTATCGATGTCGCGTCGCCGAGCGCGGCGCTGACTACTCTCGCGCTGCTTGCGGGACTGGCCCTGGCTTCGACGCTGTTTGCGCTTTCGCAGGGCCGCGGCGGGCTCGGTATTGCAGCGACGTGGCTCGTCTCCATCGCCGCGCTGGTCGTGCCCGTGTATGCGGTGCTCACCGTACTGCAACCTTTGCATTCCGGCGCTGCCGACGATGTCGCCTTCACTGGCGTTGCGATCTCACCGTGGGGATGGCGATGCATCTTCATTGCGACCCTCGTGAGTGCCAGCACGATGGCAATCTTTGCAGTAGCGCTACGTCGCGCCGTGGCAGCAGCAAGCGGATTGCGTGGCGCGGCGCTCGGCGCGGCTGCCGGCGCTTGGGGCGGCCTGGCCGTATTCGCTTTCTGTCCTTCCGGTGAGCTGCAGCATCTGCTCGTAGGCCACGTGTTGCCGATCGCGCTGTTCACACTGCTGGGGGGCGTCGTGCTGACCAAAGTCATTCGGCCCTGAGCGCACGGATCTTTCAGGTATGGCGCTGCGTATAGTTCGCTCCCAATAACAAGATCCCGGAGCGATCACATGCGTGCATCGGACCTCGCAGCAGCTGCCGCGCTGCTCGTACCCTTGTTTGCGATCTCACCTGCATACGCCGATTGGACCGGTAAAGGCGAAGCCGGCCTGGTGATTTCGACCGGCAACACCGAAACGGAATCTGCGAACGCGAAATTTCAGCTCGCCAACGAAGTCGGCAAGTGGAAGCACCAGTTCGGCGGCGCGGCGCTGTACTCGTCAACCGATGAGGACGGCACGACCGCGCAACGCTGGGAAGCGTTCGAGGAGAGCGATTACAACTTCAGCCCGCGCACTTTCTGGTTCGGCGCCGCACGCTACGAGGACGACGAGTTCAGCGGCTTCGAGTACCAGGCGACCGCCTCGACCGGCATCGGCCGCAAGTTCATCGACACCGACGTCACCAAGTTCGTCGGCACCGCGGGCGTCGGCTACAAGTTCTTCGAGACGCGCGACTCGTTCGACGATGCCGGCGTGCTGATCGAGCCGGGCGCCAGCGACAGCGAAGTGATCTTGCGCGGCACGCTCGACTACGACCACCAGCTCACGGCCACGACTTCGGTGCTCGACAAGTTCCTGGTGGAAGCCGGCGCGGACAACACATTCGTACAGAACGACATCGCGCTGCAGGTGAAGATGACCGACGTGCTCGCGCTCGCAGTCGGCTACTCCGTTCGCCACAACACCGATCCGCAGGCCGGCTTCGAGAAGACCGACACGCTGACGACGGTCAATTTGGTGTATGAGCTGAAGTAAAGTAAGAAAAGATTCTCTCGCAAAGATCGCCAAGCCCGCAAAGAAGAACCAGAGACTCAGATGTAAAGGTCTACAGACTTATAAATCTGAATTCCGGACCTTGGCGATCTTGGCGTCTTGGCGAGAGTTATTCCGGTTCCAGTCCCGTCACGATCGCATCGAGCAGTTCGCGGTTCGAGTCCTGGCTCAGCTCCCAGAACATTACGCCGCCGAGCCGGTGCTTGCGGACGTACTGCGCCTTGATCGCGATCGATTGCGCATCGTCGTAGGTGATGAAGGCGCGCGTCTGCGCGTTCCACAAGAATGGCGCCTGCGCTCGCTCATCCCATTCGCGCACGAAGCCGTCGCGCCCGATGAACTTTTGCACCAGCTCGGCATACGGATGCGCGGCCTCGAAGCGCTCGTAGGGTTGGTTGAGCCCGTGATGCTCGGGCTTCACGCCCGCGAATCCGCGGCCGTAGAAAGCAACGCCGAGCACGAGCTTGTCCGGCGGAATGCCCGCTGCGAGATGCTGCTTGATCGAGGCGTCCGCGTTCCGATCGGTCGGCGCGGCATGGGGCGAAGCGTAGAGGCCCGCGTGATGACCGGTGGTAGGCGTCAGCGCGTTGAAGAAGTCGTAGGTCATGACATTGATGTAGTCGAGATAGACGTGCAGTTTGTCCATCTCCGTGAAGTCGAAGTACTCGCGATCCGCCGAGGCAATCGTCAGCAGATAGCGGCTGCCGAGGCGCGCACGCAAGGTCTGTAGCAGCGCTGTGAAGTTCTGCTTGTCTTCGGGCCGCGACTTGATGCCCGCAACGCTCTGGCCCGGGTATTCCCAATCGATGTCGACACCGTCGAGCGAGTACTCGCGCAGCAGCGCGACGACGCTGTCCGCAAACGCGTTGCGCGACTGCGCGGACAGCGCCGCGTCCGAGAATCCTTCGGCTTCCCAGCCGCCGACCGAGAGCAGCACCTTCAGCCGCGGATTCCTGCCCTGCAACGAGCGCAGGTAAGCGAGGTTGGCGGCGACGCCGGGATGCGGCAGCACGACCTTGCCGCCGGCGATCTTGCCGAAGGCGAAATTGATGTGGGTGAGCTTGTTCGGATCGATCGCCGGCGGAGTTTCCCAGCCGACGACGTAGGCCACGACCCGCAAGTCCGCCGCCGGCGCCGGGGCGGCGGCGAGCAGCCAGACCGCGACCAGCAGCAGTGCGGAGCGGAGCATGTGTAAAAGTGCGACGCCGATGCGGCCCTGTAACGGCTGAGATGCTATCGTATTCGCCCGCCAAGATTCGATGTGCAAATCGAACGACCCACAGGGAGATCTCACGATGTCCATACAACCTTCTCAGCCTCAGTCGATCGGCGGCGTGCTGGATACCACGTTCCAGCTGTACAAAGCTTCGGTGCTGAAGATGATCCCGCTGTCGCTGCTCGTAGTGATCGCGGGCAGCCCCCAGTCCATCTACATGTTCACGCAGGGTGGCCTGAGCACCACTGACCCGACCGCCATGCTCAGCATGATGGGGAGCCCCGGATACTGGCTGGCAACCGTATTGGGCTCGATCGCCTCGATGTGGATGATTTCGGCGGCCTATCTCAAGATCGGTGCCATCGGCTCCGGTGGAGATCTCGGGGTCGGCGCAGCGCTGCAGCAAGCACTGCCTCGTCTGCCCACCGTGGTCGTCATGGTGATCCTGTTCGCCATCGCGCTCGTGATCGGCGCGATCCTGCTGATCATCCCCTGTCTCATCCTGATGGTGAGCCTGGGGTTGTGCTTCAACACTGCGCTGTTCGAGGGCAAGGGCCCGGTCGACGCGCTCTCCGAGAGTCACCGCCTGGTGTGGGGCAACTGGTGGCGAACCGCGGCGATCCTCACCGTCGGCTTCATCATCATCTTCGTGATCTACCTGATCGCGGGCGTGATCATCGGTGTGCTCGCGCCGATCATGGTGCTCGGCGGCGGCGGCACCGAGAACGTGCTGCTGATCACCTTGATCAGCGGTCTGCTGGTCGGCGTGCTGACGAGCCTGCTGATGACGCCGTTCTACATCGGTCTCGCGATCGCGATCTACTGGGATCTGAAGCTGCGCAAGGACGGCGGGGATCTCGCTGCCCGCGTCGGTGCGCTCAACCCCGCGTAGTTCGTGCGTTTCAGCGTCTTTCTCGTCCTGCTGGCGCTGGCGCCGGCCGCTTGGTCTCAGGCGGCCGGCCCGGACGAGGAGCGCTCTCCACTGGATCTCATCGAAAGCTGCGGCGATTCCGCCGACGAGGAAAGCATCGGGCTGACGGCGCTCGAAGAGGAGTGCCCGGGTCTCACTCGCGCGCTGGAACAGTCCGGCTATCTGGCGCTGCTGTCGACCTCGCAGCGCGACGCGTTGGACGGTTACGATCTTTCCGATCTGTTGACGCTGGACGACTGGTACCAGCAGGAGGACCCGCAGCAGGATGCAGCCGCTCGCGAGCTCGACGTCGGCACGCTCGGCCCGATTCTCGATGCGCTGCGGGCCCAGCAACCCGAGCGCTCGCCGGGCTGGTTCGAGCGCTTCACGCGCTGGCTGCGCTCGCTGGCCGATCGGCAGCAGCGCGACTCCGAGAATTGGTGGTCGCGCTGGCTCGACGATGCGAAAGTCACCGAAAAAGTTGCCATGGCGATCTTGTACGGCGCGCTCGCCCTGATCCTCGCCCTGACGATCCTGGTGATCGTCAACGAGCTGCGCGCTGCCGGCATGTTCCGTAAGCGTCTCGCGAACGAGGCAGACGGTGTCGCCTCGAATCAGGCAGCTTCCGAAGAGGACGCGGCGGTCGACCTCGACTCGCTGCCGCTCGACCGCAAGGCATCGATGCTGTTGCGGATGTTGGTTATTACGCTCGTGCAGAGCGGACGGCTGCGCACCGAGCGCAGCCTCACGCATCGCGAGTTGTCTGCTCGTGCCAACTTCGACGACGCTGGACAACGAGAGTCGTTCCAACGCGTCGCCGCGCTCGCGGAGCGCACCGTTTACGGCAGCCACGCAGTGTCGCCGTCGGAAGTCGAGCCGATCGTCGCGGCAGCGCGCGCGCTCGACGCGCAATTGCGCGGAGCAGTGTAGTGAAGGACCGATTGCTCACACTTGCCTTGGCGGTCGGAGCGCTCGCGGCCTTCTATGTCGTCGTGGCGCCGAAGCCGGATCCGCCGCAGGATCGTGTGACTCGCCCACTCAGCACGGAAGCCGGTCCGAACGGCTATCTCGGCCTGCAGCGCTGGTTCGAGGCCGCCAAGATTCCCGCGGTTTCGCTGCGCGAGCGCTATGGCGCGCTGTCGACGATTGCGCCCGACGCAGCGGCCGGCAATCTGCTGATCACGACTGCCCCTCATGTTTATCCGCTGCGCGGCTCGGAAGAGCAGCCGCTGCAGAGCTGGGTCGAGGCCGGCAATACACTGCTGGTGCTCGCCGGCTTGTCCGATACGCCGGAATGGTCGATGGGCGAGGGCGGCGATCCGCGGTTCATGGCTCACATGCAGACCATGACCGGCCTGACGTTCACAGCGATTCCACCGCCCGCGCCGCCGCCGCCCAAGGAAGGCGAGCAAAAGCAGCAGCAACAGCAGACGCCGCGCGACCCAGTCCTGGCCATGACGCGCCTGATCGATCCGGCGCGCTACAACTCCTCGCCCAACGGCGAGCATCCCCTGATGGAGGGAGTGCGCTCGATAGCGGCCGTTTCCGAATTTCCGACTGCGCAGTGGCAGGCCTCCTCGGAACGCAGCGTCGTGCTGGAGCTCGCGAGCGATCACGAGTCCGGGGTGCCCGCGCTGTGGCTGATGCCGTACGGCGACGGCCAGGTCATCGTCAGCGCCTACGGCAGTGTCTTCACCAACAAAGTTCTCGGCGAATGCGACAACGCGCGCCTGCTCGCCAACATCGTGCACTGGTCGCTCGGCAAGAATGGACGCATCATCATCGATGATGCGCACCAGGGCCTGGTCGCCTTCTACGATCCGGACAAATTCTTCGGCGATGCGCGCTTGCATCGCGCGCTGCTGTGGCTGCTCGCGTTGTGGCTGGTCTTCGTTCTTGGACCGCGACGCCTGCGCGGCGCAACGGCTGGCTGGAATCCGCTCGATGTGACCAGCTTCGTGCGCGCGACCGGCGGCTTCATGGCGCGCGTCCTGCGTCCGGCTGCTGCGGGTCAGCGACTGTTCGCGAACTTCTTCAACGAGATCCGCAGCCGGCTCGGGATGACGCCGGACGGCGCACCGCTATGGGACTGGCTGGGTGCCCATTCGGTGATCCCGCCGGCGGATCTGAATCGACTGCAGGCACTGCACCAGCGTGTCGCCGACCGGCGGCGCGTCGACCTTGCAGAGCTTCACAACCTGATCGCGCGCGTCCGCGCGCAGCTCAACTGAAATAACGGGACGGAGACTGGCGCACGATGAACGCATTGGAATCGTTCGAACGCAAACTGCAGCAGGACCTGGGGGCCGTGGTGATCGGCATGGAGCCGGTGATTCGCGCGCTGGCCATCGCGGTCGTGGCGCGAGGCCATGTGCTCCTGCAAGGCGCTCCGGGCCTCGGCAAAACGCTGCTGAGCAAGTCGCTCGCCGGCGCGCTGGGCGGCGTGTTCAAGCGTGTGCAGGGCACCGCCGATCTGATGCCGTCAGACATCACGGGCGTGCACGTGTTCGACGCGGAGCGGCGCGATTTCGTGTTTCGCCAGGGCCCGGTGTTCGCGGACGTGTTGCTGGTCGACGAGATCAACCGCACCGGCCCGAAGACGCAATCCGCGCTGCTCGAAGCGATGGAGGAGCGGCAGGTCACGATCGATCGCCAGAACTATCGGCTGCCGGAGAAATTCCTGGTCATCGCCACGCAGAATCCGCGCGAATTCGAAGGCACTTATCCGTTGCCGGAGTCGCAGCTGGATCGCTTCATGCTGCGTATCGACCTCGCTTATCCCGCGCGTTCGCACGAGTTGCAGATCCTTGCGCAGTATGCCAACACGGACGCGCATGCGACCCAGCACGAAGCGGAGGCCGCGAGCGCCGCGCTGGCTGCTGCGCAAGCGGCGGTCGAGCAGGTGCACGTTGCACCGGAGCTGAGCGCTTACGTCGTCGATATCGCAGCGGCATCACGGGAACACGCGCACGTCAGCCTTGGATTGTCGACGCGCGGTGTGCTGGCGCTGTTGCGCGCTGCGCGTATCGATGCGGGCATGCGCGGCGCAGAGTTCGTGACGCCAGATGACGTGAAGGCCGTGGCACCGCTCGTGATCCCGCATCGACTCGTGCTCGCGCCGGAAGCGGTGCTCGAAGGCGTTGCGGCGCGGACGATCACGCAGCAGCTGCTCGATCAAACGCCGGTGCCTCGTTAGCGTTCCATCATGAGTCTGCGCCAGAACGCACTTGCGCTCGCCGTCCTGACCGTGCTGATGGCCATCGTCGGCGATTGGAGCGGCGATCCCGACCTCGCGCGCTTGTGGTATCTGTCACTCGCGCTGTTGCTGCTCGGTCTCGCTTACGAAGGCTGGCTCGTGATGCGTATGGGATTGGGGGTTGCGATCAGCGCAGCGAAGCCGCGCTCGATCCTCGGCCGCCCGGCGTCATTGGAGATGACGTTCACGCATCGACTGCGGCGAGCACTGACATTGGAGGTCGCGGCGGATGCTCCTGCAACCGTCGAGATGGACGGTGCCGTGCGAACACTGATCGTGCCGGAGGGTGCTGGTGCGAGCATGTCGTTGACCGCGACTCCGCGGCGACTGGGCCAGCAGGCTTGGCCGCCGCTGCGCGCGCGCGTTGCTGGTCCGCTCGGTCTCGCATGGTGGACGCGACCGCTGCCTGCGCAATTCACATTGAGTGTCGCGCCTGACCTGTTGCGTGACGATGCGGAGCGCGCTGGCGCAACCGGCAGCGGTACGCGTGCCCGGTCGCTGCTCGGCGCCGGCGGCGATGTTCTGCAGTTGCGCGAATACCGGCCGGGCGATCCGCAGCACGTCATCGATTGGAAGGCGACGGCGCGCAGCAATCGCCTCGTCAGCCGCGATTTCTCGGAAGATCAGCATCTGGAGATCGTGCTCGCCATCGATGCGGGCCGCGCCAGCTCGCTGCGGGCCGGCGACCTCGATCGCTTCGGTCACTACGCGAACATCGCCGCCCGCTTCGCCGAGCACGCCGTCGCGCATGACGATCAGGTGGGCCTGGTGATTTTCGCCGACCGGCCGCTCGCGTCGATCGCGCCGGGTCGCGGCATCGGTACGGTCGCGCGGATTCGGGCGCTGCTCACTGCTGCGCAGCCGGCGGCGGCCGAATCGAATCCACTGAATGCAGTGCTGCGAATTCGCCAGCTGGTGCGTCATCGCAGCCTGGTCGTGATGCTCACCGATCTCGACGATGCGACAGTCGCCGGCCAGCTTGCGTCCGCGGCGCGGCTGCTGTTGCCGAAGCATCTGCCGCTGGTCGCCGGGCTCGCGAGCCCGGAAGCGCAAGCACTGGCGAACAGTCAGGCGAGTGGCTGGCTCGCGCCGTACGAAGCGCTGGCGGCGCAAGAGTACTGTTCTCGTCTAGGGAGAAACGCCGCAGCGCTGCGCGCGCTGGGAGCGCCGACAATCCTGGCGTTGCCGAATCAGATGGAGCGCGCGGTGTTCGAAGCGTACGCTGAGTTTCGCGTACGTCGGCGCGTGTAAGAGTCAGGCTTTAGCCTGACTCCTTCCGCTTCCGAACAACCTCCCGCTCAACGCCCCCAGCATCACAACCCACCACCCGAATCCGATCACCACCCGGCTGATCATCGGAAACGCCGGATCCGGCGACACATACCCCTCTATAAATCCGCACACCACCAGCAGCAACGCGCACAACAGCAGCACCTTGCTCGTCTTGCTCGCCGCATGCCGGAACGATTCGCGCCGCGTCTCGTGAGTGGGACGGATCAGGGCTTCGCCGAGCATCATGCCGGCCGCGCCGGCGATGCAGATCACCGAGAGCTCCACCAGGCCGTGCGCGAGCACGAACTTGAGCAGCTCGCCCGCCATGCCGTGCTGGTGCGTGAAGGCGAAGATGGCGCCGAGCATGAAGCCGTTCATCGCGATGATGTAGAACGTGCCGAGGCCGAAGAACACGCCGAGGACGAACGCGACGATGCTCACGGTGATGTTGTTCGCGAGTATGCCCACGGAAATCACCGAGGACGGCGCGACGTTCACGATGTCCTCGGTCCAGAGCCGGCCTTCTTCCACGCCGTCGATCATCTGCTCGCTGGCGACCAGCCCGACCAGCTCCGGATAAGTACCGATCAGCCACCATCCCGCGGCGGCGGCCAGCGCGAACACCAGCGCGACGAACTGGATCGGCCCGCGCAGCTCGCGCACGACTTGCGGAATTTCTTCCCGGAACAACGAGCGCAGGCGTTCGCGCCAGTTGTGCGGCTTGCGGTAGAT
Organism: Steroidobacteraceae bacterium; assembly: GCA_035606615.1. Classification (GTDB taxonomy): domain Bacteria; phylum Pseudomonadota; class Gammaproteobacteria; order Steroidobacterales; family Steroidobacteraceae; genus Steroidobacter. Next base: position 49,106 of record DATNFA010000159.1, read on the forward strand.
CACCGCGTGCAGGCGCGCGTAGCTCTGCGCCAGCGCGCGAGTCATGCGGCTGGCAGGCAGAGTGCGACGAACGATGGACAGATCGCGGCCCAGCGCACGATACAGCTCGATCGCGCGCAGTGTCTCTGTAACCGTGTGGTCGCGCTTGCGCTCGAGTCCGTCGAGAATCGAACCCAGGTCACCCCACGCCGCGATGCGCGACGTCGCCCAGGCTTGCAGTCCGCCATTCTCGGTCATCGGATCTCGCTCATTACCCGGTCAGCTTGGCGGTGAGCCGGGCGCGCAGGTCGTTCGTGCTTAGCCCTGCCAGCTCTTCTGCCGGGATCTGCGGCTCGACGCGCGCGAGCAGCGTGCGCGCGATCGTTGCGCGATAGTTTTCGTCGAGCGCCGGCCAGCGATCCAGCAGTTCCTGGATCAGGTCTGCCGCCTGCGGCGTCAAGCCGCTCTTGGCCGCCGTGGTGCTCGCGAACGAGGTCGCGCTGCTGTCGTGATCCATCACGAGCAGCGTGCCTGCGGCCAGGTCGCCGACCCGCACGTGATGCTCGGTGAGAACGACCGTGATCAAGCCGACGAGGTAGGCGAGGGGCAGGCTGTCGAGCAGACGAAAGATGTTCCGCAGCAGCAGCGGGCCGGCGCCGGGGATGTCGCCCTCGCGCGTGACCAGGCGCACGCCGGCGATCCGCTTGCCGGGCGTGCGGCCGCGCATCGCGATTTCCAGCACCGGGTGATAGAGAAAGTAGATCAACAGCGTCGGCAGCCAGACCCACAGCGCGTAACCCGGACCCGGGCTATCCGTCATCCGCAGGCCGCCGAAGTAGATGAGATGGCCGACCAGCATCCACTGCAGAGCCAGCAGCAAGCGGATGTGCCAGTCGATGACGAAGGCATAGCTGCGGCTGCCCGGGCCGGCGATCGTCAGCTCGACGTCGACTCCCGTGACGGTCTGCAAGGTGATCTGCGGTGAGCTCATGCGCCGGCGATATTAGCAGCCGCTGCAACCTTTTCAGCGCGCTTGGCGTCGCAGTTTGCATGAACACCTTCCGGCTGGTTGGCGCGGCTGCGGCTGCCCTGGTTGCTCATGTGGCGTCCGCGGCAGAGCCGGCGCAGTCCTTGCAAGTCACGGTCGTGCCCGCCCAGCCGCTGTTGGAGCGCACGCTCTACGGACAGGCGATGAACTGCGACTTTCGCATTGCCAACCGCGGCGCCGAGGCGCTCGAGCTGCGCGTCGTGAATCTCGCGGTCCGCGACCGCAGCGGCGCGCTCATTGCCAAGCTCGAGCTGAACGACAATGGCATCGCGCCGGGCATCGAAATCGTGCCGAATCGCAAGCTCGAGCCCGGCGGCGGGATCACGCTCTTCAATCCGTTCCATACGCTGGCGGCGCAGTGGCCGCTCGCATCGCTCGATTACACGTTCCGCTTCGGCGGCGGCAAGAACGGCGATGTCGTGCAGAGGGTGCGCGTCGAACCGAAGCCTTACGCGACGCGCACGAAGCTGCGCCTGCCGCTCGACGGGCGGCTGCTGGTGTGGGACGGGCACGACTTCTATTCGCATCACCGCCGTTTCAACCTGGATCATCCCGTCGCTGTCGACATCGGCTTCAAGACGAACGCGGCCCGCTACTCGTACGACTTCACGGTAGTCGACGCGGACGGCAACCGTTATCGCGGCGACGGCGAAAAGCACGAGGATCATTTTTCCTACGGGCAGCCGGTCCTTGCGCCAGGCGACGGAACCGTTGCGCTCCTTCATGACGGTGACAGCGAAGAGGGCACCGGCGAAGTGAGTCTCGCAGAGGTGAAGAAGAACGGCATGGTGATCTTCGGCAACTACCTCGTGATCGATCACGGTAACGGCGAGTTCAGTCACCTCGGCCATCTCAAGCCCGGCAGCGTGAAGGTTGCGGTGGGCGACAAGGTGCGCGCCGGCCAGGCGATCGCGCAGGTCGGCACCTCGGGGTCGTCGCTGTTCCCGCATTTGCATTACGAGCTGGCGACGAGCGCGGGTACTCAGGGCGAAGGATTGCCGTCGCAGTTCGTGGAGTTCGATCGGTTGCTGGGAAGCGATCGAGCACGCGCAGATGGCACGAGCCCGGACTCGGGCGACCTCGTTCAAGCGCGCTGAGAGTCAGGTTAAAGCCTGACTTACAGGGTATAAGATGCGCGGGTGTCCGCACGTCCCACTTACAGGCTCGCCCTTCCCGCCGAGCGCAGCGCGCTCGAAGATCTGCAGCGTCGCGCTTCCTTGATATGGGAAGAGGATCGCGAGGCGCTGCTGGCACATCCAGACGCCATCGAGTTGCCGCTCGAACAGATCACCGACGGTCGAACGGTCGTCGCGGAGAATGCCGGCACATTGCTCGGCTTCGCCGTGGTGTTGCGGCGTGATGATGGCGACGCGGAGCTCGACGGCCTGTTCGTCGAGCCGACGCAGTGGCGGCATGGCATCGGCCGCGCGCTGGTCGAACAGGCCGAGCGCATCGCTGCACGCGATGGCGCCGCCAACCTCTGGGTGATAGCCAACACGCGAGCGCTCGACTTCTACGGCGCTTGCGGTTTCGTCACGGCCGGCGAAGCAGCGACGCGTTTCCGGCCCGCGCCCCGCATGCGGAAGGCCCTCGATGCCGCACGCTGATACCGACGTACGGGTAGCGCTGATCGGCTACGGTCTTGGCGGTGCCGCCTTCCACGCACCTTTGATCGCGTGCACGCCAGGCATGCGGCTCGCGACCATCGTCACTCGCAACCCGGAGCGACGCGCTCAGGCTGCACGCGAGCATCCGCGAGCGAACATCGTCGACTCGGTGCAAGCAATCTGGGATCGCGCGCAGGACCATGACGTCGTCGTGGTCACGACGAGCAATGACTCGCACGCATCGCTCGCGATGGCAGCGCTCGCAGCGGGTCTGCCAGTTGTCGTCGACAAGCCGTTCGCCGTGCGTGCGGCCGAAGGGCGCGCACTGATCGATGACGCGCGCCGGCGCAATCTGCTGCTGACGGTCTATCACAACCGACGCTGGGACAGCGAGCTGCTCACCGTCAAACGGTTGCTCGCCGAGCAGGCGTTCGGCGAGGTACTGCGGTTCGAGTCGCGGCTCGAACGATGGCGGCCGCAGCTGAAGGGCGGTTGGCGCGAGCAAGGTGCACCCGAGCTCGCGGGAGGACTGCTCTACGACCTCGGCACGCACTTGATCGACCAGGCGCTGCACTTGTTCGGCCCGGTCACGCACGTATACGCCGAGCTCGATCGTCGTCGGCCCGGCATCGAAGTGGACGATGACGTGTTCCTCGCGCTCACGCACGAGTCGGGAGTACGTTCGCACCTCTCGGCGACGTCGCTGAGTGCACAACCGCTTGCACGCATGCGTGTGCTCGGCTCGCGCGCGGCGTACTTGAAAGTGCACGGCGATGTGCAAGAGGCCGCGTTGCGCGCGGGAGAACTGCCCAACAAACCCCGCTGGGGCGAGGAGCCGCGCGAGCACTGGGGATTGCTGGGCGTCGGTGATGCGGCCGTCCCTGTACGCAGCGAACCTGGCGCGTATCAGCAGTTCTATGCGGGAATCGTCGCCGCGTTGAGAAACGGCGCGCCGCCGCCGGTCGATCCGGAAGATGCGGTCGCGGGATTGGAGATCATCGAAGCATGTCTTACATCGCAGCAGAAAACCGTTACGACGACGCACCGTTTCGAGCGGTAGGCCGCAGCGGCCTGAAGCTGCCGCCGGTCTCGCTCGGTCTGTGGCACAACTTCGGCGCCGATACGCCCATCGATCGTCAGCGCACGATCCTGCGCACGGCATTCGACCTTGGCGTGACGCATTTCGACCTCGCGAACAACTACGGCACGCCGTACGGCAGCGCCGAGAGCAACTTCGGCCGCATCTTCCGCGAGGATTTCCGCCCGTATCGCGACGAGCTGATCGTCTCGACCAAAGCGGGCTGGGACATGTGGCCGGGTCCCTACGGGCAAGGGGGCGGCTCGCGCAAGTACGTGCTTGCGAGCCTCGACCAGAGTCTGCAGCGCATGGGACTCGAATATGTCGACATCTTCTACTCGCATCGCTTCGATCCCGACACGCCGCTGGAGGAGACGGCCGGCGCGCTCGCGACAGCAGTTCAGCAGGGCAAGGCGCTGTATGTGGGGATTTCCGAGTACTCGCCCGAGAAGACGCTGGAATTTGCGGCCGCGCTGCGCGCGTGGAACGTACCGTTGCTCATCCATCAACCGTCGTACAACATTTTCCAGCGCCGCATCGAGAACGGCCTGTTCGCAGCTGTCGAGCGCGTCGGGGCCGGCATGATCGCGTTCTGGGCGCTCGCGCAGGGCGTGCTCTCGAACCGCTATCTCGAGGGCATCCCCGCCGGCTCACGCGCGTCGCGCGGCACGCGTTTCCTGCTGCCTGAGCACATTTCGCCGGACGTTCTGCGCAAGGTCCGCGCACTGAACGAGATCGCACGCGCCCGCGGCCAGACTCTTGCACAGCTCGCGATCGCGTGGGTGTTGCGCGATCCGCGCATGACTTCCGTGCTCGTGGGTGCCAGCAGCGTCGAGCAGTTGCGCGAGAATCTGGGTGCCGTTCGGCAGCTCGCTTTCAGCGCCGAGGAATTGGCGGCAATCGAGCGGATCGCCGGCACGGGTCAGTAACGGATTGACACTCGGCTTGTCAGCGCGCTTCATAGGTGCCTCCAGAACACTCCCATAAGACGACTTGAACCGGAGGTAGCATGGCCATCTCGATCCATCCTGCCGTCGACGGCGGCGTGAAGAAGGGATCCGCGTCGTTCTCGGGCGGAACGTTGAAATGCAAGTGCACGCAGGGTCCCGTGACGGTGAGCCTCGGCGCGCAGACTGCTCACAATCATGTTTGCGGCTGCACCAAGTGCTGGAAGCCCGCGGGCGCGGTTTTTTCGATGGTCGCAGTCATCCCGCGCGACAAGGTCAAGGTCACCTCCGGACAGGAGAAGCTGAAGATCGTCGACAGCAACGCGGTGATTCAGCGCTATGCATGCTCGGGCTGCGGCGCGCACATGTACGGCCGCATCGAGAACAAGGGTCATCCGTTCTATGGGCTCGACTTCGTCCACACCGAGCTGTCGGCAGATTCCGGCTGGTCGGCGCCCGAGTTCGCGGCTTTCGTGTCCAGCATCATCGAGTCGGGGTTCGATCCGGCGAAGATGGGCCAGGTGCGGGCGCGACTGAAAGAGCTCGGGCTCGAGCCGTACGATGCGCTGTCGCCGCCGTTGATGGACGCGATCTCGACGCACGTCGCCAAGACCAAAGGCGTGCTCAAGGCCTGATGCAACGATAGGACCGCGGATGCTCAAGAAAGACAGTTGGCGCTGCTTCGACGGAACGCTGTCGGTCTTCGAGCATCCGTCGCAAGCTTGCAGTTGCGACATGCGCTTTGCCGTGTTCGCGCCGCCGCAGGCGCAGTCGCAACGCGTTCCGGTGTTGTGGTACCTGTCCGGGCTGACGTGCACGTGGGAAAACGTGATGTCCAAGGCCGGACTGCAGCGCACGGCTGCAGCGCTCGGACTCATGGTGATCGCGCCCGACACTTCGCCGCGCGGCGATGACGTGCCGGACGATGCGGCTTACGATCTGGGCAAGGGCGCGGGCTTCTACCTCACGGCGACGCAGGAGCCGTGGAAGAAGCACTACCGCATGGATCAATACCTCACGGATGAGCTGCAGCGGCTCGTCGCGGAGAATTTTCCGGCAGCCGATCTCACGCGTCAGGGCATTACGGGTCACTCGATGGGCGGTCACGGCGCACTGACGCTGCATCTGAAACATCCGCAGCGCTATCGCTCCGTGTCTGCGTTCTCGCCGATCGTCGCGCCGTCGCAGGTGCCGTGGGGGCAGAAGGCATTCACGGCCTATCTGGGCAGCGATCGCGAAGCGTGGCTGCAATACGATGCGACGGAGCTGGTCAAGAAGCAGCCGTCGAAGGCGCACGTCCTGATCGACCAAGGCGCTGCGGATCAGTTTCTGGAGCGTGAGCTGCAGCCGCAACGGTTCGTTGCGGCCGCGGGTGTGGCCGGCCAGCAGGTGACGTTACGAATGCAGGAAGGGTACGACCACTCGTACTACTTCGTGTCGACGTTCATCGACGACCACCTGCGCTGGCACGCGCGGGGATTGTCGGGCTAAAGCCCGACCTACAGGTAGAAATTTGTAGGTCGGGCTTCAGCCCGACAGCAACCTCACTGTCGCGGTACCTTGTAGTAATCGAACGCGCGATCCGCGTACGCCCGCCCATCGCTGCGCGTCAGTTCTTCCAGCGAGTCCGCCGGCGCGGCCTTCAGCTGTTCCTTCGTCAGGTTGATGATGTACGCGTTTTCGCTCTCGTCGTAGTCCAGCGCCGCCCACGGCACCGCGTGATACTTCTCGCCCATTCCCAGCACGCCGCCGAAGCTCATCACGCCGAACAGGATGCTGTTCGACTGCTTGTCGAGCACGACGTCCTTGACTTCGCCGAGGCGTTCGCCCGAGCTGTCTTTCACTGTGGTGCCGATGACTTTGGATGCGCGAATCGCGGACGTGTGTCCAGTGCCTGTCGTCATGATCTTTCTCCTGGTTGAGCCTAGAGAATGTAAGCGCGCCGCGCACGGTTCCAAATCAAATCGCGCGCACGAGTTTCCTCCACACGCGTGTCCGGTGTGTCAGCACACGTCGCCGATTTGCGGCGGCGATGGAACGAACGTCGCGCGCGTTCGTTGTGGTGCCGACAAGAGACAGGGAGATTGCCGTGACCACCGCTTCAGTCTGCCGACGGATCGCAGCGTCGATCTTCGCGCTTGCCGTTGCACAACTCGCCCATGCGGAGCTGCCGCAGCGTGCAGCGATACAAGTCCTCGAACCCATCATCGGCACGGACACGACCAACAGTCCGGACGAGCCGCCGGACCCGCCATTCTTCGGTTCGGCTCTTGCCATGCAGGGAAATATCGCTCTCGCCGGGATGCCGGGTGCGTTCGCGGAACGAGGCCGCGTCGCCGTTTTCGTGCGCAACAGCACGGGGCACTGGATACGTCGGCAAACTCTGACGGCGAGCAATGCGGCTGCAGGGAATGCCTTCGGCGAGCACGTCGCGATCGCCAACAATCGCGTGCTGATCACTTCGCGCAGCGCCGTCTATATCTTCCAGTTGCAATCGACAACGTGGCGCGAGGTCGGCAAGTTGTCCTTCGGCCGAACTGTGCAGGTGCACGATCTGGACTGGCACTGGAGCACAGTGGTAGTCGGCGCCAGCGATGCCACCGGCAACGCGGCGTACGTCTTTCATATGAATACCGACGGTTCGTTCCAGCGCATCGCGCGGCTCGCGCCGCCGGATGCGGACGCGGGCGATCGTTTCGGCGAGCACGTCGCCGTCTACAGTACGACCGTCGCGGCGACCGCGCCCGGTTACAACTCCGAACAAGGCGCGGCGTACGTCTTCTCGTGCAGCGAAACGCGGTGCGTCGAACGGCAGAAGCTGCTCGCCAACGACGGCGCGAGCGGCGACGGCTTCGGTGGCGCGCTCGATCTCGCGAGCGGCATACTCGTGATCGGCGCGCCGAGCGCCGATTGGGTGCCTGGCGATCCCGCCGAGCCGCCGAGCGAGCAGAACTATCACGCCCAGGGAGCTGCCTACCTGTTCGTTCGCAGCGGCAGCACGTGGACCGAGCAACAGAGATTGCGCCCCAGTCCGCGAGAATCGAGCTGGTATTCGACGTTCGGCTATCAGGTTGCCGTTTCGGCAACGCACGTGATCGTCGGCGCGCCCTACGGCATCGACAGCTTCGAGCCGGGCTACGCGTTCGACTATCGCTGGTCGGGCGGCTCGCTGGTCGCGATGCATGTCATGCCGGGCTTGGCAAGCCACGGCTCAGCCCTGGCCCTGTCCAACGGTGCGCTGCTGGCAGGTACTCCGCTGTTCTACGGCGAGGCCTCGGTGTACAACCTCGCTGCTCCGTAGCTCCCCGGGAGACGATCGGGCAACTGTCGCTCAAGGCGGCACCGTTCGGCGCGCCGCGCTGTCTGTCCAACGCAATTGCATTGATCCTCCGCTGCCCGACGCCTAGCGTCGCGGCATCCTGGAAGGAGGATTCCAACATGTTGCGAAAGGGGACAGCGTTATTGCTGCTGGTGGCGTGCGCCGCTCACGCCGATACGAATTCTCAGGCGAACAATCCGGAAACCGTTGCTGAGCGCTCGCAGGCGACTGCGCGTGCTGTATTGGACAAGGCAGTAGCCGCGATCGGCGGCGCCGAGGCGCTGCGCTCGATCGACGTCGTGCGGCTGCAACTCGAAGGCGAGACCTGGCCGCGGCTGCAGATGCCAACCGCGTCCGCGCCGTTCGAAGCCGGCACGCAGCAGGAGGAGCTGCTGCTGGATCTGAAGAACAATCGCATGAAGCTGTGGCAGAAGGGCAGCGGCGCGGGCTTCGAGGGCGACAACACCATCGTGATCCAGTCCGGCCAGGGCGCGAACTACGACAACCGTGCGCACACGATCACGCCGATTCCGGTCGCGCAATCGAGTCAGCAACAGTTCGTGCAGTTCTATCGCCGCTTGCCGCACTTGCTGTTGCGCCAGGCGCTCGACCGCGAGACCTCGCTGCGCTCGCTGGGGCAGGACACGTTCGACGGCAAGCCGCACGACGTGTTCACGTTCGTCATGGCGGACACGCAGCAGGTTGCGGTGTACGTCGACTCCGCCAGCAACCTGGTGTCCAAGTACGAGCTGTTCTTCATCGATCCGTTCACCGGCGGCGAAGCCTCGGAGATCATGTTCGGCAACTACACGCGCGCCGGCAATTTCCAGGTGCCGCAGACGTGGGGCACGCGCCAGGCCGGTGACGTGACCTTGCGTGCGCGGCTCAAGGTGGAGATCAATCCTGCCGTCACGGACCAGTCGTTCGACGTGGCGTCGGCGGGCTACGCGCGCGTCGCGCCGCTCCCCGACAATCTGGACGAGAAGATCGAGAAGCTCGCCGACGGCGTGTTCGTCATCCAGAACGTCGCGGGCCAGAATCAGAACACGCTCGCGGTCGAGCTCAAGGACTACATCGTCGCGGTCGAGGCGCCCGGTTCGAGTGCCGGCGCCGACGAAGTCATCAAGCGCATCAAGGCGGCAATTCCCGGCAAGCCGATCCGCTACGTCGCGATGACGCACCATCACGGCGATCACATCGGCGGCCTGCGCAGCTTCATCGCGGAAGGCGCGACGGTCGTCACGACCAAGACCAACGCTCAGGTCGTGGAGATGATGGCGGCCGCTCCGCAGGTCGACCGCCTGGCGAAGAATCCGCGCAAGCCCGAGTTCCTGTTCATCGAGCGCGGCAAGCGCGTGCTGACGGATGGCACGCGCACGGTCGAGCTCATCGATGTCGGCCCGAATCCGCACGCGCGCGAAATGGTGGTCGCGTACTTGCCGAAAGAGCGCGTGCTGTTCCAAGGCGACTTGTTCTTCGTGCCTGCGAACGACGCGTCGACCGGTCCGCCGCAGGCGACCACGGTCAGCTTCGCGCAGAAGCTGAAAGACCTGAAGCTCGGCGTCGATCGTATTGCCAGCGTGCACGGCCGCACGACCACGATCGACGAGCTGAATCGCGCGATGCAGAGCACCACGCCCAGCACCTGAAGTCTTCACCAGACTTCACCTGTCTTCACACCGAAAGCCGACGTGCAGCATCGCTGCACGCCGGCTTTTTCCGCAGAATGGGCTGCACGCCGCGTTGCCAGTTCCGCAATGGTGCACTGTTGCCAACTCAATGAACTAAAAGCGGGCAGCGCTGCACTCAACGCCAAAGTTTCGTGAATTCTTGCGCGCTGCACGGTGCGCGCCGGCGGAATCTGATTAAACTCCGCATCACTTGATCGCATCCGCCAGAGAGATGGCGCGCGCACACTCCTGCCGGGGCTGTGCGCCAGGATGGAGACAACGGTTTCGGATTCGGATGGAAAGGAGACGAACGATGCGAAAGGCGGCAGCCTTTGGACTGATCGCGCTGGGCACGCTTGGCTGGATGGAGACTCACGCAGCCGACTATCAGGCGGAGGCCTCGCTGGAGCGCAGGCTCCCGGCCACGACCGATACGGAAATCGATGGTGTCAATTGGCGGTGCACCGGCGACAAGTGCGTCGCCACGCCCGTCGGCCGGAAGTCGCCCGGCTCGGGCATGGCCGAATGCCGCAAGATTGCCGCGGCGCTCGGACGGGTCGCGAGCTTCTCCAGTCGCGGCAAAGAGCTCAGCAAGCGGGACCTGGATACCTGCAATCGCAGCGCACGCTGACCGCAGGACGGAATTCAAGCCCATTCCTGCTTCGGCTTCACGTCACTCATTCGCGCCGCCCGGTTGGCTGCGCGCGCGCAATTCCCTACAGTGCGCCCCGGAACCACTCCTGGGGAGCAGAAACGAGATGACGAGCACCAAGTTTGCGATGTTGAAGCTATCGATCGTATGCGCGATGGGGCTCGGAACGAGCGCCATCGTCCCGGCAGCCGCCGCGGCGGATGGGTATCGGGCCGAAGCCACCTTGGCTACGCCGGTGCAGGCCGCTACGGAAAAGGACGTCGACGGAGTCACCTGGCGTTGCGAGCACGACAAGTGCTTCGGCAAGGCCGAGAAGCGCGCCTCGCTCGACTCCTATATGAAGGAATGCCGCAAGGTGTCGGCAGGTCTGGGCAAGCTGACGCGGTTCTACAGCCGCGGCCGTGAGATGCACGGCAGCGACCTCAAGAACTGCAACAACGCCGCCTCGTAGGCTGCTTCGGGCCGATGAGGGTCAGGGCGTCCGCGGTTGGTGCGGATGCCGGCGTCCGGCAAAAGCCGCGCCTTTTGCCGGGCGCGTCGAAAGGGCCTCGGCCGCTTTCGACCGTAAAGTAGAATTGCCGGCATGTATCACGCCCCTCTGAAAGACCTCCAGTTCGTTCTGCATGACCTGATCGGCGACGCCGACCTGCAGGCCTGCCGGGACCTGGGCGACTATTCCGGCGACCTCGCCGACAGCGTGCTTGCCGAAGCCGGCCGCTTCGCCGAGTCCGTGCTCGACCCGCTGTACCGCAGCGGCGACCGCGACGGCGCGAAGTGGACGCCGCAGGGCGTGGTTACCCCGCCGGGCTACAAAGAGGCCTATGCCCAGTTCGTCGAAGGCGGCTGGCCCTCGCTGGCGCACAGCACGGAGTTCGGCGGGCAGGGCATGCCACGCGTGCTCGCCACGGCAGTCGAGGAGATCTGGACCTCCGCGAACTGCGCCTTCAAGTTATGTCCAATGCTCACGCACAGTGCGATCGAAGCGCTGGAGCAGGTCGGCACCTCCCGCCAGCAGCAGACGTATCTGCCGAAGCTGATCAGCGGCGAGTGGACCGGCACCATGAATCTCACCGAGCCGCAGGCCGGCTCGGACCTCGCACAGGTGCGCATGCGCGCGGTGCCCGAGGGCGACCACTTCCGGCTGTTCGGCCAGAAGATCTTCATTACCTATGGGGAGCACGATTTCACGTCGAACATCGTGCATCTCACGCTGGCGCGCATCGAGGGGGCGCCGGCCGGCGTCAAGGGCATCTCGCTGTTCGTCGTGCCGAAGCTCATGCCGCGCGCCGACGGCTCGCCCGGCGAGCGCAACGACGTGCACTGCCTGTCCATCGAGCACAAGCTCGGCATTCACGCGTCGCCGACCTGCGTGATGGCTTACGGCCAGAAGGACGGCGCGATCGGCTACCTGGTCGGCGAGGCGAACGCCGGCCTCAAGCACATGTTCATCATGATGAATGCGGCGCGGCTCGCGGTCGGGCTCGAGGGCTATGCGCTCGCCGAGCGCTCGTTCCAGCAGGCGGCGGAGTGGGCGCGCACGCGCGTCCAGGGCAAGCCGCCGGTTGCAGCTGCTGCAGGGCCGGCGCCGATCATTCATCACCCCGACGTAAAGCGCATGCTGCTGACGATGAAGTCGCATACGGAAGCGATGCGCGCGCTGGCGCTCTACGCAGCGTACTTGCTCGATCTCGGCGATCGTCATCCGGACAAGGAATTGGCAGAGGGCGCGGCGACGCGGGCCGCGTTGCTGATTCCGATCGTCAAGGGTTGGAGCACGGAGTCCGGCATCGAGCTGACCTCGCTCGGTATCCAGGTCCACGGCGGCATGGGCTTCGTCGAGGAGACAGGCGCAGCGCAGCCGTATCGCGACGTGCGCATCTCATCGATCTACGAAGGCACGACCGGCATCCAGGCGAACGATCTGTTGAACCGCAAGCTGGTGCGCGACCAGGGTGCCGCGATGAATTCCTTGCTCGCGGAAGCGACGCACGAGCTCGAAGCGCTGCAATCCACCGACGCGAACGTGCGCGCGGCGAAGGCCGCTGCGCTGGAGGCACTCGCTACGATGCAACGCGCGGCTTCAGGTGTTCTGAAGTCGATGATGAGCTCGCCCGCGGATGCCTACGCGGTGTCGATTCCGTTCCTGAAACTGTGCGGCTTCTCGCTCGGCGGCTGGCTGCTCGCCAAGTCCGCCGCGATCGCGGAGGGCAAGCTCGCGGGCAGCGCAGCGGATCGGCGGTTCCTGGAAGGGAAGATCGCGAGCGCGCGGTTTTACGCGGATCACATCCTGCCGCAGACATTGGCGCTCGCGCGCGTCGTGGAAGGCGGCGCCGGCAGCGTCATCGAAACCGACGCCGAGCTGATCTGACTCCTACAAGCAGCTATAAATCGCCGCGCACAACTCGCGCGCGCGAACGTCACCTACCAGATCCGGCCCCATCTGATTGCACACATACCCGATCGCGAGCCGCCGATCCGGATCCGCGCAGCCGAACGAGCCGCCCCAGCCCGAATGTCCGTAGGCGCGCGGATTCGGTCCGAAGAACGTCGTCGTCCCGTTCAGCACGACGCCCGCCGCCCAGTTCGCCTCCATTCCGAGCGTCAGATCCATCCGATTGCTCAAGACCTGCGTCATGCGCGCGATCGTCGCGGGTGACAGAAGCTTGTGGCGCTCGAATACGCCGCCGTTTGCGAGCATCGCGTAGATCCGCGCGATTCCCTCTGCCGAAGCGTGCCCGTTGAGCGCGGGCATTTCGGCTTGTCGCCATGCGGCCGTGTTCGCCGCTTGCGGATGCAGCATCGGGTTCGTGACGCTGCCGCGGGTTTCCTCGATGCTAGGCAGCGCGCTCGGATCGACCAGGTTCTTCGGCATCAGCGTTTCGGCGGCGCGCCGCTGCAGCGCCGGCTCGAGTCCGATGAAGAAGTCCGCTGCGAGCGGCGTTGCGAGCTCCTGCTGCACGAACTCGCCGATACTGCGGCGGCCGCAGGCGCGCCGCACGATCTCGCCCGCGAGAAAGCCGTACGTGATCGGGTGATACGCAGTCTTTTCGCCGGGCACCCAGCGTGGCTTCTGCCTTGCCAGCGCAGCACAGCGTCCGTGCCAGTCGAACAGATCCTTGATCGTGGTCGGCTCGTCGAACGCGGGCAATCCGGCCTGGTGCGAGAGCACTTGCGCGATGGTGATGAGCTGCTTGCCGTTGTGTGCGAACTCGGGCCAGACCTTCGCGACCGTGTCGTCGTAGCTCAGCACACCGCGCTCGACGAGCATGGCGACGCAAACGGCGACGATGCCTTTGGTCGTCGAGTACACGTTGAGCAGCGTGTCCTTGTGCCACGGTTGTACCCGGCTGGCATCCATGTGCCCGGCCCACAGGTCGACGATGCAACGCTCGCCGTGGAACACGGTGAGCGCTGCGCCGACTTCGCGACACTGGTCGTCGCGTTGAAAGTTCGCGGCGAAGCGCTCGCGGACGGGCTCGAAACCCGGCGCAACGGTGCCGGAGATCGGATTCACTGGGATCGGTTGTGCGCTCATCGGTTCTGACTCACCTGGGTTTCAGCCCCAACCGCGACAGGTCGACCATCTGGTCGGCGATCTCCCAGCGGCGCGCGGTTGCGCCGGCTGGCAGCCATTTCGGAATCCAGCCGAACATGCCGGCGCCGGCGAGCGCGATCGCATCGACGTCGCAGCGGCGATTGCTGCCATCGGCGATGCCTTGCTGGCCCATCTCCGTGAAGCGCCGGTGCAACTGCGCGAGCCTGCTTTGCAGCGCCTTGCGCGGGCCGGGTGCGATCGATTCGAAGCCGATCAGAGGCACGAGCGGGGAGGGGCCGGCCACTTGCGCCTGCACGTTGAGATGCAAGCCCACCATGCCGCGCTCGAGCCCGGTGCTGCCGCTGCGCTCCGCCAGGTCGGTCATCTTCTCGTCGAGCTCGGCGGAGCGCTCGTAGCAGCGCAGGATCAGCTCGCGTTTGTCGGAGAAGTAGTGGTACAGCGCGCCCTTGGTCGCGCCGAGCGCGGCTGCGATCTGATCGAGCGATGCGCCGTCGAGCCCGCGCTCGTTGAACAGGCGCGAGGCAGTCTCCAGCACCTGCTCGACTTTCATCGCGGCGGCATGCTCGCGATCGAACATGTTCGCCGGCGCGCTGACCAGCGTTTTCACATCGATGCGGCAGAGGAACGGCGCCGCCGGCGCCGCTGCCAGCCCGTGCTCGAGATGATCGACGACTGCCTCCGACATGCGCAGCGCAAACGCGGCGTCCCCGCCTTGGCCCACCCAGCCGGGCGACAGCACGATCCAGCTGACGATGCCGAAGATGGCCTGCGCCGTTACGTGCGCATCGCACTCGCGGATCGTTCCGGCGCGGATGCCGTTGCGCACGAAGCTTTCCAGGGCAGCGATGTTGCGGCCATGCTCGGCCTCGATCACCGCGCGCTTCGCATCCGACAGGTACGCGATCTCGCTCACGACTGCCGCCGGCGGCCGCTCGGGCGTCAACGCGCGGCGCACGAATTCCTTGATGCGTTCGAGATCGTCCGTGCCGTGCGCGTGGGCCTGCGCCAGGTCGTCGGCAGTCAGCTGGCAGGCGCGCAGGTAGCACTGGAAAACCAGGTCTTCGCTGTCTTTGACGTAGTAGTAGACGGCCGCGCGGGTCAGCCCGACACGCTTGGCGACCTGGTTGACCGAAGTTGCCGCAATGCCGCGCGCGTTGAACTGCCGCGCCGCCTCGTCGAGCAGGGCTTCGCGTTGCGTCGGCCGGGCCGGGGCGCTCGCCAGCTGGGGGCGTGCCGCGCGCGCGCGCCGACGACCGGCCGCCGCCTTGCTCCTGTCCTGCTGCTCGCGCGCCTTGGGCAAGTTGCTCTCCAGCTCGTCTGACAACGACGGATGCAACCATAACCGAACGTCAAATCGCTTGACAAGAGGATTCGACAAGGTGTTAGCTCCACATACCGAAGTGTCAAACAGACGCCGGTGCAGGGGGTGGACGATGCGCATCTTCATGGGCTCGCTCGGAGTACTCGCAGCGGCGGCCGCGGTCGCCCAGAGCAACAGTCCAAGTAATACGAGCAACGGCGCCGATACGGCTGAAGTCCCGACCATCGGCGAAATCGTCGTCACCGCGCAGCGGCGCGAAGAAAGCAATCTGAAGGTCGGCCTGACGCTGACCGCCCTGTCGGGCGACGCCATCGCGCAGCAGCGCATCGAGCAGGTGCTCGACCTCAAGGGCCGCGTGCCGAACCTCGACATCAAGGAGCAGGTGCCCGGCGCGATGCCGGTGGTCACGATCCGCGGCGTCGGCCTCAACGACTTCGGCGCCGCCAACAGCCCGAGCGCCGGCGTTTACATCGACCAGGTGTACGTCGCTTCGATCGCGATGATGGCCTTCGACATGTTCGACATCGAGCGCATCGAAGTGCTGAAGGGACCGCAGGGCACGCTGTACGGCCGCAACTCGACCGCGGGCGCCCTCAACATCATCACGCGCAAGCCGCAGCAGGAGTTCGCTGCGTACACGACGCTCGGCTACGGAAATTACGAGACACTGGACTTCGAGGGCGCGGTGAACGTGCCGCTCGGCGAGACTGCCGCGCTGCGCCTGAGCGGCAAGACGATTCAGCAAGGCGAAGGCTATTGGGAAAGCCGCCGCCTGCCGGGAGCGACGATCGGCGACCGCGACCTGACGATGGGCCGGCTGCAACTCGCGCTCGCGCCCGGCGAGAGCTTCGATCTGAACCTGAAGGTGGAAGGCACGCGCTCCCGCTCGGAGATGGGCCAGCCCGAGTTCTTCGGCACGGTGAACCCGCTGACTGGCGGCACCTGCGCGCCGATTCTCGCCGGCCACATCGACAACACGCAGTGCACGGACTTCCTCGGCTATACCGACACCGACGGCGATCCGTTCAAGGGCGACTGGGCACGCGAGGGCGTGTACGACATCGACAACACGGGCATCACGCTGACGATGAATGCGGCGCTGGGTGACGCGACGCTCACCAGCGTGACCGGCTATGTGGATTTCGAGCGCACGTTCGACATCGATGTCGATGCGACGCCGGCGCGCGAGCTCGACTTCCTCGAGAGCGACGACATCAAGCAGTTTTCGCAGGAGTTGCGCCTCGCCGCGAGCGGCGAGCAGCTCGACTGGATCGTCGGCGCGTTCTACTCGAAGGACGAGGTGGGAACGAGCATTCCTGGCGGACACGAGGATCTGTTCTTCACGCGTACGCTGGTCACTGCCGATCAGGACACGAAGTCCGCAGCCGGCTTCGCGCACGGCGAGTGGCACCTCAGCGACAAGCTCGATCTCGTGACCGGCCTGCGCTACACGTGGGAAGAGCGGCAATACACCGGCGGCACGACCGACTTGAATCCGATCGGGTTCAGTTGCCTGCTCAGCCCGACCTGCACTCCGGGCTTTGTCGGGCCGGTGCCGCTCACTTTCGTCGACCAGACCATCGATGACCGCAACTGGTCGTGGCGCGCCGGGCTCGAGTATCAGCCGGAGCAGTCGCAATTGCTGTACGCCACGATTTCCCGCGGTACGAAGAGCGGCGGATTCTTCTCGGGCATCTCGACCACGAACCTGCAGCTCGCGCCGTTCGAGCCCGAAGAGCTCACGGCGTACGAAGTGGGCTTCAAGCGCAGCTCCGGCAATACGTATCTGAATGCCGCGGTGTTCTACTACGACTACTCGGACATTCAGACTTTCATCGCGGTCGACATCGGCCCGTTCATCATTCAGAAGCTCGGCAACGTCGACGAGGCGACCGTCTATGGCGTCGACCTGGAAGCGACCTGGGCGCCGACTTCGCATCTGACGCTGCAGGGAAGCGTTGGCTGGCTGGACACCGAGCTCGGCGCGTTCCGCACGCTCACCGGCGATGTGCCGAAGGGCAAGAAACTGCCGAACGCGCCAGACCTGACGCTCGGCGCGCTCGCGCGTTACGAAGCGGAGTTTTCCGCGACGCTGGGCGGCTCGCTGCAGATCGACGGCAGCTACTCCGACAGCGTCTTCAAGGATGCGATCAACGATCCGGTGATCGCGGCAGACAGCTACGTGCTGGTGAACGCGCGCGTCGCAATGTTCAATGCGGCGCGCTCCTGGGAAGTCGCGCTGTGGGGCAAGAACCTGAGCGACGAGCAATACGTCGCTCAGGGGCTGAACACCGGCCTGGGCGCCGGCAACCGCAACTACAACGCGCCGCGAACCTACGGCGCGTCGTTCACCTATCGGTGGTAGTGGCCGGTCAGTCCTTCAGCCGGAACGTAACCGGCACGCGCTTGTACATCGCAATCGCGATGCCGTCCTGCGTGCCCGGCTTCATGCGCCACTTGCGCGCCTCGCGCACCGCGGCGTCATCGAGCCTCGCGAAGCCGCTCGTCTGATCGATGCGCACCGCGCCGACGCGCCCGTTCGGCAGGATCTCGATGGTCAGCCACACTGTTCCTTCGTGCCCCATGCGGATGTCCGGCGTGGGGTATTCCGGCTCCGTGAACGGGAAGCGCGGGTCGCCCTGCGGTTGGACGATGACTGGCGGGACCGGCACCGCGGACCCCGGGCCATCGGCAATCGGTTCCCGGCGCGCGTCGGATTGCGGCGCCTTCTCCGAGACTGCTTCGGGATCGTCGATCTCGGGCGGCAGCGGCACCGGATCGACGTGGCCGGACTGAACGTTCGCAGGCTCGGGTGGCTCGGGCGGGAACCGTTCGACGGGGTCGAGCGGCACGTCGACGATCCAGCCCTCGCGCGTGGACTCAATGATGCGGAACCCCAAGCCGTGCGTGAGCGCCCAGAAAAATCCCAGATGCACCAGCACGATCAGCGCCATGAACCAGCTGCGTGAAGAGTTGAAGCTGTGGAGCGGTGGAAAGGCATTCACAGTTGTCGCGGACATTGATTGTTCTCCCAGAACCCTAAACTTCTAACGACGATGTTTCGCGGAAGGGTTGGGCCTCGTTCGCGAGTCGAAGCAGCGCGGACAGCAGCACAAACGATCCGCAAAGCGAATCTGCGCCGCTTGGATGGAGGGAGGCTGTAAGCAGATTCCGGCGCGAAATGCCGGGATCTAAATTCGGTCTGCCGTTGTCAAAGCAACTCTAGGCCGCCGCGGGAGGCGGCGTGAGCGTGAGCTGTGTCTCAATTCTTGCGATGAGCTTGCGATCATCGCGATGCCACGGGTGAAAGCCCGGGCCGAAGAAGCGCAGGTAGTCCCAGAAGATTCGCCGCATCATTCCCGGCTTCACCAGCAGGTATTTCGCCACGCGCCACCAGGTGTGCGGCGTGTTCATGCCGTCCTGGCGGAAGAAATCCGCCATGCGCTGGAAGTTCGAATACCAGAACTGCACGCTGACCAGCGCCATCACGTGGCAGCGCAGCGCCCAGCGCCGCAGACCCGACATGTGCTGCGTCACTGCCAGGTAAGTGTCGTACGCGACCGCCTTGTGCTCGATCTCCTCGATGGCGTGCCATTGCCACAAGCGCACGACTTCCTCGGGCGCGCCCGGCAGCGGCTCCCTTTCGGTCAGCAGCGAATGCGCCATAATCGCGGTGAAATGTTCCAGCGCTACGGTCAGCGCCAGTTGCACCAGGTGCGGCCGATTGCGAGCCTCGTCGACGCGACGTCGGGTTTCCGCGTCCATGGCAGTCAAGTCGTAGCCGGCGATGCGTAGCAGCTTGTTGAAAACGACGTGCTCGCGCGTGTGCATCGCTTCCTGTTGCACGAACGCCGCGATCTGCTGCCGCAGCGGCTCGTGAACCGAGTCGCGATAGCGGCGCACTGACTCTATGAAGAACGTTTCGCCCTGGGGGAACGCTGCAGACAGCGCATTGAAGTAGGCAGTGGCGACCGGGTCGCCCCCGTGCCACCAGCGCGCGTTGCGCGTGTTACGGTCCACCTTCAGGTCCCGAGGTGTGATCGTCAGGTCGGCGGGCGTGGTGACGGACATGGCGCGTATTAGAGTTTCTTATTGAGAGTGGTGTCAATAGTGCCGAAAGCGAAACAGGTCGCAAAAAACACCAATGCGCGTCGCGTGCGGCGCACACCGGAGGAGGCCCGCACGCTGGCGCTCGCTTCTGCGCGCCGCATGCTGCTGGCCGACGGGCCGGACGCGATTACGCTGCAGTCCGTGGCCACCGATCTCGGCATGAGCCACACCAATCTGATTCATCACTTCGGCTCCGCGGCCGGGCTGCAATCCGAGCTGATGCGCCAGATGATGAGCGAGCTGACCGCGGCGATCGAATCGGCGGTCATGCGGCTGCGCGCCGGCAAAGGCGAATTCCGCGACTTCGTCGACATCGTGTTCGACGCGTTCGATCGCGGCGGCGCGGGGCGGCTCATGGCCTGGATCGTGCTGTCCGGCGAGGCGACGCGGCTCGCGCCGGTCGGCGAGGTCGTGCGCGACTACATCGACAGCGTCGAGCGCGGCGCCGAGGCCGGCGCCCAGGACGTCCACCAGCGCGTGACCTCCGCAACGCTGTTCGTGACGATGGCGGCGCTCGGCGACGCGATCATCGGCAATCACCTGCGCCGCATGGTCGGGCGCGAGCGCGACGCTGTGCGCAAGATCATCGGCCGGCTCTTGCCCGTTGTGCTGGAGCGTGAGGCATCGAACGGCTGAATCGTGCACTGACGAAAGTCAGTTTTCCCTTGAACCACGACCGCTTGCGGCGAATACTGCGCGCAACATGTCTTCGCAACGTACGCAAGTGAATTCCGGCCCGGTCACGATCCGCCTGGAGGTCCCCGAGCCGACGCCTCCTCCCGCGAACGCGGATGTGCCGCATGAGTCGGCGCATCTCAGCGAGCCCTTCAGCTCGATCCTGGAGGAGATCGCCAGCGAGCTGGAACTGCGGCCGCTGCTCACGAGCATCATCACGCGGGCCTGCGGCCTGCTTGGCGCGGACGACGGTGCGATCGGCCTGTACGAGCCGCGCCGCCACGTCGTGCAGATCGAAGCGATCCATCGCTTGCCCGAGACCGAGCTCGGCAACGAGTTCGAGCCGAACGAAGGCCTCGTCGGGCGCGTGCTCGCGACCGGCAAGCCCGTCATCATCGATAACTACGGCGACCTCGACCGCATCACGCTGCCCGAGCACAGCGGCAATGCCGTGATCGGCATACCGATCCCCGGCCCGGGCGGCGGGCTGATCGGGGTCTTCGGTATCGGCGCGCGGCCGCCGCGCAAGTTCGGCCAGAGCGATCTGGCGACGCTGCGCCTGTTCGCGCGGCACGCATCGATCGCGATCCAGAATGCGTTGCGTTACGGGCGCGAGCAACGGCGCACGGAGCGCATGATGCTGATCGCGAGCATCGCGCGCGTCATTACCTCGGGCCTGGAGCCCGAAGAGCTGGTCGCGACTGCCGCGCAGGCGATTCACAATCATCTCGGCTATCGCAACGTCGTCATCCCGCTGCTGTATCGGGGCGAGGAGGACTACCTGCTGTTCCGCGCGCACGCCGGCGCGTATCAGGATATTTTCGAGCAGCCGTTCCGCATGCCGGCGACCAAGGGCATCACCGGCGCTGCCGTGAGCACCGGCGAGGTGCAGATCGTCAACGACGTGCGCAAGGATCCGCGCTACGTTCCGCCGCCGATGCCGGTCAACGTGCGCACCGAACTCGCCGTGCCGATCATGCTCGGCGACGAAGTGTTCGGCTGCATCAACCTCGAAGGGCTGGAGCCGTTCGACGAGGACGACGTCGCGAGCATCCAGATCATCGCGGATCACCTGGCGGTCGCGATCAAGAATGCACGCCTGACGTCCGAAGCGCGCCAGGCTGCAGTGATGCGCGAGCGGCAGCGACTGGCGCGCGATCTGCACGACGCGGTCAGTCAGGCACTGTCTTCCATCAGCCTGATGTCGCAGTCGCTCGTGTCGGCGTGGCGCCGCGATCCGGCCGAGGGCGAGCGGCGCGCGCGCCGTATCGAAGAGCTCGCCCGCCTCGCGTTCTCCGAGATGCGCGCGCTGCTGCGTGAGCTGCGGCCCGACACTGTCAGCGGCGATTCGGCGGATTCCGCATCGCGCGTCGGCGTCGGCGACGTGAAGCGAATGGGTCTCGCAGCCGCGCTGCAGCGCTTTGCGCTCGTGCTCGCGCCGCAGACCCCGAGCATCCGCCTGGATTTCGCGGGCTATCGATCGCAGCAGCCCGGACTCGAGGAAAGCCTCTACCTCATCTGCCGCGAGGCGCTGTCGAACGCGATCCGTCACTCCGGCGCGAACCGCGTCGATATCTGCGGACGCGTGGACGCCGATGTGTTGACGCTTAGCGTCCGCGACAACGGCCGCGGCTTCGATCTGGCCGAGCGCGCCGCGGCCGATGCCGATCGCGCCGAGCAGGGCATCGGCCTGCACACCATGAGCGAACGCGCCGCCGTGCTCGGCGGCGTGTGCGAAATTCGCTCGCAGCCTGGACAAGGAACTACCGTATGCATACGCATTCCATTGCTGGCGAACCCGTCGTGAGCGCCGCGCCTGCCATCCGCCTGCTGCTGGTCGACGATCACGGCATCGTGCGTGAAGGCCTGCGTGCGCTGCTCGACGATTGCGACGGATTCGTCATCATCGGCGAAGCGACCAACGGCGACGAAGCGTGCGAGGCAGTACGCCGGCTCCAGCCCGATATCGTGCTGATGGATCTGAAAATGCCCGGCTTGCCTGCGAGCGATGCGATCCGCGTGATCCGCGCGTCGTCGGCGACGGTAAAGGTGATCGCGTTGACCAGCTACGCCGAGGACGGCCAGGTGCGCGAGATCATTTCGGCCGGCGCGCAGGGCTACATTCTCAAGGACGTGACCAAGGCCGACTTCCTCACGGCTCTGCGCACGGTTGCCGGCGGCCAGACCTGGCTGCATCCGCTGGCGCAGCGCGCGCTGGTCGAGCAGTTGCGCAACCGGCAGGCAGATCCGCTAGCGTTGCTCACGCAACGTGAGCGCAGCGTGCTCGATCTGATAGCGCGCGGCATGAGCAACCGCCAGATCGGCGACGAGCTGCACCTCACGGAAGGCACCGTGAAAGGTTATGTCAGCACGATTCTCGCGAAGCTGAAGCTCGAAGACCGCACCCAGGCAGCTTTGTTCGCCGTGCAGCGCGGCTTGACGAAGAAATAACTCTCGCAAAGACGCCAAGATCGCCAAGGGTCGGAATTCAGACTATGGAGCCATAGATCTCCGCGATCTTTGCGAGAGTATTTCTTCTCTCTTCCCTTCCGTCCCATCCATGCCGCCCACTTTCGTGGGCGGCGTTTGCCGCCGTTGCGGCGATGTGCTCGCGCTCGCAGCGTTCTACCTTCGTGTCGTCATCCTGACATGCGGGGAGTCACCATGGAGCGCAATTCCTTCGGCGAGGCGATCGTCATTGGCGGCAGCATGGCCGGACTGCTGGCCGCGCGAGTGCTGGCCGACTATTTCAAGACCGTCACCGTGATCGAGCGCGACGAGCGCAGCGAGCGGCCCGAGCCGCGGCGCGGCGTGCCGCAGGGCCGTCATGCGCACGGCCTGTTGTTGCGCGGCCAGGATACGATCTGCCGGCTGTTCTCCGGCGTGCGCGAGGAGCTGCTGGCGGCCGGCGCCACGCCGGTCAACATGGGCCGCGACGTGAAGTGGTTTCACTTCGACGTGTGGAAGTGCCGTTATCACAGCGCGCTGGATTTCATCTCGGCGAGCCGGCCGCTGATCGAGTGGACGGTCGCGGAGCGCGTGCGGCGCCTGCCGAACGTGAAGATCATGCAGGGCTGGACGGTCGAGAGCGTGGTCTACGACGGTCACAGCGTCAGCGGCGTGCGCTTGCATCGGCGCGACGATCGCGCGACCGAGCAGCGACTCAACGCCGATCTCGTAATCGACGCCAGCGGCCGCGCCTCGCAGATTCCGCAGCAGCTGCGCGTTCTTGGTTTCGAGCGGCCGGAGGAGTCGGCCGTCCGCATCGACGTCGGCTACGCGAGCTGCTTGTTCCGCGCGCCCAACACGTCGCGCGACTGGAAGGCGCTGTATGTCGTGTCGCAGCCTCCTGCCAAGCGCGGCGCACTGATCCTGCCGCTCGAAGGCAATCGTTGGATCTGCACGCTCGTCGGCATGCACGGCGATCACCCGCCGACCGATCTTGCCGGCTACATGGCATTCGCGAAGAGCCTGCCGGTGCCCGACATGTACGAAGCGCTTCGCAGCGCCGAGCCGCTCAGCGAGCCGGTGCGCTACGGCTTCCCGGCGGGGCTGCGCCGGCACTACGAGAAGCTGCGCCGCTTTCCGCCCGGGTTGCTCGTGCTCGGCGATGCGCTGTGCAGCTTCAATCCTGTCTACGGCCAGGGCATGAGCGCGGCATCGATGTACGCGGACGCTCTGAATGCGTGCTTGCAGGAGCGGGTCGCGACGGGTTGGAGCCTGACGGACTTGTGGCGGCCGTTCTTCCGTGAAGTGGCGCGTGCTGCCGATCGGCCGTGGCAACTTGCAACTGGCGAGGATTTCCGCTTCGCGGAGACGACGGGCACGCGCGGTCGCGCGCTGAAGCTACTGCATTGGTACACCGAGAAGGTGCAGAAGGCGGCCAGTGTTTCGCCGCAGGTCACCGAGCGCTTCTACGAAGTCATGCACCTGCTGAAGGCGCCGACTGCGCTGTTCACGCCTGCGATCGTGTGGAAGGTTGCGACGAGCGGCAAAGCCCGCCGCAACACGCGGCGGGCCATGGATCAGGCGAGCGTGGCACTCAGACTTTGAACCCTTCGCTGCTCAGCGGCAGCGTGCGGACGCGATGCCCCGTAGCAGCGAAGATCGCGTTGCAGATGGCTGGCGCGACCGGCGGCAACGCCGGCTCGCCGACGCCCGTCGGCGGGTACTCGCTCTGGATGAAATGGACGTCGACCACGGGTGCGTGCGGAATGCGCAGCAGCGGATAGCGATCGAAGTTCGTTTCCTGGATGCGGCCGTTCTCGTACGAGAGCGTCAGCCCCAGCGCGGTGCTGAAGCCGTCGACCACCGAGCCCTCCACCTGGTTCTCCGCGCCGCTCAGGTTGACCACCGGTCCGATGTCGCCGGCGACAGTGACCCGGTGCAGCGTGAGCTTGCGATTCGCATCGACGCTGACTTCCGCGACTTCCGCGAAATGTCCGGCGTGACTGAAATGGAACGCGAGACCCAAACCTCGGTTCTTGGGCAATGCCTTGCCCCAGCCGGCCTTCTCGGCGGCCAGCTTGATCACGGCTGCAGCGCGCCCGGTATTCAGCGAGAACTCGTTACCCTGCTGCAGCCAGCGCGGCTCGCCCATGATCTCCAACAGGAACTGCAGATGATCGCGATTCGCTGCGACCGAGCACTCGTGCAGGAACGACTGCACTGCGAATGCTATTGAGTTCGAGCGCGGCGCGCGCCATGGCCCGGTTGGGATTGCGAGCGGCAGCTTGGTTTGCGTGAGCCGCACGTTCGGCAACAGCAGCGCGGGAAATTCGTCGGCACTGAGATCGCCGCCGCTGGCCGGCTTCTGACCGTCCTGGCTGAAGGTGATGAAGTGGTCCGACCACGCGACCAGCTTGCCAGCGTCATCGACACCGCCTTTGAAGGAGTGGAAGCCACCGACGCGGTAAAAGTCGTGCTGCATGTCGTCTTCGCGAGTCCACTGCAGCTTCACCGGCACACCGGCCTGCTTGGAAATCGCCGCCGCTTCGCAAACATAGTCGTTCATCAGCCGTCGGCCGAAGCCGCCGCCAACCCGCGTTTGATGCAGAGTGATCTTCTCTTTCGGAATTCCGAGCGAGCTGGCCACCAGGTCGATGGCCGAGCCCGGCGTCTGCGTAGGCGCCCAGATCTCGACGGCGCCGTCCTTGAAGGACGCGGTGCAGTTCTGCGGCTCGAGCGGTGCATGCGACACGAACGGATATGTGTAGAAGCCGTCGACAGTCTTCGCCTTCGCCAGTGCGGCGTCGACGTTGCCGGTGTTACGCAGTGAGTCCGGGCCGTTCTGCTTGGCTATCTTCTGTGCTTCGCCGACAGCCTTGCTCCAGCTGTCCTTCGAGGCGCTCGACTCGTCCCAATTCACCTTGAGCTTGCGACGCGCGGCGATCGCCGCGTAGGTCGAGGTCGCCAGGATGGCCACGCCGGGCATCACTTCGGTCGGCTTGCCGGTGCCTTCGATGACCAGCACGTTCGTCACGCCTGGGAGCTTGCGGATTTCTTCCAGATTCGCGTCGCCGACTTTGCCGCCGACTGCCGGGCACTTCTCGAACACCGCGTACTGCATGCCCGGCACGACCTGGTCGATGCCGAACAGCGGCTGGCCGGTGACGACCTGCAGGTTGTCCACGCCGGTGACCCGCTTGCCGAGCAGCTTGTAATCCTTGCGATCCTTGAGCTTCAGCGATTTCTCGTCGGGAACCGGCAGCGCGGCCGCCTTGGTCGCGAGCTCGCCGTACCCGAGACGTCGATTGCTGGCCTTGTGAACTACGCTGCTGCTCTCGGTCGCGCACTCGCTTTCGTTGACGCCCCATTCCTTCGCGGCGGCGGCGACCAGCATTGCCCGCGCAGTGGCGCCTGCCCGGCGCAAGGTGTCCCAATTCGTCGGAATCGAGCGTGAGCCGCCGGCGAACTGCCGGCCGTAGAGCGCCGCGTCGATCTTCGATTGCTCGACGCGCACCTTGGACCAATCGGCATCGAGCTCTTCGGCAATGATCATCGGGAAGGACGTTTTCACGCCCTGGCCGATCTCCGGGTTCTTTGCATAGATGAGGATGCTGCCGTCGGGCGCGATGCGCAGATAGGCATTCGGCGCGAGCCCTTGCTCGCTGCCGTTGGTATTTGCGAGCGCGGTGGCGCGATCGCCGACGTAGAAGGCGAGCGCCAGGCCACCGCCGGCCACGCCGACGAGCTTGAGGAATGCGCGACGGTTCAGCGCGGCGACAGTACCCACGCCATCAAACTGCGCCTCTGCGGCACGCAGCATCTCTTGCACGTAGTCGTCCGCGGACAGGATCGAATTCTCGGCTGCGCTCATGACTGCTCCCTCACTCGTGCGCCTGTTTCGCCGCCGCGTGGATCGCCTTGCGGATGCGCGGGTAGGTGCCGCAACGGCAGATGTTGCCGTTCATCGCCGCATCGATGTCGGCGTCCGTGGGATTTGGCTTCTGCTTGAGCAGCGCCGAGGCGGACATGAGTTGTCCAGCCTGACAGTAGCCGCATTGAGGCACGTCGTGCTCGATCCACGCGGCCTGCAACGCATGCAGCTTGCCGTCCTTGCCTGCAAGACCTTCGATCGTCGTGATCCGTTGCCCGGCGGCCGCGCTGAGCGGCAGCGAGCACGAGCGAGTCGGCGCGCCGTTGACGTGCACCGTGCACGCTCCGCATTGGCCGATGCCGCAACCGTACTTGGTGCCGACGAGTCCGAGGTGATCGCGCAACACCCACAGGAGCGGCGTGGATTCGTCCACGCCATCGACCACATGTTCTTTGTCGTTTACTTGCAGGCGCATAGGAGGGTTCCCACGTGAGGAGTCGTCGCGGCGGATTCTTTCACGGGTCCGTGCGGGGAACAATGCGGCCCGCCGCCTGTACCCGGTTCCTCGTCGCACCGCGGGTCGGAACATGCGTTGCCGGTCGGACATTTCTCCTACAGCGAATTGTGGAGAAATGTCATATGCGTTGGTTCTTCCTGGCGGTCGGCATTCTCGGGTGGGTCCTCGCGCTCGGCGTCGTGTGGATTTTCGCGCAGAGCGGCGGCGCGCTGACGTTCATCGCGGCGGGCGTGTTCGCAACCGTCGCCATCCTGGCGCTGGTCGGCGAGCGGGTCATCAAGACGCTCGAGGAAATTCGTGACGGCAGCGTTACACGGATCCGTGTGAACGCGCCGACGGCGACGGAGCGGGTCGTTACGGACCGGGTATTGACGGAACGCGAGGCTGAGGTGGCAGCTAGTCGGGTGGCAGCTAGTCGCTAGCCGCTGGCCGCAAGCTGCTGGTCATCGGCCTTGGCAACCCCATTGAAGCCGACGATCCAGCGGCGACATTCTTCTGCGGGCAGGGCAGGGCTGTAGCGGTAACCCTGCCCGTAGTCGTAGCCGGCATCCATCAGGTATTGCGCAGTCCATTCCGACTCCACGCCTTCCGCGACCACCTGCAGTCCCAGCTCGTGCGCCATGCGCACGGTCGAATTCACGATGCTGCGATCGTCGGCACGCTCGTGCAGGTGCGTGACGAACGACTTGTCGAGCTTCACTGCGTGCACCGGCAGGTCGCGCAGGTACGCGAGCGACGAGAACCCGGTGCCGAAGTCGTCGATCGACAGCGCGATGCCGAGGCTGTGGATGTCGCGGATCACGCGCAAGGCACGCTCGCTGTCGTAGAGCATCGTGCTCTCGGTGATCTCCAGCTCCAGCGCTTCGCCCGGCACGCGGTGCTTCGCCAGCAAGCTGCGCAGCACTGAAACGAAGTCGGTGTCCTGCAGCAGCCGCGCCGAAAGATTGACCGCGACACGGATTCGCAAGCCCGACGCGCGCCACTGCACGCATTGCTCCACCGCGCACTCCAGCGTCCATTCGGTCAGCGGCCGGATCAGGTCGGTCGATTCGGCGAGCACGATGAATTCCGCCGGACTGACGAATCCGTATTCCGGATGCGGCCAGCGCAGCAGCGCTTCGACGCTGTCGCAGCGTTGCGTGCGGAAGTTGATCTGCGGCTGGTAGTACAGGCGCAGCTGACCGTTCGCGATCGCGCTGCGCAGCTCGCCGACCATCGCGAGGCGCCGCACCGTGTTGCGATCGTTCGCCGGGTCGTACATTTCATAGCGCGTCTGCCGGCGCTTCGCCAGGTACATCGCCACGTCGGCGTGTCGCAACAGAGTCGCGGGGTCTTGCGCGTCATCCGGGTAGAGCGCGATGCCGATGCTCACGCCGACGTCGATCGCGATGCCGGCAGCCGGAATCGGCTCGCGCAGGCTCTCGTGCAGGATGCTCGCGACCTCGACGATGTCGGCGTCCGGCGTGCTCTGTTCGAGCACCAGCGTGAACTCGTCGCCGCCCAAGCGCGCGACGAAGCCGTCGCGATCCGCCACCGATTCGAAGCGGCGCGCCACTTCGCGCAGCACCTGGTCGCCGACCTCGTGGCCGAGCGTGTCGTTCACTTCCTTGAACCGGCACAGGTCGAGCATCAGCAGCGCAACGCGGCTATCGGGACGCGTACGGGTCAGCGCGACCTCGAGGTGGCCCATCAGCGCCGCGCGGTTCGGCAGGTCGGTGAGCGAATCGTGGGTCGCCTCGTACTGCAGACGCTGCTCCTGCAGCTTGCGAGCGGTGATGTCGCGCACGATGATCGTGCGCAGCGCTTCGCCCTGGATGTCCACGGGGCTGACGGTGATTTCGACCGGGAACGGCGCGCCGTCGTTTCTCTGCGCCTCCTGCTCGATGACCTTGCCGGGCAACGTCGCCGGGACCATCGCGGCATCCGGCAGCGGCACGTAGCGCGAAACCAGCGCGCCGACCATCGCTTCGCGGCTGCAGGCGAACATCGATGCAGCGGCGGCGTTGGCCATTTCGATCTGCCCGTTGGGACCGACGACCATGATGGCGTCGGCGGACGATTCGGCAACGCTGCCGAGCAGCGCGTCGCGGCGCCGAATGCCGAGTGCGTAAGCCAGCGAGCGCATCGTCTCATGATCGAGCGAGCGGATCGTTGCCGCCAGGAACATGCCGCCAACGATCAGCAGCGCCGGCACGAGTTCCAGCACGAGGCGATGGGCCGAGTACGCATACACGCTGAGCGCAGCGAGGAGGGCGACGATCCCTGCGCCCGCCAGAAGATTGCGGCGCCAGCCGTTGCGCACGAAGTAGGTGGCGGCAAGGGCTGTGAGAATCGCGAGCGCGAGCAGATCGACCCAGAATGGCGTCACGCGTAACGCGCCCTCGCGGAGCGATTGTGCCGCGAGCGCCTGGACCACGACGCCCGGCAGCGCCTGGTAAACAGGGACGGCCTTGATGTCGGTGAGCTCCAACGCGGTCGGGCCGACCATCACGGTCTTGTCGTGCAGCGTGGCCGGATCGATCCGGCCCGCGACCACATCCACATATGAGACATAGGTGAACGAAGCCGGCGAGATCGAATAGTCGATGGGCACGTCGCGGTCCGCAGCATCCGGTCCTGCGAGTAGCGCGACGGCCGACGGGACGGTCTCAGCGCCGAACGCCCAGTTCGCCGCCATCGAGCGGATCAAGCCGTCGTTGTCCGGGCGGAAGTTCACGCCGCCGAGCGTCGCGTATCGGCTCAGATTCTCGAGCGGACGCGTGTAGACCATCTTGCCGCCGACGCCTTCGTCCGGCTGAAAGAACGCCGGCAGCACGATCTGCGACGGCTCGAACTGCTGCAGCGCCGCTGCCAGCAGGCCATCGTCTTCGGCGTTGGTGTGCGCGCTGAAGTCGACGTCGACGAACACGCGGCGCGGCTCGGCAGCCGCGATGGTTTCCAGCAGGCGTGCGTGATAGCGGCGCGGCCAGGGCCATTGCCGCAAGTCGGCGAGGCTGCGCGCGTCGATGCCGACGAGCACGATGTCCGAAGGAACTTGCCGCTGCAGCACACGGGATCGTGCGTCGGCGACGCTATGCTCGAATGGAGCGAGCTGCCCCGCTGCGCGCAGCAGCAGAGTCAGCGCGATAATCGTCAGAGCGACGAGAGGCCAGCGGTGAGCGCGGCCGATCACGGTCGTCAGTTACGCTTGCGACCGCCGCCCAGCAGGCCGCCGAGGCCGCCGAGCAGACCGCCGCCGCTGTCATTGCCGACATCGAGACCGACGCCGCTCGTGCCGACATTCACGCCGACGTCGACGCCCGCGACGCCGACGTCAGCACCGACGTTGCCCGCGCCCGCGGCGACTCCGACTGAAGCATCGATGTTGGTGCTCGCGACGCTGGTGTCGACACCGACATCCACTGCACCTGCCGGGACATTAACTGCAGCTCCAGCACTCGCATCGACTGGAAGACCCGCAGCTGCGACCGATGCGCCAGCGTCGACGTTCACGGTGCCGGCCGGAAGGTTGGCAGCTGCGCCCACGCTGGTATCGACGGTTACTGCACTAGTGGCGGCGACGGCGCCGCTCACGCCGACGTCCACGGTGCCGGCAGAAGCGTTGACTGCCGTACTGGCGCCGACGTCAGCGCTCACGCCACCGACCTTCGCGTCGACATCGACGTTCGCAGCAACGGGCGAGCTGTCGCGCACGTCCACTTCGATTGCCGTTCTCGCGCTCACATTTGTAGTCGTGTCAGCGATCGCGTCGACAATCCTGCCGCGCTCGGGAGCCGTGACCACGCCGCTGCCCGCCGCGTTGTCGATGGTTGTCGTCGCATCGACTCGCGGTTGTGCAGTGTTGTCGCTACGCGCGACTACCGCGCTGGTGTTGGAATTCGCAGAATCGGCTTGCTGGCGCGCGGCCAGCTCCGGATTGCGGCGGGTATCGCCGCGCGCAGCATTCAGGCGCAACACGCTGATGCTGACGTCGTCGCGGCGGCGGATTGCGATCTCGCCGGCTTCCAGGGCGACCACGTCGCTGTCGTCGCTGGCGCGGACCTCGAGGTGCCCTTCGAAGAGCGCGATCGTCGTGCTGTCTTCCTGCGCGGCGACGTTGAACTGCGTTCCCTTGATGACCGCGACCAGGTACGGGGCTTCGACGCGCAGACGCGTGCCGGTGCGCTTGCCGATGCTGTAGAAGGCGTTGCCGCGGATCTGAATGATGCGCTCGACCAGGCCGTCCTGCGCAGCGCTCTGGGGAATTTCCAGTTCGGTGTTGCCTGCAGCGGCGAAAGTGCTCGGTCCCTGACGAAGCTCGACTGCGCCGTCGGCGCCGGTGCGCACAGTCGCGGGCAGTTGCAGGATCGCGCCCGCTGAGAGCGGCACTGTCATGCCTGCCATCGTTGCGCTAACCGTGCCGTGCACTGTGACGACCACGATGTCGCCATGTGACGCAGTCGTGGCAGCCATTGCTGACAGGGGCACGCAAGCGATCAACGCGGTAAGCAGCGCCAGGGCCGCAGACCGTGACGCGATTCGCAAAGCCTGGAACATCGAACAGCTCTCCCCTAGCAGTTTCGCGATCGTACGTATCGATCGCGCCTGCAGATGTGAGGGTGATCGCAGCGCCGGAATTTGGCGTCGGGAAAGATACCCCGCGACGAATCGGGGACGGACGCAGATGTTTCATAAGGCGTGCAAATCGCGGGTTACGTCAACAGCGCAAGCTGTTGTCATAATCGCCGCTGCACTGATCTTCGGCCTGGGCGCATCCGCTGCGCACGCCGTTGACCAACCAACACTGAACGCAACGGTCATCGACGGTTCGAGCGCCTACACGCCGACGCAGCTGTTCGTCGCGTATCGCGATCACCTCGGCCGCCCCATCAACACCTCGAATGCGCAGGCGATCATCGCGCAGCTCGAAGCCTTGTATCTGCGCGACGGCTACTCGCGTCCGGAATTCCGCCTCGACGAAGATCTCGCCGCTGCCGGCATCCTGCGCATCGAAGTATTCGAAGCGCAGATCGCGCGCGTCCAGTTCACGGGCGATGCCGGCCCCTACGCAGCGCGGCTCGAAGAGCTGGCGAGCGATCTGAGCCTGCGCGTGCCGCTGCGGACCGTCGATCTGCAAGCAGCGCTGCAAGCGATGCGCGAGCTGCCGGGCCTGACTGTTCGCGCCACCACGCGTCGCGACGAGTCGCGCCGCAATGCTTACGCGCTCACCGTGGCGACCGAATACAAGCCCTTCGATACGACGATCCAGCTTTCGAACCGCGGCACGCGCGAGATCGGGCCGATGTTCGCTTTCAGCCAGGTCATCGCCAACAGTCTGTTCGGCTGGCGCGAGCGGCTCGGCCTGTTCGCCTCGGCCGCGACCGCCCCTGACGAGTACAGCGGCGGCGGCCTGTTCTTCGACGTGCCGGTGACAGCAGCCGACACGCATCTGTCGACGACGCTCTTCAAGACGCAGTCGAACCCGACCGAGACGCCGGATCGGAATGATCGTTACGATCGCGAGCGCATGTCGCTGCGCGCTGCGGGCACGCTCGATTCGACGTCAGCAACCCAGTTCGGCTGGTCGGCGAGCTTCGACTGGGACGACCTCGCGATTACCCGCGATGACCTGCACCTGCGGACCGAGCAGCTGCGCGTCGCCGAGCTCGGCGGTCGCATTACCGGCCGCATGGGCGCTGCGAGCCAGTACCTGGTGGCCGTGCAGGTACGTCGCGGCCTGGATGCCTTCGGCAGCAGGCTCGATGCGCTGGACCTCATCGACGATCCGCGCCGCAAGGATTTCTGGGTCACGAAGCTGCAGTTCACCGAGCTCGTGCGCTTCGCGCAGACCTGGACTGTGCGCCTCGATGCATTCGGTCAGCAGTCTGCGTACGTCCTGCCTGACGGCGAGCGCTACAAGATCGGCGGCGAGCGCCTCGGGCGCGGCTTCGAAGTGACCGAAATCGCCGGCGACCAGGGCTTGGGCGCCAAGGCAGAGCTGCGGCGGGAGCTGTCCTCGGCGGCAGCAGTGCTTGGCAAGACCTCGCTGTATGGCTTCTACGACTTCGCTGCCGCATGGAAGCAGGACCTGCCGGGCAGGGAGTCGGCGGCGACGGCCGGCGTCGGCTTCGCCATCGAATACTGGCGGTTGTCCGGCTTCATCGAGGTCGCCAAGCCCCTGACCCATGCCGACGTCGAAGGCGACCGCGACGCCAAGGTGTTCGCCGAGGTCCGATTGAAGCTTTAGAATCCCGCGCTTGCCAATCGCGGGAGAGCATTCTTGACCGAGAGTTCAGCCAGCGGCGCCGTGGACGGCGCCATCCAGGCCGATGTCGTCATCGTCGGCGCCGGCCCCTGCGGCCTGTTCCAGATCTTCGAGCTGGGCCTGCTCGGCATCCACGCGCACGTCATCGATTCGCTCAAGCATCCGGGCGGGCAGTGCAGCGAGCTGTATCCCGAGAAGCCGATCTACGACATCCCGGCGCTGCCCGTGTGCGGCGCGCAGGAACTCGTCGACCGCCTGCT
The DNA here is from genome assembly GCA_035606615.1 of Steroidobacteraceae bacterium. GTDB lineage: Bacteria > Pseudomonadota > Gammaproteobacteria > Steroidobacterales > Steroidobacteraceae > Steroidobacter. Next base: position 82,408 of record DATNFA010000159.1, read on the forward strand.
GCAACAGGCGAAGCCCTTCAATGCGCAATTCCACATGGGCGAGGAAGTGACCGAGCTGCAGGTACTGCCGGATCACACGTTTCTGCTGGTCACGTCACGCGACACGCGCTTCCACGCGCGCACGGTGATCATTGCGGGGGGCCTGGGCTCGTTCCAGCCGCGCCGTATCGGGTTGGAAGGCAGCGAAGCGTTCGAGGGCCGGCACATTCATTACAAGGTGAAGAGTGCGGGCGACTTCACCGGCAAACACCTGGTGATCTTCGGCGGCGGCGACTCGGCGCTCGACTGGACGCTGGAATTCGTCGGCAAGGCGCGCAGCGTCACGCTCGTGCATCGGCGTCCTGAGTTCCGCGCGCAGCCGGCTTCAGTGTCGAAGATGCGCGACCTCGTCGCTCACGGCAGCATGCGCTACGTCGAAGGCGTCGCGCATTCGTTGCTGAAGGAAGCCGAGGCGTTCCGCGGCGTGCGCGTGAAGAGTCTCGATGGCCAGTTCCATGATGTTCACGGAGACCAGGCGCTGGTGTTTTTCGGCCTGCACCCGAAGCTGGGTCCGATCGCGCAGTGGGGCCTGGGGATCGACAAGCGTGCGATCCACGTGGACACGGAGAAATTCCAGACGAACATCCCGGGCGTGTTCGCCGTCGGCGACATCAATACGTATCCCGGCAAGAAGAAGCTGATCCTGTCCGGCTTCCATGAGGCGGCGCTTGCTGCTTTCGCAGTCGCGCATCACCTGAACCCCGCCAAGAAGGTCCCGCTGCAGTACACGACCACCAGCCCGATCATGCACAAGCGCCTCGGCGTGCCCGACTGAGGGGCGTAACTTATTGGTGACGCTGAGGTTTTAAGTCGGCTTCGGTCCGCTATTTAGTCATATCCAATCCATATTTCGCAGCGTGCCGGATGCGGGCCTACATTCGCCCGCATGTATTTGTACGACTCGATCGATCAACGGCTCGTCGAGCAGCGTGTCGCGCAGTTCCGCGACCAGACGCAGCGCTTCCTGGCCGGGCAGATCTCGGCCGATGACTTCAAGTCATTGCGCCTGCGCAACGGCCTGTACATCCAGAAGCACGCGCCGATGCTGCGCATCTCGGTGCCGTATGGCCTGATGGAGAGCAAGCAGTTGCGCGTGCTCGCGCGGATCGCACGCGAGTACGACCGTGACTATGGCCATTTCACGACGCGGCAGAACATCCAGTTCAACTGGCCGAAGCTGGAGCAGGTGCCCGACATCCTGGCGTTGCTCGCGACAGTGCAGATGCATGCGATTCAGACCAGCGGCAACTGCATTCGCAACGTCACGGCCGATCACCTGGCCGGCGTCGCGCCGGACGAGCTCGAAGATCCGCGGCCGTGGTGCGAATACATCCGGCAGTGGGCGACGCTGCATCCCGAATTCTCGTATCTGCCGCGCAAGTTCAAGATCGCGGTGACCGGCTCGCCGCAGGATCGCGCGGCTTCGCGCGTGCACGACATCGGCCTGCATCTCGTGCGCAACGCTGCCGGCGAAATCGGTTTCGAGGTTATCGTCGGCGGCGGCCTCGGCCGCGCACCGATGATCGGTCACGTGATCCGCGAATTCCTGCCGAAGCAGGATCTGCTCGCGTACCTCGAGGCGATCCTGCGCGTGTACAACCTCGAAGGTCGCCGCGACAATATTCACAAGGCTCGCATCAAGATCCTGGTGAAGGCGCTCGGCCCGCAGAAATTCCGCGAGCTGGTCGAAGCCGAGTTCGCCGCTGCAGGCGACACGGCGCCGGTGTACGACGCCGCCGAGTTCGAGCGCATTCAGACGTTCTTCGGCTCGCCGCAGTACGAGACGCTGCTCGACGAGAGCGTCGAAGCGGGCAAGTCGCGCGAGTTCCGCAATTGGTATCGCCAGAACACGCGCAAGCACAAGGTTCAGGGTTATCGCGCCGTGTTCATTTCACTGAAGTCGCCGCATCGTCCGCCCGGCGATATCACCGCGCAGCAGCTCGATCGCGTCGCGGATCTCGCTGATCGCTACTCGCTCGGGCTGGTGCGTTCCACCCACGACCAGAACCTCCTGTTTGCCGACGTTCGTCAGAGCGATCTGTTCGCGTTGTGGCAGGAGCTGCTCGAGCTCGACCTGGCGACGTCGAACATCGGCACGCTGACCGACATGATCTGCTGCCCGGGCCTGGATTTCTGCTCGCTCGCCAACGCGCGCTCGATCCCCATCGCCGAGCAGATCAACGAGCGCTTCGACGACCTGGACCACTTGTACGACCTCGGCGAGATTCAGCTGAAGATGTCGGGCTGCATGAACGGCTGCGGTCACCACTCGGTCGGCCACATCGGCATCCTCGGCGTCGATAAGAGCGGGCAGGAGTGGTACCAGATCACGCTCGGCGGCTCGACCGGCGGCGCGGACGCGTCGCTCGGCGAAGTCATCGGCCCGTCGGTCGCGTTCGACGAGGTCGTCGATACCATCGAACGCATCATCGACGTGTACGTCGCCGAGCGGCACGAGGAAGAGCGCTTCCTCGACACCTTCCGCCGCGTCGGCGTGGCACCTTTCAAGGCAAGAGTCTATGCGCCAGCTCATCAGGCGGCGTGAAATCGTCAACGACGATTGGCGCTATGTGGACGAAGATCCGCATGGGCGCGATCGCGCACTGATCCTGCCGTTCGCGCGCTGGCAGCAGGAGCGCAATCGCTGGTGGCTGTGGGACGGCCGCCTTGGCGTGCGGCTCGGCCCGGCCGATCCGGTCGCGGCGCTGGCGCGGGATTTCCTGCGTGTCGGCCTCGTGGCCATCGAGTTCGGCGGCATCGCGGAAGGTCGCGGCTACAGCCAGGCGCAGCTGCTGCGCAAGCGGTACAAGTTCGGCGGCGAGCTGCGCGCAGTCGGCAACATTCAACGCGATCAGCTGTTCTATCTCGCGCGCTGCGGCTTCGACTCGTTCGAGCTGCCCGCGGGGGCCGATCTGCAAGGCGCGCTGGCCGCCTTCGACGATTTCTCGGTTGCTTACCAGGGCGCGCCCGACCTCGACCTCTCAATAGAGCGCCGCGCCTCGTAAGAAACGTGCAGGTCGGGCTTCAGCCCGACTCTTCTCTTCCGGTATCGTTCGCCCCCAACGATGCTGGTCGACTCCACAACCTCCGGATTCGAATCTCTCGCGGCCCAGCCCCGGGCGGCGCTGCTCATCGTGCACGGTCTGGCCGAATACGCCGGTCGCTATCGCGACCTCGCAGCCACGCTGGCCAGCCGCGGAATTTCCTGCTTCGCCTACGATCAGCGCGGCCATGGCGCGCGGCCCGGCAGTCGTACGCACGTTGATCGCTTCGGTGACTTCGTCGACGATCTGAATCTCGAAGCCGCGTCCCTGGCGCGGCGCTCGCCCGAGCTGCCGTTGTTCGTCTGGGGACACAGCATGGGCGCGATCGTCACGATCGGCGCCGTGCTCACAGCGCGACACCGTTGGCGCGGTGTGATCACTTCCAGCAATTCGTTGGAAGTCTTCCGGCGCGGGCCGAATCCGTTGAATCCGTTCTTCCGTCTCGGCGCGCGCTTGCTGCCGCACATCCGCATCCCGCTCGGGCTCGACTCGCGCAAGATTTCGACCGACGAAACCGTGCAGCAGGCGTACGCGAACGATCCGCTCATTCCGCCCACGGCCAGCCTGAGGCTGATCGTGGAGTTCGCTGCGGCATGCGAACGCTGCCGCCAGGCAGCCGCGGAGTTGACCTTGCCGTGGCTGGTCGTGCACGGCGAGGCGGATGCGATTGCGCCGGCCGAGGGCTCGCGCGTGCTGTTCGACTCGCTGCGCTCGCAGGACAAGCAGCTCGTGATCTATCCTGGCTTGCGCCACGAGGTGCACAACGAGCGTCCCGCGGAGCGGGCGAAGTTCATCGATCTGCTGAGCGGCTGGATACTCGCGAGGGCTTGAGCAATGGAACTGAAGAACAGCGTTTGCATCGTGACCGGATCGGCGACCGGCATCGGCGCGGCCTGCGCGATCCAGCTGGCACAGCGCGGCTGTCGCACGGTCATCAACTACACGAAGAGCGAGACCGAGGCCCGCGAGACGCTGCGAGCCTGCGAGCAGCACGGCACCGAAGCCTTGCTGGTCCGAGCGAACATTGCAGAGGATGCTGACTGCCGGCGGATGGCTGAGGCCGCGCTGGCGAAGTGGGGCCGCATCGACGCGCTGGTCAACAATGCCGGCACGACGAAAGTCGCGTTCAATCACGCAGATCTGAACGCGCTCAGTGCGGCGGACTTTCAGCACGTCTACGGCGTCAACGTCGTCGGCGCGTTTCAGATGATCCGCGCGGTCGAGCCCGCGATGCGCAAGCAGGGCGGCGGCGCGGTAGTCAACGTCTCATCGATCGCCGCAGTGATGGGCATCGGCACCTCGGTCGCGTATGCGGCGTCCAAGGGCGCGTTGAACACGATGACGCTCTCGCTGGCTCGCGCGCTGGGTCCACAGATCCGCGTCAACGCGGTGTGCCCGGGCTTCGTCGAAACGCGCTGGCTGCAGGAGGCGCTCGGAGCTGCCTATGAAGGCGCGAAGGCCCGCTACATGTCGAACGCGGCGCTGCAGAGAGTGTGCACGCCCGACGACATCGCGCGCGCAGTGCTGTGGCTGCTGGAAGGTTCGGAGCTCGTCACCGGCGAGTTCATCATCGTCGACGGCGGCGCGCACCTCGGCGGCTCCCCCACAAAAGCCCGATAAGGCTCGTAGCCGACTTGTAGGTCGGGCTCTAGCCCGACGCCGCCATCCGGTGCTCTGCTGTGCTCAAATCCGCAAACTGCAACGCCGCTAACCTCGCGTACAGCTCGTTCGTCTGCAGCAGCTCCGCGTGCGTGCCGATCGCGACGATGCGGCCGTGATCGAGCACGACGATCCGATCCGCCTTCAGCACCGTGGCGAGCCGATGCGCGATGATGATCGTCGTGCGGTTCTGCATCAGCTTTTCCAGCGCCTGCTGCACGTAACGCTCGCTTTCCGCGTCGAGCGAGCTGGTCGCTTCGTCGAGCAGCAGGATCGGCGGATCCCGCAACAACGCTCGTGCGATCGCGATACGTTGACGCTGGCCACCTGATAATCGCGCCCCTCGCTCGCCCAGGAACGTCTCGTAGCCTTCCGGCAATTGCCGAACGAAGGAATCGGCGCCGGCAGCCCGGGCCGCGGCCTCGATCTCGGCATCGCTGGCGCCAGGCCGGCCGTAGCGGATGTTCTCGCGCGCGCTCGTCCCGAACAGCACCGTTTCCTGCGGCACGAGGCCGATACGCTGACGCAGGTCTTCCGGCCGCGCCTTCGCAATGTCGACGCCATCGATGACGACGCGACCCGACAACGGATCGTAGAAACGCAGCAGCAGCTGGAACGTCGTGCTCTTGCCGGCGCCCGACGGGCCGACGAACGCGACGGTCTCGCCCGGCTCGATGTCGAGGGAAAAGCGTTCCAGCGCGAGCGTGTCGGGCCGCGACGGATAGCGGAACGAGACGTTCTCGAACCGAATGCGACCCTGGGGCGTTGCCGGGAAAGTTTCGGGCTGAGGCGGCGCGACGATTGCCGGTTGTGCGTTCTGCAGCTCGACCAGGCGCTCCATCGCGCCGGCTGCGCGCTGCACTTCGCCCCACATCTCGCTGAGCGACGCCGCTGAAATCGCCACGTACATGGCGTAGATCAGGAACTGGCTCAGCTGGCCGCCCGTCATTTGCGAGGCGAGCACACGATGGGCACCTTGCCACAGCACGAACGTGACTGCGCCGAAGATCATCATCGTGCCGATGGCCGTGAGCGCCGCGCGCATGCGTGTGCGGCGGATCGCCACCGCGAACGAGTCTTCGACCGCCTTGCTGTAGCGCTCGGAGTGCAGCGACTCCAGCGTGAATGCCTGCACGGTCTGGATTGCGTTGAGCGTTTCGCCCGCGAGGCCGCTCGTGTCGGCAATGCGATCCTGCGATTGCCGCGACAGCGTGCGCAGCCGACGTCCGACGATGATGAGCGGCCCGATCACCAGCGGGATGCCGATCAGAATCATGCCGGCCAGCGAAGGGCTGGTGGCGACGAGCAAGATCAGCGCGCCGATCAGCTGGATGCCCGAACGCAGCGTGATCGACAGGTTCACGCCGGCGATCGATTGCACCAGCGTCGTGTCGGTCGTCAGGCGCGACAGCACTTCGCCGGTGCGCGTGACTTCGAAGAACGTCGGATCCATGCGAATGACGCGTGCGTACACATCGCTGCGCACGTCAGCGACCACGCGCTCGCCGAGCCAGGTGACGAGGTAGAAGCGCAGTGCTGCGAACAGTCCGAACGCTGCGGCCGCCGCGAGGAACGCAACGAAGTAGAAATCGATCGTCGCGCGATCCTGCACGACCATGCCCTGATCGATGACGTTGCGGAACGCGAGCGGCAGCACCAACAACGCTGCAGACGCGACCAGCAACGCACCGAGCGCGAGCACCAGCGTGCGCTTGTAGCGCCGCAGGTACGGCCACAACGAGCGCAGCGGCTTGAGAGAGCGTCCCTTCGGGCGGTCGATGATTTCGTTCATTTGTAGACCGGCAACTCCACATCCGCGAACAGCGCGTCGACATCAGCGGGCGTGGGGGCATTGCCGGCGCGATCCACGAGGCGACGCGTCAGGTGCGGCGCCAGCTGCTGCAGGAAATCGTACATGTAGCCGCGCAGCAGCGCTCCCTGGTGGAAACCGGCCCACGTCATGTGCGCGGGAAACAGGTGCGAGGCATCGATCGCGACGAGATCGCCGTCCTCGCGCGGGTCGACCGCCATGCTGGCGACGATACCGACGCCGAGCCCGAGCCGCACGTACGTCTTGATTACATCCGCGTCACGCGCAGTGAGCGCGACGCGTGGCGTGACACCGGCGCGCGCGAAGATCTGCTGCAGCGAAGACGGTCCGGAGAAGCCGAACACGTAGGTGACGATGGGATATTCCGCCAGCGTTTCGATCGTAATCTTCGTTTCCTTCGACAGCGGGTGGCCCTGCGGCACGACGATGCGTCGGTGCCACCGATAGCAGGGCAGCAGCACCAGGTTGCCGAACAACTCCTGCGAGCCCGTGTTGATCGCGAAGTCGATGCGATCGCGTTGGGCCATGTCGGCGATCTGCTCCGACGTGCCCTGGTGCAGGTGCAGCTCGACCTGCGGATACTTCTCGCGGAAGCGGCGAATCACTTCGGGCAGCACATAGCGCGCCTGCGTGTGCGTCGTGCCGATCGCCAGCGAGCCGCGCCCATCGCCTTTCTGCTCGTCCGCGAGCCGCTTGATGCTCTGGACTTCCTTGAGGATCTTCAGCGCGCGATCGATGACGCGCTTACCCGCCGGAGTGATCCGCGTGAGCGTGCGGCCCTGGCGCAAAAAGATCGGAAAACCGAGCTCATCTTCGAGCTGCTTGAGCTGCTTGCTCACCCCCGGTTGCGAGGTGTGCAGCCGCTCCGCTGCCGCCGTGATGTTGAGATCGTTTTCGACGATCGCTGCGAGGTAGCGTAATTGCTGTAGTTTCATGCACTTAAGTGTAGCCGCAGACGCTCTGTAAAGTCATAACGGCCCCGCATCATGACAGAACAATTGGGTCTTTCACGGGTTATAAGCCGGTTGGCTACAGTCCGGCTCACTATGAACCCGGACTCGCTGTCGCCCCGCCTGCAAACCCTCGTACAGAACACGCGCGCCATGCTGGAGCAGGCCGTGCGCGAGTACGGCGACGTCGTCTACTCCAACAGCCTCGGTGCCGAGGCGATGGTGCTGACGGACATCATCTGCGGTCACGCGCCCGAGATCGAGATGTTCACGCTCGACACCGGCCGGCTGCACGATGAGACGCTGGCGCTGCTCGATCGCGTCGAGCGCCGCTATCAGCGCCGCATCCAGGTCTTCTACCCGGACGCGAAGCTGGTCGAGCAGTACGTGCGCGACAACGGTATCAATGGTTTCTACCTCGGCGTCGAGGAGCGGCTGAGCTGCTGCAACATCCGCAAGATCGAGCCGTTCAAGCGAGCGGTCGCCGGCCATCGCGCCTGGATCACAGGCGTGCGTCGGGAACAGTCGGAAGAGCGCGCGCACGGCGAGTCGGTGTCGTGGGATGAGCGCTACGGGTTGTGGAAAGTCAGCCCGCTGCTCGATTGGACCGAACAGGACGTGTGGGCCTACATCAAGGCGCGCAACCTGCCGTACAACGCTCTGCACGATCGCGGCTACCCGAGCATCGGCTGCGCACCGTGCACGCGTGCGGTCGAGCCCGGCGCGGATCCGCGCTCCGGCCGCTGGTGGTGGGAAAACCCGGATTCGCGCGAGTGCGGCCTGCAACCGCGCCGGCGCGTGATTCCGCTCAAGGTCGAGCCGCGTCGCACAGCCGCTGCCGCAGCGACCTGACGGCAACCCCGCCATACAACAATGGACTACTTCCCCATCTTTTTGCGTCTCGCGAACGAGCCAGTGCTCGTCGTCGGCGGCGGTGCCGTCGCCGAACGCAAGGTCGATCTGCTGCTGCGAACCTCCGCGCAGGTCCGGGTCATTGCACCCGAGCTTGTCCCCGGTCTCGCGGAGCGAGCAGCAGCGGGCGAGATCACGCACGTCGCGGCCGAGTTCAGTCCCGAACATCTGGACGGCGTGCGCCTGGCGATCGCGGCTACCGACAAGCGCGCGATCAACGCTTGGGTCGCGCGGCAGGCGGAGCGCCGTAACATTCCGGTGAACGTCGTAGACGATCGCGAGTTGTCGAGCTTCATCGTGCCGGCGATCGTCGATCGCTCACCGGTCGTGGTGGCGGTCGGCAGCAGCGGCGACGCGCCGGTGCTGACGCGTCGTCTGCGCGAGCGGCTCGAGACATTTCTGCCGCAGCGGCTCGGCGCGCTCGCGAAGCTGGCCGGCAAGCTGCGGCCCACGATCAAGGCACGCATCGAGAGTCCGGCGCGCCGGCGCAAGTTCTGGGAAAACTTCTTCGACGGCACGCTGGCCGCCGACGTGCTCGCGGGCCGCAGTGTCGATGTTGAAGAGATCGCAAGCACACTCCGGGCTGGAGAGCAGGATCCAGGCGAAGTCGTGCTCGTCGGTGCTGGTCCCGGCGATCCGGGTCTGCTGACCCTGCGCGCTTTGCGAGCGCTGCAGAATGCAGACGTAATCCTGTACGACCGGCTCGTGTCGGCCGAGATTCTCGATCTAGCGCGGCGCGATGCCGAGCGCATCAACGTTGGTAAGACGGCTGGCGACGCACAAGTCTCGCAGGACGAGATCAACACGCTGCTCGTGCAACTCGCGCAGCAGGGCAAGCGAGTCTGCCGACTCAAAGGTGGCGATCCTTTCATTTTCGGCCGCGGCGGCGAGGAGCTCGAAGCGCTGGCAGCTGCTGGTGTGCGTTTCGAGGTCGTGCCGGGAGTTACAGCTGCAGCAGGTTGCGCGGCCTACGCGGGCATCCCGCTCACGCATCGCGATCACGCGCAGTCGCTGGTTTTCGTGACCGGCCACACCAAGGATGAAGCGGGCGATACCGTTGATTGGGATCACCTCGCACGCCCCGCGCAGACTGTCGTCTTCTACATGGGTCTCGGCCACCTCGAACGAATCGTTTCGCGTCTGCGCGCGCATGGGGCACCCGAGTCGCGCGCAGCGGCGATCGTTGAGCAGGGTACGCGTGCTGAGCAGCGCGTCGTGACCGGGACGCTCGCTGATCTGGCTCAGAAGGCACGGCAATCAGGCATTCAATCGCCGGCCCTGTTGATCGTGGGCGAAGTGACGCGCCTGCACGAAACGCTGCAGTGGTTCAACGCCGCCGCCAATCCAATATCGAAGCAAGTGAGGCTCACAGCATGAGCATCCGCAACGGGCTCGCCGACGCAATCGGCAATACACCGCTGATCCGGCTGAACCATTTCAGCGAGCTCACCGGCTGCGAAATCCTCGGCAAGGCCGAGTTCATGAATCCAGGCGGCTCGGTGAAGGACCGTGCCGCACGCGCCATCATCGACGACGCGGAACGCAGCGGACGCCTCCTGCCGGGCGGCACGGTCGTCGAAGGGACTGCAGGCAACACAGGTATCGGGCTTGCGCACATCTGTAACGTGCGCGGCTATCGGCTCGTCATCGTCATGCCGGACAACCAGTCGCCCGAGAAGTACCAGACGATCGAAACGCTCGGCGCCGAGGTGTTGCGCGTCAAGACGGTGCCGTACAGCGATCCGAACCACTATCAGAAAGTGGCGCGCCGGCTCGCGGAAGAAATTCCCGGCGCGATCTGGGCGAATCAATTCGACAACACCGCGAACCGCGACACGCACGAGCTCACGACCGGGCCGGAGATCTGGGAGCAGACCGACGGCCACATCGACGCGTTCGTGACTGCGACCGGTACGGGCGGCACGCTCGGCGGTGTGTCGCGCTTCCTGAAGCGGCAGACGAATCATCGCGGCCGCAAGCCGCTGGCGCTGCTCGCCGACCCGCAAGGCAGCTCGCTGTATCACTGGCTGCGCGACGGCGAGCTCAAGGCGACTGGGCCGGGCTCCATCACCGAAGGCATCGGCATCGGTCGCGTGACGGCGAATCTCGAAGGCGCGCCGCTCGACGACGCGCTGCACGTCACCGACGTCGAATGCGTGCGTACTGTCTATGAGCTGCTGCGCGAAGAAGGCCTGTTCCTCGGCAGCACCAGCGGCGTGAACGTCGCAGCGGCTCTGCAAGTCGCGCGGCGGCTCGGCCCCGGGCACACGATCGTGACGATTCTGTGCGACACCGGTGCGAAGTATCAGTCGCGTCTGTTCAATCGCAAATGGCTCGCGGAGAAGGGTCTGTTGGAAGCGGCCGGGCTGGATCAGCCGCTGGCACCCAATCTCGTTCCGCCGGTGCCTTTCACGGAGATGCCTCGTGTCGACGCACACCGACTCCGCGCTTAAGTTCGAGCGCCACCCGCTGCAGACCGACGTCGTCATCGTCGGCGCGGGTCCGTGCGGCCTGTTCCAGGTGTTCGAGCTGGGTCTGCTCGGCCTGAAGGCGCACGTCGTCGATTCGCTTAAAGCGGCCGGTGGTCAGTGCGTCGAGCTGTATCCGGACAAACCTATCTACGACATTCCTGCCGTGCCGGTGTGCACGGGGCAGGAGTTGACCGATCGCCTGCTCGAGCAGATCCGGCCGTTCGGCGCGGGCCTGCACCTCGGCCAGGAAGTTACCGAGGTCGCGCAGCAGGACGGCGGGCGTTTCCGCGTCGTGACGAGCGCCGGCACCGTGTTCGATGCGGGGGCCGTCGTGGTCGCGGGTGGCGTGGGTTCGTTCCAGCCACGCAAGCTCGACGTGCCCGGCGCGGCGGAGCTCGAAGGCAAGTACCTGCACTATCGCGTCAAGGATCCGCGTGCGTACGCGGACCAGGACGTCGTGATTCTCGGCGGCGGCGATTCCGCGCTCGACTGGGCGCTGACGCTGGTCGACCACGCGCGCAGCGTCGTGCTCGTGCATCGGCGTCCCGAGTTCCGCGGTGCGCCTGCATCGGTCGCAAAGCTCTACGCGCTGCGCGACGAGCATCGCGCCGACGTGCTGATCGGACAGCCCAAGGAAGTGAACGCTGTCGACGGCGTGCTGAAGTCGCTAAGCGTGCAGGGCGCGGACAGTGTCGTGCGTCGCGTGGAACTGGATCAGTTGCTGGTGTTCTTCGGCCTGCATCCGAAGCTCGGACCGATCGCGAACTGGGGCCTGCAGATCAACAAGCGTCAGCTCAGCGTCGACACCGAGAAGTTCCAGACCAACGTGCCGGGCATCTACGCGGTCGGCGATATCAATCATTACGCGGGCAAGAAGAAGCTGATCCTGTCGGGCTTCCACGAAGCGGCGCTCGCCGCGTTCGCGATCAAGGAATATCTGGAGCCCGGCAAGAAAGTGCATCTGCAGTACACGACGACGAGCCCGCTCATGCACAAGCGGCTGGGTGTCGAGTCGTCGGCAGAGCAGGCAGCGGAGCGCAAAGCGGCCAGCGGTTAGCTCTTGGTCAGCACCAGAAACACACCGCTGGCGCGCGCGATGCGCTCGCCGCCGACACTGAAGTACACGTTCGCAAACGCCATGCGCGCACCGACTTTCTGGATGTCGAGAGACGTCTCGACCCAGTCGCCGATCTGCGCGCCGCCGGCGAAGTCCACGCTCAGGTTCGCCGTCACCATGCTCGTCGGCGGAGTCGTCGAGGTCGCGAGCCCGTAGCCGAGCGCGATGTCTGCAACAGATGCGAGCACGCCGCCGTGCAGAGTGCCGCGCGCGTTCGTATGTTTCTCCTGCACGCGCATGCCAATCACCAGCGATACGCCCGAGCCGGCGCTGTACAACGGCCCGATCGTTTCGAGAAACGGACTCGTCCGGAAGATCGGCGCGAACCCCGCTGGAATATCGACGTGACTCATGGAAGGGCTTCCCTGTGGGTCAGGCTTTAGCGTGACAACCTCTTCGCACTCGCACCAATGCAATCTCGGCATCGCCGGCCATGCAGCGCGCGAATGGTGCTATCGTCGGCGCTCCCATGACCTCCAGAACCGAATTCGCGATCCTCGGCGCCGGCGCGATCGGCTCCATTCTCGGCGCGCACCTGGCGCGCGCGGGTCACTCCGTGACGATGCTGGTTCGCGAGCGGCGCGCCGCGCAGTTGCGCGACGGCCTGCGGATCAAGGGACTCGCGGAATTCACGACTCCTGTTGAAGTGCTCACCGACGCCTCTCAGCTACATGGCGCGGAGGTGCTCATCGTCGCGATGAAGACGCCGGGCACTGCAGAGGCCCTCGAGCCGCTGCGCAACGCCGACATCGGCACGGCTTTCTCGATTCAAAACGGCATGTGGAAGAACGAGGCGCTCGCGAATGCCTTCGGCGCCGGCCGCGTGCTCGGGTGCCTGGCGAACACCAGCGGCGAGCTCTTGCCATCCGGCGAGGCGCTGTTCACGCGCAACGTGAATATCTACATCGGCGAGTTGCCGGCGGGTTCGAGCGCACGCTCCGAAGGCATTGCGAGAACGATCGATGCAGCGGGCGTACGCGCCACGTCGGTGCCCGACGTGCTGGCTCGCGAATGGACGAAGTTCGTGGCTTGGGCCGCGCTGATGCTGATGTCGATTACGACCCGTACGACGACCTGGCGCTATCTCACGGACCCCGACTGCGCGCTCGTGATGGTACGCCTGGTACGAGAAGTCGCCGGCATCGCCCGGGCCGCCGGCGTGACGCTCACGAATGAGGACACCTTGCTGCCGTTGCAGGGCATCTTGAGCGGCTCGGAAGACGCCGGCGTACAAGCCGTGATGCAAGCCGGCCGCGATTTCCAGCGCAACGCGCCCAATCATCGCCTGTCGTCGCTGCAGGATCTGGAGGCCGGCCGGAGGCTGGAAATCGAGGGAACGCTGGGCTATGCCGTGCGTCAGGCACGACAGTTGCACCAGCCCGTGCCCTTGCTCGATTCGCTCTACCACCTCGCCGTTGCAATCGATCGGACGCGCGCCGCCGGGGGCTGACAGGCAAAAGTCACGCTTGCGGACCGGCCGGCCCAATGCTCTGATGACCGTCCCTTCAAGCATCCCGCAAGCTCCCAGGAAACGCTTATGGAAGCCCGCCGCGCCCCGCAGCCGTCCTATCCTTTTCAGTTGTCGCTGCGCGTCCGGCATCCGTCGATCGACCCCGCAGCGATCTCGCGGGAGCTGCAGATCGAGCCCGAGCATTCGTTCCGTGCCGGCGAGCCGCGCGACCCGAGCCGCAGTCTCGCGGTGGCACCGGTCCACGTCGACAGCTACTGGCTGGCGACGCTCGACCTGGAGAAGCTGCTGGTCGGCACACCCGAGACCGCGCTCGTGCACGAGATCACGCGACACACTCAGACCATTGCCACCTCGCTCGAACCAGCGCTGACCATCCTGACCGCAAGCGTCCTGCGAAGGCATGCGGAATTCTTTCGGCGCATCCAGTCCGAAGGCGGCGAGGTGCGGCTGATCGTCGCGATCTCGGCCCGCAAGACGCGCGGCTTCACCCTGACACCGCACTTGAGCAGGGCTCTGAGCGAGCTGCGTATTCCCGTCGACTTCGAGCTGGGCCACCGATGACTCGCAGCCGTTCCCTGGCATTGCTTGCGCTGACATTGCTCGCAGGCTGTCAGCTGACGCCGCCTGCGCCGGTCGCGCCTTCGCTGCAACTGATGGAATCGCAACCCTTGGTACTCGCACCGGGCTGCGATGCCAGCGGCAGCGTGATGGTCGAGTTCATCGTGCGCATGGATGGCAGCACCGATGAGCTGAAGCTCTCGCCGGCGCCCGAGTGCGTGCGCGAGGCGCTCACTGCGTGGGTGAGCTCGTTCCGGTATTTGCCGCCCGCTGCGGACATTCCGACAGGAGTCGAGTGGCTGATGGTGTCCGCGCGTCGCGGCTCTTGACCGCACTGCAGTACCTCGCGAACCCAGCGCAACCCCCGTCGCTCCGCCAGCGTCCAACGGCGGATGAAAAAGAAAATTCTGCTGGGACTGGCGGCGCTCGTCGTAGTCGTCGGTGTCGCGGTCTACGTCGCAACACGGCCTGAGCCTCCGGACACCAGATTCACTGGCGCGTACGCGCTCGCCGACGGCACGCTCATATTCGTCACTCCACGCGAGGGCAAGATCCTGCGCTATCGCCTGATGAATGGCGAAAGCGCGGTGCTTTGGCCGACGGGCGACGGCGAGTACGAGGGCGGGCCTGGCTGGGAGCAGCGCGAGCCGGTCATCAATCAGGTCAAGTTCGATCGCGCCGGCGCCGGCCGACCCGGTTTCGACTGGCGGCGCGCCGACGACAAAGTCGTGCATGCGCGGCACGTCGATCTGCGCGAGCGCACGTCGATGTTCCCGAGCGGCGAGCTGCAGCTGCGCGGCAAACTGGTGCTACCCGACGCCGCGACGTACGGTCCTGGCCCGTACCCCACCGTCGTGATCGTGCATGGCTCGGAGTCATACAGCGCGGTCGACTATTACTACGAGCCGTATCTCTATGCGGCAAACGGCTTCGCCGCGCTGGCCTTCGACAAGCGCGGCACGGGCGAGTCGCAGGGCAAGTATCTGCAGAATTTTCACGTCCTCTCGGACGACGTCGTCGCAGCTGTGCGGTGGCTGCGCGCGCAGTCCGGGATCGACGGCAAGCGGATTCATCTGGCCGGTTTCAGCCAGGGCGGCTGGATCGCGCCGCTCGCGGCATTGAAGGACGGCAACATCGCGAGCGTGCTGGTCGGTTACGGCGTCATGGTGCCGGTGACCGGCGAGGATCGCTGGGGTTATTTCTATGCGCTTCAGCAGAAAGGCTTCGGCGGGGACGCCGTCGCTGCGGCGGATCGCATCAATGCAGTGATCGCGGACATTTTCGATCGCCACCAGAATCGCTGGAGCGAGCTCGGCAGCATGCTCGATGCAGCACGCCCGCAGCCGTGGTTCGAAGGTGTGCGCGGCAGCGACTCGATGCTGGGCGTCGTCGCCGACACCAAGATGCCTCTGTGGGCGGCGCGCATCTATCTCTGGTGGCGTACGCGCTCGCAGGGAGACACGCCGTTCATCGATCGTCTCTACGATCCCGTGCAGACGATGCAGAAGCTGCCGACGCCGAGTCTGTGGCTGCTCGGCGGCGAGGATTCCAGCGCGCCGACGCCCTGGACGCTGCGCGAGCTGGAGAAGCTGCAGGCCGAAGGCCGGCCCGTGCAGGTGCGCGTCTTTCCCGACGCCGATCACGGCATCATCAGGTTCGTGCAGCAGGAGAACGGCGAGCGACGCTATACCGGTCTCGAGCCCGACTACTATCCGGCGCAGATTGCGTGGCTGCGCGAGCACAGCGGTTCCTGATCTCTTTGTAATGGGTCGGCCACGAAAAATACGCTAGGCTGCGCGGGTCAACACGACCCCGCGCCTATGACAAGAACACCCGACGCGACCGCTTTCGAACACCTTCTTTCCCAACGCTTGACGCGACGGCGAGTGCTCGCCGCCGGCGCGACGCTCGCGCCCCTTGCCGTCGCGGGCAGTGGGTTGCTCGGCGCGTGCACGTCGCTGCGGCCGACGAGTGCGCTTTCGTTCAAGCCGATCCAGGGCACGCAGGCCGACGATGTCGTGCTGCCGCCGGGTTATCGATACGACCTGCTCGTGCGTTGGGGCGAAAGCCTGTGGACGTCGACTCCCGATCTGGACGCGTCCCGGCTTGCCGATGGTGTGCTGCTCGAACCCGGCGCTGCCGAACGGCAGCAGCGCCAGTTCGGCACGAACTGCGACGCGATTCATTTCTTCCCGCTCGATGCGCGCGGCGAACGCGGCATCCTCTGCGTCAACAACGAATACACCGTCGACGAGCTGATGTTTCCGCAGCATCTCGGCATCGCCGGCGCATTGCTTGGCCGCGGCCGCGAGTTCGTCAGCAAGCATCCGCAGGCTGTCGACGTCGCCAAGGCGGCGCAAGGTGTGTCGGTCATCGAGATCGCGCGCGTCGGCGGGCGTTGGCAGCTGGTGAAGGACTCGCGCTACAACCGGCGCATCACTGCACAGACGCCGATCGACATCGGCGGCCCCGCGCGAGGCGCGGCATTGCTGCGCACGCAGGCGGATCCAGATGGAGTCCGCGCGCTCGGTACCTTCGGCAACTGCGCCGGCGGCGAGACGCCGTGGGGCACCTACCTGACTGCGGAAGAAAACATCCAGGACTACTTCGGCAATCTCGACCAGCTCAAGACGCGCAGCGACGTCGATCCTTACATCGTCGAGTCCCATCGCCGCTGGCGCATGTGGAAGGTGAATTCGCTGTATGCGTGGGAAGCCGCGGATGCGCGCTTCGATTTGCCGCGCACGCCCACCGAGCCCTTCCGCTTCGGCTGGATCGTCGAGATCGATCCGCGCGATCCGACGCGCCCGCCTGTGAAACGCACGGCGCTCGGGCGTTGCGCGCACGAAGGAGCGAGTCCGTTCATCGCGCACAACGGCCGCGTGGCCGTGTACATGGGCGACGACGACAAGTTCGAATACATCTACAAGTTCGTTTCCGATGCTCGTTTCGATCCGAAGAACCCGGCCGCGAACCGCGACCTGCTCGATCGCGGCACCTTGTACGCCGCGCGGCTGGATGCGAGCGGCCGCGGCGAATGGCTGCCGCTGGTGTTCGATCCGAAAGGTCCGCTGAATGCGGCGGCAGGTTTTCGCGATCAGGCAGAGGTGTTGATCAAGACGCGCGCCGCCGCGAGCGTACTGGGCGCGACGCCGATGGATCGAACCGAAGACGTGGAAGCGAACCCTGTCTCCGGGCGCATCTATGTGGCCTGCACGCGCAACGAGCAGCGCACTGCTGCCGCTGCTCACCTCATGTATGCGGGCCGCGAGATCGAGTCCGGCCCCGATCGCGCGAATCCGCGCGGCGCGAATCCCTTCGGCCACATCATCGAGATTCGCGAGGCGGGCGACGATCACACCGCGCGCGAGTTTTCCTGGGAAGTGTTCCTGCTCGGCGGCGACCCGGCCGGCGGGCGCCTGATCACCGATCTCACGCAGGTCCGCCAGGACAGTGCGTACTACGCCGGCTACGCACACGCCGACGAGCTGAGCCCGATCGGCTCACCCGACAACATCGGCTTCGACCGCAACGGCAACCTGTGGATCGTCACGGACGGTCTGCAGCCTCGTGGGGCGAACGACGGCTGTTACGCGTGTCCGACCGAGGGTCCGCAACGCGGCCGCTTGCAGCAGTTCATGAGCGGCCCGGTCGGCGCGGAAATCTGCGGCTGCCAGTTCTCGCCGGATTGCGAGACGCTGTTCCTGAGCATCCAGCATCCGGGCGAAGGTGGCAGCGTCGTCGAGCCGCGCAGCCACTGGCCCGACGGGCCCGGCACCCAGCCGCGCCCGAGCGTGATTGCGATCACGCGCGAAGGCGGAGGAACGGTCGGCAGTTGAGCTACAGGACCTTGCCCGGATTCATGATGCCGTTCGGGTCGACGGCTTGCTTGATCGAGCGCATCAGCTCCAGGGCAACCGGATTTTTGTAGCGGAGCAACTCTGCGCGCTTGAGCTGACCGATGCCGTGCTCGGCGCTGAAGCTGCCGCCGTAGCGCGCGACGAGATCGTGCACGGCGCGATTCACCTGCGGCGCAAGCCGCAGGAATTCCTGGTTGTTCGCGCCGCGCGGCGGGCTCAGGTTGAAATGCAGGTTGCCGTCGCCGAGGTGGCCGTACGAAACGAGCCGCGCGCCCGGTACCAATTGTGCGACCAGCTCGCCGCCCTCGACGATGAAGCGCGGCAGCTCGCTCGTCGTCACCGAGATGTCGTGCTTGATGCTCGCGCCTTCGCGACTCTGAGCTTCCGGGATCGTCTCGCGCAGGCGCCAGAACATTTCGCGTTGCGCTTCGCTCGCGGCCAGCGCTGCATCCGTGATCTCACCGGCTTCCATCGCGGCGGCCAGCTCCGCTTCGATACTCTCGCGTGCAGCCGCGGCGCCACGGCCCATGCCGATTTCCAGCAGGACATACCACGGGTGGGGGCGGTCGAGAGGATCGCTCGTCGACGGAATGTGCTGCAGCACCAGGTCGAGTGCGACGCGCGGCACGAGCTCGAACGTCGAGACAGCATCGCTTGTGAATGCGCGCAATCGCGACAGCAACGTTACCGCTGCGTGCGGCTCGGGCACGCCGACGAATGCGGTCAGCGCCGACGCAGGGCGCGAGAAGAGTTTGCATGCGGCGGCCGTGATGATGCCCAACGTGCCTTCCGCGCCGATGAACAGATCGCGCAGGTCGTAGCCGGTGTTGTCCTTGCGCAGCGGCTTCAGGCCATCGAGCACCCGTCCATCGGGCAGCACGACTTCGAGGCCGAGCACGAGGTCGCGCATCATCCCGTAACGCAGGACCGCAGTGCCACCGGCATTCGTCGACAGGTTGCCGCCGAGCTGACAGGAGCCTTCCGAGCCAAGGCTCATCGGGAACAGTCGATCGACCGATGCGGCCGCCGCCTGGATCTCGGCGAGCACGCATCCGGCTTCGGCGATCATCGTGTAGTTCGCGGGATCGAGCGTACGGACGCGTCGCATACGTGCGAGCGAGAGCACGATCTGCGAGCCGTCGTTGCTCGGCGTCGCGCCGCCGCAGTAGCTGGTGTTGCCGCCGACCGGCACGACGCCGATGCGCGCCTCGTTGCACAGCTTCATGATCGCGGCGACTTGCTCGGTCGAGTCCGGGCGCAGCACCAGTGCGGTGGCGCCGTGATAGAGCTTGCGATGGTCGACGAGAAACGGCTCGACATCGCTCGGTCGATCGAGATAGCCGTGCGCTCCGACGATCGCGCGCAGTCGCTCCAATGTTGCGGCGTCGATACTCATTGCGACAACGACCAGTTCGCCGGTTGTGAGGCAAGCGCTTCGAGAAGCGCGCCGTCGACCAGCTGACCGGCGCTGACCTTGTGGTCGCGCAGAATGCACACGAAGCGCTGGTCGCTGTCCGCCGCGCCAGTCTGCACGACGCCGCCGATCAGGTGCTCATTGCCGGCCGTGGTGTCGACGGTCACCTTGAAGACCGAGCGCAGCGGCAAGCGGCGCCCGTCGAGCAGGAACTTCTGACAGAACAGTTGCGGGCAGAGCTGCCGGGCCTGCTCCGATTCGATCGGTTCGCAACCCTTCACGATGATCGCCTTGGTTGAGCGCAGCAGCTCCGGCTCATGCAGCGTGTCGAGCAGCGAGAACAGCCCCCACAGGGCTATGCCCGATACAACCGCGAAGATGACGAGGCGCAGCGACAGCACCTCGTAAGGATGTCACATCGCGCGCAGCGCGGCGATGCGTTCCTCGAGCGGCGGGTGAGTCATGAACAACCGCTTCAGGCCCTGGCCGAGCCCGCCGCTGATGCCGAACGCGGCCATCTGGTCCGGCAGCGGCTGCGGATGCTGCTGACGCAGGCGCTCCAGCGCAGCGATCATCGGCTCGCGTCCTTCCAGCTTGGCGCCACCCGCATCGGCGCGGAACTCGCGCTGCCGCGAGAACCACATGACGATCATGCTCGCGAGAATGCCGAGCACCAGCTGGGCGACGATGACGCTGATGAGGAACGCCGGACCGTGCCCGCGCTCGGTCTTGAACACGACGCGATCGATCACGTAGCCGATCACGCGCGACAGGAAGATGACGAACGTGTTCACCACGCCCTGGATCAACGTCAGCGTCACCATGTCGCCGTTTGCGACGTGACTGATCTCATGGCCGACCACGGCTTCCGCTTCGCGCCGCGACATGCCGCGCAGCAAGCCGGAGCTGACCGCGACCAGGGCATTGTTCTTGCGCGGACCGGTCGCGAAGGCGTTCATGTCAGGCGCATCGAAGATGCCGACTTCCGGCATGCCGATGCCGGCGGCCGCGGCCTGGCGACGCACCGTTTCGACGAGCCACGTCTCTGCCGCATCGCGCGGTTGCTCGATGACGCGCACGCCCATCGTGCGCTTGGCGATGAACTTGGACATCGCCAGCGAGATCAGCGAGCCGCTGAAGCCGAGCACGGCGGAGAAAATCAGCAGGGCATTGAGGTCGAGCCCGCCGCGCTCGTCGAGGATGCGATCGACGCCGAGCAGGCGCAAGGTGACGCTGAGAACCAGCAGAACTGCCACGTTGGTGGCGACGAGAAGAAGGGTGCGTTTCATCCAGATCTCACAGGTGCCCAGGTGTTGCAGGGCATATGAGGTCCGACTGTGCGGGATTCAATAGGTTTCAACAGGCCGCGCGCCGGCTGCGCGACGACACCCGGTCAGGCGTCGTCCCGGTCGCTGTAATCGTCGTCGAGGTCCTCGTCGTCGTCGTCGTCCCAGTCGTCGTCGTCTTCGTCCTCGTCCCAGTCGTCCTCGTCGAGGTCCTCGTCGTCCTCTTCCTCGTCCTCTTCCTCGTCATCGCTCGCCCAGCCTTCCGGCTCCTCGGCGCGCTCCAGGTCGAGCTCGTGCCAGGTATCGAGGTCGATCTCCTCGATGTCGCCGTTCTCGTACTGAACCTCGATGATCTCTTCGTCCGGATCGACCGACAGCACCCGGAAGATCTCGTTCTCTTCGAGATCCTCATACCACTGTCCCTGAACCGGGTCGTAGTCTCTGGCCACGCAAACACCTCAAGAGCGCCAGGTAAGCGGTGAGCAACTGGCCGCGGAATATTAGGGGCATTCGCCGTGACTGCCAAGCGTGGAGCACCCACCGCCCCCCGCGTCCGCAATCCCTGGACTGTCGGTGCTTTTCAGCTGCAAAGCGCACGAGGTTGAGGTAATAGTGGCACGAGCCATGAATCTTGCTACGCACCCATCGTCTGCTCTGCCGCTGCTGCGCGCGCGCCGCGTCGTGGTCAAAGTCGGCTCGGCGCTGCTGGTGGATGCGGAGGAGGCTGTCCCGAACCGCGCCTGGCTGGAGACGCTGGCGGCGGACGTGGCAGCGCTTCGTGCTCGCGGGCAGGAGGTGCTGCTGGTGTCGTCGGGCGCCATCGCACTCGGGCGTCGGCAACTCGGGCTGTCGTCGGCGCGGCTCAAGCTCGAAGAGAAGCAGGCCGCGGCGGCCGTGGGCCAGATCCGCCTGGCGCACGCCTGGAAGGACGCGTTGGAGCTGCATCGGCTCAATGTCGCGCAGATCCTGCTGACGTTTGGCGACACCGAGGAGCGTCGGCGGTATTTGAACGCTCGCAACACATTGAGCACCCTGCTGCGCCTCGGCGCGATTCCGGTCATCAACGAGAACGACACGGTAGCGACCGCGGAGATCCGCTACGGCGACAACGATCGGCTGGCGGCACGGGTCGCGCAGATGATCAGCGCGGATTGCCTGGTGTTGCTGTCGGACGTCGACGGTCTGTACAGCGCCGACCCCAGGCGCGATCCGGCCGCGCGCTTCATCCCAGATGTGCATTCGATCAACCTCGAGATCGAACGCATGGCCGGCGGCACTTCGTCGGCGGTCGGTTCCGGCGGCATGGCAACCAAGGTCGCCGCCGCAAAGATCGCAATTGCTGCCGGCTGCCACATGGCTGTAGCGCTCGGCCGCGAGTTGCATCCGCTCCGCCGCATCCAGCAGGGCGAGCGCTGCACGTGGTTTCACCCTTCCGTCACGCCCGCCACGGTTCGCAAGCAATGGATTGCCGGTGCCCTCAAGCCGGCGGGCGAGCTGCATGTCGACGAAGGTGCAGCTGCGGCATTGGGCCGCGGCAAGAGCTTGTTACCGGCGGGTGTGACCAAGGTCATCGGGCGCTTCAAGCGCGGCGACGCTTTGATCGTGCGTGCACCGAGCGGCAAAGAGATTGCGCGCGGCCTGTCCGCGTATTCGAGCCTCGATGCCGAACGGCTACGGGGGCGTCACTCCAGCGAGTTCGAAGCGCTGCTCGGCTTCCACGGCCGCGACGAGCTCATCCATCGGGATGACCTCGTGATTACGGGTTAGCGACGGTTCACCGGAATGTCGAAATAACGCGACGCCGGCGGATCGCTCGCCGGGTACGTGTCGTTGAGCTGCTTATCGATCGCCGGCTCGCTTCGCGCGCGCGGGTGCTTCAGACGCCAGCGCCGGGCGATGCCTCGGTATGCCGGCGCCGCGATCAGAACAGCCGCGCTCAGCAGCGCGACGGTCTCCAATACATCGAAAGTCGTACGGCGCGCTTCGGTACGTGAGCTGGGCATGAGATCTCCTTCTGGCGGGCCCCCAGGAGACGCTTGCGGCGCGAGCCCGGTTCCGCCGATGTCCTACACCTTTGGCGGCACGATCGGGTGCGAGCTCGACAAGCCGCCGTCGACCGGGAAGGCCTGACCATTGACGTACGAGGCGTCGTCGGAGGCGAGGAACAGGGCCATCTGCGCAATCTCGACCGGCGCGCCGGCGCGGCGCAGCGGATTGAGCTGACCGATCTTGTGATCGGTGCCGCGCGCGCGTGCATGATCGAATATCGGCCGCGTCATGCCAGTCTCGATCAGGCCAGGGCAGATGGCATTGATGCGTACGCCGCTGCCGCTCAATTGATACGCCGTGGTTTGCACCAGGCTGACGACGCCGGCTTTGCTGGAACTGTACGGCGAGCCGCCGGCTCCCGATCGCAGGCCGGCAACCGACGCCGTGCAGATGATCGAGCCGCGCTTGCGCGGCGTCATCACGCGTGCGGAGTGCTTCACTGCGAGGAACGTGCCGATCAGATTGATCTTGAGGATCTCGGCCCAGTGCTCCGGCGTCTGCTCCTGCAGCGGCACCATGCCGCCGCTCACGCCAGCGTTGGCGTAGCAAACGTCCAGAGCACCGAACTCCTTCACCGCCGCGTCGATCGCTGCAGCGATGGCCGATTCCTCGGAGGAATCCTTGACGAAGGCCAGCGCCTTGCCGCCGCTCTGCCGGATCGCTGCGGCCGTGTCTTCGACGGCCGGCGCACGATCGAGCACGACGACATTCGCGCCCTCCTGCGCAAACAGGATGGAGGTGGCGCGGCCGATGCCGCTGGCGGCGCCGGTGACGAGAGCGGTCTTGCCTGCGAGTCTGGTCATAGGGCTGGAAGAGTAGCGCAAAACCTGTGGACTGGACCTGTAGGTCGGGCTTCAGCCCGACAATTCCAAACATCCAATTCCGACCAACGGGACTGAGCGACTGTTTCGGACCTTCCCTGCAACCCCGATAATGCCGCTCCTATGTCTCCCGACCTGATGCTCCAACAAGACTTCGGCCTCATCGCCGAGCTGATTCACGGCTACGCGCTCGAGCGGCCGCACCATCCCGCATTGATCCATGACGAGCGCGTGCTGAGCTACGGCGCGCTCGATCAACTGATGGATCGAGTTGCCGCGTCACTGCAGCGAGACGGCGTGCAGTTGGGCGACGTCATTTCAATCTGCGCCGCGTCGTGCGTGGAATACGGCGCAATCTTTCTCGGTGCGCTGCGTACCGGCGTCGCTGTCGCACCGCTCGCACCCTCATCGACGCCCGCAGCGTTGGCGACAATGCTCGGGGACTGCGGCGCGAAGCTGCTGTTTCTCGACGACACGATCGCGGCTGCGCTCGAAGGGCAGGCACTGCCCGCGACGCTGCGGCGGGTTCCGATCTCGATGGGCGATTGGCTCGCGCCGCAGGACGCGAAGCCGCGGCCGGTGCAGATCGACCCCAGTGCGGCGTTCAACATCATCTACTCCTCGGGCACGACCGGGACGCCGAAGGGCATCGTGCAATCGCATCGCATGCGTTGGGCGCACGTGCATCGTGCGGCGCTGGCGCGCTACGACCGCACCGCTGTCACGATCTGCTCGACTCCGTTGTATTCGAACACGACGCTCGTGAGTTTCTTTCCGACGCTGGCGATGGGCGGCACCGTCGTGCTGATGGCGAAGTTCGATGCCCTGAAATTCCTGCAGCTGGCACAGCGGCACGGAGCGACGCACGCGATGCTCGTGCCCGTGCAGTACCAGCGCATCATGGATCTGCCGGACTTCGACCGCTTCGACCTGCAGAGCTTCCGCATGAAGTTCTGCACCAGCGCGCCGTTCGCGGCGGTACTCAAGGCGGATATTCTCAAGCGCTGGCCGGGCGGCCTGACCGAGTACTACGGCATGACCGAGGGCGGCGGCAGCTGCATCCTCCATGCGCACGAATTCCCGGACAAGCTGCACACGGTCGGTCAGCCCGCGCCCGGCCACGAGATCCGCCTGATCGACGAGCAAGGCCGCGAGGTGCCGCGCGGCGAGGTCGGCGAGATCGTCGGCCGCTCGCCGGCTTCGATGATGAACGGCTATTTCAATCAGCCGGGCAAGACCGCGGAAGCCGAGTGGCGCGACAGCGAAGGCAATCGCTATATCCGCACCGGCGACGTCGGCCGCTTCGACGAGCAGGGCTTCCTCACGCTGATGGACCGTCGCAAGGACATGATCATCTCCGGCGGATTCAACATCTATCCGAGCGACCTGGAGAGCGTGCTGATCGAGCACGAGGCGATCAAGGAAGTGGCAGTGGTCGGAGTGGCCTCGCGGCAGTGGGGCGAAACGCCGGTCGCGTTCGTCGTGCTCAAGCCCGGGCGTACCGCTGCCGCGGAGGAGATCCGCACGTGGGCGAACGAGCGGCTCGGCAAGACGCAGCGTCTCGCATCCGTCGAGATACGCGAGACGCTGCCGCGAAGCGCGATCGGCAAGGTGCTGAAGCGCGAGCTGCGCGATCAATACGCTCAGGCGGCCAGCTCTTCCTGACGCAGCGTGCGCATCGCACGGTAGTAGTGGAACGTCGACCACGCGAACGTGAAGACGATGATGCATAGCGCGTAGCGCAGACCGTCCGCGCTCGCCTGCGCCGCCGGCATGCCGGCCTCCAGCAGATTGTTGCCGATCGTGTGGCTGATGAAGCCTGTCAACAGCGGACCAACGCCGATCCCGATGAAATTGAGCACCAGGAACAGCACTGCAGTGGCGAGCGCCCGCTCCCGTGGCGTGACCAGGCGATAGGTCGCCGAGATCGACGGCGCCAGGTACATCGTGCCGAAGCAGACGTAAAGGAACAGGCAGATCAGCACCAGCGGCGTGTGCGACAGCGCGAACGCCGCCGCCGCGAACGGCAGCGAGATGAGGTTGGAGATCGCCGGCACCTTGAGCATGTAGCGCGAGTCGCCGTGACGCTGCGTCAACTTGTCGGCGTACGTGCCGCCGACGTACGTGCCGAGCAAGCCGCCGAAGCCGACCAGGAATGCGAGCCACACGCCCGCCTGGGCGACCGTGAAGCCGTGCGAGCGAATCAGGTACGAGTTGTAGAACGCGCTGACGCCGTAGCTCACGAACGCATGCAAGCCCGCGGCAAAAGCGAGATGCCGGAAGCTGCTCTTTGCGCCGAGCGAGCGGACCACGGTCGCCATCGGCGGAGCGTCCTTCACCGTGTGCGCGCCGCCTTCCGAAAAGCCGCGTGGCGGCTCGCGCACGCTCAGTTTCAGCACGAGCGCCAGCGCAACGCCGGGCAGGCCGACGATGAGGAACGCAGCGCGCCAGCCGTACATCTGCGCTACGACGCCGCCCATCATGAGTCCGATGAAGGTGCCGCCGTACACGCCCATCGCGTAGATCGACAACGCCCTGCTGCGTCGCTTCGGCTCGAAGTAGTCGCTGATCAGCGAAAGGGCAGGCGGGCTGCAGCCCGACTCGCCGATGCCGACCACGACGCGGGCCAGGAACAGCTGCCAGAAATTCCGTACGAATCCGGTCACCGCGGTCGCCGTGCTCCAGACCAGCAACGACAGCGCGATGATGTTGACGCGATTGCCCTTGTCCGCCCAGCGCGCGATCGGAATGCCGAACGTCGTATAGAACAGCGCGAATGCCGTGCCGCTGAGCGCGCCGAGCTGCCAGTCGTGCAGCCCGAACTCGTGCTTGATCGGCTCGATCAGCGTGGTGAGGATCTGGCGGTCGACGAAGTTGAAGACGTAGACGACGAACAGAAACCACACGACGTAGTAGCGATAGCGCTCGCTCGCGCGGAATTCCTCGGGCTGCGCCGCAGCCGCGGATTTCAGCTGGCCCGTCTCGACAGCCATCCGACCCCCGATGCGTTTCTTTGTGGCCGGACTGTGCGTGGGCGGCGCGGTATCGTCAGTGACATTTGCAATTCTTTACTGCGCGGCGCTCGCCGTTAGAATGCTGGCATGCAGGACGAGTCCACCTCATCTCAGGACGTCGCCGCCCTCATGGATTCATTGGGGCGTGCAGCCGTGGGCGCAGCCCGCGCGCTGGCGCGGGCAAATACTGCGACCAAGAACGCCGCGCTAGGCGCAGCGGCCGCGGAGATTCGCAAGCAGCGCACCGCGATTCTGGAAGCGAATCGCAGCGATCTGCAGGCGGCGCGGCAGCACGCGCTTTCCGACGCGATGCTGGATCGCCTGGCGCTGGACGAAAAGCGGGTCGAGGCGATGGCGACCGGCGTCGAAGAAGTTGCGGCGTTGGCCGATCCCATCGGTGTCGTCATCGCCGCATGGACGCGCCCCAATGGCTTGCGCATCGAGCGCGTGCGCGTGCCGCTCGGTGTGATCGGCATCGTCTACGAGAGCCGGCCGAATGTCACCGCCGATGCCGGCGCGCTGTGCTTGAAATCGGGCAACGCAGTGATCCTGCGCGGCGGCTCCGAAAGCGCGAATTCGAGTCGCGCCATTCATGCATGCCTCGCTGCCGGACTGCGCGCCGCCGGGCTGCCCGAGACCGCGATTCAGATCGTGCCGACCACGGATCGAGCGGCCGTGGGCCACATGCTCTCGGGCATGACCGACTTCATCGACGTTGTCGTGCCGCGCGGCGGGCGCAGTCTCGTGGAGCGCGTGCAGAAGGAAGCTCGCGTGCCGGTGATCGGCCACCTCGAAGGCAACTGCCACGTCTACGTCGACCGCGACGCCGAACCGGGAATGGCGCGAGAGATCGTGCTCAACGCAAAACTGCGGCGGACTGGCGTATGCGGCGCGGCCGAGACCGTGTTGTTCGATCGCGGCTGGTCCGGCGCCGAATCGATCGTGCGCGCGCTGTTGGATGCCGGCTGCGAGGTGCGCGGCGACGAGGCACTGCAGCGCCTTGATAAGCGGGTCACAGTCGCGACCGAGCAGGACTGGTACACGGAATACCTGGACAGGATCATCGCGGCCAAGGTCGTCGATGGGGTCGACGCCGCCGTCGAGCACATCGGGCGCTACGGCTCGGCGCACACCGAATCGATCGTCACGCGCAATCAGGCGACGGCGGACCGGTTCCTGGCGAACGTCGACAGCGCAATCGTTCTACACAATGCGTCCACGCAGTTCGCCGACGGCGGCGAGTTCGGCATGGGCGCCGAGATCGGGATCTCGACCGACAAGTTCCATGCACGCGGGCCGGTCGGGGTCGAGCAGTTGACCAGTTACAAATATGTCGTGCGAGGCTCGGGACAGGTGCGGCCGTGAGTTGTTTGCGTGGAATCGTCGTTCTCTTCCTGGCGCTGACGGGCGCCGCTCATGCTGCACAAGACATCGATGCGGCAGCTCTGGCTGCTGCGCTCGACAAGGCGCGCAGCGAACACGTCGATGCGCTCGCGCCGACCAACTTCGCGGCGGCTGTCGAAGCTCAGCAAGCGGCGGTGAAAGATGCTGCCAAAGGCCGCAATGCCGACAAGGTGCGTGCGCGAGTGCAGGAAGGTGACGCGGCGCTGCGTCGTGCGACGACGGCCGCCGCGGCCGCGCGACAGTTGCTCGGCTCGGTGATCAAGGCGCGTGAAGACGCGCTCGCTGCGGAGGCGCCGAAGTTCGCGGGACAGTCCTGGCAGAAGGCAGACGAGCGCTTCCGCGAAGCCATGAAGGAGAACGAGAAGAACGACACCAAAAATGCCCAGCGACGCGCGGCTGAAGCCGAGGTGTTGCTGCGTGAAGCAGAGCTGATCGCAATCAAAGGCGGCATCCTCGACGAGGCGCGCGCGCTGATAGCGCAGGCCGAGGAAGCCAAGGTGGGGAAGCTCGCGCCTCGCAGTCTGCAGGCCGCCAAGCGCTATCTCGCCCAGGCGGATCAGGAGCTCCAGCGCAATCGCTATGAGGTGAGCGAGCCGCGCAAGCTCGCCGCACAGGCGCGTTACGAAGCGCGGCACGCGACTTACCTGGCGCAGCTGATCGAGCGTGTGTTGAAAGAAGAAGGCGACGATCAGGCCGGCGTCGAAGGGCTGATTCTTTCCTGGGAAGAGCCGTTGAAGAAGATCGCCACGGAAATGGAGCTGTCGGCGCAGTTCGACAAGGGCATGCAGGCGCCGATGCAGGAGATCACCGAGCACGCGAGCCAGCAGGCGCAGGAAGGGGGGCGACTGAAGCAGGAACTGGCGGATCGCGATGACCAGCTCGCGAGCCTGAGCACGCAGCTGAAAAAATTGGAGTCGCGGCTCGGCGGAGTTTCGGAAGAGCGCGTGGCATTGCAACGGCGCGTCGATGTCCAGGAGCGCATGCGCTCGAGCGTGGCTGCACTGGAAGCTTCGTTTACCCCGGACGAGGCGCGTGTGGTCCGGCAGGGCGATGATGTCGTGCTGTCGCTGCTCGGAATCAAGTTTCCCTCGGGCCGCAGCACGATCGACGCGGGCAGCGCGGCGCTCATGAAAAAAGTACAGCAGGGACTCGCGTTGTTTCCCGGAGCCTCGATCTCCGTCGAAGGCCACACCGATGCCAACGGCAGCGATTCGACCAATCTGATCCTGTCGCAGGACCGTGCCGACGCCGTGCGCCAGTATCTGGTGAGCAATTTCCGGTACGACCCCGAGAAAATCAGCTCCGTCGGCTATGGCGAGGCGCGTCCCGTCGCCACCAATGAGACCGCAGCGGGTCGCGCGCGCAACCGGAGAATCGACCTGGTGATTCATCCCGAGCAACGCTGACGTTGCACTTGCAACGGCGGGCGAGCGGGCGGACGATGTCAGCCGTCAGGTCCCCTGCAGGGAAGAGGGTCGCCGTCATGCGCATTCACGTCCTCGCTGCCGCTACGCTACTCGCGGTCTCGTCCAGCCTTCATCCAGCAACCGATGACCCATTCGTCGTGCACGAGTGGGGAACATTCACCACAGCGCAGGGCTCGGATGCCGAGCAGATCGCCTGGGCGCCGCCGTTCAGCGTCGATCTGCCGGAATTCGTCTACAGCGGCAACGGCAACCTCGGCGGTTTTCGGGACGCGACGCAAACATGGCGGGGCAAAGACGTGGTCGCACCGGTGCGCATGGAGACGCCGGTCATCTATTTCTATTCGCAGCAGGAGCGTGTCGCGGACGTGCGCGTGCTGTTCAACGGCGGCAACATCAGCGAGTGGTATCCGCAAGCGACGGACCTGCAATTCCTCGGAAACGGCGCTATGCCTGCGGAACATTCGCGTCAGTTCGTGATCGACTGGGCCGGCGTGCGCATCCTGCCGCGTGATACCAGTGAGGTGTCGGCGAGCGCGCTGATCCGGGGCAAGGATCCGGCCCGCGGCAGCCACTACTACGCCGCGCGCGAAACGGACGCGAACTTCCTGCGCGTGTCCTCGCCGAAAGCGAAACAGGCTGTCGAACATGAGCGCCACTTGTTCTATCGAGGCGTCGGCTATTTCAAAGCACCGCTGTCGGTCGGCATCGATGCCGCCGAGCAACAGGTGTTGCTTACCGCGAGCGAGGCGGAGCCGATCAGCGACCTGTTCGTCGTGACCATCCGCAACGGGACGATGCGGTATCAGAAGGTGGGCCGCTCGGTAACGAGTGCAACCTCAACGGTAGACGTGGACACGCAGGCGTTCGGCGCGTTGGCGGATGTGCGCGAACGAGCGATGCAGGACATGGTCGCGGCACTCGTCGGCCAGGGGCTCTATGAGAAGGAAGCCCGGGCGATGGTGAAGACCTGGCAGGACCAATGGTTCGCCGAAGAAGGCATGCGCGTTCTCTACTTGTTGCCACGAGCCTGGACTGATCGCACCTTGCCGCTGCAAGTTGCGCCGCTGCCGGACAGCGTCGTGCGCGTCATGGTCGGACGCGCGGAGCTGATTACGCCCTCTGACGAACGCAAGCTGCGGGATCAGGCCCTGACATTCAGCCGTGGCGACGCCAAAACGAAGGCGCGTGTCGTTGCGAACATCGGCGAACTGGGACTGGGAAGATTCCTGAATGCGGCAATCTGGAGCGTCGGTTCCGCAGAGGACAATCCGGCGGTGACCGATGCAGTCTGGGAGCTGAACGAGGCGCTCAGTGCTCGTGAGGAGCCGCGCAGCGCTCGCAATTGACCCAGCCGGAGTCGCCGTTCTCGTAGTGCTCTTTCTTCCAGATCGGCACGCGGTGCTTCACTTCGTCGATGATGTAGCGGCAGGCAGCGAACGCCTCCGCGCGATGCCGTGAGCTGACTCCGACCCACACGGCGAGATCGCCGATCGCGAGCGAGCCGACGCGATGGACGCACGCCGCGCGCAACACGCCAAAGCGTGCGACCGCTTCCGCGACGATGCGCTCGCCTTCCTTGTTCGCCAGCGCTTCGAACGCTTCGTATTCCAGGCGCGTGACGGCGTGGCCTTCGTTGTGATTGCGCACCCAACCTTCGAATGCGGCATAGCCACCCGCGGCCGGGTCGGCGAGCTCGGTGCGATAAACATCGGGCGTGAGCGGAGCCTGGCTGAACGTGAACGCTTTCATCCGCCCGCCACCGGTGGGATGAACACGACCGTGTCGCCGTGCTTCAGCGGCGTCTGCCAGTCGCTGAACTCCGAGTTCAGCGCCACCTTCAATTGCGCTGACGTCAGTTGGAACGGATGACGCTGCCGCAGCTCCGCGTACAACTCGGCAGCTGTGCCGGCGCTCGTATCGAGCGTCTCCTCGCTGCGCCCGGCCTGCTCGCGCAGGATCGCGTAGTACTGCACGCGCACGGTTTTCGCGGTCTTCGCTTGCGGGCGCAGCGCCGCTGTCGCCAACCCAAACTCTTCCACTGTGTTCACGTTGTCGAGCGCCTGATGCTCGGGCAGATCGAGCAACGCTGTGTCCGAATTGATCAGGAATTTTCGCGGGCACTGCTTGCCGCTCGCGATATAGGCCAGCACCGGCTCGCGCGCAGCGGGCTCCCAGATCGCGCAGAGCGGCTCGGGCAAGCCGTCGTGCGCGCTGCGATAAGCCGTTGCGATCTTCTGTGGGTCGCGATGTGCGATCAGATGTTGCAGCGTGCGCTCGGTCAAAAACGGCAAGTCGCACGCGAGCACCAGCCATCCGGCTTTCGGCTGCTCCAGCAGCGCAGCGGAAATGCCGGCGATCGGGCCGATGCCGGGCTGTCGATCGACGATCTGCGGATGACCGGCGCGCGCAGCATCGTCGCGCTGATCCGGTCGAACCGAAACGAAACTCGCCGCACAGAATTTCGACACCAGCTCGAACGCCCAGCGCAGCTGCGGTTGTCCGTGATACTGCAGGGCCGCCTTGTCCGTGCGCATGCGAGTGCTGGCGCCGCCGGCGAGCACGAGACCGAAGAGCGCTGGAGTCGTCATCGCTTGCTCAACCGACGTCGCTTTTGCCGCCGCGCTTCTCGACCAGCCGCGTTTCGGCGATGACGATGTCGTGCGACAGCGCCTTGCACATGTCGTAGATGGTCAGCGCCGCGATGCTCGCGCCCGTCAGCGCCTCCATCTCGACTCCGGTCTTGTGGTGCACCGACACCGTGCAACGCACGATTGCTTCGTCGCCTTCCATGTCGATGGCGAGCTTGCAGTTCTCGATGCCGAGCGGATGACAGAAGGGGATGAGCTCGTGCGTGCGCTTTGCCGCCATCGTGCCGGCGATGATGGCAGTCTGAAACACCGGCCCCTTGGACGTATTGAACTGCTGGGCGCGCAGCGCTTCCGCGACCGCGCGCGGGAATCGCACTCGTGCTTCCGCGGTAGCAGTGCGCTTCGTGACGGATTTGTCGCCAACGTCGACCATTGTCGGCCGCGCGCCGGAATCCACATGAGAGAAAGAAGACATGCTAACCGCCGATGTAGTACATCTCGATCTTGCGCAGCGGTTGCTCCGCTGTGTGCAACGAGGCGCGCAGCTCGCTGTAGCGGTCGCCGCGACGCGTCCACGTGCTCGAGATGAGCGAGCGCAGCTCGTCGTCGCTCGCGCCATTGCGTAGCGGCGCGCGCAGATCCGTCCCCGACCGCGCGAACAGGCAGGTGTAGAACACACCCTCAGAGGAAAGCCGCGCGCGCGTACAGCTGCCGCAGAACGGATTGGTGACCGACGAGATGAAGCCGATATCGCCCACACCGTCGTCGAACGCATACCGCTCCGCAACTTCGCCGTGATAGTTCTCCTCCACCGCGTGCAGCGGCCAGCGCGCACCGATGCGATCGAGCAGCTCGCGCGACGCTACCACTCGGTCGCGACTCCAATGATTGCGCGTGCCCACGTCCATGTACTCGATGAAGCGGACGATGACTCCCGTGCCGCGGAAGTGCTCGATCAGATCGAGCACCGTGTGATCGTTCAGTCCGCGCTCGACGACGCAATTGATCTTGATCGGCGTCAGCCCGGCGTCCTGCGCCGCGCGGATCCCCTCGAGCACCCGGTCGCGCTCGGCGAAGCCGCCGCTCATCTGCTTGAAGATCTCCGCGTCGAGGGTATCGAGACTGACGGTGATCCGGTGCAAGCCGTTCGCCTTCAGCTCCGCTGCGTGCTGGGCGAGCAGCACCCCATTGGTCGTGAGCGCGACGTCGCGCACGCCTTCCAGTGCCGTCAGCTCGCCGACCAGCTCGGAGATATTCGAGCGCAGCAGCGGCTCGCCGCCGGTGAGCCGCACCTTCTGCACGCCGAGTTGCACGAACAGCCGGGTCAGACGCGTGATCTCTTCGAACGACAGACGCTCGGTCGACTTCAGAAACCGGTAGTGCTCGTGAAAGGTCTCCCGCGGCATGCAGTACGGGCAGCGGAAATTGCACCGGTCCATCACCGATATGCGCAGGTCGTGCAGCGGGCGATCGAGCGTATCGCGCGGCCGCTGGTGCACGGGCAGGGGGACGATGGTGGTGGGTGCGGTCATGTTTGCGCTCTATCACCACGAATATAACGCCACCGGGGTGCCGGCGGCGACTGCGGCCGGTCCGACGGGCAATTCCACGAACCCATCGGTCCCGATCAGGGAGGTGAAGTCCCCCGAGCCCCGCGTCGGCTTCAACACCGCCTGCCGCTGTGCCGCCGCGGAACCGATCTGCACGGGCACGAACATCGTCAGTGCCGGCTTCACTTCAAAGCGCTCCGCCAGTGCGATCCGTTCCGGTGCACTGGGCGCGGCGTTCAGCGAGGTTTCCAGGCCTGCGAACACGTAGCGCGCCAGGCACACGAGCGTGGACACCGGATTGCCGGGCAGGGCGTACACCGTCTGCCCGCCGGGTCCTACACCGAACCACAACGGCTTGCCCGGCCGCTGCGCAACCTTGTGAAAGACAACGCGCACATCGAGCTCTGCGAGCACCTGCGGGACGTAGTCGAATCGCCCCATCGAGACGCCGCCGCTCAGGATCAGCACGTCATGCGATTTCAGGTGCGCGCCCAGGCGCTCGCGCAGGAGTCCGGGATCGTCGGGCAAGTGGTCGAGCGTGGGCTGCGCGAAGCCGCGACGCTGCAAGGCGGCCATGACTGCGTAGACGTTGGAGCGATGAATCTGCCAGTCGGCGAGCGGCTGGCCGGGTTCGACCAGCTCATCGCCCGTGGAAATCACGACGATGCGCGGGCGGCGAGTCACCGACGCGTGCGTGCGCCCGTTGGCTGCGAGCACGGCAACTTCAGCGGGCCCGAGGCGGATCCCGGGCTGCAGCAGCTGATCCCCGCGGCGCGTGTCCGTGCCGCGCGCGTGAATGTTCGATCTGGACTCCGGGGCTGCATCCGCTGTGACTTGCGCAATGCCGTCAGCTACCGAGATTTTCTCCACCGGCACGACGCAATCGCAGCCGGCGGGCAGCATCGCGCCGGTCATGACTTCGATGCACTGCTCGTCGTCGCGCAAAGCGAGCGGCGGGGCGCCGGCTGCTTGAGTTCCAGCGATGCGGAACGAGCGCCGCCCGCGCTCATAGGCCGCGAAGGCGAACGCGATGCCGTCCATCGTGATGCGATCGAACGGTGGCTGGTCGAATCCTGCGACGATGGGCTCGCGCAAGATGGTGCCGACCAGCTCGGTCAGCGGCAGCGACGTCGCTGGCAGCGGCGCCGCATGAGCGCGGATCAAGGCTTCGGCTTCGGCAGGTGAAATCAGTCGGTCATGACGCTCACTCACCCGGGCGAGTGTGTCACGACGATGGCCCGCTGGCGATCAGCCTCAGCTGCGGGCTTTGAAGAGCCGGACCTGCTCGTTGAAGGCCTTGGCCTTCGCCTGCAGCTCGTCGACGGCCGCGTTGTGCTTCTTCATCTGCAGCGTCTTCAGCTGCATCAGCTGCGCGGTGCCGGCCGCCTTGCTCTTCGTTTCCTGGTCGAGACAGCTGCCGAACAAGGTCACTTCCTCGTTGTAAGCCTTGAACACCTTCATCGCCTCGATCATCTCCGCTTCGGACGCGGTCTTGCCGTCCGGCAAGGCCGTGGGGGCCCTCGGATAGGCACAGTCCGCATGCGCGGCAATCGAGAAAGAGGCGAGGGCGATGCCCAACGCGGCGATGGCGATACCCTGGCTGGCGCTGATCTTCATGGTTCGTCTCAAATGTTCAAGGCCCCGCCCACACGCGGGCGGTCTTACCGGCCTCATCGGCAGCCGGTTCCCGGACTTGAGACGAACTTTGGCGGACCGTGAAGCGGTCCGCTTTTCACATAAGAGGGCTAGTCAGCGGATCAGCTCTTCTTGTCCTTGTCGCGCGCCTTGAAGACCTTGACCTGCTCGTTGAAGCGCGCGGCGTTCTGTTCCAGTGCCTCGACGGCGGCGTTGTGGCGCTTGGTGTGGATCGCGTTGATCTGCTCGATCTGCTCTGCGGGAGCATCGGGACCGGCGGCTTCCACCCGGGCATTCTTCTCCTGCTCCAGGCAGGCCAGGTATGCGGTGACCTGGTTGTTGTATTCCTTCACGGACTTCATGCCCTCGACCATCTGGTCCTGGGTCGCGGTGGCGCCATCGGGCGTATTGGTCGGCTCCTTCGGATAGACACATTCGGCATTGGTCGCGCCGACCAGCAACAGCCCGAGAGCGAGGCCTGACAGGATTCGAATAATCATTTAAGTCCCCTAGCGGCAATTTGGGCGACCCGCCGGGGGTCGCATCGCGTGTCATCTTAAAGCGCCGCAAACCGACTTGGCTATGCTGAAAGTTGCGACAGTCGGCATACTGGCGCGCCCTTAGAACCGGCCTACTCCCGGGCAATGACTGGCCCCGAACTCGAAGCGCTCCGTCTCAGCCTGTCGGTCGCACTGCGCAGCGTGCTGGCCAGCCTGCCGCTTGCGATCGCGATCGCGTGGCTGTTGACGCGTCGCCGCTTCGCGGGGCGCACGTTTCTCGATGCCTTCGTTCATCTGCCGCTGGTGCTGCCGCCGGTCGTGGTCGGCTATCTGCTGCTGTTGACGTTCGGCATGCGCGGGCCGGTCGGGCACTGGCTGTACGAGCATTTCGGCATTCA
Source organism: Steroidobacteraceae bacterium (assembly GCA_035606615.1). Classification (GTDB taxonomy): domain Bacteria; phylum Pseudomonadota; class Gammaproteobacteria; order Steroidobacterales; family Steroidobacteraceae; genus Steroidobacter. Next base: position 118,406 of record DATNFA010000159.1, read on the forward strand.
GTTGATCTTCACGACGGCCGGTGCTGCGCTCGCCACGGCGGTGATGACCTTCCCGCTGATGGTGCGCGCGATCCGCATTTCGCTCGAAGGCGTCGATCCGGGGCTCGAGGATGCCGCGCGCACGCTCGGCGCCGGCCCCTGGGATCGGTTCTTCACGATCACGTTGCCGCTGATGCTGCCGGGAATTCTCGCCGGCGTCGTCACTGCATTCGCGGCGGGTCTGGGCGAGTTCGGCGCCGTCATCACGTTCGTATCGAATATTCCAGGGCAGACGCGCACGCTGCCGCTGGCGCTGTACACGGCGTTGCAAACGCCGGACGGCGACGCGCTGGCGGCGCGGCTCGCAACCATCTCGTTCTCACTCGGCTTGATCGGCCTGCTGATCTCCGAGCTCATCGCGCGGCGCGTGCAGCGGCTGCTCGGGCGCTGAAGGCCGGCATGTTCAGCATTCGCGCCCTGAAGCGCCGCGACGGATTCACGCTGGACGTGTCGATCGACGTCGCGACTTCCGGCGTCGTGGGCCTGTTCGGCCGCTCCGGCTGCGGCAAGACGACACTCGTCAACATCGTTGCGGGCTTGCTCGCTGCCGACGAAGCGCACGTCGAAATCGACGGGGTCGTGCTCGAAGACTCGCGCACGGGCACGCGACTGCCGGCCGAACGGCGCCGCATCGGTTACGTGTTCCAGGACGCGCGGCTTTTTCCACATCTCGATGCGCTAGGCAACCTGCGCTATGCGGAGCGCCGCGCGCACGGTGCGGAGAAGCGCATCTCGCTGGATTTCGTCGTGCCATTGCTCGGCCTCGAAGGCCTGCTACAGCGTCGCGTGCAGAAGCTCTCGGGCGGCGAGCGGCAGCGCGTCGCACTCGGTCGCGCATTGCTGTCGCAGCCTCGGCTGTTGCTGCTGGACGAGCCGCTGGCGTCGCTCGACATCGCGCGGCGCGAAGAAGTCTTGCCGTACTTCGAACGGCTGCGCGACGAGCTCGCGATCCCGATGATTTACGTGAGCCACCAGTTCGAAGAAGTGTTGCGCCTCGCGACGCACGCTGTCTTGCTGGAGCAGGGGCATGTGGTCACGCAAGGCACGTTGGATGACGTGAGCTTGCATCCGGACCTGCGCGCGATCGTGGGGCCGGAAGCCGTGGGCTCGGTGTTGACCGGCACTGTCGAAGCTCACGGCGGTGACATTGCAGGCTTGGCCGGGATTCGCGTCGGTGCGAACGTGTTGCACGTCGCGTTGCGCGACGCGCGTGCCGGCGCGAGCGTGCGAGTTCAGGTGCTCGCGCGTGATGTGATCATCGCGACGACCCGTCCCGAGAATCTGAGCGTGCGCAATGTCATGACCGGAACCATCGCGCGCATCGTCGGCGACGACGCCGATACCGACATGGTTCACATCGACATCGGCGGGCCGCTGGTGCTCGCGCGAGTCACGCGTGCCGCATCGGTGGCGTTGAATCTGCAGCAGGGCAAGCAGATTTGGGCGCTGGTGAAGGCCGTGTCGATTCGCGGACACGCCTTCGTGCGCAATCCACCGCCGGCCGGCACGGTTCGCACGCTCACGTACTAGCGGATCGGCAGCTCGCGCGACTTCTGGATCGTGCGCAACGCGAAGCTGGAGTGAACGCGCGCGACGCCCGGCAGCCGCGTGAGGTGCTTGCTGTGCAAGCGCTCGAAGTCGGCGGTGTCTGCGACGACGACGCGCACCACGTAGTCGTAGTCGCCCGTCATCAAGTAGCACTCCATCACTTCCGGGATCTTGCGAACTGCATCCTCGAAGCGCCGCAGATCAGTCTCGTCCTGCCGATCGAGCGTGATGTTCACGAACACGTTCACCGGGCAACCGGCCTTCTGCTGGTTGAGCAGCGCGGTGTAACCCTCCACCAGGCCGGACTCCTCGAGCGCGCGCACGCGACGCAAGCAGGCGGACTCGGAAAGGCTCAGGCGCTCGGCCAGCGCGGCGTTCGAGACCCGGCCGTCGAGCTGCAGGGCCTGCAGGATGGCTTTGTCGAAGCGGTCCAGTTTCATGCGCAAGAATCCGTCGTGATCCGGGTCTGAGTCGGCAGATTCTGCCACATTTTTACCAAACTAAGCAGATTCGCGCAGTTTCCTGCCGGTTTCCGCCACTACAGTAGTCGCCGTCATCCCACCCCTCACGAGGTTGCGCATGCGCGTCGGCGTCCCCAAGGAGATCAAGAACCACGAATACCGCGTCGGTCTCGTTCCGGCAGGTGTGCGTGAGCTGGTAGCGGCCGGTCATCAGGTGCTGGTGCAGAGCTCGGCCGGTGCCGGCATCGGCGTCGACGACGCGGCGTACGTCGCCGCAGGCGCGAAGATCGTCACCTCGGCGAAGGAAGTGTTCGACGGCGCCGAAATGGTCGTGAAGGTCAAGGAGCCGCAGCTCGCCGAGTGCAAGATGCTGCGCCCCGGACAGATCCTGTTCACGTATCTGCATCTCGCCGCCGATGCGGAGCAAGCGAAGGCGCTGATGGCCTCCGGCTCGACCGCGATTGCGTACGAGACGGTCACTGCGAACGACGGCTCGCT
>DATNFA010000160.1:0-5214 GCA_035606615.1 Steroidobacteraceae bacterium
GTCCCGGTGATCCGGCTCGGAACGATCTTGCCGGTCTCCGTGATGTAGCTCTTCAGGATGCCGAGATCCTTGTAGTCGATCTGCTCGATGCCTTCGGCAGTGAAGCGGCAGAACTTGCGGCGGCGGAAAAAGCGGGCCATGGATGGTCTCCGAAAGAGTGAATGGCGGATCAGGCGTCGGCGCGCGGCGAATCGTCCTCGCCGTCATCGATGAAGCGCTCGTCGCGCGTCTCATCGTCGCCCTTGGCCATCGGCGAAGGCTCGGTCACCGCCGCGTCCATCTTGATCACCAGGTGGCGCAGCACGGCGTCGCTGAAGCGGAAGCCGCCGGTCAGCTCGCCCAGCGTCTTGCTGTCGCACTCGATGTTCATCAGGACGTAGTGGGCCTTGTGGACCTTCGCGATCGGGAACGCCAGCTGGCGCCGGCCCCAATCCTCGAGGCGATGCACGGTGCCGTTGCCGGCCGCGATCATGCCCTTGTAGCGCTCCAGCATCGCTGGAACCTGTTCACTCTGGTCGGGATGGACCAGGAAAACGATCTCGTAATGTCGCATTGCTGCTCCTCGTGGATGTGCCTCCCGTCAGCGAGAATCTGCGGTGAGGCAAGGAGTTACCGCCGGGCACATGCCCGACGGGGCGCGCATAGTAGCGGAAGCAGGGAGGACTAGCTAGGCCGCCGCTGGCGGGCCGCCTCGAACAGCAGCACCCCGGCCGCGACGGACACATTCAGGCTTTCCACCGTCCCGGCCATCGGAATGCCGACCAGCAGGTCGCAGTTCTCCCGCGTCAGCCGGCGCAGGCCCGCGCCCTCCGCGCCCAGCACCAGCGCCAGCGGGCCGGTCAGCTGTGCCTCGAAGACGGACTTCGGCGCCTGGTCGTCGGCGCCGACCACCCAGATCTCGCGCTCCTTCAGCCAGCGCAGGGTGCGCGCCAGATTCACGACCTGGATCAGCGGCATCGTCTCGGCGGCGCCGGAGGCGACCTTGCGTACCGTCGGCGTGAGGCCGGCAGCGCGATCCCGCGGCACGATGACCGCGCTCGCACCGGCCGCATCCGCGGTGCGCAGACAGGCGCCGAGGTTGTGCGGATCCTGCACGCCATCCAAGACCAGGAGCAGCGGCGGCGCTGGTGCCTTGTCGAGTAATTCGTCCAGCGCACCTTCACCGAGCGGACCGAGCGCACGGATCTGCAGGCAAGCGCCCTGGTGATGCTCGTTGCCCGCGAGACGATCGAGGTCGTGAGCGTCACGCCATTCGATGCGCACGCCCGCGGCCTCCGCCAGCCGCAGCAACTCAGTCGACCGCGCGTCCTCTCTTCCCTTCTGCAGTACCAGAAGCGAAGCGCTCTTCGGCCGCCGCTGCAGCAACGCGCGCACGGCGTGCAGCCCGAACACGACCGTCGTCTCGCTCATCGCCGACCTTTACGTCGCTGCCACGGTCCGCGGATCGCACGCGCGCCGCCCGAGTCTGCGAGCTCGAAATCGATCTTGCGCTCGTCGATGATCACGTTGATCAGCCGCACGCGCAGATGATCGCCGAGCTTGAACACGCGGCCGCTGCGCGCGCCGACCATGCGGAAACCGGAGCTGTCGCGCGAGAAGTAGTCGGTGCCGAGCGCGCTGACGTGCACCAGCCCGTCGACTTGCACGCCCTTCACCTGCACGAACAGACCGAAGTCGACGACGGACGTGACCAGCGCGTCGAACTCCTCGCCGAGCTTGTCGCTCATGTATTCGCACTTGAGCCACGACAACGCATCGCGCGTCGCTTCGTCGGCGCGGCGCTCCTTGAACGAGCACTGCTGTCCGAGCGCGGCCATCATCCCGGGCGACCACGGGAAATCCTCCGGCGTGCCGCCGCGCAGGATGTGGCGGATTCCGCGATGGACCATGAGATCCGGATAGCGACGGATCGGCGAGGTGAAATGCGCGTACTCGGGCAATGCCAGGCCGAAGTGGCCGATGTTCTCCGGCTGGTAGACCGCCTGCGGCATCGAGCGCACCACGACCGTCTGGATCAGGTGCGCTTCCTCGCTGGCCATGACCCGGTGCAGGACCGCGCCGAGGTCGTGCGGCGTCAGATCGCGATCGGTCGGCAGCTGAATGCCGAAGCCCTGCAGAAATCGCCGCAGCGTTTCGAGCCGGTCGTCCTCGGGCGCGCCGTGCACGCGATAGAGCGTCGGCATGCGGTGCTTCTTCAGGAAGCGCGCCGCCTCGACGTTCGCCGCGATCATGCATTCCTCGATCAGCCGGTGCGCGTCGTTGCGCGTGGACTCCACGAACGCCGCGATCTTGCCGGCCGCGTCGAACCGCACCTTCAGCTCCGGCGCGTCGAAATCCAGCGCGCCGCGCTGCGTGCGAGCCTGCAGCAGGGCTTTGAAAACCGCATGCAGCTGCATCAGTTGCGGACCGACCGTGACGACTTCCGGCTCGTGCCTCGCGGTCGGGTTGGCGAGGTACGCCGCAACCTTCGTGTACGTCAACCGCGCCGCCGAGCACATCACGCCCTCGAAGAACCGCGCGCGGGTGACTTTGCCCTGCTCGCTGACGCGCATCTCGCACACCATGCAGAGACGGTCGACCTGCGGATTCAACGAACACAACCCGTTCGACAGCGCCTCCGGGAGCATCGGCAACACGCGATTCGGAAAGTAGACCGACGTGCCGCGATTCTGGGCTTCCTTGTCGAGCGCGGAGTCCTGGCTGACATAACTCGCGACATCTGCGATTGCGACCACGAGCCGCCAGCCGCCACGCACTTCCTCGCAGTACACGGCGTCGTCGAAGTCGCGCGCATCTTCGCCATCGATCGTCACGAGCGGCAGCTCGCGCAGATCTTCGCGCCCGCGTTTCGCCGCCGCCGACACGGTGCGACCGAATGCATCGGCCTCCGCAACCGCTTCGCGAGGAAACTCGAACGGCAGACCGTGCGAATGGATCGCGATCTCGGTCTCCATGCCCGGCGCGGCGTGCTCGCCGAGCACTCGCGTTACATGACCCAACGCCTGCGCCGTGCGTGACGGCTGCTCGATCAGCTTGACCAGCACGACCTGACCGGCGCGCGCACCGCCGAGGTGACCGCGCGGCACGAGCACGCGATGGCCGATCCGCGGATTGTCGGGCACGACGAAGCTGATGCCGGACTCGTCGTACAGGCGACCGACGATCTCGCGCGTGTTGCGCTCGAGAACTTCTACGAGAGCGCCTTGCGGCCGGCCGCGATTGTCCTGACCGCTGACGCGCACGGCGACCCGATCGCCATGCATCGTTTCCTGCATCTGGCGCGGCGGCAGAAACACCGGCGCCGAGCGATCGTCGGGCAACACGAACCCATGACCGTCGCGATGCCCGCTCACGGTGCCGACGACGAGCTGCGCAACGCGCTCGCGCAGCATGTATTCGCCGCGCCGATTACCGATGATTTCTGCAGCGCGCAGCAACTCATCCAGCTGCGAATGCAGCCGGCGCCGCGCTGCCTTGCCGTCGCGGCCGATTCGCTCGGCCAATTCATCGAAAGTAAGGGGCCGGCCGGCTTCGCGCAGCGTCGTCAGGACGCGCGCCGCAGCCGCCGGCGATTGCGAGTGCGCCTCGGGCGCGCCCGCGGAATGCTTGGTTTTCTTCGTTTTCTTGGTTGATTTCATCTCTACTTGCCGTTTGTTGACACCCCGGAATACCACCGGTAGATTGCGCGCCTCGTCCGGGGACCCCCCGGCGAGATTCCCATCCTTGCCCAGGTGGCGGAATTGGTAGACGCGCTGGTTTCAGGTACCAGTGGAGCGATCCGTGGAGGTTCGAGTCCTCTCCTGGGCACCAGCTTCCTGCCTTAGCTCCCTCAGCTCCCTCCGGCGCCGCGCAGTATGCCCGCGCCGCCGGCCGTTGTCCGTCCGTCATCCGCATCATCCGTAACCGATCCGCAGCGGCAACCAATCTAGGTAAGCTAGCCCTGCAAATTGGGTAAGCCCTCCGATTTGGCGCCGGCCCCGCGCTGGCACGATGGTCCCCGCTCGGAATTGACCGGGCGATCCTGGAGTAACGGTAAATGCCTCGCTATCTCGTCGAACGAGAATTCCCCGACGGCCTCGCGATTCCCATGAACGAAGCCGGCGCGGACGTGTGCCGCAAGGTCATCGAGCGCAATGCCGAATATGGGGTCACCTGGGTCCATTCCTACGCGACACCCGATCGCAAGCGCACGTTCTGCATTTACGACGCGCCCACGCCCGAGGCGATCCGCCGCGCCGCAGCCTGCAACAAGCTGCCGGTCACGCAGATCACCGAGGTGCGCGTGCTCGATCCGTATTTCTATTTCGTGTGAGCGAGCGGCGGGACCCATCGTCACTATCGGAGATTGCAAATGAAGAAGCTGATCGCAGTACTGGGCTGCCTGCTGTTCGCCAGTGCCTTCGCGGGCGAGCCCGCCAAGACCGCAGCGGCCACGCAGCCGAGCCCCACCAACCATCGCTACCTGATCGAGCGTACTTTCCCTGCCGGCGCGCTCGAAGGCCTGGATGCCGCAACCAAGGCGAAGGTCAACAGCAACAACGCGTCGGTCGGCGTGCGCTGGATCCAGTCGTACGCGAACGCGGACAAGACCAAGACGTTCTGCGTCTACGAAGGACCGAGCGAAGCCGCGGTGCGCAAGGCCGCCGAGCTGAACAAGCTGCCGGTCGACAGCGTCATGGAAGTGCCGGTGACTCTGCTGCCGAAGTAAGGTCGAGGACCTGTAGGTCGGGCTTCAGCCCGACTCCGACGCCGGCGTGAGTCAGGCTTCAGCCTGACTCTGCCGGCTTTTTGCTCAGCGCGATCGCCTCCGCCCGCGAGGACACGCCGAGCTTGGTGAAGATCGCCGAGACGTGATGATCGACCGTCTTGGTCGTGACGAACAGTCGCTTGGCGATCGCCGAATTGCGCAGTCCCTGCGCCAGCAGCTCGAAGATTTCCGCCTCGCGCTTGGTGAGCCCGTGCGTGTTGGTGCGGGTGGAAGTGCGCGAGCCTCGCGGGATGCGGCGCATGCCCTGCTCGCGCATCCGTCGGCGCAATGCATTGGCCGCAGCCGTTGCACCGAGTCTCTCCAGGATCGTCAGCGCTTCGAGTTGTTCCTGTTCGCCGCCCGCAGCCAGTGCATTCGCCTGCTCGTAAGGACAGCCGAGCGCCTGCCATGCTCGCGCCGCGCCGCGCCAGTCGCCGGAAATCTCCAACGCGTACGGCTCTGCAATG
>DATNFA010000161.1:0-33682 GCA_035606615.1 Steroidobacteraceae bacterium
GTTAAAGCCATCGTCGCCGAGCAACTGGGGGTGAAAGAGGAAGAAGTCACCAACGACGCTTCCTTCGTCGACGACCTCGGCGCCGACTCGCTCGACACAGTCGAGCTGGTGATGGCGCTGGAGGAAGAATTCGAGACCGAGATCCCGGACGAGGACGCTGAGAAGATCACGACCGTTCAGCAGGCGATCGATTACATCACCGAGCGCCGCAATCAGGCCTGACATTTTTCGTTCGCAGGCGTCCATGTGCCGCCTGCGCTCCACGCGAGTCCCCGGCCAGGGAAGGCGGGTCGATCGCACTGTCTGCAACTCCCGATCCATGACCTGCACCGAATGAGGTAAACGCTTGTCGAAGCGGCGCGTCGTCATCACTGGTCTCGGCATCGTCTCGCCCGTCGGCAGTACTGTCGACAGGGCGTGGCAGAACGTGCTCGACGGCAAGAGCGGCATCGGGCCGATCACTCGCTTCGACGTGAGTGCCTGGCCGGTGCGCTTTCATGGGCCGGTGGTCGGCTTCGACGCGGAGAAGTACCTCTCGCCGAAAGAGCTGCGCAAGATGGATCCGTTCATGCACTACGGTTACGGTGCAGCGGCGGACGCGATCAAGGACTCCGGCATCGAAGTGACGCCGGCGAATGCGCAGCGCATCGGCATCACGATGGGCGCCGGCATCGGCGGCCTCGACACCATCGAAGAGAACTATCGCAAGTACGCCGAGACCAACAGTCCGAAGCGCATCTCGCCGTTCTTCGTGCCCGGCAGCATCATCAACATGATCTCCGGCCACATCTCGATCAACTTCAAGCTCACCGGCCCGAACCTCGCGACAGTGACTGCGTGCACGACATCGACGCACGCCATCGGGCTCGCGATGCGGCTCATCCAGTATGGCGACGCCGACGCGATGGTCGCGGGTGGCGCGGAGATGGCGACGACGCCGCTCGGTCTCGGCAGCTTCTGCCAGGCGCGGGCGTTGTCCACGCGCAACGACGATCCGCAGCGCGCCAGCCGGCCGTGGGATCGCGATCGCGACGGGTTCGTGCTGTCGGACGGCGCCGGCGCGATCATGCTCGAAGAGTACGAGCACGCGAAAAAGCGCGGTGCCCGGATCTATGCAGAGATCGTCGGCTTCGGCATGAGCGGCGATGCTCATCACATCACTGCGCCGCCAGAAGACGGCGAGGGCGCGCGCCTCGCGATGGCGAATGCCCTGCAGGATGCGAAGATCAATCCGAGCGACGTGCAGTACGTGAATGCGCACGCTACGTCGACGGAGCTCGGCGATCGCGCGGAGACGATTGCCTTGAAGCGCTGCTTCGGCGACCACGCGTTCAAGTTTGCCGTGAGCTCGACCAAGTCGATGACGGGACACCTGCTCGGCGCCGCCGGTGCGGTCGAGGCGATCTTCTCGATCCTCGCGATCCGCGACCAGGTCGCGCCGCCGACCATCAACCTCGACAATCCGGGCGAGGGCTGCGATCTCGACTATGTGCCGAAGACCGCGCGGCGCATGCCGATCCGCATCGCTCTGTCGAACTCGTTCGGGTTCGGCGGCACGAACGGCTCGGTGATCTTCCGCGCCCTCGAATGACATGAATTGAGCGGCTCGCTCCTCGAACCCATCGACGTCGATCCCGCGGCGCTGCTCGCGCTTCACGCCGCTTCTCCCGATCTGTATCCCGCGCTCTTCGAGAGCGCTGCGGCCGGTGAGCCGCTGGGCCGCTTCGATATCCTGTTCGCGCATCCCGCAGGTCGCCTCGTCGCGCCGGCCGCGACGGCGGAGCGATTTCTGCCGGCACTCGATCGCTGGTGGCAGCGCGAGCGAGAGGCTGCGCCGGGTGCCACGACCCACTGCGTGCCGTTCACGGGCGGTTGGCTCGTCTACCTGGGATATGAGCTTGCCGGCCAGATCGAGCCTCGTTTGCGCTTACGGCAACCGACTGTCGGTCCGATCGCGCAGGCGATTCGCATTCCTGCCGCAGTGGTACATGAACACGACAGCGGTCGCTGTTGGATCGTCGCTGAGGAAGCCGCCGCCGACCTGATCCCGAGCATCGCAGCGGACCTGCGAGCAGCGCCGCGCTTGCCCGACGCGCGCGTGGGATTGCTGGAGTCCTCGGTCGTCGAAGACGATCCGCGCCGGTATCTGGATGCGGTCGAGCGAGCTTTGGAATACATCGGCGCGGGCGACATCTATCAAGCGAATCTTTCGCGCGGCTGGCAGGCGACGCTGCGCCATGGGATCCAGCCGCATCAGGTCTATCGCCGCTTGCGCGAGACCAATCCCGGACCGTTCAGCGGCCTCGCTGTGCTGGATGGCGTCACGGTCATCAGTTCTTCGCCCGAACGGCTCGTGAGCGTGCGCGACGGCTTGGTCACGACGCGTCCAATCGCAGGCACACGACCGCGCGGCGCGGATCCGCAAGCCGATCGAGCGCTGGCGCGCGAGCTGCACGCGCATCCCAAGGAGCGGGCCGAGCACGTGATGTTGATCGACCTGGAGCGCAACGATCTGGGGCGCGTGTGCGAGCCGGGCAGCGTGCAGGTCGACGAGTTCATGACGATCGAGTCGTATGCGCACGTGCATCACATCGTCTCCAACGTGCGCGGGCGCTTGCGTGCGGACGTGACCCCCGGCAATGTGCTGGCGGCGGTGTTTCCGGGCGGCACGATCACCGGCTGCCCGAAGATCCGTTGCATGGAGATCATCGCGGAGCTGGAGGGCGCCCCGCGCGGCGCTTACACGGGGTCGCTGGGTTATCTGAATCGCGATGGCAGCATGGACATGAATATCCTGATTCGCTCGCTGCAGCTGGACGGCCGCGCGCTGAGCTTGCGTGCCGGCGCGGGCATCGTCGCCGACTCGATCGCGGACCGAGAGCTGGAGGAGACCCGGGCGAAGGCGCGCGGTGTGTTGCGCGCGTTGGGTGTCGAGGCATGACGGCTGCAGTCCTCATCAACGGCATCAGCCCGACCGATCCGTTGCACGCGATCGCTGTGGAGGATCGCGGTCTCCACTACGGCGACGGTGTCTTCGAGACTGCGTTGCTGGCGCAGGGACGCGTGCGATTTCTCGAGCAGCACCTGCGACGCCTTGCGCTCGGCTGCGAACGGCTCGGCATCGTAGCGCCGGACCGTGCCGTGCTGCGCTCGGACGTGCAGCGCCTCAGCGGATCGGCCGAGCGCGCCGTATTGAAGATCGTCGTGTCGCGCGGTGTCGGGCCACGCAGCTATCGACCATCGTCGCAGAGCAAGACGACGCGCGTCGTTGCGCTCTACCCAGCACCGCCGCAGCCCGCCGGCCCGGGACTTGCGCTGCGTTGGTGCGAGACGCGCCTCGGACGCAATGCGCGCCTGGCGGGGATCAAGCATCTCAACCGTCTCGAACAGGTGCTGGCCCAGGCGGAGTGGTACGACGAACGTATCGTCGACGGGTTGATGCTCGACACGGAAGGGGAGCTGGTGTGCGGCACGGCGTGCAACGTCTTCCTGGTTCGCTCGGGTTTGCTGGTCACACCGGATTTGCGGTTCTGCGGCGTGCTCGGCGTGATGCGCGCCGAAGTGCTGCGACTGGCAAAAGAGTTGGATATTGCGGTGAGCGAGGAGCCCCTCTGGCCGCATGACGTGGAGGCGGCGAGCGAAGTCTTCATCACCAGTTCAGTGCGTGGCGTCCGCTCGGTCACCGAGCTCGGAGCATTGCGCTGGAATGACAGCCCCGTCGCCGACCGACTGCGACAGGCGCTGGATTTCTGATGCGACGATTGCTGCAAGTCCTGGTGCTGCTGCTCTTCCTGGGGCTGGCAGGCGCAGCAGTGCTCGTCTGGTGGAGCAACAACTGGTTGCGGGCACCGATCGCCGGGCTGCAGCAGAAGACGACATTCGAAGTGCCGCGCGGCGCCAGTACGCGAAGCGTTGCGTCTGCCTTGCACGCACGCGGGCTCCTGGACCAGCCGCAGATCTGGGTCGTCTGGTCGCGTCTCACGCGCAGTGACAGCGCGTTGAAAGCAGGGGAGTACGAGCTGCAGCCCGGACTGACGCCGCGAGGCTTGCTGGCGCTGCTCAGCTCCGGGCAGGTTCTGCTCCACAGCATCACCTTCATCGAAGGCTCGACGTTCGCGGACGTGCGCAACGCCCTCGTAGCGAGCGACGCCGTCAACAACGAGAACGTCAATCGCAGCGACGCGGACATCATGCGAGCACTCGGCGAGCCGGAAGTGCATCCGGAAGGGCAGTTCTTCCCGGATACGTATCGCTTCCCGCGCGGCACGACCGACCTGGAGCTGCTCGCGATCGCGCATCGCCGCTTGCAGGATGAGCTGAACAAGGCCTGGGCCCAGCGTGCGGCCGATCTGCCGCTGGCCAGCGCGTATGAGGCGTTGATCCTCGCCTCGATCGTGGAAAAAGAGACCGCTCTCGAGCGCGAGCGCGCGCAGATCGCCGGCGTGTTCGTCGAGCGGTTGCGGCGCGGAATGCGCCTGCAAACGGATCCGACGGTGATCTACGGCATGGGCGTGAGCTACGACGGCAATATCCGTCGCGCGGATTTGTCGCGCGACACGCCGTACAACACGTACACGCGCCCGGGGCTCCCGCCGACACCCATTGCAATGCCGAGCCTGGAATCGTTGCACGCCGCAGTTCAACCCGACGTGTCCGGCGCGCTATTCTTCGTCGCGACAGGGGTGGGGGATGGCAGCCACTACTTCTCCAAGACTTTGGCCGAGCATAACCTCGCCGTGAGGCGGTACCTGCGGGAGTTGCGTCGACGATGACTCGCGGCAAGTTCATCACCATCGAAGGCAGCGAAGGCGTCGGCAAGACGACGCAGATCGCTGCTTTGCGCGACTCGCTGGTCGAGCGCGGACTCGAAGTCATCGTGACGCGCGAGCCGGGCGGCACGCCGCGGGCAGAGCAGATTCGCGAGCTTCTGCTCACCCCGACGGACGAGCCGATGCCCATGACCTGTGAGCTGCTGCTCATGTTCGCAGCACGCGCGACCCACATCGAGAACCTCATCCGTCCCGCGCTGGAGCGCGGTGCCTGGGTGGTGTGCGATCGCTTTACCGATGCGACTTACGCATACCAGGGCGACGGCCGTGGCGTGCGTCGCGAAGAGATCGCCAATCTCGAGCGCTTCGTGCAAGCAGAGCTGCGTCCGGATCTGACGCTGTTGCTCGACGCGCCGATCGAGATCGGTCGCGCACGCGCGGCGGCTCGTGATGCGCAAAGCGGTACGAGCGACCGCTTCGAGCAGGAGCGGCGGGAATTCTTCGAACGCGTGCGCAACAGTTATCTGGAGCGCGCGCGGAGCCAGCCGGGGCGCTTCGCCGTCATCGATGCCACTGCCGATCGCGAGAGCGTCCAGCACGCGATCCGGGCCGAAGTGGAGATTCGCCTGTTCATGCGCCCATGACGGAGACCAACCAACGAGCGGTGCCGCAGCTGCTGCCGTGGCACGAGGATGCAGCTGCACAGCTACGCAAGGCGTGGGCTGCAAACCGCCTCTCGCACGCGTTGCTCTTGCAAGGTGCGGAAGGCGTCGGCAAGCAGGCGTTTGCTGCGTGGCTCGCCTGCGCAGTGCTCTGCGACAAATCCGCGGGATCGACATTGAGGTGTTGCGGCGAATGCGCAAGCTGCGCATTGTTCGCGGCCGGCTCGCATCCAGACCTGATACTGGTCATCCCGGAAGAGGACAAGCAGCAGATCTCGATCGACCAGGTGCGCGCTGCCACCGAGCGTCTGACGAAGACGAGCTATCGCCAGGGCTACAAAGTCGCGATCGTCGATCCGGCACATCTGATGACGCCGAGCGCTGCGAACAGCGTGCTCAAGACGCTCGAAGAGCCGTCGGCGCGCAGCTTGCTGCTGCTGATCACGTCGCAACCTTCGATGTTGCTGCCGACGGTACGCAGTCGCTGTCAGAAGGTGACGATCGCGCGACCATCGCGGGATGAGGCGATCGCGTGGTTGCGCGAGAAGAGCGGGCGCGCGATCGAAGCGGCGCTGCTCGATTTCGCCGGCGGCGCGCCGCTGCGCGCGCTGGCATACGCGGACGGCCGTTTTGACGCGCTGAACGAGCACATGCAGAAGTCGCTCGGCGCGCTGCTCACCGGCCAGGCCGATGTGACCCAGGTAGCCGCCGAATGGGAAAAAGACGCTCTGAGCGAGCGCCTGACCTGGCTCGATCTGTGGCTCAGCTCACTGGCGCGCGCAGCTCTTGCCGGAACTGCCGACCTGGTCACGTTCCCTGGGCGCTCTACGCACTTGCCAAGTCCGTCCCGGCCGTTGAACATAAGCGGCGTTTACAGCATGGTGGATCGCGCGCGCGCCCTGAAAGCCCAACTGGCCCGCACCGCGCTCCAGCGCGAGCTGGCAGTCGAGTCCTGGCTGATCGCGTTGATGGACGTCCTCGAACTGAATCGCAAGAGAGCCTGAGTAACGAATGGTCATGCGCCAGCCCAGCAGCAAGCCCGGTTTGCTGACGCTCACGATCAAGGACAAGAGCGCCTTGTATCTGGCGTACATGCCGTTCGTGAAGAACGGCGGCCTGTTCATCCCCACGAACAGCAACTACCGGCTCGGCGACGAAGTCTTCATGCTCCTCAATCTGATGGGCGAGGACGAGAAGCTGCCGGTCGCCGGCCGCGTCATCTGGATGACGCCGAAAGGCGCGCAGGGCAAACGCACCGCCGGCATCGGCGTGCAGTTCAGCGAACAGGACCGGGGCAACACGCAGCGGAAGATCGAGAGCTACCTGGCCGGTGCTCTCGGCGGCGACAAGCCGACTCACACGATGTAGAGATCAAATCGCCCGGAGCGCGGTCACCACCGGCATTCGGGCAGCGCGCAGGGCAGGGAGCAGGCCCCCCAGCAATCCCATCGCCAGCGCCCATTCGATTCCGAGCACAGCGAGCGACAGCGTGACCGACAGCTGGAAGCTGTAACCGAAAGGACTCGCCGCGAGTCCGTTGAACAACAACCACGCCAGCGTGCTTCCCAGCAGAGCTCCGGGCAGGGCAAGCAACATCGATTCCAGCAGGACCGCCAGCACGACTGCAGCCGGGCTGAACCCGATGGCCCGCAGCGTGGCGATCTCGCGCTGTCGCGAATCGACGATCGCATACAGCGAATTGACCGCGCCCAGCGTTGCGCCGATCGCCATGATCGTGCCGACGAAGAAGCTCACGAAGTTGAGGATCGAGTTCAGCGGCTTGAATGCAGTTTCGATCGCCTCCTTCTCGTGCTGGACGTCGAGCCGCAACGCCGGATTGCCGGTAACTGCCGCGCGCAACGTTGCGTAACCTGCTGACGACTGCAGCATCAACGTAGCCGACGAGTACGTGGTGCGGCTGAGCGCGCTCATGACCGTCTCGGCATCGGCATGCACGACGCAATTCTGCGCACGTCCTTCGTCGAAGTGGCCGACGACAGTCCAGTCGCTGCCACGGATGAGGCGTCGATCGCCCAGCTCGAAACCGACGAACTGACGACGGCAGGCATTGCTTGCGACCAGCTCGTGCAGTCCGGGCTCGAAGCTCCGTCCGGCGGTGAAGCGCATGTCCGGTGTCAGCTCAGCGAGCTTCGCGGTCGTGCCCACGAGCGGAAAGTAGATGCGCTTGCCAGTCGCGCGCCGCCGGCCCTCGATGGGGACCATCGCCTGGAAGACGACGATCGGCTCGCCCCTGGCGTCCTTGCGCACGCCGGGCAGGCCCAGAATCACCGCAGCTTCCTGTCTGGTGATACTGCCCTGGCCCTGCATCGTGCCGCGGGTCGTGAGGACGACCCGGTCCGACCGGACGTTGGCCGTTTGCTGCTCGCGAGCTCCGGTGCCCATGGCAAGCATCGACACCAGTACGCCGACCGCACAAGTCACGCCGACCACGATCGTCAGCGCAGAGCCGATCCGCTGCGTGATGCCCGAGAGATTGACGAGCAGGAGAGCGAGCAACTCGCGCAGGAATTTCATACGACTCTAGCGGCTGGCCAGTGCGGCGACGATGTTCAGGCGGGCGGCGCGAATGGCGGGCGCCGACGCGCTGATGAGCGCGACCAGCGCGGCACATCCCAGTCCGATCGCGACCACCGGCACGGGCATCGACAGCCCGGGCACGACCTTCGAGGCGAACGGGAACGCAACCAGCGCGAGCACCAGCCCGAAGCCCGCCGCGACTACGCAGACGATTGCGGCCTCCGCGACGATGAAAAGAAACAGCACGCTGTCGGCAAAGCCGAGAGTCTTCATGACGGCCAGCTCCGGCATGCGCTCGCGCACCGATTGCATCAGCATCGTGGTCGTCGCGAAGAACAGCGCGACCAGCACTGCACTGACGACGGCGCGAATGAGAAAATTCAGGTCGCCGATCGATTGCAGCTGCATCTGCGCCAGCTCGCGCAGCGATTCGGTGTGCGTCGCGTTGGTGGAATTGGCGAACAGGCGGTCGATCGCATCGGCCACCGCCGCGGCCTGCCGCGGATCGACGATGGATGCGTTGAAGTGACTGACAGTTCCTTTGCCGAGCAGCCGCGCCTCATCGAAGTAGTCGTATTGGATCAGGATGACATCGCTGCCACCGGCGACATCGCTGTCTGTGTACGTGCCAACCATCTCGAACGACCAGTTGGTCGAGCCGTCCCGTTGAGCGGTGTTCGTGATCAGCGGAATGCGGTCGCCGACTTTCCAACCGTACTTGTCCGCCAGGGACTTTCTGACCAGCGTGCCGGTTCGCGTGTTCGCGAACGCTGCGGCCTGCTCAGGCGCAACCGTGTAGGTAAAAGCTGAGAGCCATCCGGCGTCCGGCCGGATCGCGACGATGCCGACCTGCTGCGTCGGCAGCTGAAAGATGCCGCCGAACAATTCCACCGGAACGACTGCCTTGACGCCCGGCACCGATCTGATGCGCGCGAGCAAGCCCAGTGGCAGCGGATCGATGAGACTCAGGCTGCCGTGTACCAGCAGCAAATCGGCGCGCGCCTGGTCGATGAGGCGATCGACGCCGGTTTTCATCCCCTGCAGCACGCCAAAGAGTGCAAAAGCGACGCTGACCTGAAGAAAAATCAGCACGCTGCGTCCGGGTTTACGCCAGATACCGGACCAGATGAGGGGCAGGAATCGCACGCGAATGAGACGCGCGCCAATTGCCGCTGGTTGCAGCTACTTGTCGCGGTAGGCCATGAGGCCGTCTTTCAGAACCGACGCGCGAAAGCCGCGCTCCGAAAGGATGTAGCAACCGGCGGAGCTGCGTCGGCCGGTGTCGCAGCACACGATGTAATGCACGTCGCGCTCGAGGGTCTTCAGCTTCAGGCGGATGAAATACAGCGGCAGGTTGAGCGCGCCCTCCATCCGATAATTGTCGAACTCGCTCGGCAGGCGCACGTCGAGCCACTTGGCGCCACTGGCGACCAGCGTGCGAGCCTCGTCCATGTCCACCCATTCGAGCATCGGCTCGTTGAGCAGCGTGCGGAAGTCCTGCTTCGCGAGCCGCATCAGCGCGCCTTCGGTTGTCATCGCCACGCTCGCGTTGCGCTTCGCGTCCGAGATCAGCGCTTCCTCGCCGAAGGTGTCACCGATGCCGAGCTCGGCGAGCTTGATGCCGTCGCGATTGAGCGGCGTCTCGCGCGTGACCGCGCAGCGGCCTTTGACGACGACGTAGAAGTAGTCGCCTTCGTCGCCCTGCTTGATGATGATTTCGCCCGGCTTGTAGTCGACGCGCTGCATGCGCATGAAGATCGCCTGGATGTTCGCCGGCGGAATCTTGTGGAAGGCCTTCGTCTGCAGCAGGTTCGTCATCCAGTCGTCGGAGATTGGACCTTCCTCGCCGACGCCGCGCAGCTCGTTCACCTCGTACGAGCCGGTCTGGTCCCAGGTGAGCATCATGTCGAGCGTGTCGCTGTCGATGGCGACGTAGTCCATGCGCTCCGAAACGACGCGTGCGGTGTAGCGGCGCGGATTGCCCGGCGCGACCGGATTGCGTGCCTCGGGCGAGCCGCCGCGAATGACGAGGACCGATCGACCTTCGTGCATCAGCTCGAGCACGCCGCTGACGACGTAGTACGTTCGCTTGTCGCTGTCGCCTTCCTTGAACAGCTGCCGGCCCTGCGACAACGAATGCATCGCTGTCTTGCGCGCGAGCGCGTGCAGGTTTTCAGACTTCAGTCCATCGAGCGGTGAAAACGAACGCAGCAGTCCAAGTTCGAGCGGCTTGCTCTCCATGCGCTGGATGGTAGCACAGGCTTTTCGGACGCCACGGGCGCCCGAGCACGCGATTTACCGTAGCAATTGCCAACCTGCGTCCGCTGCGAAACGTTCGCCGTGCACGGTGCGCAGCTCTTCGAGCCGCGCGAGGATCTCGTCGACGCCGCGCGCGCGCGCGTATGTAATCGGACCGCCGCGGAAGGGCGCGAAGCCCGCGCCGAAAATCACTCCGGCATCGATCAGATCCGCGTCCTCGACGATGTGCTCGCGAAGCACGGCGACGGCCTCGTTGATCAGCGGCAACAGCAACCGGTCCTGCAGATCGGGCGGCGCGGGTGCGGCGCTCGGCGGCTTCTGCGGCTTGTCGTCGCGCCACACATAGAACCCTTCGCCGCTCTTCTTGCCGAATTTCTTCTGCTCGTAGCGGATCGACAGGACGTGCGGCACCTGGGCGCCGGCCTGGAAGAACACCTTGCCGACGCTCATGACGACGTCGAGGCCGACGACGTCCGCGAGCTCGATCGGACCCATCGGCATGCCGAAGTCCTCGGCCGCGCGATCGATGAGCGCGAGCGGAATGCCTTCTTGCGCGGCCCGCACAGCCTCGCTCAGGTACGGCATGAGCACGCGGTTGACGAGGAAACCGGGCGAGCTGCGACAGGCAATCGCGAGCTTGTCGATCTGTCGTGCGAAGGCGAGACCGACGTGCACGTTGCGCGGCTGCGTGCGCTCGGCGTGGATGACTTCCACCAGCGGCATGCGGGCCACGGGATTGAAGAAATGCAGGCCGATCAGCCGCTCGGGCGCGGCGAGATTCTGCGCGAGCTGCTCCAGCACGATGCTCGAAGTGTTGGTGGCGAGCAGCGCCAGCGGCTTCAGCTTGGGTTCGATGCGCGCGAACAGCTCGCGCTTCGCGTTCAGGTCCTCGAAGATCGCTTCGATGACGATATCCGCCGTCGCCACGCCGTGCCCTTCGACGTCGGGCTGCAGTCTGGCCAGGGTCTCGTCACGCTTCGCCTGATCCGGATAACGCTTCTCGACGAACTTGCGGGCTCGTTCCATGGCAGGCGCGATGTACTGCTCGGCGCGATCCTGCAGCGTGACTGTCAGGCCACGCGTCGCGCACCACGTCGCGATGTCGCCGCCCATGACGCCTGCGCCGACGACATGCACGTGCCTGGCGGGCTCGCCGCCGGCCTTCGCAGCAGACTTGAGCCGGTCCTGCAGAAAGAAGACGCGCACGAGATTGCGCGAAGTCGGCGTGCACAGGAGCTGCGCCATCGAGCGCGCTTCAGCCTCGTAGGCACGCTCGCCCTTGCTGCCGTAGCGCTGCCAGAGCGTGATCAGCGCGTATGGGGCAGGGTAGTGCTCAGGGCGTGCGCGCCGGGCCACTTGCGAGCGCATCTGGCCGGCGAGGATCGGTCGCAGCAGCGCGGAGTTCAGCAGGCCATGCACGAACTTGGGGCCACGAGGCGCTGGCGGACTGAGCGCGACCTGCTTCGCCATCTTGTCGAGCTGCTCGACCGGCGCGAGCCGATCGACCAGGCCCATCGCGAGCGCCTGTTTTGGGCGGATCGTGCGGCCGGTCAGCATCAGGTCCATCGCAGCGATCGGGCCGGCGAGGTGCACAGCGCGTACCGTGCCACCGAATCCCGGATGCACGCCCAGCTGCACTTCGGGGAAGCCGAGGGTGGCTGCGGGATCGTCGACCAGCACGCGATAGCGGCAGGCAAGAGCGACTTCGAGGCCGCCGCCCAGCGCGAAGCCGTTGATCGCGGCAATCGTGGGGCAGGGCAGTGCTGCGAGCTTGTCGAGCACCTGCTGCCCTTGGCGAATGAGCTCGTACGCCTGGTCCGGCGTGCGAATGCCCACGAATTCCTTGATGTCGGCGCCTGCGATGAAGCCGCGCTTCGCCGAGGTGACGATCAGCGCCTTGGGCCCGGCCTGCGCGACCTCACCGACCATCGCATCGAGCTCTTGCATGACCTCGCGCGACAGGCTGTTGGTCGACGCCCCGGCTTTGTCCAGAGCCAGCCAGGCAACGCCATCTGCATCGGTCTCGAGCCGCCAGTGGGTCGTTTTCTTGTTCATGTCGGCGCGCGGCGCACCTGGAAATCGCAGATCAAGGGCCGATGGTCCGAGAAGCGCACATCGGGCACGTCGAACTGCGTGACCTCGATGCCGTTCGAGTAGAGCACGAAATCGAGCTCTTTGCGCGGGTTGCGGCTCGGATAGGACGGCAGCCCGAGGCGGTTCGCGCTCTTCAGCCCGGACGCTTCCATGAATAGGAAGATCTCGTGGTCGCCCCAGAACGTGTTGAAGTCGCCGGCGACGATGACCGGTTTGCTGGCGCGCTTCACCAGCTCGTGCAAATGGCGCAGCTGGTCGTGGCGATGGCGGAACTTCAGCGACAGGTGGACCAGGAATACCGCGACGTCTTCCAGCTCCAGCTCGATGATCAGCCGCTTGATGCCGGTCTCGAAGTAGTGGAAGCGCTCGCCCTCGACGCGCGGCGCGGCGAGAAACGCGTTCGCCTGCTTGCGCACGATCGGCATGATCTGGTTGATGGAGGTCGTGCCGTACTTGCACTCGTAAGTGGAGTAGTGACCGAGCGAGTCGGCGATCTGCTTCGCCTGGTTCACGAGGCCCGAGCGTATCGAGCCGGTGTCGATCTCGATCAGCCCGACCAGGTCCGGATTCAGCGATTTGAGGTACTGCGTGATGCGATCGAGGACGCGCGCGTTGCTGCGCAGATAGCCCGCGCCGGGCACCGGCAGATGAAATGCAGGCCCCGTACCGGTGGCGTACCGGATGTTGTACAAGACGAAACGCATCGTGAAACTGGAACGTCGCAGGCAGCAAAACGCAGCGCGGCATTCTATCGCACCCGGCACACGGCCGAACGTGCCCGGTTCCCGGACTAGGGGTTTACCGACCCGCTGGCGGGCTTCTCGCGTACAATTCCGGCGAAGGAGCGAATCAGGTGAGTATTTCTCAGCAGAATCCGGTGCGCGTGTTCGTCAGCCACGCTTTCGAGCCGTCGGACGACTATCACCGCGTATTCGAATACCTGGAAAGCTCGCACAATTTCTTCTATCGCAATTGCAGCGATCCGGAGCAGCGCGGCACGGGCGAGCGCGACAAGCTGCGGGACGAGCTGCGTCGGCAGATCGCGCTCGCCGAAGTCGTCATCGTGCCGTCGGGACAGTACGGCACGCATCGCGAATGGATCGATTTCCAGCTGAACTGCGCCAAGGGTCTCGACAAGCCGGTCATCGTGCTCGAGGCGTTCGGCGTGAAGGAAAAGATGCCGGTGCAGCTGGAAGCACTGGCCGACGAGATCGTCGAGTGGAACGAACGGTCGATCGCGGACGCGATCCGCCGCCAGGCGCGTCACGAGGACACGACGCGCTGGGACACCATCGACTTCAAACTGGATTGATCAGTCGTCGCCGACAGCGCGCAGCTTCGGGCGGGCCGCGCTCTGGTTGCGCGCAATGATGCCGAGCATGTTGACGATGCGCATCGCAAGGCCGCCCGCTTCGACATCGGACATCTTGCGCACGGTTGCTTGCACTGCGTTCTCGCCGCGCAGCGGCGACACGCTCGACATGCAATTCGACAGGGAGCTGAACTCCTCGCGAATCTCTTTCGGCACTTCCTCTGCGTCGAGGGTCGCGAGATGCACGCGATACGCTTCGACGAGGCGATGCTTGATCGGTCCGTTCGACGCCAGCATCGAGGTGGCGGCGAAAAAATGCTCCCAGGCGCTGCTCATGCAACTTCCCCCGCGATTGGGTCAGTGAGCCGACGACACTGCGCGGGGACCACCCCGGACAGACGATGACGACTGCTAATGCTGAGAATTTACTTTAACTTCGCTTGGCTGCTTTTCTTACGGCCGCTCAAGCGCCTAGAGCCGGAATATACTCCTGCAACTTCGAAAGGCAAGCAGGCTTCCACGGCATTTCGCATGCGTTGGGCCTGTATGTCGGGAGCCGTGCCATGACTGGTGTGAATGCAGTGGTGATGATCAAGGCCGAAACCAGCCTCATCAACGAGCTGGCGGAGCAACTGGCGGAGCTGCCCGGCGTCGCCGAGGTGTTCTCGGTCGCCGGTCAGTACGATCTGGTCGCGCTGGTGCGCGTGCGCGAGAACGAAGAGCTTGCCGATGTGATCAGCAATCGCATGCGCAAGCTCAAGGGAATCATCGGCACGGAAACGCTGATCGCGTTTCGCGTGTACACGAAGGCGGAGCTCTCAGCCGGCTTCGACATGGACTGAGGACGCGCACGGAGCAGCGGTTTTTCGGGAGAAGAAGCGTCTGACGCGTTCCGGTGCCGTCTCTCTAAGTACGCATAATGTATATTATGACAAATTCTAGTGTGCCGATTCCTTCTTGAACTCGAACAGCTCGACGAGATTGCCCGACGGATCCTCCACCAGTCTTGCCCGGCCGGCACCCGCCTCACTCAGCTCTCCCCGGAATTTGGCACCGGCATCGCTCAAGCGCCCGATGAGCGCGTCTATGTCATCCGTGACGAACATCAACCGGTTCCAGCCGCCGGGCTCGGGATTACCACCAGCGGTACCTCCGCTGCCCGCACCCGGCGCGCTGAGGTAGAGCGTGAGATCGTCATGCTTGAGCGCGGCGAACTTACCGGGGTTGTGCTTATCAACCTTGAACTCGAGCAGATTCCGATAAAACTCGGCTGAGCGGTCGACGTCGTTCACGATGTATCTGACTGCTGCCATGGCTTTCTCCTTTGCCCAAAGACGGGCAACCCTTGGAGACGCAGCCGGGTTCCGGCAACGGCTACAGCAAGCTCTAGAGCCAGGCGCGATCCGCAGTGAAATCCACGGTGAGCCAGAAATTCGGGAAGACGGCGTTCAACCGTTGCGCGATGTCGCGGCGGATCGAATCCGCGGCCGCGGTATCGATACGCGAATCGGGCGCGACCAGCACATGGATCTCGACGAAGCGGGCGCGCCCTACTTTCGCGACGTAACTCGAATAGTCGACGAAGGCGCTCTCACGCACGATGCTGTCCATGACGGAGTGCACTCGAGAATCGAGCTCATCAGGCGCCACCTGCAGTACGTCGCTCAGCGACCGCCACAATCCGATCAGCGGTACCGGCAGCATGGCCAGCGCCATGATCAGCAGTGCGATCGCATCCAGGTACGGAATCCAGCTCGCAAAGCGAGTGCCATGCAGCCCGAGAGCGATGCCGAATCCGATCAGCAGCGCCAGGCTCAGGCAGGCACTGACCAGCCAGCTGCGCGAATCGATCTTGAGCATCGGCGACTGCAGGTCGCGCGCGCGCCGGTGCAGATACAGCGTCATCGCAATGCCGATGACGCTCAGTGCGCCTGCCCAAGCAGCTGCCATTCCATATGAAACATCGGCGCCGCCGCTCGCCAGGCCGTTCACTGCATCAACCGCAGCATAGATGCAGGCGACGGCGAGGATGCTGTCGCGAAGCACCGCCACCAGCGGCTCCAGATGCCAATATCCATACTGGAACCGGTGGCTTGAGCCTTGCGCGATGAGCTTGACGACCACCAGCGAAACGATCGTCGGCACGACGTCGACGAAGCTGTACATGCCATCGAAGATGATCGCCTGCGAGCTCGTGGCGAGCCCGCTCGCGACCCCGAGCACGCCCAGGAAGACCGTCAGCGCGATCGAGAATTTGAGCGTCGCCTGCTCTGCGTTTGCCTGCCTCGGTTGCACGCCATGGAGCGTAGTCAGCGACACGCGGCGCGATCTATAGCTGCTGCGGGCAAACGGCTAGTCGTCCGCCAGATCCGCGGCCTGCTTCTCCATGATTACCCTGTGGGGCTGCGCACCCGCGTCGTGCAGCAAAAGGATCTCCTGCTGCGTCTTCAGGTTCGCGGCAACGACACGCAGGGTCACTTCCGCGCTGTCGGGCATCGGAAATGTGACCTTGCCGTCTGGCTCCGTCACCCGCTGCTTCGCGTCTTCGCCCACGAACAGCGTCACGCTGGCGTCATTCACCGGCGCGTCCACACCGTCCGGGTTCTTGGTCAGCACCAGGACGATGAGCTCGTTGTGGTGAGCTTCGCCAGCTGCTACTGGGGTTGCGGTCGCCGGAACCGGAGCGGGCGCCGGCGCCGCCGCAGGCACCGAGGAGCCGAGAAACCAGCATACGGTTGCAATCGCTCCAAACAGCCAATTTCGCGCGTTCATCACTGCAGCTCCAGCGTCCTCATCACTTCATCCTGGAATGGCTTGTCGCGCAGGCTCGTCCTCGTATCGGGGAAGTACGAGAAGACGATCGTCGCGCCGCTGTCGTCGACCCTCGTCATCGCGAGCGCCGCGCGTCCCCGGTCGCTCAGCCGCACGTTGTCGATCAGCGGAAAGTCGAACGGTCCCACGGTGAACTCGTAGGGGCGCTCCTGCTGGCGCGGCGTCGCGGATGGCGTCGGGTCGAGCGCCTGCACCCGCATCACCACGTCGACGGCCGTCTCGCGCCGGATGTCGCCGACGACCGGATTGGTCATGACATCGATGCTGAATTCGCGCGCCGGCAGGCCGGGACGCGCCGGACACTTCTTCTTGATGTACTCCGGCTTGACGCCCTCCTTCTTGAGCTCGTCGAACGTGATGTTCACCGAGATCGAGCAGTCGTTGTAGCTCAATGCCACGAGCTGGCGATGGACGATCTCGCCAGCCAGCGTCCGCAGGCGCTTGCGCTGCTTGATGTAGGTCTGCGGGTTGTCGCCGGTCCAGGTCTGCTCATAGACGTGCTTCAGCAGTGGCGCGAAATCGATCGACTCATGGAAGTTGTAGGCGAGCAGCTCGAGGTTGAGGATGCGGGCGTCGAGGTCAGTGTCGTTCTTGCCGATGAAGACTTCGATCACCTTGCTGAACATGTCCTTGCGCAGGTTGCCGTCGGACTCCTCGCGCCGGCTCAACAACTCCACGTAGGCGCGTCGCTTCTGATCTGTCTGCAGCGCCCGGTTGCCGTAGATGCCTATCAGCACGACGACAACTGCCGCGAGGATCTTGCCTATCGGATCGAGCAGGATCGCCACCTTGTCCCAGGTGTCCCGCACTTTCGGCTTCGGCGGCGCTTCCTGCGCCACTGCAGCGGTTGTCGACACGGGTATGGCGAGCGACACGGTCATCCTTTCACGAGCACGACGTTGCTTCCCTGGCGCACGGCACTGAAGTCGTTGGACGCCGGGCTGTCGTACGAGTTGATCGCTGCGCTCGCCGACCACCCCGCCGCATCGACCTGCAGCGTGCATGCGCCCGTCGTCGCGGCAAACAGGCGATAGATGCCTGATCCGTTCGTGGTGCCTCGCACGACTTCAGAGCCGCAGGTCAGCGTCAGATTGGCGTTTGGGACGGGCTGGCCGTCCACGGACAGCCTGCCGTAGCAGTGACCTGCTTGTGCAAGCGGGCTTGTTGCCAGCGCAACGAACAACAGCGATGCCGCTCGACGCATGATTGATCCACCCTCGCGGCCGGCGCGACTTGAATGGATCAGACGCCCGTTGCCGCGGGCGTTCAATCGCCCAAACGCCTTACGGCGCGGCGGGTTGGCTCACTTTCTCGAGCCACTGCCAGCTCACCGGGACGCGCTTGCCCGTCGCGTCCTTCACGACGGTTCCGCGCGTGATGTAGCCGACGCTGAGCTCGGGGAACAGCTGCTTCATCGCCAGTCGTGCCGCTTGCGGATCGGTGATCGTCGTACGCCGGCCGGCTCGCAGCGGCTTACCTTCTGAATCGATCAGGAACCACAGCTCCTGCCCGGATGGGACGCCTTCGCTCAATGCCGTGGCATCGAAGTGTTCGATCACCCGACGTTGCGACTCCGCAGTCGCAAGCATGCGAGCCTCCATCGCCTGCGCTTGCCTCGGCGCAACCGTGAACGTCGGCGCTGCGGGATCCTGGGCCGGAGCACCCGGCAGCATCACCCACGCCACCGCGGAATAGTTCGGTCCGATGGGAAGCTGCAAGACGAGCTGCTGGCGCACCTCCGACTCGACCACGCCGGCGCGTTCCAGGTACTCCTGCCAGTTGCGGGCGAAGTCATACTCGCGGTCCCAGGTAGGGCGCACATTCATCTCGATCTGCGATACCTCGCCGCGCTCGTTCACGACAGCCCACACGTACGGGTGACCGTCCTGACGAGTCGAGAGCAGTTGCGGATAGAAGTGGCCGACGGCGCGCGCGAGCAGCGCTTGATCTTCTTTCCAAACTGCTACTGGAGTGGGCAACGGGGGCAAGCCGTCCTCGGACTCGCTTGGTGTCAGAGAGGGCACCGGCGGCGCATTCACGTTCGCCGCAACCGCAATCAACGCAGCGCTGCACGTTCCGAGCAACGCAGCCAGCACGCGCCAGCGCGCGCGTAGCGGCGTGTGCATGATGCGAATGCGCTTCTCGAGCGACGACCCGGATTCAGAAAGCCCGGCTGCAGCTGCGCGTAACGGCACGAGGTGCGTAGCGACGTTCAAGAGCACCGCCGAGTACGTCGCTCGCGATTGTCCGCCGCGTACGACGCGGGCATCGCAATCGACTTCCATCGCGAAGCGCAGCCGGCGCAGCTGCCACCAGATCGGCAAGTTCCATGGAACCAGCACGGCGACGAGCAGCGCGGCGCCAAGCACGCGGACGTCTTGGGCCCGCAAGTGTTCGCGCTCGTGTTCGAGCACGACCTTCTGAGTTGCCGCGTCTTGCTGCAGCAGCCACCGTGGAATCACGATTCGTGGGCGAACGATGCCGACCACGGCCGGCCCGATGTCATGCGAAATGGTGACCTTCACGTCATTCACTTCGCCCTCGACTGAAGACCGCAAGCGTCTGCGGATCTGCGTCCACCCGATCGCCAGCGTCGCGACTGCAAGCGCGCTCATTGCCGACCAGCCAATGAGCAGCCATGTATCCAATGCAACTCGCCGCGCGACCAACGGCGCAGCGCCGCCGACCCAGGCGATTGGCGACAGTTCGTAGACGGGAGGTTCTTCGCGAGCGGCCAGCATTGCGAGCGTTACCGCTGTCCGCTCACTCGGGCGGGCGCCCTGCCATCCAAACAGCGTCGGCAACATCAACGACAGCAGCAGTGCCGAGACCCAGATCCATCGGCCCTGCAGCCGCCGCAGGATTGCAATCCGCTCCGCGGCGAACGCGGCGATGCTCACGAGCAGAGCGATGACGAGCGCATAAGCCATCCACGCGGCAATCATGATTTCTCCTTGCCCGGCCGCTCATCGAGGATCTCGCGAATCCGGCGCACCTGGTCGTCGCTGAGCTTGCGATCCGCGACCAGCTGCGTCAGGAGCAGGTCGGCGGAACCCTGGAACAGCTTGCCGGCCAGGTGGCGGATCGCGCTCTTGCGTGCAGCCTGCTGCCGGACACGCGCGAAGTAGCGGTGTGCGCGACCGTCGGGCTCGTGGCCGACGTACTCCTTCGCTTCGAGGTTGCGCAGGATCGTGAGGACCGTCGTATACGCCAGCGGATCGCTCAGCTTCTCCTTCACCTCGGCAACGGTGCAGGCGCCCTGCTCCCACAGCACGGCCATGATTTCGGCTTCTCGATTGCTGAGCGAGACGCTCATCGTTTGCCCTCCTCTGCGACGCGCCGTGCCTTGTAGCTGTGCCCGTCCTGGTTCAACACGAGCGACTGCGTGGGTGCGGTGCCCGATTCAGCGAAGACGAACTGCGCTTCAATATCTTCGGGAAAGAATTCGCGCGGCGCGCTCGCGAAAATTGGCGACGGCCCCTGCCGTGTCATCTGCACGACGAGGTGATCCTCCTCTCGCACTACCGTCATGAAGACGCCGTCTTCGAACTGGTAGCGTCCGACGTATCGGTCCAGCACGGCTGCAGGAACCGTGATGCGCGGGTGTGCTCGCGTGATCGCCACACTCGGATCCAGGACGTGCCAGCCGATGTCGTCGACGCCGACGTTGGTCGCGGCATTGGTCAGTGCGACGACTGCGACGCGCCCGCGAGGATCGAGCCCCATGAATGCTCGATAGCCATCGGCGCGACCGCTGCTCCACAGCGTCTGCGCGCCGCGGGCCGTCGTGACGCGCCAGCCGAGTCCCATTCGAGTGTCTGGATCATCGCCCGGCCGCCGCGGCTCGAGCATCGTCGCGGCGGCGGCCGCAAGCGGTTGCAGGCCGCGACCCAGGAACAACTCGACGAATCTCAGAAGATCTTCGACCGTCGAATACAGGCCACCTGCGGCGTCCAGCGCACCCGTGGACTCGTTCGGTACGGACTGGAGCTTGCCGTCGTATGCAGCAGCGAGTCGGGAGCGCAGCGCACTGCTGGGAACGAACATCGTGTCACGCATGCCGAGCGGCCCGGTGACGCGCTCGTCGAGCAGCGCCTGATAGCTCTTCCCCGCGCAGTGAGCGAGTGCATTCCCGAGCAACCCAAAGCCCCAGTTCGAATACTCGAACTCCGTGCCGGGATCACGCGGGAGTTTGTAAGCCGCGAGACCTTGATAGAGCTGCTCTACCGTATAGCCGGCGTACTTATTGAGAGCAGTCTGCGATGCCAGGTTGCTCGGCCGCAGCGGCAGCCCCGAACTATGCGTGGCCAGATCCAGGAACGTGATCTGCCTGCCACCGTGCTCGGGAACTGTCACGTTTGCGGGCAAGCACGTGCTCACGGGCGCATCGAGTGTCACCCGCTTACGCGCAGCCATATCGGCGAGCACCAGCGCCGTGAAGACTTTCGTGAGCGATGCGATCTCGAAGACCGTCGTGCTATCGACCTTGCGGCGGTCCTGCACGCTCAACGTGCCGTAAGACACGATCTGTCGGCCCGTTGGTGAGCTGACGCCCACCACGATGGCCGTGCCCCACTTGCGTACATCGACGCGTTCCACGAGCATCGCGTGCAGCGCCTGCTCGTCGACGGGCTTCGCCACGGCGCTCGTGGCGAGCGTCGCCACGAACACGATTCCCAACAGCAATCCGCGCGACGCCAGCATCCGCACTCTCTTGGCTACTAATCGATTAGTAGATTGGCGGATGCGCGCCTTGCTTGTCAACTATATGGATAGTAGATGGCCCCGGCTCGGCAATGCGACCCCGGCCCGACCGATCGAGCGCTTGCCCGTCGCCCTGATGGCGCACGCAGCGCGCTCTCCTAGACTCGAATTCCCTGGTTTTGCGGAGAGCGTCCATGAAGAGCGGCCTCGTGGCGATCGTTGCGTTGGCGAGCACCTTCCCTGCCTGGTCCGCGGACGCGCCGGCCGCCGGCACGGCCGCAGAGCCGACGCCCGAACAGATTGTCTCGCAGTTTCGCGACGACCTGCAGGCGAAGTCGGCGGATGTGATGGCCAAGGCGCTGACGCTCACTGCCGAACAGGCAACGAAGTTCTGGCCGCTGTACAAGGAGTACCAGAAGGAACAGGCGGCGATCGTCGAGGGGCAGATCCAGGCGACGCAGAAGTATGCGAAGAATTATGGACATCTGACGGATGCCGATGCGGTCGATTTCATCAATGCGCTGCTCACGCGCGACCAGAAGACCCACGACCTGCGAGTTAAGTGGCTCGCGAAGTTCCAGACCGTGGTTCCACCCGTCACGGCAGCGCGCGCCATTCAAGTCGAGCGGCGCCTCGGACTGGTGAGCCAGATCGGGGTTTCCTCGCAGATCCCGCTGGTGCGCTGATAGTTGTCTCGGGCGCTACGGCCGGAACCACGCGTTACCGACCTGAAAATAGACCGCAGTCGTCTCGGAGCTGAAGCCGACGTCCAGGCCGGCATGCAGACCGAACTTCCGCGCAAGCTCGTAGCGCATGCCGACCGCGCCGCTGACGATGTCCTGCGTTGCCGAGAAGTTCTCTGCACTGCTATGCGCAGTGCCGGCGCCTGCCGCCACGACCGCACTCCATCGACCGCGGAATCGCCAGCGCGCTTCGAGCTCCGCGGAGGCCATCTCGTCGCCCTGGTAGCGCATCGCCTTCACGCCACGCAGCTCGATGTAGGGACGCAGGAAGAACGGCGCATCGTCGGATGCCCGCTGATAGTCGGCACGCATGCCGAGCGTCACAGCGTCCGTGATCGGATACCAGCCCATCACTACCTGCTGAAACCGCTCGAAATCACTGCTCGCGCCTAGATCCTCGCGCGACATCAGGAACACGGTCTCGGCAAAGATTCCGCGAGTCGGCGTGAAGATGTTGTCGCGACTGTCGAACTCGAGGATGCCGGCAGGTGCCGAGATGTCGACGTCGGCGCGATCGGCCCGCCCTGGAAACACCGGCTCGTCGCGCAGCTTCGGCTCGACTTGCGCGTAGATGTAGCGCAGCCCGATAGACCAGGGAGATTTCGGTTTGATCTGCCACGCGCCCTGCAGAAACAGCAGCTCGAAATCGAGCGAATAACGAATGGCCTGGTCGAGCGACGCGCGCTCGACGCCGAGGCCATAGAAGTCGAGGTTGATGTGCCCGCCGCCGACGCCCGCGAGCGTCTTCAGACGGCCGTCGCGCCAGCGACTCGCGTCGCCCGCGAAAGCCGCGCGTGTGCCGTTCTCCGTGCCTATGGCGCCGAGGGCAGAGATATTCGGTCGCGCCCAGCCCTCCTCGCCCGCTTGCTTGCGCGGCCGCAGAAACATTCCCACGAGACCGCCGCCGTAGCCGACTGCCGGCTCCGTGATGACGACTGGCACCGGCAGGATTCCTTTTGGTTTCTCCAGGAACGAACTGACATCGAACTGACCGTCGTCCGGATCGCGGAGTCGTGAAGGCTCGGGCGGCGGCTCCTGGGCGTACCCGACCTGCAGCACAACGCTGCCGATTGTCAGGAGCAGGAGACGAAGAACTCTGGTCACAGCGCATTTCCAGCCAGTTTCTTCTGCCCGTCACTCCGTACAAGGGGCGTTATGAGTTACGCTGCGGTCCGCCGAATTCCAAGAACACGGGGAATCCCATGAAGCGCCATTTGATTCTGTTTCTCTCTACCGCCCTGCTGACGCTCTCGCAGGCCCAGGCCGCGGGCGCGCCGCTGCCCGACATCACGATCTATCACCTCGAGGGGCGCAGGTCGGAACGCATCGTGTGGCTGATGGAAGAACTGGGGATGCCCTACAAGCTCGAGTTCAAGCGCGGCGATCTCGCGGGCTCGATGGCGGCCATCAAGGCGATCAACCCGGGCATGCCGGTGGCGCCGACGGTCAAGTACGGCGACCAGGTGATCGTCGAATCGGGCGCGATCATCGAGACGATTCTCAACCGTCACGCGCCGGGCAAGCTGCAGCCGGCGCTCGACAGCGCGGACTATCCCTATCACCTGATCTGGATGCACTACGCCGAGGGCTCGCTGGCTGCGCGTCTGTTCCAGGACTACCGCGTGTGGCGCATTCAGCCGCCGAAGGAGCGCTGGCCGCTGGTGGATTCCGAGCAGGTCGTGCAGTTCGCCGAGGACTTCCTCGGCAAGCATCCGTGGTTCGGCGGCGCCGAGTTTTCCGCGGCCGACATCATGATGAAGTTCCCGCTCGACGTGGCGACCGGTCTCAACATCGTCGACGCGAAGCAGTTCCCGAACGTCGCGGCGTGGAAGACCAAGATCGAAGCTCGACCGGCCTATCAGCGCATGCGTGCGAAGGCGCTGCCGGGCGGAATGGTCGGTTCGCCACCTGCGTTGCCGCAGCACGCGCCGTCGGGTCCGCGCACACCGCCGCCGTCGCCGCCCTCGCAGTAAACGAGGGCGCCTACTCCAGCTTCAGCTCCATTCGCACTCGGCCGTCGTCGGCCAGCGAGGCACTGCGCTCGGTCGTAATGAACAAGCGCTCGGGCGCGACGGCAGTGTTCGCCAGAACGGTGGACTGCACCGCTTGCGCCCGCTCACGGGCGAGCGCATCGAGCGTCGGCTGATCGGGCTGCAGGCCTTCGAGCAGCCGCGCTTCGATCCACTCGATACGCGCGTTCCAGTCGATGCTCTTATCCGTCTGTGTCTCGGCCGGATACTCGGGCGCGACCTTGTTGGTGGTTTTGTAGAGAGCTTCGAGCTGTGTCAGTCGTTGTCGCATTGCAGCCTCATCGGACCCTTCCGCGAGCGGCGGTACGCGTGCGTACAGGTTCGTCGTCGCAATTGCTTTGCTATCCGGTTCCGCCAACAGCGTGACAGGCACATCCAATCGCAGTTGCGGCCGCTCAGCCAACGCGGTCGCGAGCTTGTTGAGCTGCTCGATCTGCTCCGCTGGCAGCTCTGCAGACCCCGCTTGAAAGTCCACGTACGCCATCTCGTCACCGCCGCCGAATAGCGAGCCCAGCAGCGCGAACGGTGCGGTCGCGATCTTCGTCAGCAACCCGAGCAGCGCCTTCCAGATGATCGGCCCGAGCCGGAACTTCGGATCGTCGAGGCTGCCGCTGACCGGCAGCTGCAGATCGATCACGCCCTGCCGGTCCTTGAGCAGCGCGACAGCGAGCTTGATCGGAATCGGCGCGGCGTCCTTCGAATCGGTCTTGTCGCCGAACTCCAGGTTGTCGACCACGATGTGATGCTGAGCGTCGAGCTTGCGATCCTCGACCCGGTAGCGCAGCTCGGTCGACAGCTTGCCCTTGCTGATGTTGTAGCCGGCGAACTTGCCCGAGTAGGGATTGAACGTCGTCAGCTCCATGTTGCGGAAGTTCAGCGCAACGTCCGAGTACTTCGCTGCCGAGAGCAGGTTGACCTCGCCGGCGATGTCGACGGGCGCGTAGCGGTCGACCTTGCCCTTCAGCTGCACCTTCGCTCGCGAATCGGGCTGCGACGACAGTCCCGTGATCGTGCCTTCGAGGTCGAGGATGCCGGCGGCGAACGACGGCTTGATCGAATTGTCGGCAAACAGCGCTGAGCCGCCGGTCACCGAGATGCTCTTGATGCGCATCGGCGTCGGCTTCGAAGGCGGCGATGGTTGCCCCTCAGCCTCGGCCGTGTCGTTCGAATCACGTTTGAGCGCCGCAGCGACGTTCAGCGTCTGATCTTCTCGGATGATCACGCGCGCGTAGGGCTGGCGCGCGACGACGCGATCGATTGTGAGGCGGTCAGGGTTGTGCGACAGATCGATGCCGGTGAGAGCGAGGTTGCGCCACTTGACCAGGTCCTCATTCGCCGGACCGGCGATCGTGTGGAGATTCGCGACTTGTACGTCACCGCGGAATTTCATCGTTGGTGACGCGCCCTCCTCCGCTGCCGCCGACAAGTCTCCCTTGACGCTCAACTGCCCCGAGCGCAATGATAGGTTCGTCGCCTGAGCGATGTACGGCTGCAGCATCGACAGGTCGAACGCATTCAGATCCAGCGCAAGCGCGGCAGTGAGCGGAGTGAGCTGCACTTGACCGGTGCTCTTCAGCAGCGGCTTCCCGCTCAGCCCCAAATCCGCCGTCACATTCATCTTTGAATCGGGCTCGCTGCTCAAGCCGGCAACCGTGACTGCGATCGGCGCGACATTGAATTGAACAGCGGGCGACAGCGTGCGATCTTCGAGGTCGAGCGCGGCGTCGGCGACACGAATTTCGCCGACGGCCCACTTCCAAGGCCTGCGGCGCGCAGACGTCGTGGCCGCATCAGGTGCCGCTTCACTATTCGCATCGCCTTTGTCGAGACGCGCGACACTCAACGATCCGTCGCCCTCCCGGCTCGCGCGCAGCCGCGCGCCGTCGATCGCAATCTTGTCGACGCGCACGGAGCGCGTTCCGAAAGAGAACTGCGTCCCGGCGAGGTGGAGTTTCGGTACGACTGCAATCGGCGGCGATTCCGCCTGCTCCGCCGCCGCGAAGTTCTCGAAAGCGATGTCGGGCAATCCCACATCGAGCGCCAGCGTCGGATGCAAGGAAAGCTGGTACGTCCCGGCGAACGAGAGCGTGCCGTCGACCAGGCGGACCGCCAACTGACCTTGCAGATAGTTGTCGATCGTTTGTGCGTGCAACTGCCCCACGCTGAACTGACCGTGCGAGCCGAGCGGCTGCGCAGTGAAGCTCCCGGACCACGCGAGCGTCTCTCCTGCGCCGGAACGCGCGGCGAACTGATATGCGTTCTCGTGGTTGAGATCCGTTTGAAAGTCCTCGAGCGCGAAGCGGATCGGCGTCAAGGTCGCAGAGAACGGCTCGGGTCGCGTGCGATCTTCGAAATCCACCCGTCCGTCGTT
This sequence comes from Steroidobacteraceae bacterium, assembly GCA_035606615.1. Classification (GTDB taxonomy): domain Bacteria; phylum Pseudomonadota; class Gammaproteobacteria; order Steroidobacterales; family Steroidobacteraceae; genus Steroidobacter. Next base: position 26,315 of record DATNFA010000161.1, read on the forward strand.
GACAGCGAGTCGCCCGATGTGGATGCGCGGCAAGGGCTCGTCTGCTTCGGTCGGAGCAGGCTGCGGCGCATCCTTGGCGGGTGCCAGACGAGCGAGATTGATCGACGCGTCGCGCTCGACGATGAGGTTCACATCGGGCGCATCGAGCTGCACTTCCTTGAGCACGACCGCGCGCTGCCAGATCGAGGCGAGCTCTGCGTTGACGACCAGCTGCTTGAAGCTCGCGATCGCGTCGCCGCCCTTCTCGGACAAGACGGCGTCTCGCACGCTCAGACGGAAAGTAAACGGGTTGAACGACACTTCGCCGACTGCGAGGCCGCGTCCGAGCTCATCCGCCACATACCGCTGCGCATTGGTTCGCAGCAGATGCGGTACCCAGAAGAACCCGACGAGCGTATAGACGACGAGCAGCGCCGCCGCGATGCCGAGCGCCAGCCGATGCAGCGCCAGGATCGCGAGCACCGCTCGAAGCATCGATGGCAGGCGGCCCGGCAATTCTTTTCTCCGAGGGGTCGAGGGCGCGATCATACTCCCGCTGTCGTTACCTCCTGGAGTGTTCATGCCGAGTCTCCTGTTCCAGCCGATGACGATCGGCGAGGTCGAGTTGTCGAACCGCCTCGTCGTTGCGCCGATGTGCCAGTACAGCGCAAGCGACGGCTCCGCGACCGACTGGCATCTCCAGCATCTATCGCAGCTCGCATATTCGGGTGCCGGCCTGGTCGTCGTCGAAGCGACAGCCGTGGAACGCCGCGGACGCATTACTCATGCGTGCCTAGGTTTATACAGCGACGACAATGAAGCGACGCTAGAACGGGCACTGCACGCTGCCCGCCGTCTCGGCGCCCCGACGCGCTTCGGGATCCAGCTGGCGCATGCGGGCCGCAAGGCTTCGACACATCGACCTTGGGAAGGCGGCGCGCCGCTCGGTCCAACCCAGGATCCCTGGCAGACGGTATCGTCGAGCGCCGTTGCGTTCGGCGAGGGCTGGCATGTGCCGCATGCGTTGACCGCCGGCGAGCTCGAGGAGATCGCACAGGCCTTCTTCCGGGCTGCGCAGCGCGCGGTGCGCATTGGATTCGATGTGATCGAGATTCACAGCGCCCACGGCTACCTGCTGCACGAATTCCTGTCACCGCTCGTGAACTCGCGCACCGACGAATACGGTGGGCCGCTGGCCAATCGGCTGCGCTTCCCGCTCAGCGTGATTGGCGCGGTGCGTGCGGCAGTACCGCGCAACGTTGCCGTGGGACTGCGGATCTCGGGAACGGATTGGGTCGAGGGCGGCTGGGACATTGCGCAATCGATCGCTTATGTGCGAGCGGCGCAGGAGCTCGGCATCGCCTATGTTTGCGTGTCGAGCGGCGGCATTCGCGCAAAGGTTCAGGTGCCAGCAGCACCCGGCTATCAGGTTGCGCTCGCGCACGAGATCCGGCAGGCGACCGGCGCGGTCACTCGCGCGGTCGGTCTGATCACGGCTCCGCAACAGGCCGAGCAGATCCTGGCTGCAGGCTCAGCGGACATGATCGCGCTCGCTCGCGCATTCCTCGATGATCCGCGCTGGGGTTGGCATGCGGCTGATGTGCTCGGAGCGAAGGTGCATTTCCCTTCGCAGTATCACCTGGTGCGCAGCGAAGGCTGGCGTCGCATCCGCGACCAGATCGCCGCGAGCGCGTGAGCTAGCTGGCCTCTTCTGGAGCCGCAGCAAGGGATTCGCGACGCGCTCGCGGCGCGCGTCGGCGCAGATACATCATCCAGCCGGTCACTGCGAACACCGGCATCGCCAGGCTTGCGAGCAGAAAGACGATCACGCCGGCGAGACCGAAGTAACTGCCGGAGTGCAGCGGGAAGATGCTCGATACGAGTTGCGCGGGTAGTTTCTTGTCACTGTACCGCTCCGCGTGCGACACCCGGCCTTCCTTGTCGATCGCCAGCGTGTTGAAGGCGCGCTCGTGGCCCGGCTGCGCATCGAGATAGCGGAATTCCAACGGCCGACCGGGAGCCGTAGCGAGACTGACATTGACCGAGGTGAATCCAGCCGCTTCACGCGAGAACGTTTCCCACGCGCGAGCGAAGGTTGGAATATCGGCTGCATCGCGTGCTTCACGTTGTCCACCGCCGCGCCCCTCGCGCGCTCCGCCCTCGCCTCCCGCGGGGCGTTCGACGCCCGCGATGCTGTAGAGCCCGTCGCGGTACCACTCATACGACCATTGCAATCCGGTGAGCGCGATCACTAGGTAGACCGGCAACACCCAGGTACCGATCACCGAATGCAGATTCCACAGGAACGCGCGACCTTTGAGCCGGAAGTCGGGCACGAGCCACGTCTTGAGCCGACGCGCGGCGGGACCGCGCGGCCAGCGCAGGTATAGCCCGGTCAGCGCCATGAAGATGAGCACCAGCGTGCTGGCACCGACGATCTGGCGCCCGATATCGCGATCGCCCAGCTCGCCGAGCATCAGCCAGCGATGCAGCTGACGCACGTTGCGAAAGAACGCCTCTGCGCCACCTGAAGCAGCTGGCAACAGCGCGCCCGTGTACGGGTCAACGTAGCGCTGCTCTCGCGGCGCGAAGGTCACGCGAACCGTTTCGGCTGGTTCACGAACGATGTTCAACCCGGTGATGTGCTTCTGCGGCTCGTCGCCTGCAACCCTCGCAATCAGCTCCGCGGGCGCCAGCGGCGCTCGGCCATTCGCCTCGACTTGTCTGTCCTCGCGTGCGAGCGACGCAACGATTTGCTGCTCGAACGACAACAGCGCGCCGGTTGCGCCGACGATCGCCAGCACGATGCCGACGGTGATCCCGAAGATCCAGTGGAGCTGGAACAGAGCCTTGCGCGGCGCCATCAGACTTCAGCCCAGCTCCGCAGCAGATTGTGGTAGACGCCCGTCAGCTGCACGACCGACGGATGCGATGGATGATCCGCGCCGAGCCGGCGGATGGCGGTATCGAGATCGAACAGCAGCGCGCGTTGACCATCGTCGCGCACCATGCTCTGGATCCAGAAGAACGAAGCGACGCGACGGCCGCGGCTGATCGGCTTGACGTGATGCAGGCTGCTCGCCGGATACAGCACGATGCTGCCCGCTGGCAACTTCACGCTGTGCGTGCCGTATGTGTCTTCGACGACGAGCTCGCCACCGTCGTAATCCGCAGGCTCGGACAAGAACAGCGTTGCGGAGACGTCAGTGCGCACTCGTGCGCCGCTCGCGGGGACGACGCGGATCGCGTTGTCGACGTGCGTACCGAAGCCATCGCCGACTTCGTAGCAGTTGAACAGCGGCGGGAAGATTCGATTCGGCAGTGCCGCCGAGATGAACAGCGGATTGCGGGAAATGGCAGCGACCACGACTTTGCCGAGCTCGCGCGCCGCTTCCGAGTCCTCGGCCAACTGACGATTGTGCTTGACCTGCGTCGACTGATGGCCAGCCGTGACGCGGCCATCGATCCACTCGGCGTTCGCGAGCAGCCGCTGACAATGCGCCAGCTCCTGCGCGCCAAGCACTCCGGGGATCTGTAGCAGCAAGCAGTGCCTCGTCGCGCCTAGAAGGCGAAGTCCGCGCTCAGCAGGAACGAGCGCTCCGCGCCGGGGTTGTAGCGCCCGCCGTTGTTGTTGAGGCTGGCGGCGTACACCTCGTCGGTGACGTTGTTCACGTTGAGACGGAACGTCATCCTCTCGTTCGCTTGCCAGGCGGCCGTCGCGCTGTAGACCCAGTAGTCAGGCAGCGTCGGCGCGGCGCCGTTCGGTATGGTCAGTGAGCTGCGGGCAACGGTGTCCATATAGCGGACTCCGCCGCCGATCGAGAAACCGAGCGGCAGCAGGTACGTCGTCCACAGGTTGCCGGAGTTTCGCGGCGTCCATTGCAAGGTCGCGTCGGTCTGGTTGGTCACGGCCGAGCGGGTGAACTCGCTATCGAGATAGGCGTAGCCGGCGAACACCTGCCAGTTTTGCGTGAGCAGGCCGCTCACCGTCAGCTCGAAGCCGTCAACCTGCTGCTCGCTGTCGATACTGGCAGCGATCACCGTGCCGCCGATCGTCTCGCTCGTGACGACATTGGTGTTGACCGTGTGAAACACGGCTGCGGTCGTCGACAGTCGTCCTTCCAGAAGGTCCCACTTCGTGCCGATTTCGTAGTTCGTGGACTTCTGCGGCTCGAGCGTCGGATTGTTTGCATTCGTTGTGACCGGCGATAGCGTGAAGTTCAGACCGCCGGGCGGCGTCTGCGTCGTCGCCGCAGAGACGTAGATGCTGCCGTTGTCGGCCGGCTTGAACACCAGGCCGGTGTTCCAACTGGTCAGCGTGTCCGAGGTGTCGAGCTTGATGTCGGCTGTGCCCGATCCCGGAATCGCCACGCTGAGGAAGTCGGTGTCGTAGCGTTCGACACGAACGCCAGCGGACAACTGCCAGCGGCGGCTCAGCTCGATCGTGTCGAAGGCATAGCCTGCGACAGTCGTCGTCTCGCCGTCCGTAAACGCACCCGTGCGCGCCGGCGCGAAGCCCGTGACCGGATCACGCGGATTCGGGTGATAGATGTCGGCTGGGGGTGCCGTGCCCGCGCCCGTGCGACCGGGGCTGATCTGCTTCTCGGTGCTGTACTCGACGCCTGTGCTCATGGAATGCGACAGCGTGCCGGTGAGGAACTCGAAGCTCAGGTTCGTCTGATTCGTGAAATTGCGATTGATGCGCTCGTTGATCTGCCGGGCGCGCGTCACCAACCCCGTCACCGGATCGAACGCGGCGGGATTCTGAATCACCGTCACGACTGCGAGGCGATGGTTATCGCTGTAGCGCGTGAGATTGCGCAGCGTCACGCCAGGCGCGAAATCGTGGTCGATGCGCGCCAGGTAGCTGTCGGAGTCGATGTCGTCGAAGTCGACGCCGGCGATGCCGTAGAAGTTGTTCTGGTCGACGTGCCCGACCGGCGGCGTCGTCGGCGCGAGGCCCGGCAAGGCCGCGGCAGGCAGGCCGTAGTCGGGCGTGTTCTCCTGGCGCAGGATCTGCGCCGCGAGTGTCAGGCGCGTGTCGGTGCCGAGGCCCAACGCGAAGGACGGGGCGATGCCCCAGGCATCACGCTCGACTTCGTCGCGGCCGGCCACGCCGCCGTCCTGCCACATCGCGTTCAAGCGCACGGCACTGCCGCCGAGGAAATCCTCCGGCAGCGGTTGATTGAAGTCGAGCGTCGAACGCATGTGGTCGTTGCTGCCGTAGGTGAGACCCACGGCGCGCAGCGGCTCCTCGAACGGCGTCTTCGTGACGAGATTCACCGAGCCCGATGCATTGCCGCGCCCGGTGTACGAGCCGGACGGACCCTTCGACACTTCCACCTGATCGAGATTGAAAACATCACGGCTGTAAGCGCCCTGATCGCGCACGCCGTCGATGAAGATGCTGTTGGTCGCGTCGAAGCCGCGCATGAAAAAGCTGTCGCCCGCAGTGTTCGAGGCACCGCCGCCCTCGCCCGCCAGCAGCGTGATGGCGGGCGTATTGCGCAGCACGTCGGAAAGCGTGACCGCGGCCTGCTCGCGAAACACCGTCTTCGGAATCACCACGACAGTCTGCGGCAGGTTCACCAACTCGGCGGTGTACTTCGGCGAGGAGACTTCGTTGCGATATTTCTGCCCTTCAACCGTGACCTCTTCGAGAATCTGGCCGCGACGGCGATTAGCGCGCTGCGTGCGCTCGGGCGATTCATCGGAAGCAGCGGCCACAAGCACGGCCGACTCGCTCTGAGCCCCCGCTTCCTGCGCGTGAATAGTCAGAGGGCTTGCTGCTCCGAGGACAACACCAATAGCGGCGGCGAGCGGACCCCGCGCGGGGGCAACTGGTGAAAGGTCGTGACGAAGCCGCATGGCCGCTTTCTCCCTTTTTCTTGAGCAGATCAGGTCAGGCTTGCGAAATCTAATGCGAATTATTCGTATTTGCAACTGCTGTTCGCGACTGCTCCACGATAAATTTGCATCGCAGAATTAGCTGCCCTTAGAGCATGTTATGGCCTTATCTTGAGGCAACGTCGCCGGATCCTGGCGCACCCACCCTCAGCTTTCTGCGTTTACTGGTGCATGTTCGAAGGCTTCGAGTCGGCGGTGGTCGACGTGGGCGACACGTCGATCTTCATTCGCAGGGGCGGCCAAGGTCCGCCGCTTCTGCTGCTGCACGGCTTCCCTGAGACACACTTGATGTGGCATCGGGTCGCCCCACTGCTCGCGGAGCGCTTCACCGTGGTGTGTGCGGATCTGCGCGGCTATGGCAGCAGTGGGAAGCCCCGCTCGCGGTCCGATCATTCACCGTACTCGAAGCGGGAAATGGCTCTCGATATGGTGCGTGTGATGCGCAAGCAGGGATTCGAGCGCTTCGGTGTTGTCGGTCACGATCGCGGCGCGCGAGTCGCATATCGACTCGCACTGGATCATGCAGAGCGCGTCGAGCAGCTCGCAGTCCTCGACATCATTCCAACTTCTGACGCGTTTGCGCGCGCGGATGCGCGGTTCGCGTTGGCGTTCTGGCCGTGGACTTTACTAGCGCAACCTGCGCCGCTGCCGGAATCGCTGATCGCCGGCGCACCGCATGCGGTCGTGAGCGATGCGCTCAGCAATTGGGGTTCGGATGCAGCGGCATTCCCGCAAGAGATCCGGGCCGCCTACGTCGCTGCGCTGAGCGACCCCGCGTCGATTCACGCGATCTGCGAGGAATATCGTGCGGCTGCAACGCTCGACCTCGATCTGGACCGAGAAGATCGCCTCGCGAGCCGACGCATCGGTTGCCCGCTGCTCGTGCTCTGGAGCGCCGGCAGCGCGCTCGACACCTGGTATCAGGACATCGGTGGCCCGCTGACCCTGTGGCGGACCTGGGCCGAAGACGTCAGTGGCCGCCCGATCGCGGGCGGCCACTTCTTTCCCGAGCAGAACGCCGCGGAGACAGCGGCGGAGCTGCTTCAATTCTTCTGATCTTGCGCGACGCGCGTGCCGCCCTGATCCACGAACTTGTACGTCACCGCACCGAAGAACATCTCGTCCCAGCTCTGCTGGCCCCACGGTACTTTACGCGCCGGATCGGGGTTCGCTTTGTTCTGGGTCGAGTTGTCGAAGGCCGCGACCGCTGTGACCTTCGTGCCGGCCGGCATGAACTTCGGCTCCGTCAGCTCGTAGTCGAGCTGCCAGTTGTAGTTGTACTTCGCGATGTTCAACAGCTCTTCTTTGCGGCCGTCCGGATACTCTGCGTAGAAGCGCATGCGCTTACCGCGGAAGTGCATGTGCGGCAGCATGCTGTACAGGTGCGCGTCCTTCTTGATGGTGATCGTCTGCCGCATCTCGTGATCGGGATCGAACGGCGGGATCGGATCCCAGCCCTGCGTGAAGATGCAGGCGCAGTCC
>DATNFA010000162.1:0-3880 GCA_035606615.1 Steroidobacteraceae bacterium
CAGGTCCCGCTCGAGCTTGGCGCACTCCTCGTCCGGAACGGACGGCGGGCATTTGGGCAACCCGCTGACTGCCACGAACAGCCGGGATCCGTCATGGTTGAGCTTCATTCCACGGGGACGCTTGCCGACGGCAATCGTCGCAATCGTGGCAGCGCTGTCGGCGTCCAGCACCGTGACGCTGTGACCGTCTTCGTTGGAGACGTACAAGCGAGTTGCTTCGGCCGGGCCCGCCAGCGTTACGGCAACGATGGCGAGCCCCAGGATGCGGCGCCGCATGCGTGAAATTCTCCGTCAGGGAGTGACAGGCGCCCCGGAGTGTACGCCGCGGCCCCGCGCAGTGTCCCAACTGTGCCTATGGGCGTGACACTGATACGTGACAGGTGACACCGGTGTTACAGTCAGCGGCACGTAGAAGAGGAGCATGACCGTGGGGGAAACGGCTGCGACCAAGCACGCTGCAACGGTGTTGCAGTTCGTGCGTAACCCGACCGGTGACGCGATCGCAGGGAGCTCGGCGCTGAGCCCTGTGATTGGCGGCTCGTGGCGACGGTGTGCCCTGGATTATGCGCTGGATCCCGCGCGCCACTATTCAGCGACAATCGTCGACGCAGCGATGCTCGCGGAGCGCCGCGAGCAGCATGACGAGCTGCTGCAAGTGGCCTCTGCAGAAATCGACTGGCTGTACGAATATATCGCCGAGTCCGGTTACGCCCTGATCCTCACCGATGCCACCGGCATCGTGCTCTACGAGAAGACCGACGCAACGCTGGCGAGTACGTTTCGCTCATCGGGACTCGTGACCGGCGCGGACTGGAGCGAGCGCCGGCAGGGTACGAACGGCATCGGCACCTGCATCGCGGAGAGCCGGCCGATCATCGTGCACCGTGAGGAGCACTTTCGCAGCAGCCACATCGGGCTGACGTGCTTCGGCTCGCCCATCCGCGATCCAGCGGGAGCGCTGGTCGCCGTGCTCGACGCCTCGACGCTCAACGCGCGCGACCCGCGCGCCGGCTTCGGACACACGATGGCACTGGTGAACATGTCGGCGCGGCTGATCGAGAAATACCTGTTCCTGCATCACTTCCAGCACGACATCGTGTTTCGATTTCACGCGCGGCCCGAGTTCGTCAACTTGCAGCACGACGGCGCGATCGCGCTGGCGAAGGACGCGACGATCATTGCAGTCGACGAGACAGCCGTGCACCTGCTCGGAGCCGCCAGCCGCTCCGAGATGATCGGCTGCCGGATCGACGAAATTTTCGATATTCGCGCAGACGAAGTCGTGGAGCCGTCGCGCGGCGCGCGCGGCGAGCTGCAGCCGGTGCGCCATGCGCAGCTCGGCCGGCGCTTCTTCGCAAGTCTCGATCACCGTGCACCGGCTACCCGGCCGGCGTACAGCTCGCCGATGCCACCGACGACGACGACACCGCGGATCATCCGTTTCGCCGCCGCCGAGGCACCGAAATCGCCGTTGACGCTGGAGGAGCTCGCCGGCGAGGACCCGCTGATGCTGCGAAATGTGCGCAGCGCGCACCGCATCGCGACTTCGCGCGTGCCGGTCATGATCCAGGGACCCACCGGCGCCGGTAAGGAAATGTTCGCACGCGCATTGCACGGCGCCAGCGATCGGGCGGCGATGCCCTTCGTCGCGCTCAATTGCGCGGCGATCCCCGAATCGCTGATCGAAAGCGAGTTGTTCGGCTATCGTTCGGGCGCCTTCACGGGCGCGCGCAAGGAGGGCATGAAAGGCAAGATCCTGCAGGCTTCGGGCGGCACGCTGTTCCTCGATGAGATCGGCGACATGCCGCTCGGGCTGCAAACGCGACTGCTGCGCGTACTGGAAGAACAGGAAGTGGTACCGCTCGGCACCGAGACAGCGCTCAAGGTCGATCTGCGGGTCATCTGCGCTTCGCATCAGAATCTGCGCGCAATGATCGCGCGCGGGGAATTCCGCGAAGACCTGTACTACCGGCTCAACGGCATCACGCTCGAGCTCCCGCCGCTCGCGCTGCGCAGCGACAAGGAGCGGCTGATCCGCGAATTTCTCGCGGTCGAAACCAGCGACAGCCGGCCCGCCGCCATCGAGGTCGATGCGTTCGAGCAACTGCTCGCCTATAGCTGGCCAGGCAATGTCCGGGAGCTGCGCAATGTGATCCGCACTGCTCTGGCGATATGCGATGGCGGCGTCGTGCGGCTCAGAGACCTGCCCAGCGAAGTTCGCGACGGGGGCACGGGCGACAGTGCGCCGCTAGTCCAAGGCGGCCAACTTGAGTCCGGCGAGCGCGAGAAGCTGCTGCGCACTATCCGCGAGTGCGATGGCAACATGACGCGGGCCGCCCACCAGCTCGGAATCAGCCGCAACACCTTGTATCGCCGTTGCCGGCGGCTCGGTATTGCGGAACAGCGCTCACGCACCGAGTCCTAGTCGCTGGCACGGTACCTGCTTCTCTGCAAATCCAGCGCTGTTGAGGCGCCTGAAGCATTTTGCAGCGGGATCCAGTCATGTCGAGAGCGCGCGGACAGCGACGCGTAAGACTTGCACAAGGCATCCGTCTCGAGGGCGACAAGGGCGACGAGGCGAAGGATGGAGTGATGGTGCTCCTCAGTCCGAATGGACCGGTCCAGCTCAATCGGACTGCTGCGGCTATCTTGCGACTGTGCGACGGTTCCCGCGACCGCGACGCTGTCGTGGCGGAGGTCGTGCGCCGTTCGAACCCACACACACGGCCAGCGGAGATCATCGAGTTCCTGGACGCGGCGCGCGCCCGCGGCTGGATCGACGAAACGTGAAGCTGCAAGCCCTCACCTGCGCCATCTGCATCGGCGGCGCGGTCACGTGCGCGAAGGCTGCCACCCCTGCTCCGCTCGAGGAAGTCGTCGTGGTGGCGCCTTATGGCACCGCCATCGATCCAGCACTGGTACCGGCAAATGTGCAGCGCGCCCTCGCCGAGCAGCTGCAACGCTCGCAGTCGTTCGATCTGACGGACTTCCTGAATCGGCAGTTCAGCAGCGTGAGCATCAATCACGCGCAGAACAATCCGCTGCAACCCGATTTCAACTTTCGCGGCTTTACCGCGTCGCCACTGTTGGGATTGCCGCAAGGTCTGTCCGTCTACGAGAACGGCGTGCGCATCAACGACCCGTTCGGCGACACGATCAATTGGGACCTCATCCCGGTCTCCGCCATCGACAACGTGCAGATGCTGGCCGGCGCGCAGCCGGTGTTCGGGCTCAACACGCTCGGCGGCGCACTGTCGCTGCGCATGAAAAATGGATTCGGTCAGCAAGGCACTCAGCTCGACGCTTATGGCGGCGCTTTCGGTCGTCTCGGGACGTCGTTGCAGGTCGGCGGCAACGATGGACGCTGGGGCTACTACGGCGACGTCGACTACTTCAAAGAAGATGGTTGGCGCGACCATTCGTACTCGGACGCGTTGCGCGTGTACGGCGCTCTGAGCCGGCACGAATCCGACTGGGCCGTGGACCTGAGCGCCGCATACGCCAACACGAAGCTGCGCGGCAACGGCCCGGCGCCGGCCGAGTTGCTCGCGATCGATCGCTCGGCTGTGTTCACGTATCCCGACATCACGCAGAACGAGCACGCTCAGCTGATCCTGGAAGGCTCGCGCAGCCTCTCCGATGTGCTGCGGCTCAGCGGCAACGTGTTCTATCGAAGGCTCGATACCGACACTTTCAACGGCGACGCCACGCCGTTCGAGCAATGCGAGTTCGGCGGTGAGCAGTTCCTGGTGGAGGAAGGCGGGTGCGAGCCGATCCTCGACGTTGCAGGCCAACCCATTCCGGCCGAGCTGGATGGAAGCGAGCTGAATGCGATCAACAACCTTGGTCGGCGCGAGCAGGAAAGCTACGGCGGCTCCGC
>DATNFA010000163.1:0-44540 GCA_035606615.1 Steroidobacteraceae bacterium
CGCACTGCTCGAACCGATCGCCGCTGCCGATCCGGGTAACACCGTCGTGCGCAGCTCGCTGGCACGAGGCTACTTGCGGCGCAGCCGCTTGTTATTCGTGCTCGGTGAATCGGCACGGGCAGTCGTCGCGTCGCAGAGTGCCGTCGCAGCATTCGAAGCACTCGCGCAGGCACAACCGGACAGTGCCACGCGCGCGGCTTTGGCCGATGCTTATTCATCGCACGCCTATACGATGGACGAAGCCGGCACTATCCCGGGCGGACAGAACGACGCTGGTGTCATCTACGCGAGGAAAGCGGTGGCGATCCTCGAGGACCTCACTCGCGAGCGGCCGGACGACGTCGACCTGGCCTACAAACTCGCCAAGGCGTACAGCTCCCTTGCAATCACTGTGCTGGGCGATGTCCCACGTCCCGAGACGATGCAGGAGTCGCTGCAATTTCACCGCAAGGCGCTCGAGGTCGATGCGCGACTCGTTGCTGCCACCGCGGGCGCCAACTCGAAGTTTGCGCGCGGACTGCTGCTCGACAGGATGAACGTGGCGCTGATCTTGAATGAAATGGCCGACTACCGCGGCGCAGTCGAGAATGCACGGGCGGCGGGGCCGCTACTGGCCAGCCTGCGAACCGACGCGAACAACACCCAGGTGCGGGTCGACAGTGCGAACCTTGCATGGCCGTTGGGCCGCGCGCTGCTGGCGCTTGGCGAAGTGAACGAAGCTCGCAAAGTATTCGAAGAGCACGCGGCCGTGCTCGCCGAGTTGGCTGCCGAGAGCGACACGCTGAAGGTGCAGTATCTGCGAGGAACGATGGCCTATGGGCTCGCCGAGGTTCATTCGCAGCTTGCCTCGGACACTGCAGCCGACCCTGCTTCACGGCTGAAGCAACTGCGTCTGGCGAGCGTTTTGTACGAGCAGGCGATCGCGCACTTCGACCGAGTGACTGCGAGCGTGACGCTCGATCACATGGACCGCCGTCCGGTCGAGGGAGCGAGCGCAGGGCTCGCGCGCAGCAAGGCCGATATTGCCAAGTTGCAGCAACGAACCTAGCCGGCGTCGCGTGCGCTGCTTATCAGGGCAGCGGGTGCTGAGCGGCTTCGCTACTCGAGATACGTCAGCGTCGCGCGATAGTCATCGAGCTCGCGCTGCTGTAACGCGAGCTCGCTCTCGAGCTGCGGGATACGCGCCTTGATCTCGCCCTTGCGCTCGGCCATGTGCTTGGTGTCGAGCACCAGTTGGGCACGCTGCTCGTTCGTGGTCGTCGCGTCCACCAGCTGCGCGCCGATGGTCACGAGATTCCTCTCGATCTGTTCCATCTCGGAACGCATCGCGTTGATCTCGTCCTGCGTCGAGCCGACGCGCGAGCGAAGAACGTAGAGCTGACGTCCCGAGTGGTAGGCATCGGCGAACGACTCGTCGAGATCGGCCGGGCAGACACCGTTGTAGCCGCCGCCGTGCGAGCCGACGCGAAAGCCGTTCGCCGGCTTGCAGAATTCACGCAGGCCCTGATCGCGACCCGCCTGGTATTGCTCGAGGTTCGGCGTGATGCCGTGCTCGCTGCACGCGTTGCGGTAGCGTCCGATGCGGTCGCCGGTGTAACCGTTGACGCCGTCTTCGTAGCCGACGGTCCGCCAGTCGGTGGCCTGGCATTCCTGTGCGCTCATCGAATTGCAGCCGCTGAGCGCCGCAGCGGCGGCGAGGATTCCCAGACTGAGCAACGACCTCGAATGACTGATGCGCATACGTGCCTGCGTGGCGAACCTGGTTGGCAGGAAACTTAAACTCGGACTGCTGTCGCGGACGTGAACGGCTTCACAGCTCGCAGGTAATTCTATGTGTTGCGCCGCCGTTCAGGTTGGCCTTCTACAGTTGGTCACGATTGCTCACCGTGGGGCCGCAACTCCGCGCCTAACCTCCTGCTCGAAAACGGGCTTTCGGGGGGCGGCCATGAGTGCAGTCATCAAGTCCACTTTACAGCGAGCCGCAGCGCTGTGGTTCATCACGGCGGTCGCCGGGCAATGGCTGTTCGTCTACTACATCGCTGCTTTCTACGGGCCTGCCACGGCAGCCGGCGATTGGGCGGCGTGGGATCGGAACAAGAACATGACGGACGGGTATCTCGCGGGCGACGGCGTTGGCAACACTCTGTTCGCGGCGCACGTCATGGCAGCAGCGGCAGTGACATTCGCAGGCACTCTGCAGCTCGTGCCCTGGATACGAGAGCGCGCCATCGCCTTTCATCGGTGGAACGGACGCGTGTTCATGATCGCAGCGCTCACCGGTGCTCTGGGCGGCCTGTATCTCGAGTGGGTACGCGGCACTGGGCTGCGTGCGCCGACGGGTTTGGCCTCTGCGTTCGGCGTCACGCTCAACGCCGTGCTCATTCTCGCGTTCATCGCTTGCGCGTGGCTTGCTGCCCGTAATCGCAACATCGCCGCACATCGCGTCTGGGCGACGCGCCTGTTCCTGGTCGTGAACGGCACGTGGTTCATGCGCGTGGGCGTCCGCGCGTGGTACGGGCTGACCGGCGATGCGTTCGACGAATTCCCCTTCTTCAGTTATTGGTCCTTCGCCGCCTATCTTCTGCCGCTCGCCATCTACGAGCTGTACCTGCGCGCGAAGACCTCGAGTCCGGCCGCACAGCACGCAATGGCCGCTGCCCTGGTCGTGCTGACGGTGGTGATGGGAGTTGGCGAGGTCTTGACGTTCCTGCGGAACTGGCGCCCGCTTCTGGCGCTGTGATTACAATCCCGCCCAGATGAGTCAGCCCGCCCACATCCTCGTCGTGGACGACGACCACGAGATCCGCACGCTGCTTGCGGAGTATCTCGAGAAGAACGGGCTGCGCGTCAGCGTGGCACGCGACGGCAAGGAGATGTATCGCGTTCTGGATCGCGTGCGTGTCGACCTCGTCGTGCTGGACATTCTGCTGCCCGGCGACGACGGGCTGACGCTGTGCCGGGCGCTGCGGGCGAGCTCGCAGCTGCCGATCATCATGCTCACCGCACGCGGCGATGACGTCGACCGCATTCTCGGCCTCGAGCTCGGTGCCGACGACTATCTGCCCAAGCCGTTCAAGCCGCGTGAGCTGCTCGCGCGCATCACAGCGGTCTTGCGTCGAACGACCCATGTGCTGCGAGAGCCGCTGCCGGGCGACGTGCGTTGTTATCGTTTCGCGGGTTGGCGCCTCGACACGACGGCGCGTTCGCTCACGGACCAGGGCGGCAATACCGTGGCGCTTTCCGGCGCGGAGTTTCGCTTGCTCGCCGTTCTGCTGGCGCACGCGGGGCAGGTGCTCTCGCGCTTGCAATTGATGGAGCTGCTGCGCGGGCGAGACCTCGATCCGTTCGATCGCAGCATCGATCAGCGCGTCAGCCGCCTGCGGCAGATCCTTGGGGACGACGCGCGCTCGCCGCTCATCATCAAGACGGTGTACGGCGAAGGCTACGTGATCGGCGTACCGGTCGCGACCGAATGAACGCCACGTCGCTGCCGCTGAAGCGCTTGTTGCCGTCCACGATGTTCGGGCGTCTCGCGTCAGCGCTCGTGCTCGTGGTAGGGATCACGCTTGCCGTCATCGTCGCGCTGATCCTGCAGGATCGAAACGAGCTCAGTATGCGGGTCGGCGGCGTCGGCGACAGCTCGCATCGGATCGAATACCTCACTCGCCGCCTCGCTGCACTGGATGGCAGTGCACGCGCAGTGGAGCGTGAACGCTTGAGCGCCGATCTCGAGCTACGGATGGAGCCGGAACGTTATCCTGGCAGGACGCTGAACCGGCATGAGGTCGCTGCAATCGGGCGCGCATTCATCGCTGAGCTTCGCGACCGGCTGGGCGACAGCTACACGGTTACTGTGAATCGCATCGACCGGCACCTCCGGAACAAGGACCTCATTCTCCTGGTTCCGGACAAACGCCGCGCGGATGGTACGACTGCGCTGGATATCACGGTCGGCTTGCCCGACGGCGACAAGGTGATCTTCCGGGTCGCCGCACCCATGCCCGACCCGCCGCTGCCGTGGCAGCTGATCGTTCAGCTCGGTGTCTTGACGCTCGTGCTTGGCGTCGTGTTGTTCCTCGTGACGCGAGGGATCACGCGGCCGTTGTCGAAACTGGCAATCGCGGCCGACGCGGTCGGTCAGAGCGTCCGGCATCCGCCGCTCGCAGAGGAGGGCGTGCGCGAGATCCGCGATGCGACGCGTGCCTTCAACACGATGCAGGATCGACTGCTGCGCTACCTCGACAGCCGGACGAACGTGCTGGCGGCGATGTCGCACGACCTGCGCACGCCGCTCACACGGATGCGACTGCGTGTCGAGGCCGTGTCCGAGGAGCGTCTGCGCACGCGTTTCTCAGCGGACCTCGACGAGATGGAAGCTCTGGTCCACGGCGCGCTCGCGCTGTTCAAGGGCCTCGACGACGACGAACGATTCGAGCCGGTCGACGTCAATGATCTCCTCGGCACGATCGTCGCGGAGTATGCAGAAATCGGCGCGACGATCGGATTGGCAGGAAAGGCTCAGGATGCACTGCAGGCCAAGCCGCGCGCGCTCAAGCGCTGCTTGCGCAATCTGATCGACAACGCGCTGAAGTTCGGAGAGCGCGCGGCGATCAGCGTCGAGGACGGCGACGCACTGGTGATCCGTGTCGCGGATGAAGGGCCGGGCATTCCGGAAGAGATGCTCGAACGTGTGTTCGAGCCGTTCTATCGGCTCGAATCCTCACGCAACCGCGACACGGGCGGCACTGGCCTCGGCCTGTCGATCGCGCGCGATGTCGTGCAGACGCACGGTGGCAGCATCACGTTGCGAAATCGTCCCGAAGGCGGCTTGATCGCCGAACTGCGCTTGCCGCGGCGGCGGTGAACGCTCCACCGCGAACGCATCAGCGACGCGGCGTCAGAAAATCGCAGGTTGGACCTGAGGCTTTTGCGAGTCGTGCGTCGAGCGTTGCCAGCGGCAACCCGAGCGCCTCGGCGACAGCAACGTACCACGCGTCGCAGCTCGTAAGGGTGTGGCGCAACTCCCAGATGCGTTCCGCGAAGGGCTCGAAGGGAGAAATAGCGTGATCCCTACTGCGATTGCTGCGGCGGCGACTGCTGCTCTTGCTGAGCCGGCTGTTCCTGCTGCTCCGGCGGCGGCGGCTCCGGATCCTTCTGCGCCGGCTTCTTCTGCTTATCCGATCCCGGCATGATGTAGCCGACTGGCAGCAGTGCTTCGATCACGGCGTTCGGCGGGATGTTCGAGCGTTGATGCGTATCGCAGGACAAGCTCTTGCGTACCGTCTTCAGATCGTAATCGCGAAACACGTGCGTGATCATCTGGTCGAGCAGCTCGCAGTGCTCGGGGCCGAGCTTGATCGTCTCGTGGGACAGCGTCACCTGCTGACGGGTCGCGGCGAACAGGATCGGATCGTTCAGCGCCACGTTCATGTTGCCCGTGACCTTCGAGATGAGCTCGCGACGCGATTTGTCCTTGTCGATTTCCTTCATCACTTTCGAATCCGCCGGGACCGGCATCATGGCGTAGATGTGCACGGGCGTGCTTTGCGTCGGAGTGTCGTTGCGCATGCGCTCCATCGGGCTCTGTTGCCGCGTCGAACGGTCCCAGGTGTTGTTCCACGACCCTGACCCCTGCGACTGCGGCAAGCCGCTGCTGCTACCGCCGCCCGATACCACGAGGTCCGGAACCCCATTCATGTTGCAGTTCGACAACCGCACCTGCACGTCGTCGCGTGCACCCAAGGCACGCAGGATCACCGCCACGCCGTTGCGCAGCTCATCGCAGGTCATGTAGTTGAGCGAGCTGCGATAGACGAAATCCGATTCGCGCATCTTCAGAACCGCGGTGACCGGTTCCTGCTGCGCGGGCGTTTGTTCCCCCATCGCGTCGCATGCGATCGCCAGCGACGCCATCGCGACCAGGCTTGCCGATCCGTTGCGAATCGAGCGATGGGATAGGGTGGTCATGGCATTACTCCGGTTACGGCAGTCAGTCGCCTCAATTCGAATTCGCGTCGATGAACGCCTTGGTGGTCTCGCCGAACTTGCGCATCGAGTCCGGGTGCACGTACATCATGTGCCCCGCTTCGTAGAACTCCATGTGCACGTTCTTGCGCAGCTCGGGCGTGATGTTGAGATGGTCGATGGCGGCCTTCACCGTGCCGAACGGGCAGGCGAGATCGAAGTAGCCCTGCTGCACCAGGATCTTCATCTTCGGATTCATCGCCATCGCATACGAGATGTCCGGCAGGACGTTCGCATACGGCACCTTCTGGCCGTTCGAGTCCGGCTGCACGTGGCCCAGGTCCCAGTCCTTGTAGAGCTGCGCGGAGAGCTCGTACTTCGTCTCCGAGATCACGCCCAGCTCGCGGCGCGCGTAGTCGTTGAAGGTCGCGACGATCGCCGGCGCGACGGAGCTCGAGTACGGATCGAATGCGGTCGTTTCGCCGATGCGGCTCGGCATGCCCGCCGTGTAGCGCGAGTCGACGCGCCCGACGGTCACGCCCTGGGCGCGCATCAGCTCTTGCAGGAAGTGGTTCTCGTCCATGCGCAGGTTCGCCGCATCCCAATAGGCCGCGCTCACACCTGTATAACGTGCAAGGCCGTCGAGCGCGGCTTGGCGCTCCTCGGGTGTAGCCCGTGCACCTTTGTACAGCACCGGCTGATAAACCGTATCCACGAACTGCTCCACCTCGCGCAGGAACGGCTGCAGCTCTGGCGGCCGCGGATTGAGCGCCTTGTGATACCACGCCGTCGAGGCATACGTGGAGAGGAAATTTGCGTCGCCCGCGTCGGAGTTCAGCCCGGCGGAGCCGGTCACGAAGTCCAGGTAGGGCGAAACCAGGATGATGCCGTTGAGCGCCACGTTGTGCCGCGTCAGCAGATCGAAAGTCACGCCGCCGGTGCGGATGCCGCCGTAGCTCTCGCCGAGGATGAACTTCGGGCTCGCCCAGCGCTGGAAGTCGCCGAGATAGCGCACGATGAAGTCGGAGACGGACTTGATGTCGTTGTCCACGCCCCAGAACTCTTTGCCTTCCGCCTTGCCGACCGGGCGCGAGAAGCCGGTGCCGACCGGGTCGATCATCACCAGGTCGGCGCGATCGAGGAAGCTGAATTCGTTGTCCACCAGCCTGAACGGGCCGCGGGTGTTGGCGGTGAGATCTTCGAGCTGCGCGCGGCGCGGGCCAAGGATGCCCATGTGCAGCCAGGCTGAGGCCGAGCCCGGACCGCCGTTGTATGCGAACACGATCGGCCGCGTGCGGGCATCCTGGCCCTGCCGGACATAAGCAGTGAAGCCGAACAGCGCGATCGGCTCGTCCTTGTCGTTCTTCATCAGCAGCGTGCCGGCGGTCGCCTCGTAGTCGACGGCCTTGCCGCCGATTTTGATCTGGTGGCGCGAGGTAAAGACCTTCGGCTCGGGGATCGGCTTTTCCTCTTTCTTATCCTGCTTATCCTGTTTGTCCTGCTCGGCCGGCGGTTTGGGCTCATCGGCAGCGTGAGTCGCAATAGGTGCTGCGAGCCAGAGGAGCGCAGCGAGGGCGGCAACCGGGCCGGAATTCTTCATGTTCGGTCCACCAGTCGTGATCGGGGGGCGGACAGTATATGCAACCCCGCACAATTTTCCGGCATCGAACCTGAACGCGTAATGACGGAGGTTGCGAGTGAGGTTCGTTCCGCTGTTCGTGCTCTGGTGGGCATCGTGTGCGACCGCGCAGACCTTCCATGTCGAGCCGGCCAATCCGATCCTCGTCGGCGAGCCGTTGTCGATCAAGGTCGACGGACTGCCGGCGGATCAGAACGTGACATTGACCGCGGAGCGCTCCATGGCAGCCTCGAGCCCAGAGGGTTCGCCCGTGCTGTATCGCTCGCAGGTCGTCTTCCCGGCGCCGCAGGGCACGCTCGACCTCGCGACGGCGAAGCCAGTGTCCGGTACCTATACCGATGCGGACATTCACGGCCTGTTCTGGTCGATGGCGCCGGTCGCCGGCGGCGAGCTCGGCGGATTGCAGCCGCTGCAGGTCAAGCTCACTGCGACAGTCGAAGGCCGCGTGTTGGCGTCCGCGACGATCGAGTTCATCGACGCGCTGCCCGAAGTCGAAGTCGAGCAGGTCAAGCAATTCCCTGGCGCCGTATTCGCAACATTGCCGGGCAACGTGCGGCGGCCCGCGCTGATCGTGCTCGGCGGTTCCGAAGGCGGTGGCTGGGTCGCGCGCGATCGGTCGCCGCGCTTCGCGTCGCGCGGATTTGCCGTGCTCGGGCTTCCTTATTACTCCCCCGGCGCGAAGGATCGCGAGATACCCGAGCTGCCCGCCGCGTTCGCGGACATTCCTGTCGAGCGGCTCGACGCTGCGTTCGCGTGGCTCAAGGCCCGTCCCGAAGTCGATGCTTCCAGAGTCGCGCTGGTCGGAGTTTCGAAGGGCGCGGAGTTCGTGCTCATCGCGGCGAGCCGGTTCAAGTGGATCACGTCGGTCGTCGCCATCGCGCCCACCGATGTCGTCTGGGAAGGCTGGGGTCCAGGGGTCGAGCCGGGCAAGCGCTCGTCGTTCGCGTTCGACGGCAAGCCGCTGCCGTTCGTGCCTTACCGCGAATTCGCCGAAGAGCTGGCGGGCTTTCGGACCGGGCGCGAGGTGAGGATGCGGCGCTTCCAAGACAAGGGCCGCGCTGCCGATCCGGCGGCTGCCGTGAAGGCGCGCATCGCGGTGGAGAAATTCCGCGGCCCGCTGCTGGTCATCGGCGGCCACGACGACCAGGTGTGGGCCTCCGGCATGATGGCGCAGAACATCAGTGAGCGTCGCGCCGCAGCCGGATTGGCAACGACCGCGCTGATCTTTCCCGAAGCGGGCCACTCGCTTTCCGGCAACGGCTGGATGCCGACGACGCAGTACAACGCCGGTCCGAGCAAGAGCGGTGGCACGCCGCAAGCGAACGCTGACGCACAAGCACGCGCATTTCCGGAGACGATCGCTTTTCTGAAGCGAACGCTGCGCGTCGACAGTGACGCGCAGCGCTGAGCTCTTCGATCGACCACTCTCCTACTTATAGAAGACGTAGTCAGCGGTGTACGGCACGAACTTCGTCTTGCCGACGTCGCCGGTCGCCGTGCATTCGCTCGCCGGCGCGACGCCGCCCGAGGTGTTCACGCGCTGAATCACGGTGGCTTGCGTCAGACGATCGTGCGGTCGCGAACCTTCTTCGGCGCCCATGACCTTCAGCAGGAACCATTTGATCGCGCCCGGCTCGACGTAGCGCGCGTCGTCCGACTCGGCGACCTTCATGGCCCACACCGCGCTGGTGCGGTCCGAGTGCTGCCACGTCGCGCGCGGCGTGCCGCTTTCCGCGGGGTTCGGGCTGAGGAAGTGCGTCATGATCTGCTTGCCGGCATCGTCGAACACCGTCGCCTGCGGGCCGAACAGCACCCACTTCGCGCCCGCTCCATCCGGCAGACAAATGTAGTTCTGCGTGCCGACAGCGTGGCCGATCAGGAACGCCTTGCTTCCCGCCGGCACTGCGAGAGTGTCCGGCACCTTGGGTGGATCGATGTGCGTAGCCATGGCGGCGAACGGCGCCGCGAGGGCAATTGCAGCAGCGATGAACGAACTCGAACGCATTGGAAACATCTCCCCGTATGAAAAAATCAGGCTGACTTCGTGAACGGCACGAGCATCGGCACGCGCTTGCGGTACTGCGCGTACTCGGGATGCTCGGCGATGAGGTCACGCTCTTCCAGCTGGATCGCGATCAGGATGTAGGCCGTCGTGGCGAGGGCGAACACCAGGTGCGCAACCGTCATGGTCGGCGTGGCCCAGAACGCGAAGAACCAACCGACGTACAGCGGGTGACGCACGTAGCGGTACAGCACCGGCGTCTTGAACTGCAGCGCCGTGTACGGCCGGCCGCGCAGTTGCAGCCACACCTGGCGCAAACCAAACAGATCGAAGTGATTGATGAGGAACGTCGACACCAGCACGAGCACCCAGCCGAACGCGTACGCGCCGTAGATCAGCGCTTGCGCGACGGGCGCTTCGACATTCCACACGATCCCGCCCATCGGCGCCCAGAACGCGAACAGTGCGATCAGGGCGAGGCTCGACAACAGCGTGTACGTGCTGCGCTCCGCTTCCTGCGGAATGATGCGCGTCCACCAGCGCTTGAACGCCGGGCGCGCCATCACGCTGTGCTGGATCGCGAACACGCCGAGCAGGGCAGCATTGATCGCCAACGCAATGCCGAGCGAGGTCTCGCGCGCCGAGTCGATCGACTTCGGCACGCCGAAGTTGCCGATGAAGCCGATCGCGTAAAGGAAGGTGCCGAAGAAGATTGCGTAGCTTGCTACGCCATAGATGAATATGAGCCAGCGTTTCATGTGCGTATCCCGTTGAGAAAAGGCGGTATCGGGGTAAACGGGAAATGGCCGGCCGAACCCGCCAGGGAAACGCAGATTTTTTAATCTTGCAGTGCAGCCTGCAGCGCCGTGGCCTCCCGCGTGATGACGTGATCGCCCCCTAAGCCATTGGTGAGCGCTTCGATCGCCCGCTTGGTGTTGGTCCGTGCGGCCGCAGTGTCCGACTTGGCCCGTTGCAGGGCAGCGAGGACCAGCGCGGCCTCGCCCACGTCCGCGCTTTGCGCGGGGTCGCGGGCGACGCCTTCCGCGATTCGCAGTGCGGCGGATGCGAAGGACTCGGCCGGTGCCAGCTGGTTCTGCGCCAGATAGATTCTTGCGGCGGCGGTCAGTGCGGCTGTCAGGCCCAGCGCGCTGGTTGCGGACGGATAGCCGAACTGCGCGAGCGATCCGTCGATCAGCTTGCGGGCTTCGTCGACCCGTCGGCGTGCCAACTCGATCTCGGCGCGCGTGCGCGCGAGATCGGCGAGGCGATCCTTGTTCGCGGTCGCATTCGCGTTCCAGGCGCGCTCGACTTCTGCGAGCAGACTCAACGATTCGTCGTACCTGCCCGTCAGCATGAAAGCACGCGCCAATTGATAGTCCGCCTGGAGTGCGCGGGCCCCGCTACCGGATGCATGCAGCTCGCGGCTCGCCGCTGTAAGTCGCGGGATCGATTCTTCGGTGCGCCCGAGGCGATTCAGGATAGTGCCGTACGCCACGACTTGCTCCGGCTGCGTGGGCTTGTCCTCGTCCAGCCGCTGCGCACGGCGTATCGCGTCGCGGCTCGCCTCTTCGGCGCGTTGCACTTCGCCCAGCCGCATCAGGACCGACGCGCGATTTATCGCCACTCGCACCCGGCCGATCGTGCCGCCGCGGCCGTTCTCGTCCAGCGCTCGCGCCGTTCGCTCGTTGAGCTCCAGCGATTCGCGGAAGCGGCTCTTGCGGTAGTAGATGCCGCCCAAGTCGGTGAGAACCGCGTGATACTGCAGGCCACGGGTGGTCTGCGTGTCTTCCAGCAGCTTCTGTGCCGATCGGAGTTGCACGATCGCTGCCTCGCTGTCCTGCCTCGCCTCCGCGACCTCGGCCTCGGCTCGCAAGCAATCCACCTTGGTGGCGACCTCGGCATTCGGCGCACGAGCCAGCGCGGCGCGCGCACTCTGCATGTGCTCTTCGGCCAGGTCGTACCGCTCTGCATCCATCTGCGTCCTGACGATCGTGCATTCGATGTCCGCGATCAGATCGGGGTCGTCCTGCTTCTCCGCGATGGCCAGCGCGCGCGCGAGCACGGTCCACTGCTTGTCGGTGTTGCCCAGATCCATGTAGCGCCTGGACATCTGCACCAGCATGCGCGCGGCGAACGGTTGATCGTCGCCATATCTGCGGTCGAGCAGCAGGACGCCACGGTCGACGAGCTCGATCGGCGTGAGCGGCTGGCCGCCCGGTCCGACCTCTTCGAGCATCAGGCTCATGAATTCGCTGGAAGCTTCGGCGCGCTGCGCCTCAAAGCGCGCGGCGTCGCGCTGACGAGCACTCTCGAGTGCCTGCCACGTCGTGCCGGCGATGCCTGCGATGAGCACGAGGACGATCGTCGCGCCGAACCCGACTGCGAGCCGGTGCCGCCGCACGAATTTGCGCATTCGATAGGCGCGTGACTCGGGCCGGGCAGTGACCGGCTCGTGATCGAGATAACGCTGCAGGTCGCTGGCGAACGCGTCGGCGGTTGCGTAGCGGTCGGTGGGTACCTTCTGCAGCGCTTTCGCGATGATGTTGTCGAGGTCGCCGCGCAGCTCACGTCCGAGCTGAGCGGCAGACAGGCCGTACATCTTCAACATTTGCGTGTCGGCCTGCAGCGCTGCATCGCTGAGACGCGACGGCTCTGCATCGACCAGCGCCTGCATCTGCTCGACCGGCGTCACAGCGTCGTTCGCTGTCGGATGCCTGCCAACCAGCAGCACATAGAGCAGCACGCCCAGCGCGTACACATCGGTGGCGGTCGTGACTTCCGCGCGCTGCAGTTGTTCCGGCGCGGCGTATTCCGGAGTCATGGCAGCGCCAGCGAGACGCGTCATCTCGCTCGGCGCAGTGGTGCGCCCGTCGCCTTCGAGCAGCTTGGCGATGCCGAAGTCCAGGAGCTTTACGCTGCCGTCTTTCGTCACCAGGATGTTCGAAGGCTTCAAGTCACGGTGCAGGATGAGCCGGCCATGTGCATGCGACACGGCCCGGAGCACTTGCAGGAACAGTTGCACGCGAGCCTCGACACCGAGACCCTGCGCGTCGCACCAGACGTCGATCGGCTCGCCTTCGACATACTCGAGCACCAGATACGGCTGTCCTGCCGCGACTCCCGCGTCGATCAGGTGAGTGATGTTTCGATGCGAAAGTTTCGCGAGCGCGTTGGCTTCGTGCCGCAGGCGCTCGGCGCCGCCGTGGCCCAGCGCGCCGAGATTGAGCAGTTTGACCGCAGCTTGTCCTTCGTAGCTGCCGTCGCTGCGCCGAGCCAGCCAGACACTGCCCATGCCGCCCTGGCCGAGCGGTCGATCGAGCGTGAAGCCGCCGAAGCTGCGGCCCGCGAGCTCGCTCAGCCCCAAAGGATCGATCGCGCTGTCTTCGAGAAAGCCCTCGCTGCGGACCGAAGCGTGGTGCGACAGCAGGCCTGCGATGTGATCGCCGAGCGCGGCATTCTGCGAACGAATCTCGGCGAGCCGCACGGCCCGCGGGCCTTCGGCGAGGTCGAGCAATTCATCGAGCAGCGCGCTGACGGCCTCCCAGCCTGCGCCTGTTCTGTCGGACATGGGTTCCCCGGCCAGGTCTTCTTGAGCCCGATGATAGCCGCGTGCTCACGCGAGAGCACGATCGGCCCGGTTCGAGAACGTTCGCGCGGCGGCTGTGAGCCTCGTTCCGGGACAATTGCGACGTCCGACATGTTTTTGCCGGCCGCGCAGGTCTAGGTTGCACGTCATTCGGAAGTCATCCGGGAGACGCTCATGTCGAATCGATACTGGTCAGTCCTGCCGCTGCTTGCCGTCCTCGCGGGCTGCAACACGATGGGCCGCATCACCGTCAAGGACTACACGGCCGCTTCCGGCCAACGCGTGATGGTCGGACAGGCGGAGCCGAAGTCGGAGTACCAGTGCCGCAAGCTCCTCGAGGAAGAGCACGACTGGGGCATGAAGGAAAGCGTCGACAAGGCGGGCGCGATCGAGCGCTTGACGCAGTCGGCGGTGCAGGCAGCACCGGGGAAGGGCGCGAACTATGCCTACTTGCACCTGCCTGGGGAAGCGACCGTCGGCATCGTGAACGTCAACGCGTTCAACGATCCGGAAGTCGTTTACTACCAGTGCAGCAGTCTGCCCGCGCCGAAATAATCGCCAAGCGTCTCCCGTCAACCTGGCGCAGGCGCGTGCGCGTGGCGCGCAGGGTCATGATCGGCGATTGCTGAAGCATCGGGACCTTCTGTCGAAGGTCGCGCATTAGGCTGCGAACAGGCATGCTTCCACCATGCAACACGTACGCAGCGCAATCATTTTGGTGCTGATCTCGGCAGTCGCCGCGGGCTGCGAGCAGCGCTCGCCGATGGTGTACGTGCTCGACGGTCCGCAGGACGTCACGCTGACCGTTTCGGCATCGGCGACGGAAGTGAAGGCAGGCGAGACCGTCGTGCTGCACGCCAAGCGCCGCTCGGTGGGCAAGTGGCAGCAGATCCCGCGCGATCAGCTCACTCAGGGACAATGCTGGCTGTACACGCCGCCGCCGGAAATAGAGGAAGAGGTGGCAGACAACCTCGAGTGGGAAGTGCATCCGGAAAACGCGGTGCGTTTCGACACTACGTTCCGCATGGACCACACGCGCATCGCGACCATGGTGCAAAAGGGCCGCATCACTCTGCGGCCCCTTACTGCAGTCCGTTGCGAGAAGGATCGGGTCGAAGAGGGTCGCCCGATCCACATCGAAGTGACTTGAGCTCAGGCCGCCGCGGCACTGCGATTGCCGACCGGACCCTCGACCAGGTCCTTGAGACTCGCGAGTCCCTTGGCGAATTCGCCGCCGACCATCTTGTCGCTGTTGAAGACCAGCCCGCACAGCTTGTGGACGAAGCCGCAGGTGCCGGTCATTGCCCAGGTGATGTTGGTCACGGGGCCTTCGCTCACCAGCGAAAACTCAGCCGTATTGGTCGCCGTAAACGGCTTGAGGAACTCCAGCCGCATGACGACTTTGCGCGCCGTCTGCGATTCCACGACCGTCATGCGGCCTTTGCCGCCCCGGCCGGTGCTGTCCCATTCGTACGCAGCGCCGGTCCCGCGGCTCGGGCCGGAATAAACGATCCGGGTGCTCGGGTCCGCGACGGCGAATGGATTCCAGGCGTTGAACTCGCGCAGGTCGTCGATGCGGGCGAACACTGTATCGGCATTGGCGCGAATCTGCTGCGAGCGCTCGATGCGGAACGCATCCGGGAGCGTCGCAACGTATGCGACCAGAGCGCCGATCACAACGACGAGGCCGAGCAGGACGAGGGTCAGGGTGGTCATAGCTGTCTCCGTGTATCTCCATTGGGGTGTTGCAAGGTGTCTACGCCCCAAGGACGACACGCCTCCCGCGCAGCCGACAGCGATTTCGCTATTTCTTTTC
Organism: Steroidobacteraceae bacterium; assembly: GCA_035606615.1. Taxonomy (GTDB): domain Bacteria; phylum Pseudomonadota; class Gammaproteobacteria; order Steroidobacterales; family Steroidobacteraceae; genus Steroidobacter. Next base: position 15,008 of record DATNFA010000163.1, read on the forward strand.
GCCGGGGAGGGGCGCGCCGGTCGGCCACAGCACTTCGACGGTGACCTTCGGCGGGAATTCCGCGCGGCCGTACCGGTCGCACGACAGCTGTTTGCTGATCACTTTGAAATTGAGCTGCCCGGCGAGGCTCCGCATCATCTGCTCGAGCAGTTCGCAATGCTCCGGCCGCAGGCGCAACGTACTGCGCGACAGCGTCACCTGGCGGTGCTCGGCCGGGAACACGATCGGGTCATTCAGCCCGGCAGACGGATCGCCGGTCACGCGTGAGATGAGGTCGCGCCGCGACTTGTCCTTCTCGATCTCCTTCATCACTTCCGGCGTCGCTTCGATGGGAAACATCACCTTGACGAACACGGTCGAGAACTGCCGGTGCTCCTCGTCGAAGGTGCGAAAGGGATCCGCGGGATGCTCCGGATGGAAGCGATCGAAGGTGGACGATCTTTCATCCGGCATCAGCACCAGCTCGCAATCGTTGACGCGTACTTGTACGTCGTCGCGTGCGCCCATCGCGCGCAGGATGACTGCAACGTCACGGCGCAGCTCGTCGCACGCGAAGAAGTTGGCGACGCTGCGATAGACGAACTGGGCTTCGCGCAGCTTGAGGACTGCGGGGATCTGCTCTGCCGCGGTCGCTGCGCCATTCATCATGAGCGAGCTGGCCGCGAGCAGCACGAACGCGAACTGCCGGACGTGCGGCAACCTGTGCGGCATGGCTGACGAAGTTGTATTGATGTGCGTCCGACTGTACTCCGATGCGGTCGGTTCTTCTACGCGCGCGTCCATGGCGACATACAGCCCGCGCGCACACTCGAAAATTTTGCACGTTTGTCCGCGTTCGACGACGCCGCAGCGCCTTCTCATCGCCTGCGCGTGCGCTCAGACTTTTGCGCGTACGACAACTATTCGACAGCGGGGAGGTGAACCACTCCAGCAGAAAAATTGCGGGCCCCAGCCCGCGTGACCCTCGAACGGTCTGAAATTTTCTTTAGCGGGGATATGACATGACTACTCCTGTTACTCAATCAGGCGAGGAATTCTCTGCGCCTGCCGGATGCCCTATGCACGGCAGAAAGGCGGCTGAGGGAGTGAGCCGCCGCGGTTTTCTCGGCGCGCTCGGCGCAGCCGGCGCGCTGGCACCGGGCGTGTGCATGATGGGCGTCGGCGCAGCAGCGCACGCGCAAACTGTGACGACGACGCTGCGCGAGGATCGCTTCGGCCGCATCTTCCAACTGCCGCCGTTTGCGACACCGAGCACGCAGCTCACGGCGGCGCTCACCGAGCTCGGCAAGCCGGGCGGCATCATGGATGCCAAGGATCCGCTGGAGCGCGGCCCGATCCTGCTGATCACGGACCCGGCGCTCAGCGCCAACAATCCGGACAATCCAACGCACACGGCCGGCACCACGTTCTTCGGCCAGTTCGTCGATCACGACGTCACGTTCGACCTGGGCTCGCGCCTCGGTGAGCCGACGCGGCCGGAGGACTCGACCAACTCGCGCTCGCCCGCGCTGGATCTCGACTCGGTGTACGGCGGCGGACCTGTGCGCAGCCCGCAGCTGTACGGCCGGCGCAGCTCACGCGAACCGCTCGCCGGAATCAAGCTGCGCGTCGAGCACGGCGGACTGTTCGAAGACTTGCCGCGCACTGCCAGCGGCACGGCGATCCTCGGCGATCCGCGCAACGACGAGCACGTGATCCTTGCCGGCCTGCACGCGGCGTTCCTGATGTTCCACAACGAGGCGGTCGACTACGTCGCGGCCCGCAATCGGCGGTCCAGCACGGATGAGATCTTCCGCGAGGCGCAGCGCCTGGTGCGCTGGCACTACCAATGGATCATCGTGCACGAGTTCCTGCCGCAGATCATCGGGCAGCCGCTGGTGAGCGATATCCTGGCGCGCGGCCGGCGCTTCTATCGTCCCTCGGTCGGCTTCATGCCCGTGGAGTTCCAGGGCGCCTGCTATCGCATGGGCCACAGCATGGTGCGTCCCTCGTATCGCGCCAACCTCGCCGGCGACAACGGCGGGCCGTTCTTCGGCTTCATCTTCGATCCATCGCAGGAAGGCGCGACCGATCCGAGCGATCTGCGCGGCGGCGTGCGAACGCCGCGGCGCTTCGTCGGCTGGCAGACGTTCTTCGACTTCGGCGACGGCAACGTGCGGCCGAACAAGCGGCTCGACACCACGTTATCGACGCCGTTGTTCCAGCTGCCGCTGCAGACGATTGCCAGCGGCGATGGACCCACTTCGCTCGCGACGCGCAATCTCCTGCGCCAGGTCACGTGGTCGCTGCCGTCGGGTCAAGCCATCGCGCGCGCGATGCGCTTGCCGGTGTTGTCGAGCGGCGATCTCGCGGATGTGCGTGCGCTCGGCGCGAACCTGGATCGTTCGACGCCGCTGTGGTTCTACATCCTGCGTGAGGCGCAGGTGCTGGCGCAGGGTCGCACGCTCGGCCCGGTCGGCGGCCGGATCGTCGGCGAAGTACTGATCGGACTGATGCAGCTGAATCGCAACGCGTATCTGAGCGCGAATCCGCGCTGGCGTCCGACGCTGCTCGATCGCTTCGGCCAGCAGTCCAACAACTTCAAGATGGTCGACCTGTTGACGTTTGCGGGAGTCGCACCGGCGCAAAGAGGTCAGTGACGGCACCGGGAGGGACACGGACGGCAGGTCGATGACGACCTGGAGTCGCAGCGCCCGGCGTCAGGCCAAGGCATGGCTCAGACGCCGGGCGACAGTGCGCAATTGCGGGAGCAGCTCCCTCGCGTCCAGCAATTCGAAGTCGACGCCCGCCATCAGCATGAAAGCGACCAGAGCCTCGGGCGACGGCGCGCCCACGCTCAGCACGCAGTGCTGGCTATCGAGCGGCTCGAGCACGCCGATCCAGCTTGGAATCCGCTTGGCGAGCTCGCCGCTCGCGCCCGCGAGTTTCAGTCGTGCGCGGCACGCATAAGGCTCATAGGAAATCGATTGCGATACGAACTTCACGACGTCGTGCGGCAGCTTGCGCGGCGTGAAGCGCGCGCCGGTCTCGGTGACGCGGCCGATGCGATCGGCGCGGAACGTGCGCCAGTCCTTGCGCTCCAGATCCCACGCCACGAGGTACCAGCGTCGGCCGGTATGTGCGAGGCGCACCGGCTCGATCTGGCGAGCCGTCTGTCGTCCGGCGCGATCCGCATAATCGATGGTCAGCTTCTTCTGGTCGCGGCACGCTCCCGCGATCTGCATCAGCGCGTCGGCCGCGGGCACATCCTGTGCGCCGGGCAGCGAGACGGTGACGGAATGCAGCGAGCTCGCGCGTTTGCGCAGCCGTGCGGGCATGACCTGGTCGATCTTCGCCAACACGCCCATCGCGGCCTCGTCCATGTGCGCGATGCTGCCAGCAGCCGCACGCAGGGCGACGGCAACGGCCACTGCTTCATCGTCCTCCAGCAACACCGGCGGCATCGCAGAACCTGGACGCATGCTGTAGCCGCCGCCGAGTCCCGGCGATGCATGGATCGGATAACCGAGCTCGCGCAAGCGCTCGACGTCGCGACGGACGGTTCGGCCGCTGACCTGCAATCGGTCATACAGATCGCGCGCGGTCCAGTGACGCCGTGATTGCAGCAAGGAGAGCAACCGCAAGAGGCGGGCAGAAGTGGTAATCATGGCGGCGAGTCTATCGACACTTGCGGCCAGAATCTGGCCGCAATGGTGGGTACGATATCTGCCAGCCAACCGCCAAGGAGACCTTCATGGCCCAGCAAACGATCACCGGCGCCTGCCACTGCGGCAAGGTGCGAATCGAAGCCGATCTGGACCTCGCCGCCGGCACCGGCCGCTGCAATTGTTCGATCTGCAGCAAGCTGCGTGCGTGGACCGCCATCGTGAAGCCGCAAGCCGTGCGGCTACTCGCAGGCCAGGGCGATCTCAGCAGTTACGAATGGGGCGCCAAGATCTCGACGCGCATGTTCTGCAAGCACTGCGGCGTCCACGTGTTCAGCCGCGGCCACCTCGAAGAGGTCGGCGGCGACTACTGCAGCGTCAATATCGCGGTGCTGGACCTGGAACCCGCCACGCTGGACACGCTGCCGATACGTTACTTCGACGGCCTCCACAACGAGTGGATGTCGACGCCGCAGCACACGGGATATCTGTAGAACGAGGCCCTGCAGTCATTCGGGCAATTGCCGGAGCTGACCGACGGCAAAGATGATGCGCGCACGCGCTCGTGCACGGACGATGCGCGCGGCCTCGCAGCTCATGAAAACTCTAATGACTCTCAGCGTGCTGCAGACGATCGGCATTGGCCTGCTCGTCGTGCACGCATTTCGCGAAGAGCATCGCCCGGCTCCGACCGCACCTGCCGCGCAGTCGCCCGCATCGGTGTCTTCAGCCGACGGCGCGTCGCAGGCGGACGCAGAACGTCTGCGCGCCATCCTCCGCGAGGAGCTGGCCCAAGAGCACATTCGGCCAGTCCAGGAGCCAATCCAGCCTGACCCGGTGCACTCGCGCACTCCTTCACCTGCTGAGCTTCAGCAGCGCGACGTCGTCGCGCAGCAGATCGAGGCCTATCGCGGGACGGGCACCATCACGGATGCACAGATGCAGGAGTTGCAAGCCGACATCGCACAGCTGGATGCGGCGAGTCGCCGCCAGATGCTGAGCAAATTGACGAGAGCGCTCAACACCGGGGAGATCAAAGGTCGTCTGTAACAGCTAAGGGAGTTAGATCATGCAAATGAAATTGAAACAGTTGCTCGCGGTCGGCGTGCTCGCGCTCGGGTCGTCGGTCGCGCTGGCGGGGTTGGTCATGGACCAGCCGGTGACGGTAACGTTGAACGCGGACGGCTCGGGCAACGCGGCCGGCAACATGGTCACTGCACGATTTTCCAAGAACGACGTGGAGTTCATCGGCTGCGGCGTGCGGCGGATCGATAACGGCGCCGGCGGCGTGGTCCTGTTCGCGTTCTGTCAAGCCGCGGATGCCGCCAACGTCCAGGGCTTCTGCACGACGGATAACCCCAACCTGATCGCCTCGATCGGCGACAACGACGACTTCTCCTTTATTACATTCGCCTGGAACGCGGCCGGCGAATGCCGCTCGATCGGCAACTCGACCCAGTCGTTTTACATACCGAAGAAGTAGGCTGAGCCTGACCCCGCCGCGCGCCGGCGCGGCGGGGCCCTGGTCCGAATTCGCGCCAATTCATTTCGGGCAGCGCATTCTCAATCCCGCCGGCCGGGACTATGCTTGGCGTCAACCAGGGGGACGTCATGGCGCTGTCCAGCCGTTTCGACCCGCGCACTCAGCGCAAAGCAATCGGCGTCGCTGCATCCGCAGCGCTGCACGCCGTGCTGTTGCTGGTCATCTTGTTCGGCGGCAGCCAATACGGCATCGACTCCGGCGACGTGCCGACCTCGAAGCTCGTCCTCCTGGAAGCGCCGGACGCCGAGCAGCGGGAAGGCGTCGACTTGCCGCCACTGCCGGCCGGCTCCACGGCGCCGAGCGACGTCGAGCTGGAAGATGCGCTGGCAAAGCTCTCGCCCCCCGCGACCGACACCGTGGATGATCAGGCAGTCGAGCCGGGCCCGATCGATGCGCTGGAGGCACCGGCACCGTCTGCCATCGCGATCGTCGAAAGCGAGAGTCCTGCCGCGCGGGTCGCGATGTCGTCGAACGAGAAGGCGGAGCTGTCGCGCCGGCTCGAGCAGCTCGCCGCAGAAGCGCTCAAATCATCGCGCGCCGAAGTTACGTGGGAACAGGAAGGCAGACAGTACAGTGCCTTGTTGATCCGCGAGCGCGCCAACGAAGGTACTGCTCTGGAACGCGTCACGGCGCAGGTCAGCGCATCGGATCACGGCAAGCAACTCACCACGCTCGTGAACTTGAACCGCCTGTCGTTCTCGCAGTTCACGCAGATGATCGATCACTGGGATCCGACGGTGCAGCTGCACGACGACGAGATCGTCGGGCGCTTCCACACCAACTCGCGCTTCAGCCTGCTGGCCGACTCGCGCAAGGCGCCGAAGTTTCTCGGCAAGGTGACGACCACCGCGCGCAGCTTCAACAACGAGTCGATCGGGCGCAGCCGCGAGTCCGACATTTTCCGCGGCGGCATCGAGACGGGCACCAGCGAAATCGAGCTGCCCGAGTCGTCGCAGCCGTTCGCGTTGGCGCCGGGCGACGAGCAGGCGCGCGTCCATCGCTTGGCCGCCGACACGCGCATCCGGTTCTTTGCCGACGGCAGCTATCGCTGGACCGACCTCAATACGATGCAGTCGCAGTATCTGAACGAGCCGATCGACCATCCGGTGTATTTCATCGGTAGCGGTAAGGCGGCGTTGCACGTGCAGGGCGTCGTCGCCGGCCAGGTGCTGCTGTATTCGCCGCGGCTCATCGTGATCGAAGGCAATCTCACCTACGCCACCGATCCGCGCACGGACGCGGACTCCGAGGACTATCTCGGCATCGTCAGCGATCGCGTCGTCGAGATTCCGGGGCCTGCCATTACCGGCGGCGGCGACCTGGAGATCGACGCTGCGATTTACGCCGGACGGCGCTTCGTCGTGACGGACATCGATCGCGGCCGCACCTCCACGCTGCGCATCTACGGCAGTCTTGCCGCCGGCACGATCTCCGCGACCGAGCCGCGCTACGCCACCAAGATCGACTACGACACGCGCTTCGAGCGTCAGCGTCCGCCCGGCTTCCCCTCCACCAATCGCTACGAAGTCGCCAATTGGGACGGGCAGTGGACCCAGCGCTGACGCGCGCCGGGTACGATTCACGGGATTCTCACGGCTGATCAGCCGCTGCCTTTACGCACGTTTCCTAGAGTCAGCTCGTGGCGCACCCCCTCGCCGCCACACCCTGCACTCGAGGTGACGTGTCTTGCATTCGATCCAGGCCAATCGGCGGCCCAGCCGCATCCAGGCGCATCGCGAAGCCAACGCAATCGCAACATTGACGCTCGCTTTCAGCGCCGATCCGGCGAATCGCTGGTGCTGGCCCGGAACGGCTGAGTATCTGGCGGCCTTCCCGGAATTCGTCCGGGCGCTCGGCGGCAATGCGTTCGCGGCAGAGTGCGCGTTCGAGATCGCCGGCGGTGCGGGCGCTGCGCTGTGGCTGCCGCCTGGCGTCGAGCCGGATGAGGCCGAGCTGACCGCGATCGTCGAGCGCACGGTCGATACATCTCGACAGAGCGATCTCTACGGACTCATCCAGCAGATGGGGCAGTATCACCCGCAGACGCCGCACTGGTATCTGCCGTTCGTCGGCGTCGAGCCGATGCAGCAGAACCGCGGCCTCGGTGCGCGCTTGCTCTGGCCGATCCTGGAGCGCTGCGATCAGGAGCGGCTGCCGGCTTATCTCGAGTCGACCAATCCGCGCAACGTTCCGTTCTACGAGAGCCTGGGTTTCCGCCGTGCCGGTATGATTCAGTCGGGCACGTCGCCCCAGATCGTACCGATGCTGCGTGAGCCGCAATGATTCATCACTCGTACCTGCGCATCCTGGCCGTCATTGTTCTCGCCGCTCTCGTCGCTGCGTGCAAGCCGCAGGCGCAGTGCGCGCCCGCGGCCGCAATCGATGCGGAGGCCGAGAAGCAGGCGATTCTCGCCGTCATCAGCCGCATGGAAGCAGCGTGGAATCGCGGCGACTTCCGCGGTTACATGCAAGGGTTCGCGAATCCCGACGTCACGTTCGTCTCGCGCGGGCAGTTCCAGAAGGACTGGCAGGGCACGCTCGACCACTACATCCGCGACTACGGCAGCTCCGCCGAAACGCGCGGCACGGTGCACTTCTTCGACATCAAGATCGAGATGCTCGGGCCGGATGCGGCGCAGCTGATCAGTCGCTACCAACTCGACCGGCCGGAGCATCCGCAGGACGGCATCAACACGCGCCTGATGCGCAAGCGCGATGGCAAATGGGTCATCGCCTTGAACCACGTCTCATCACGCGAACTGTAGGTCGGCCGCTCCAGCGCATCCTGCGCCCGCGCCATTCGCGCATCCCTGCGCAGCAGGCTTCAGCCCGACAATCTTGGTGTCGCGAACCTCGCCCTGTACTCCAGCGGCGTCGACCCCACTCCACGCCGGAACGCCCGGTGCATCGTCTCCGCCGTGCCGAATCCGCACAGCCGCGCGATCTGCTTGACTGACTTCTTCGAGGATTCCAGGCTCCGGCGCGCCGCATCGACGCGCAGTCGTTCCACGTATGCAGCAGGCGTGAAGCGAGTCTCCGCCGCGAACACGCGAGCAAACGTTCGCTCGCTCATGTTCGCGCGCCGCGCGAGTGCCGCGACCGACAGATCCGCTTGCACGTTCTCGGACATCCACAGCAGCAGTTTGCGCATGCCCGCACGCTCTGCGACCTGTGCAGCGAGCGGCGCACTGAACTGACTCTGACCGCCCGGCCGGCGCAGATAGACCACCAGCCAGCGCGAGATCTCGAGCGCGAGCTCTGCGCCGTGGTCCTCTTCCACCATCGCCAGCGCCAGGTCGATGCCGGTCGAGACACCGGCCGATGTCCACACATTGCCGTCGCGCACGAAGATGCGATCGTCTTCGACGCGGCATTGCGGATTCGCTCGTCGCAGCTGGTCGCATGCGGCCCAATGGGTCACGGCCGCGCGACCGTTGAGCAGGCCGGCACGCGACAGGATGAACGCGCCCGAGCACACGGACGCGAGACGGCGCACGCGCGGCGCGAGACGGCTGACGATCGGGACGAGCGGCGCGGCGCCGTCGATCGCGCCGATCAGTCCGCCCGGCACGATCAAGGTATCTATCGCACCGCGCAGCGAACCCAGGGCGTGCTCCGCCGTGAGGGTGACGCCGCTCGAGGTGACGACGGGCCCGGCTCGCTCGGCGACCAGCCGGACTTCGTAGCCCGCCTTGCGCCGGAGCAGGCTGGTCGCGGTGCTGAACACGCTGATGGGCCCGGCGATATCGAGCAGCTCCGCGCCGGCAAAGCATGCGACGTAAACGCTGCTGGTTGGCATGAATCGTCAGTCTCTTGTCATATCTGCCATCACGGCCGCGGGCATGATCTGCCTTGAACTGCAGGAGCGCAACCATGACACGCAGAGAATTGATGCAGCTCGCCGCGCTGGCGGGCACTGTTGCAGCGACCGCGAGTGTCGCCGAGCCGCAGACCAAGGCCCCGGGCACGCGCATCCAGATGCTGGTCTATCCCGGCATGACACTGCAGGACCTCGTCGGGCCGTTACAGGTATGGGCCGCCTGGCCGGGGGCTGAAATCCAGTTTGCGTGGAAGAGCACGGGTCCGGTCCCGACCGATTCCGGCCTGGCGGTGATCGCGACCACTTCGTTCGCCGATGCTTGGGCCGCGCCCGACATTCTGTTCGCGCCAGGCGGCCTGCTGCCGACCTTCGAGCTGCTCGAGGACGAGGCAGCAATCGGGTTCCTGCGCAGTCGCGGCGAGCAGGCGAAATGGGTCACCAGCGTCTGCACTGGCGCCGTGTTGCTGGGCGCTGCGGGTCTGCTGCGCGGCTATCGTGCCGCGACCCATTGGTTCGCCCGAGATTCGCTGGCGCTGTTCGGCGCGACGCCGTCGAGCGAGCGCTGGGTGATCGATCGCAACCGCGCAACTGGCGGCGGCGTTACTGCAGGCATCGACTTCGGTCTCGCCCTGCTGTCGCATGTGGCCGGTCCCGAGCTCGCCCGAGTCGTGCAGCTCGCGCTCGAGTACTCGCCGCAGCCGCCGTTCCGTTCCGGCACGCCGGAAGAGGCGACCCCGCAGACGCTGGCCACGCTGCGCGCCGCCTGGGGCGGTCAGCTCGGCGAGCGCATCCAGTCGCGGGTGCTGGCAGCGAGTCAACGCTTGCAGAAAGCTTGACGCAGTCAACTAATTGACGGAAAGTGGCTGGCGCCGTCCTTTCTGGAGCCGCCAGTCATGACCAATCCACGCGCTGCCGCGCGCGTCGCCGACCCGCACGTCAGCGCAGTCCGCGAGTTCAATCGCTTCTACACGCAGAAGATCGGCGTGCTCGGCGCCGGCCTGTTCGACAGCGACTACACGCTCACCGAGGTGCGCGTGCTGTACGAGATCGCGCATCGCCAGCGGCCGGTCGCCAGCGATCTGGTTCGCGATCTCGACCTCGATGCCGGCTATCTCAGCCGCATCCTCGCGAAGTTCGCCCGGCGCGGCTTGCTGAAGCGCGAGCGCTCCGGCGAGGACGCGCGCAAGACGCATCTGCACCTCACTCCGAAAGGCAAAGCGGCGTTCCAATCCCTGGACGTGCGTGCACGCGCCGAAATCGGTGCGTTGCTTGCGCCCCTGCCGCGCGAAGAGCAGGTAAAGCTGCAAGGCCATCTGCAGAACGTGCAGGCGCTGCTCGGCGCACCGTCGGCGCGAACTGAAGCGCTGCAGCTGCGCGAGCATCGTCCCGGCGACATCGGCTGGATTGTGCAGAAGCACGGCGAGTCGTACGCGCAGGAGTACGGCTGGAATACGGACTTCGAGGCGTTGGTCGCTGAGATCTGCGCGAAGTTCTTGCGCGAGCTCGATCCCGCCGCCGAGCGCTGCTGGATCGCGGAGCGTAACGGAGCTCGTGTCGGCTGCATCATGCTCGTGCGCCATTCGCGGACTATCGCCAAGCTGCGGCTGCTGCTCGTCGATCCGAGTCAGCGCGGCCTGGGTGTCGGCAACGCGCTGGTGAAGGAATGTCTGGATTTCGCGCGTGCCGCCGGTTATCGCAAGGTCACGTTGTGGACGCAGAGCATCCTGTCCGCCGCGCGCAAGCTCTACGAAGGTCACGGATTCTGTAAGATTGCCTCGGAGCCGCACGAAAGTTTCGGTGCGAAGCTGATCGGGGAAACCTGGGAGCTCGAGCTCTGAGGAACGGATCAGCCGGACGCGCGTTGTCCGGTCATGATCCGCAAACTCGCATCCGGCGGGTATCGGCTTTATTCCCGCAAGAAGGATCCGAAGAGCGGCCGCCGCCGCAATCTCGGAACCTTCAAGACACGCGCCGCGGCTGAAAAGCACGAGCGCGCTGTCCAATATTTCAAGCGCCGCTGACCCGAGTAGACTGCGCCGATGGCTTCACGCTATCGCGCGCTTGCTGCGTACTCGGCGGTGCTTGCTGCCGGGGCTGGCGGCTGGCTGGCCGTCGAGCTGAGCCGCACTTCCAACTTTCCGCCGGCGTGGGCCGCTGCGCTCGCCGTCGTCGCGTGCCTGTTCGTATTCCAATTCGGGTTGCGCACGCGCATCGGCCTCATATCGATGGAGCGCGTGCCGCAAATCGGCTTGCTGCTGGTGTTCGATGCGCCAGCCGCCGCTGCGATCTGCGCGACTGCGTCCTTCATCTGGCCGCTGTTCAATCGCGCCTACAGCCAGGGCTCGCCGACATTTGCAGCACTGCGCGCTCTGCACAATGCCGCAATGACGATTCTCATGTTGCTGGCGGCAGGTGCTGCGTATGCGGCCGCGGGCGGCCATTACCCGCTGATGCGCGTCGGCGTCGCTGACCTGTGGCCGCTGGCAGCGATGGCAATCGTCGCACAACTCGTGAACACCGGCGTCATGACGCTCTTCTTTCTGTTCGACCGGCGTGACGTGCGCGGCATGCTCAAACCGGCATACGTGCTCTCCGACTTCGTGTTCGTGCCCGCAGGCGTGCTGGCAGCGCTGCTGTACAACGCGGGTCAGCCCTCGATCTTCGCGCTGTTCGCGCTCGTGATGCTGGTGTTCGTGCTGAGCTTCAACAGCATCGGCGTCGCTGCGACTGCAGCCGAGGGACACGGGCCGATGGCCAAGCTGTTCGAATCGAGTCGCGCGCTGCACGGCGCGCGGCGCATCGACGAGCTCGGCGAGCGGATCCTCACCGAGACGCGCACCTTGTTCCGCTTCGACGAGTTCTACTTCGTGCTGGTCGAGCCCGGTCAGCAGATCCTCGACTTCCGCGTGCACGAGCGCGGCAACGTACGCCAGCCGGCGCGCATCAAGAGCGTGAACGCGGGATTGTTCGGCTGGACGGTAGAGCGTCGCGAGGCGCTGCTGATCGAGGACTGGACGCGTGCACCGGCGGAGCTGCGTCAGCGCGCTGAGTTGACTGGCAAGGAGACCGGCTCGGTCATCGTCGTGCCTTTGATCGAGAGCGGCACGGTGACAGGTCTGCTGAGCGTCCAACACACTCAGACCGGCGTGTATTCGCAGGCGGACCTGCATCTCATGCAACAGCTCGCCGCGCAGGTCGCACCCGCTGTCGCGGATGCGCGCGCGTTCGAAGATCTGGAGGACTATCGACAGCGTCTGGAAGCTCGCGTCGCAGAGCGAACTCACGAGCTGGAGAAGGCGAGTGCGGAGAAGGAGCGGCTGATCGCCGCGCTGCGCGAGCGCAGCCTGAAGCTCGAGCGAGAATCGCAGGAGGATCCGCTGACAGGCCTGGCCAATCGCCGTCACTTCGCACAGCGGTTGGCAGCGGAGATGGAAGTTGCGCTTGCGGTCGGACATCCGCTCAGCATCGCTGTCGGCGACCTTGATCACTTCAAGGTCATCAACGACCGCCTCGGGCACGCTGTCGGCGACCAAGTATTGAACGAAGTCGCGAAGCTGATGCGCGGCGAGTGCCGGCCGACCGATCTGGTCGCGCGCATCGGCGGCGAGGAGTTCGCGCTGATCCTGCCCGGCCTGTCGCAAGAGCAGGGACTCGAGTTCTGCGAGCGCCTGCGCGCCTGTGTCGAACGTCACGACTGGCTGCACCTGCAGCCGGATCTCAATGTGACGCTGAGCATCGGCCTGTCGCAGTGGGACGGCAGCACGGAAGTGCCGGAGCTGCTGCAGGCGGCGGATATCCAGCTGTATCGTGCGAAGCGGGCGGGGAGAAATCAGGTCGCGTGAGCTAGTGCGGATGTTCGGCGTAGTGCTGTCGCAATAGATCCTTCCCATAGTCGTTGCCGTTCGGCGTGCGCATGACCGCGTGAATGTGGTCGCGATACGGTGCGTCCGGGTACAGGTGCCGCAGGTTCGCCGGCTTCTGATGGTCGAACTCGATCAGCACGACCGGGCTGTGGATGCGGTAGTAGTACACCGAGTCGGGCTCGATGCCGCCGATCCACGCGAAATACGTTTCATCCAGGTGCGCGTTCACTTCGTCGATGCGCACGCGCGCGTGCTCGTCGCGCATGTTGTGTACGTACAGGCCGATCAGCCCCAGGAGCTGGCGCCGCTGCGCGCCGCTCAGCGTCCGCACTGGCACGCCGGCGTAATCGAGCACGACGTTGTCTTTGAATGCTTCGGTCAGATTGTCGTTGCCATCCTTCGATGTGCGCAGTGTCGCGGCTGTGCGCTGCTCCTTCGTCAGTGCCTTCATGAATGCGAGTCCTGCCGCTTGCTCCTCCTGCATGACGCTCGTGCCGCGATACTTGCCTGAGGTGGCGCGCGCCGGCTCGGAGCCGAAGAACGACGGCGTCATGACGACCTGGTCGCCGAGCACGAAGTAATTGACGATCAGGTGATGACCGTCGATCTGCCAGCCCCAAGGCTCGGTCGCAGAAGGCGTGCCCATCACGGTGATCCAGTACAGCCATTCGCCGTACTCGACGAAGTTGTCGTGGTTGAGTTCGCCGAGCGTGTGGTTCAGCTTCATGATGTCGCGGCTCAGCTGCAGCCCCTTGGCGCTCAGCGAGGCGCGCATCAGTCCGAACGCCGCTTCGCGCTGCGCCGCGGACATTTCGTTGAAGCCGACGCCCTGGCGCACGTAGAAGCTCTGGTTCATCCACTTGCGCCATTCCACATCGTCGACCGGGAACTGGGTCTTGCGACGTTGCTCTTCGCCGAGGGCCGCGAGGAATTTCTCGGCGGCGATGCGCACGGGCTCGGTGGAGACGCCGGTCGAGCGCAGCGGGAACAGGCCTTTGACCACCTCGCCGTTCGTCGTGATGCCCTTGAACGGTTCCGCCAGGCCTTTCTCTTCTGCAGCGCGCGACATCGCGGGAAAGCGCGCGACGCGGTCGGATTGCGCGAAGACCACCCAGCTGAGCATCAGGCTCGCTGCAAGGAGCAGGACGGATTTCTTGTCGGGGCGCCGCATGGGCACCGATTATTGCGCCGTTCGTTGCGCAGGGCTATTCGCGCGAGAACGCGATCCGCCAGGCCTCGACCCATTGCCCGTCTTTCTGTTGCTCCGTCACCGCGAGCATCCGGGTCTCGCCTTCGAAGCGCCAGATCGTCCGCAGCACCATGCTCTTGCCGCCCTGTTCGTACCGCTCTTCAGGAAAGTGCAGCTCGTTCTGCGCGGGCCGTACGTTGCCCTCGCTGTAGCCGCCCTGGCTGTTGAAGTAGTGGTAAGCGATACGCTGGTCCTTGGCATCGTAGCGATAGAAGGTCTCGCCGCCGTACGGCGCACGCTTGCCAGTGACGACGTGCTTGTCGTGCAGGAACTTGCCGTCGTACGCCCATTCGAAGCAGTGCCGATCCCAGCTGCCGCCTTCCGCGAATTCCCCTTTCCAACAATGCCCCGCGAGCCGCGATAGCGGAGCGAGCGGCGCCTCCGCCGCGGGTGCGGCTCCCGCGACCAGGATCAAGCTGAGCAGGACGCTGCCGATCGCTCTCATATATAGACCCCATTCAATGCAATAACCCCAACACCGCCCCGATCAACGTGTACTGCACCGTGTGGTAGCCGCCGTTGATCAGGAACAACCGCAACGGCCGCTGCTCGAACAGATAGTTGATGCCGAACGATCCCGCGACCCAGCACAGTCCCGCTGACAATCCCGCCATCGTCGCGAACAGCGGCTCGGGCCGCGGGCCGAGAAACATCGCGAACACCGCGGCGCCGATGATTGCCAGCACGAACGCCGTGCCCAGGACCTTAGCCATATTCGCGGACTTCGCTTGGGCTTCGGTCACGCCGCTGGCCGCGCTCCAGGCCTTGCCGAACAGCAGCGGCGAGTACCACAGGCCGCCCAGGATCATGCTCGATACGCCGGCGGTGAGCACCGCCCACAGGTTTATTTCTGGCATGGGCGGATGGTAGCGAGGCCGGCGCGGGCCTCCTTGTAAAAAAGTTACCGCGGCCGATTCATTCGTTGACGACGACCGTCAGTCCGTCGACCGATCCGGCCGCGGCGTATTCGCCGGGGCTCATGCCGGAGAACTCGCGGAACTCGTGATTGAAGTGCGCCTGGTCGTAATAGCCGCAGCTCATCGCCAGGCGCGTCCAGTCGAGGCCTTGTCCGCGTTGCACGAGGTCGACGACGCGGCGGAAGCGGAACATCCGTGCGTACGTTTTCGGCGTCAGTCCGATGTGCGAGTCGAAAAGCTCGGTCAGGTGTTTGCGGCTGATCGACATCGAGCGACAGATCGTCTCTATGCGCTCGGTACCCTGAGTGCGCGTCAGCATGTCGACCGCGATCTGTGCATCGGCGCGCAGCTTCACGCGAGTGCACGCGAGACGGCTGCGTGCGAAGTCGCACAACACTGCGAACTGTTCCGCTGCGTCCTCGCAATCGCCCAAGCGCTGATGAACGGCTGCGATCGCATCGCCGAGCACCTCGTCGAGCTCGAAGACATTCTGCGCGACTGCGCCCAGCGGCATGCCGAGCAAGCGATACGCGCCAAGCGGCGGCATGCGAATGCTCAATAGATATGAGGGCTCGCGCGGATCGTACTGCGGCGTCACCGTCAGCCACTCGCGCTGCATGCCCGAGATCCACGCGCGCTTGAAGATCCGATCGGCCGGCGGCCGGTTCGGCACGCCGAACGGCTTGCGCAGGTTGAACATCAGCTCGATGTTGTTCTGGGGCAGGATCTTCTCATAGAGAAACGTGACGCGCCCGCGCGAGATCCAGAAGCACTCGACGATCCCCGCGAGATCCGGCGGCGGCGGCGCGATCAGGAATTCCCATTCGCCGAGCGGAGTGCGGAACTGCTGGCAGTGGAACGGCAGGGCAGGCATCTGGACCTGACTAGCCGCCGACTTTCACGAACCGCGCAATGGTAAACGTGAGCACAGCCACAGCGAGCAAGGTGCCCATGAGCCACTTGATCAAGGAGCTTTCAACCTGCGAGACGTCGGTCTTGGTTGCCAAGTGCGCAGCAGTCGCGATCAATCCGCTGACCTGTGCACGGATGTCCGATACGGAGTTCTCGACGCTCGATAGTCTCTTGAGCACGTCATCCATATTGCCACCCCCTCCATCGCCGCCCGGTTGCTGAGTAGATACATGCAGCGTATCGGTGTCTCGGGTCGCTGCGTGTGTCATCGCTTGCTCTGCTTGTCGTAGTCTGCATCCGTAAGCGCAGCATGTCACTGCCGACCTCGAGTCGCGCGCGCATATCTGGTCAAAGTGGAAAGATTTTCCATCATTGCGCATCAGCCGCGGCGGGCCAGCGGCCGCTGACAACCTTGCCGCCCACGACCGTCGTCAGCACCTTCGCGCTGCGAATCTCCTCCGGCGGAATCTTGAACAAGTCGCGATCGATGATCACAAGATCAGCGAGCTTCCCGGCACTCAGCGTCCCCTTGCGCGCTTCATCGAACGACGCGTATGCGCCGCCCGCGGTGTAGGCGCGCAGCGCTTCCTCTACCGTGATCTTCTGCTTCGGCACCCACCCATCGGGATTCTTGTCATCCAGCGTGCGGCGCGTGACCGCCGCGTAAATACCTTCGAGCGGCGTCGCCGGCGCGACGAACCAGTCGCTGCCGAACGCGAGCCGCGCCTTGTTGTCGAGCAGCGACCGAAACGCGTAGGTCGTCGCGATCCGCTTGCCGATCAGCTGCTCGGCCCAGCGGCCGTCGTCGATCGCGTGATACGGCTGCATGCTCGCGATGACGCCGAGCTGCGCGAACCGCGGAATGTCCTGCTCGCGCAGGTGCTGCGTGTGCTCGACGCGGAATCGACGATCGCGCGCACCGTCTTCCTTCTCCACGCGTTCATAGATGTCGAGCAGCATCGCGATGGCGCGATCGCCGATCGCGTGCACCATCACGTGCAGTCCTGCCTTGTCGGCGCCGGAGATCCACTCGTACATCTTCTCCGGCGGATTCACGAGCAGGCCGCGGTCCTTCGGGGCATCCGCGAACGGTTCCTCGAACGCGGCAGTGTGTGAGCCGAGCGAGCCGTCCATGAAGCCCTTCAGGCCGCCGACGCGCAGCCATTCGTCGCCGCGTCCGTCTGCACCACCGTAGGTCTTCGCTGCCACGGCATCCCGCAGCTTCTCCCACTGATCCAGCGGCGTGACTGCGTAGACGCGCGTCGTCAGCGTCTTCGCCTTTGCAGCACGCGCGAATGTCTCGAGTTCGTCCCACGTGCCCATGTTGTGCACTGTCGTCACGCCTTGCTCGTTGACGTACTTCATCGCCGCGAGCAAGCCGCGATCCTTCATTTCTGTCGAAGGGGCCGGCACGGCTGCATCCACCAGCGTCATCGCGTTGTCCTTGAGGACACCAGTCGGCTCACCCTTGCGGTCGCGCACGATGGCGCCGCCCGCGATGTCTTTGGTCGCGCGCGTAACACCGGCGAGCTTCAGTGCGACGCTGTTGGCGAGCGACATGTGCCCGTCGAGCCGGTTGATCCACACCGGGTGATCCGGCGTCACCGCATCGATCCATTCGCGCGTCGGCAACTCGCCGCCCCACAGGCTGTGGTCCCAGTTGCCGCCCGTGATCCAGGTGCCGGCGGGCACGGTTGCCGCGAACGCTTTGATTCGGGCAACGAACTCGTCGCGCGTGCGTGCATCGCGCAGTTGCACGGAGGCGAGGCTGAAGCCGCCTTCTCTGAAGTGCACGTGCGCATCCGTGAATCCCGGCACGATCAAGTGGCCGCCAGCGTCTACGACCTGCTCGGCGTTTGCGTTGCGAGCGTCCTGATTCGCCCCGACCACGGTGAGCCTTGCACCATCGATGACTAGTGCCTGCGCCCAGGGCTGCGTATCGTCGCCCGTCCAGATCCGGGCGTTGACGATCGCGAGCGTGCCGGCTTTGGGGGGAGGGGCGGGCGGTAGCTCCTTCGAGCAGGCGGCGGCGAACAGGGCACAGATCGAGGCGATCAGAAGTTTGCGCAGCATCGTTGTTCTCATGTGGGCTTGCGAAGGAATTGACTGAAGCCACTGTACTGCCACGGCCGCAACGCGACCAGGAACGCCGCACCGGCGCGCTCCTCGAGCGGCACTGCGCGATCGCGATCCATGATCTCGGTGCACTCGCGCACGGCATTCTGCAGTACCCGCTTGATCTGCGTGAACGCTCCGGCCGAGACGACGCCGCCATAGAAGATGAGCTCGCCGCGGCTCCCATGAGCATGCGTCGCCAGAAACTCCCTGATCAGCTTCTGGTGGATGTAGTTGTGCACTGGTCCGCCCGGCCGCCATGCGAAGTGCCGGCTGACGAGCACCCGCGTGCGATTGTCGGGCTGCAGCTCGATGATGCGCAGCCGATCGAGCTTGATGAGATAGCGCAGCGCTTCGCGCCGCGTGAAGTCGTACACCCGAACGATGTCGTCGAGCTGCCAGCGATTGAGCACCAGCCACGTCATCAGGAACAGCTTCGAGTCCGCAACCACTTCCTGTTCCTGCGCCAGCGTCAGCTGGTTGATCGGCGTCGCCTGCCGCTGCATCTCTTCGACGAGCTCGGACAGCTCGAGTCCGGCGAGCTCGCAGATCAGATCCAGACGCTCGAGCGAGAGGTCACCGGCAGCGAACAGCCGCTTCACGCTCGCCTCGCTCAGCTGGAGATGCTTGGCCACCTGGGCGTAGGTCAGGCCGCGTGCCCGCAGAGCACGCTTGAGCTCAGCCACGATCTGGGTCCGCTGCCCCATGGTCCGCTCCTGGAAGGTTTTCCAGAAAGTATCACGGCACGCTACTTTGCGGCGCCTTTCGCGCTACTTCAGCGACCTTGGTTGCGCCGGAAGCGACCCCGGCTGACAGTGCGCCCCGCATCGATCCGATGTTCACGTCGATGAAGGGAGAGTCGTCATGAAGCTTCGAGTCCCTCGCACCGGCCGCATTCTCGCGTTGACGGGCGTCGCCGCTCTCATGCTGTCCGGATGCGCAGCGCTGGATGCTGTGATGTTCGGTCACGCACAGCCGCGGCAGACGCACAATGCGTCCAGCCTGGTCGAATTCCTCTATCCGAACGGCCGCACTCCGCCCGTCGAGAACCAGATTCCCGAGCTGCGCGTGCCGCTGCGGGTGGGGCTGGCCTTCCTGCCGACGCAGGATGGCGCCGGGCCGACCGCAGCTCAGCGCGAAGAGCTGCTGGAGCGCATCCGCCAGCGTTTCGCCGACCGCAAGTTCGTGACCGAGATCGTGACGATCCCGGATTACTACCTGCGCAACAGCCGCGGCTTCGAAGGGCTGCAGGGCGTGCAGCGCTTGTACTCCATCGACATCGTGGCGCTGGTCTCGTACGACCAGGTCACCAACATGGATGAGAACGACTGGTCGCTCGGCTACCTGACGATCGTCGGTGCCTACGTGCTCAAGGGCAACCACCACGACGTCGCGACACTCGTCGACCTGGCGGTCGTCGATCCCGTGACTCAGTCGTTGATTTTGCGCGCCGGCGGCACGGACAGCCGCAATCGCAATACGACGCTCGTCGATCAGGACCGCGAGGTGCGCGAGTCCGGTGCCGCGAGCTTCGCGAATGCAACGACGCAGATGATCGACAACTTCGACCTCGCGCTGACCAGGTTCGAAGCCGACGTGCGCACCGGCAAGGCGAACGTTCGCGTCGCCCAGCGCGCGAGCAGCGGTGCCAGAGGCGGCGGCGGCGGCTTCGGGCCGCTAGCGCTCGGTGTGCTGCTGATCCTGTTCGCTGCGCGCCGTGAGCAGATGCGCCTCGCGTAGCTCCTCGCGGACTCGCACGAGGTTGGGACTATCAGGGTCGATCGTGTTGGAGAGATGAGCCACGGCAGCCTCGAGCGCCTTGCGTCCTTCGACACGATCGCCCGCACGCAGGAGCGCGCGGCCGAGCCACATCGAGGCAAGCCCAACGTAGTGCGAATGAGGCAGGTCTCCCTGCCGAGCTGCTGCGAGCGGCATGGCGCGCCGTGCGAACTCGACGGCTCCAGCAGCATCATTCGCCGCCAGAGCGGTCATCGAGAGGCCGAGGTAGCCATCGAGATTCATCTGGTCGTCGGGCCGCTCGATGACTACGCGCTCGAAGCCGCTGCGCGCCTCCGCCAGCTTGCCGCGGCCGAGGAACACACGACTCTGCACCAGCAAATACGCGCGAGCCGGCGGGCTGTCTGCCGGTGCATTCTTTTGCTCGAGCAGCCGCGCGAATCGATCCAGGTGGTGCTGCGCAACGTCGAACTGCTGCGCATCACCGGACTCGCCGAGCATCATCGCGACCGAGGCTGCGCCGATCAGGCAATGCAGCTCGGTGAATTCGTCGCTGTGGCTGATTGCCAGCCGGCATTCCTCGTCGAACGCTGCGCGTGCCTGCTGGAACCGGCCCAGCGCCTGTAGCGCGAGCCCGCGGTTGCCCAGCACAGTTGGCGTCAGCTCGACGTCGGGTCCGCGTTGTTCTTCGAGACGGATGCTCTCGTCCAGCAATTCGAGCGCGCGCCGCGGTACACCGGCATTGAGCATCGTTATGCCCCAGTCGTTCAGTACGGTGAGCGCGCCGTCGCTCTGCTCGCGGCCCAATTCCCGGTACTTGGCGATAGATTGCTCGTAGTAGCGTTCGGCCTCGGCGAGTCGGCTGCTCAAGCTGTAGCCGTAGCCGATCGTACCTAGCAGCGCTGCTTCCGTGATGCCGCCGCCGCTGCTGCTCTGGCGGCTTTTCTCGAGGCCCAGCTGAGCATCGCGCAACGTCTGCGTCGCTCTCTCTTCGGCAACGTGGATGCTGGCTGCCTTCAACAGGCACAGCGCCGCGGTCTGCGGGTCAGCGTCATTGCGCTTCACCTCGGCGTAGATCGCTTGCAACCAGCGTGCGCTATCGCCGAGATCGGCGGCTGCCGCGGCGTGTTTGCAGGTGAGTCGCGAGCGCAGCGCCGCATCGGGAGATTCTTGCACCAGCTGCAGGGCGCGCGTGAGCAGGGCTTGCGCCCGGTCGCCATTATCGTTGGAGGCATAGCGATCGGAAATCATCTCGAGCACGGCCGCGCGGTTCTCCGGGCTGCCGCTCGCGTCGTTCAGCGCCATCTTTTCGCTGCGCGCCAGCAGCTCGTTCACCGTGATCGGCTTCTGCGACGCTGCCGCATCGGTAATCATTCGGCCGAGGAACTCCGTGACGGCTTCGCTGCGCGAGCCGAATGCGACTGCACGATCGCGTTCGACTGCCGCGGAACGCGCCTGCCAGAGCGCAACTCCCGAGCCGCCGAGCAGTGCGACCGCCGCAACGCTCGCCGCAGCAACCGAGGCTTTATAGCGCGCGCTGAAGCGCCCGATGCGATACCACAGGCTGTCCGGCCGCGCGCTCACCGGCAGGTTGTGCAGATGGTTGAGGATGTCCTGGGCGAAAGCGCTCACCGACGCGTAGCGCTCCAGCGGATTGCGCTTGAGCGCTTTCGACACGATCGTGTCGAGGTCGCCGCTCAAGGTGCGCACGAGTGCGCGCTCCGAAGTGCTGCGCGCCGCGGCAACGTGCGCAGAGAATTTGTTCTGGCTCGGGCGCCGCAGATCTTCTTTGAGGATCGCGTCCTCCAGTGCCGCGCGCGACTCGTACTTGAGACGATACGGACGAATGCCGGCGAGCAGCTCGTACAGCACCACCCCGAGCGAATAAATGTCCGAGGCGGTGGTCAGCGCTTGTCCGCCGATCTGTTCCGGCGACGCGTAGCCCGGCGTGAACATGCGGCCGGACATCTGCGTCAGCTCGGTTTCCTCCGCGGCTTCGGCGGTCAGCAGCTTGCCGATGCCGAAATCCAGCAGCACGACGCGTCCCTCGGCGGTCACCAGGATGTTCGACGGTTTGAGATCGCGATGGATGACCAGCTCGGCATGCGCGAACTGCACCGCTTCCATCACCTGCACGAACAAGCGGAGCCGCTCGCGAATACCGAGCAGCCGCTGGTCGCAGCTTTCCAGAAGCTGGATGCCCGCGACGTACTCCATCGCGAGATACGGCTGGCCGGACTCGCTGAAGCCGGCGTCGTACAGGCGTGCGATGTTGGGATGCGTGAGCGCCGCGAGAATGTCCCGCTCGCGCAGGAAGCGCTCGACCTGCATGCGCGGTCCGGTCAGCGGCAGCTTGAGCGCCACTTCGCGTTTGATCTGGCCATCGCTGCGCTCGGCGAGCCACACGCTGCTCATGCCGCCGACGCCGATTTCGCGAATCAGCCGGTAAGGTCCGACGATGCTCCCGGCGCTCCAGCCATGGCGGGATTTCGCCTCCGCGCCGGTATGACCGGCGACGCGTGCGGCGTGTCTGGCGACCAGGTCGCGCAGCCCGGGCGCGAGATTCTCGACGCCGTCGAAAGCGGAGCCTTCCAAAAATCCGGCTGCGTTCAGTGCGGCGCGCTGCTCCAGCAGAGCACGAACGGCCTTCGCGACGTCGGGCTGACGTTCCTGGAGCTCGCGGAGCCACGTCGTGCACGACTGGGCATCCATCTGCAACGCACGATCGAAGTACGGCTCGATCTCCGTCCACGGCAGATCCTTGCGATCAGTCGCATGCATTGCTTCTCCCATGCCGGGTAAGTACCGGCCATCCCCGCCGCGATTCTATGCCCGCGCCGCTCGTGTCGGTTTTGCGGCCCTGCTGACGTTTCTCTACATAAGACTGCGCGACGGAGCCGCGGCTGGCGCTGTCCAATCGTGCGCTGAGCGCTTGCAAAGCCGGTGGCGAATGTGTGGAATCGCGCGCTCGGGGGTGCAATCGGGTCCAATTTTCCGGGGTTTATGTGGGGAGCATCATGCGAATTGTTTTAGCGACTGCGTTGGCAATGGTGACGGCGATGTCGTGGGCGGATGAGCCCAGTGCCCCCACCGCAAAGAGCGAGGCTGCGGCGGAAGCAGCGGCCGATCAACCTGCAGCCCAGGCCAACTCGACCGAAGCGACGACCAAGGCTGCGGTGGACGACGATAAGCCGTTCAAGCCGCCGACCGGGTACCGCGCGAAGCGCGTCAACGGCAGCCAGGTCTATTGCACGAAGACAGTCGTGCTCGGCTCACGCTTTGCGAAGGAAGACTGTCGCACCGAAGGGCAGCTGCGCGACCTGGAGCGGCAGAAGGAAGCGATGCGCGGCGAGATGGATCAGCGCAATCACGTCTGCTCGGGTCAGGGCGCCTGCGGGGCTCAATAACCCACTAGTCCGATCCTGACGGCGCGGCGCTTGCGAAGCGCCGCGCCGTTTTCATTTCTGCTTGCAGCTCGAGCTCAGTGCTGGGGCGCCGGCCGCCCGTTGCCGCCGTCCATCAGGAAGCGCCAGCCCGCGGCGGTTCGCACCCACACCGTCAGGTACTTCGAGTACGAGAGCTGTTCGGTCTGGCCGTCGTTGAACGAGTACGTGCCGTGCCCGATGCTCCAGCCGAGATCACCGCTCCCTGCGCCCTCGGTGCGCAGCGGATACCAGCTCAGCATTTCTGCCGGCGTCCAGCCGCTCCACGCGAACTCGACGCCGGCGTGGTTGTAGAAAAAGCTCCCGGCCGTGACGATCACCGACTCCGGCATGTCGTAGCTCGTGAACGCGACCGTGTAGCCCTGGTCGATGCTGAGGTCGGCGAAGCGCGAGTCCGCAATCGCGATCTCCAGGCGCTGCGCCGCGGGGAGACCGGGATGCACGACAGTGTCGGCGCCGTCGACGATCAACGCGTCGGCGGGCACGGGAGCAAGCGGCGCGCCGCTGTTGAGACGCAGGAAGGCTTGCACACGCCAGCCGTCGTCGCGCTTCTTCCACATCGCGATGAAGCGGCCGTAGGTCGTCACGGACGGCGCGTTCTTCGGCGCGGTCGTCTCGTCGAGCGAGCCGAACGTGTAGCCGAGCGAGCCGTCCGCGGATGCCTGGCCGGCAATTCGATGCAGGACCGTGTGCACCGATTTCGCCTGTGGATAGACCGTCTTCAGGAACGTGCGGGTCGCATCGCGTCCCGTGATGATCTCCTGGCCCGGGTGCAGGTACGCGACGTCGTTGGTCAGGTTCGGCACGAATCCGTCGACGGGGCCGTTCAGCTCGAGCTCGCGCGCGAAGCGATCGTGCGCGCGCAACAGGGATTCGGTGTTTCGATCGGCATCGTGCGTCGCGTTCGCGGCGAGGGGCGCGAGCGCGCAGCAGATCGTCAAGGCAAACGCTGCGAGGAGATGTCTCATGGCTGCAGTCCAGTTGCGTTCAGGGGACGGCAGGATGCAGCGCGCGCCGCAGGGCCTTCAATGTGCACGCCGCGAACGGCGGGCGAGTCGCAGCGAACGGTGGATTTCGTGCAGCGAAGTGCTCAGCGGGCGCCGAGCATTTGCGCAACTTGCTGGCGTCGCGAGCGGCTGACACGCAGGCGCGTGCCATCGTCCAGCACGACCAGCACTTCGGCATCCGCGGCGCGCTCGAGCCGCTGAACGCGCTGCAGGTTCACGAGCGCTCCGCGATGAATGCGCATGAACTGCTGCGGGCCGAGCCGGTCGGCGAGATCCTGCAATGACTCGCGCACCAGGTGGGCTGTGCCACGGACGTGGACCTGCGCGTAATAGTCCGCGGCTTCGATCCAGTCGATATCGTGAACATCGACCATGACCACGCGCCGCCCTTCGTTGAGCGCGATCCGGTCCGCGCGTTGCGGCTCGCGCGGCCCGGTATCGCTCGCGATGTCCTGGGCGATTCGCACCAGGCCGCGCGTGCGGATCGCAGCCTTCGCGCGCGCGAGTGCGCGCTCGAACCGCTCGTCGTCGAACGGCTTGAGCAGATAGTCGGCGGCATCCGCATCGAACGCACGCACCGCGTGCTCCGCATGCGCGGTGATGAAGATCACGACCGGCCGCTGCGGCAGATCGCCGAGCGCGGCGAAGCCGTCGGCTTTCGGCATCTGCACGTCGAGCAGGAGCAGGTCGGGTGCGAGCCGGCGCACCATGTCCTCGGCTTCCACGCCGTCGCGTGCCTCGCCGACGATCGTGAGTTGCGCGTCCTTCGCGAGCAGGCCGCGCAGCATGCGGCGTGCAAGCGGCTCATCGTCGGCTATGAGAGTGCGAATCGGCGCGCTCATCAGGCTGCCGCCGCGAGCGGAATGCGGATTCTTGCGGTCGTCGCGTCGCCCGACGTCGCGATTTCGAGCACGAAGCGATCGCTGCCGTACAGATGCGCGAGACGCTCGCGCGTGGATTCGAGACCGAGACCGAAACCCGGGCGTTCGATTGGTTGCGCTTGCTCTCCAGTCTCTGGCTCGCCGCTGTTGCGTACGGTCAGCGCGAGATACTCGCCTTCACGTTCTGCGGCGATCGATACCAAGGTCGCTCCGCTGTGGCGCTCGACGCCGTGCCGGACGGCGTTCTCGACGAAGGGCTGCAACACCAGCGCCGGCACCAGTGCCTGCGCCAGCAGCGGATCCAGCCGGACCTCGGTGGTCAGCCGGTGC
Source organism: Steroidobacteraceae bacterium (assembly GCA_035606615.1). Taxonomy (GTDB): domain Bacteria; phylum Pseudomonadota; class Gammaproteobacteria; order Steroidobacterales; family Steroidobacteraceae; genus Steroidobacter. The sequence goes on from DATNFA010000163.1 coordinate 40,469, forward strand.
TCGAACCGCAGCCGCTCGATCCGCAGATAGTGCTCGGCCCACGCGACTTCCTGCTGCAGCGGAATCCGCGCATCGCCATCGGTCGAGAGCACGACGCGCAGCAAATCGCCGAGCGCGACCAGCGCGGCGAGCGCCTTTTCCGGGTCAGCGAGCCGGATCAGTGCCGCGATCGAGTTCAGCGAGTTGAACAGGAAATGCGGCTGGAGCCGGCGCGTCAGCGCTTCGAGCCGCGCCTGCGCGAGGCGCCGCTCGAGCTCGGCGGAGCGGATACGGTTCGAGGCGAGCGCGCGGGCGTAGATGACTGCGTAGCCCGCGCAGGCTACGGCGGCGTAACTGAAGACGTTGATGAACACCTGATCGTACAGCTCGCGCAGCAGCGGCTGGTGCGGGATGCGGGCGACGAAATCGAAGACCGTATCGAGCAGCACGTCGCCGCTGCAGAACGCGAACGCCCCGGCCGTGTGCAGGGCGAGGCTGCGCCAGCGACGGGCGCGATCCAGCGGCAGGCGCTCGCACAGCGCGATGATGAAAGGCGAAATCGCGCCCCACAGCACCATGCTCCAGAGGAACCCGGCGAGCTCGTCGCGCTGCAGCCCCGGCGCCTGCGGACCGAACATCACGAGGTCGCGCGCCAGCACGAACAGCGCGAGCGCCAGCCAGCCGGCCAGGCACGCAATCCAGACAGATCTCGATTTGAGCAGGGGAGGCATAACGGGCACGCTTTCGCTGACAATAGCACTCATGCCTCCAAACCGCGTCGGCTGGCGTTTCGTCACCCTCTATGCGCTGGCCTACACGGGCACATGGATCGCGCTGCTGACCCCGGTGCTGATCACGATCGCGCTGAAGATCCGCCAGCTCACGCCGCACGAGGCAGCAGCCAATCATTCGCTGGTCCTCAGCATTGGCGCGTTCTTCGCGCTGGCGAGCAATCCGTTCTTCGGACGGCTGAGCGATCGCACGAGGTCGCGTTTCGGCATGCGCCGGCCGTGGCTGATCGGCGGCGTGCTCGGCGGCGCGTTCGCGCTGCTGATCGTCGCTCGGGCGGAGACGATCACAACGGTGCTGCTCGGGTGGTGCCTGGCGCAGTTGTCGTTCAACGCCGTGCTCGCGGCGATGGTCGCAGTGTTGCCGGATCAAGTGCCGCCCGAGCAGCGAGGCACTGTCGCGGGTGTGCTGGGCACTTGCATGCCGCTCGGACAGCTGGCCGGCACATTCGTCGTGCAGGCTGTGTCTGAATCGACGCTAGCGATGTTCATGGTGCCGGCACTGATCGGCACCGCCGCGATCCTGCTGCTCGCGGCCACGCTGCGCGATCGCCGCCTCGACCAGACGCAGCCCGTGCGCGAGACCGTCAGTTGGTATTGGGTCAGTCCGCGCCGCTATCCCGATTTCGCATGGGCCTGGCTGAGCCGCTTCCTGGTCGTGCTCGGCACCGCGTTCCTCACGACGTATCAGCCGTTCTATCTCACCGACAAGCTCGGCCTGCCGCTGAGCGAAGTACCCGGACTGATCTTCCGCTCCATGCTCGTGCAGGCGAGCATGGTCGTGGCGCTCAGCGTGATCGGCGGCCGGTTGTCCGATGCGCTGCGGCGACGCAAGGCGTTCGTGGTCGGCGGCGCGATCGTGTACGCGCTCGGGCTGTGGATCATCGCGCTGGCCGATTCCTACGCGATGTTCCTCGCGGGCATGGCCGCGACCGGCATCGGCCACGGCTTGTATTTCGGCGTGGACCTGGCGCTCCTGACCGAGGTGCTGCCGGACCGCGAGCGCGACGCGGCCAAGGATCTCGGCATTCTCAACATCACCAACGCCCTGCCGCAGTCGGTCGCGCCGGCGCTCGCGCCGGCGATTCTCGCCGCGAGCGGCGGCGACTACGGCGTGCTGTTCCTCGCCGCCGGCTGCATTGCGCTCGCCGGCTCGATCGCGATCCTGCCGCTGAAACTGGTCCGCTAGGCCAAGTCCACGGGACTGTAAAATTGGTCCTATCGTGGAAAATGTACCACCGTTGTCATTCAGTAAATTAAGCACTTAGATGCCGTTCTGGTGTTCATCGATCGATGAAAATTGACAACGTTGTCTCGGCGGTAGTATTGGTACGCGCGACAACAAGCACTAGTCGGGGGGAATCAGTCATGAGGTCATCGACGTCTGTCGCACAGGCCGTTGCGGCTGTGCTTTCGGGTTGCGCGTTCGTGAGCGCGGCCCCGGTCTGGGGGGCGCAAAGCGACTCCGGCCAAGTCATCGAAGAAGTCATCGTCACGGTCGAGCGCATCGAGCAGAACCTGCAGAGCTACGAGGGCACTGCCGTGGTCATGCAGCAGGCGCAGCTCGACGCCGTGGGCGCCGACAGCTTGGTCGATCTGCCGGCGCTGATGCCCGGCGTCGAGATCACCAACTACGAAGACAACACCGAGCTGTTCGTGCGCGGCATCGGCAGCAATGCCAACACCGAGCTCGGCGATCCGGCGATCGCGCCGCATCTCGACGACGTGTACGTGCCGCGCCCGCGCGGTCTCGGCGTCGCGTTCTTCGACATCGAGCGCGTCGAAGTGAACGTCGGCCCGCAGGGCACCGTGCGCGGCCGCAATGCGCTCGGCGGCTCGATCAACATCGTCTCGCGCAAGCCGAAGCTCGACACGTTCGACGGCTATGCGGAATACGCGATCGGCAACTACGATCAGCAGGAGCTGCGTGGCGCTCTCAACGTGCCGTTGGGCAAGATCGCAGCGGCGCGCCTTGCCGTGTACTCCTCGCAGCATGACGAGTACGTGCGCAACACCGGCCCGCTGAACAATCTGCTCGGCTGGGAGTCGGGCGACGACGTCGGCGCCCGCGCGCATTTCCTGATCCAGCCGAGCGACAAGCTGTCGGTGCTGCTGTCAGGCGACTATCTGAGCTCGAAGGGCACCGGCTCGCGCGGCGTCGATTTCTTCAACGCGGCGAGCCAGGGTCAGACCTACAACGACTTCGACGATCCGCGCAAGGTCAATCAGGTCGGCTTCAGCCCCGTGCAGGACACGGTTCACTGGGGCGCGGCGCTCAACGCGACCTATCGCACCGACTGGTTCAACGTGCAGTACATCGGCGGCTACCGCGACCTGCACTATCGCAACAGCCTGTCGACCAGCGGCCGCAACTTCGACTTCGCCGGTGACGAGCGCCAGCAGGTGATCCGCGGCAATCTGACGAGTCCGGACGGTCCGCTGGCGGACGATTACATCGCCGAGCGCTACTACGGCAATTACAGCGCGCTGATCTGGGACGCGACTTCGGAGAGCCGCACGCATGAGCTGCGCTTCACTTCACCGGACAGCGCGGAGAAGCTGACCTGGGCGGTCGGTCTCTACAAGTTCAAGGAAGAGCAGGGCGTGTTCCTCGGCATCCCGCTCGACTATTCGACCGACCTCGCGTACCTGGAATTCAACCAGGGCACGACCATCGGCGAATCCAAGTCGGCGTACGCGGACGTGACCTGGTCTGTGACCGACCGGCTGCGCCTGACCGCCGGCGCACGCTACTCGGACGAGAGCAAGGAGCGCGACGGCTTCAACTTCATCGCCGGCTTCAACACCCAGGGCACGGCGATGCGCGTCGGCACGCCCGGCTTTCGCATGACCGGCCTGGGCCGCTCGATCAAGAATCCGGATGCGGACGGCGACGGCGTGAAGAACACGCTCAACGATCTGATCGTTCTGTACCGCGCCGGCGTCAGCTCGTTCGGCGTCAACGACACGCTGGACGAGTTCCTCAACGGCCAGTGCGTGTCGTCGAGCGTGTTCCAGGGACAATGCGCCAACTATCCCGGCCTGGGATTCAGCTTCGGCGGCGCGACGGTGCAGCACGGCGAAAACTCGGACAATTACGTCGACTGGCGCTTCCGCGTCGGCTACGATCTCACCGACAACAACCTGCTGTACCTGCTGGTCGCGACCGGCAACAAGGCGCCGAGCTTCAACGATACGATCGACCTCGACCCCGGTCCGGCGGAAGAGCTGTTCACGCCGCCGGTCGGTCCGGAAAAGAACACCATGTTCGAGATCGGCTCCAAGAACACACTCGACCTCGGCGG
>DATNFA010000164.1:0-16250 GCA_035606615.1 Steroidobacteraceae bacterium
TTCCACAATCCGCTGTTCCTGCTCGACGAAGTCGACAAGATGGCGATGGATTTCCGCGGCGACCCGTCTTCGGCGCTGCTCGAAGTGCTCGACCCGGAGCAGAACTCGACGTTCAACGACCATTACCTGGAAGTGGACTTCGATCTGTCCGAAGTGATGTTCGTGTGCACGGCGAACAGCCTGAACATTCCGGCGCCGCTCCTCGACCGCATGGAAGTGATCCGCCTGCCCGGCTACACCGAGGACGAGAAGAGCGCGATCGCGCAGCGTTACCTCGTGCCGAAGCAGATGAAGCAGAACGGCCTGAAGGATGACGAGCTGAAAGTTTCCGAGAACACGCTGCTCGACATCATCCGCTACTACACCCGCGAAGCCGGCGTGCGCAATCTCGAGCGCGAGATCTCCAAGATCTGCCGCAAGTCGGTCAAGCAGCTGCTGGCGAAGCCCGACACCAAAGCGATCAACGTCTCGCCGCGCAACTTGAGCAAGTATCTCGGCGTGCGCCGCTTCCGTTACGGCCGCGCGGAGGAGCAGGACCACATCGGGCAGGTCACCGGGCTCGCGTGGACCGAAGTCGGCGGCGAGCTGCTGACGATCGAAGCCGCGGTCGTGGCGGGCAAGGGCAAGCTCACGCACACCGGCCAGCTCGGCGAAGTGATGCAGGAGTCGATCCAGGCTGCGATGACCGTCGTCCGCAGCCGCGCGGTGGTGCTCGGCCTCGATCCCGATTTCTATCAGAAGGCCGATGTGCACATTCACGTGCCGGAGGGCGCAACGCCGAAAGACGGCCCGAGCGCTGGCATCGGCATGTGCACGGCGCTGGTCTCGGCGCTGACCAAAGTGCCGGTGCGTTCGGACGTGGCGATGACCGGCGAGATCACGCTGCGCGGGCAGGTGCTGCCGATCGGCGGACTGAAGGAAAAGCTGCTCGCTGCGCATCGCGGCGGCATCCGCATGGTGCTCATCCCGGACGACAACACCAAGGATCTCGCGGAGATTCCGCAGAACATCAAAGAGAGCCTCGAGATCAAGCCGGTGAAGTGGATCGACGAGGTGTTGCAGGTGGCGCTACGCCACATGCCGGCGACGATCCCGGCCGCTTCCGACGCGTCGCGCAGCAACGACAAGCCGCGTACACGCAGGGTCGCGAAGCGCGCCAGCAAGCAGGTCAGAGCGCACTGAAAAGCAGCGGATGGCGACCAACGTCGCTATCCGCTCTGCGCTGCTTCTGCTATAACGCGCGCCCCAACAAGAAGGACGCCGACATGAACAAAGCCGAGCTGATCGAAGCGGTGAGCACGCAGACGAGCTTGCAGAAGGCAGACGCCACGCGCGCCGTGGATGCCGTGTTCGATTCGATTACGTCGGCGCTCAAGTCGGGCGACACGGTCGCGCTGCTCGGGTTCGGCACTTTCGTCGTCAAAGCGCGCGCCGCACGTGCCGGACGCAATCCGCGCACCAACGAAACGATCCAGATTCCGGCCAGCAAAGTGCCGGGCTTCAAAGCTGGCAAGGCCTTGAAGGATGCTGTAAATTAGCGCGCCTTCGACGGCGCCCACCCTGCGGGGGCAGGTCGCAATCCTCGGATAGGGTGCTTAGCTCAGCGGTAGAGCGTCGCCCTTACAAGGCGAATGTCGGGGGTTCGATCCCCTCAGCACCCACCACGCCTTTCGGTGTGGAACATGCGGTGCCGAACGTCGAAACAGTTCCAGCGCGGAGCGGTAGTTCAGCTGGTTAGAATACCGGCCTGTCACGCCGGGGGTCGCGGGTTCGAGTCCCGTCCGCTCCGCCATTTCTTCACCTCACCGATACCGAACATTCCGAGCAGGAACAGCGACAGCGTGCCGGGCTCCGGCACGGGCACGGCGGCGCTGATCGTGAACGAGCTGATCGTGAAGTTCGTGTTGACGTCGCTCGTGAGGAAGCACAGGTCGTTCGTGCAGGTTTCCGTTTCCTGCTGGAACGAACCGAAGACCTGACGCAGCGGAATGTTCAGCAGGTCGAGCGGCTCGAAGGGATTGCTGAGGTCGACGAGTCCCAGCTGATTGTCCGGATCGAACCAGCTGAAGCTGAGCGAGCGCCCATCGAACGCGCCATTCAACGGTTCAGCGAAAATCCGCGGGAAGTTGGTCGAGCGGTGACCTACCCCGACCGAGTCGGGAGTGAGAGACGAGCAGCCCTCGCCGCACGGCGTCGGCCCGCTCGAATCGAGAATCTGCAGCGATCCGGAATCGTTGTCGTAGGCACCGACGTCGATGGCAGTGCCGCCGATAGTCAGCGTGCTCGAGAACAACCCGCCATTGGTGGGCTGGAAGAAAAACAGGAACGTGCCGAAATCGACGGTGAACGTGTCTCGCAGCAGCCCTTCGGTCTCGACAACGATCGCGCCGCCAACGTCCTCGCCGTCGTGCGAGTGATCGTAGGTTGCGTTGCCAAACTCGTCGAACAGGATCGTTTCCCGCACGGTCCCGGTGAAGGCGAAAGTGAGCGGGATGGCCTGGGCGGAGCCCGCGCCGAGTGCGAGTGCCATGACCACGGCCGTGTGTGCAAGGAGTCGCTGAGCCCTCTTCATGAGGATCCCCTTCTTAGACGTCTTGTTGGATGTTCTTCGATCCGTCGTCCCTTACCCGACGCGTGGCAGTTTATGTCCAAGCAGTTCCGGCGTTGCGGCAAAGTGACATAACCGTCGACGATTTGTAGACTACGCGCCCTCTTTCCGGACTCGATTCCGACCGCATGCTGCAGACCATCCGCGACAAGATCTCGGGCCTCGTGGCCACGGTGTTTCTCGGGGCGATCGCGCTCGTGTTCATCTTCTGGGGCGCCCACGGCCTGGTCGATTTCAACGTCGGCCCGAAGACCTACGCTGCCAAGGTCGACGGCGAGCCCATTCCCACGGAGCTCGTACGGCGTGCGTGGCAGCAGCGGCAGTCGCAGCTCCAACAGATGCTGCGCAACGAGCTGCCGCCCGAGATGGTCAAGTCGCAGCAGGAAACGTTGCTCAATCAGTTCGTGCAGGAGTCGCTGCTGAAGCAACGCGCCGAGCGCTACGGCTACCGCATCAGCGACCAGGAGCTGGCGCAGCGCGTGATGGAAATGCCGCAGTTCCAGGTCGAAGGTAAATTCTCCAAGGATCGCTACAACGCGCTGGTGCGCAACACCGGGCTGACGGAGACGCAGTTCGAGGCGGAGATGCAGAACAGCCTGCTCATCGACCAGCTGCGCAACGCCGTGGTCGAGTCCGCGTTCGTCGCGCCGTACGAGCTCGATCGCCGCTACGCGATGGAGCGGCAGGAGCGCGAGATCGATTACGCGCTGATCGCGGCCTCGTCGTTCGAAGCGAGCACCTCGATCAGCGACGAGCAGGTGAAGAAGTGGTACGAGGACAACCAGGACAAGTACCTGCTGCCGGAGACGGTGAATCTGCAATACGTCGAGCTGACGCGCGAGCGGGCCGAGAGCAGCATCGAGGTTACCGAGCAGGGGCTGAAGGACTACTACGAGCAGGTCAAGGATCGCTTCACGTCGCAGGAGCGGCGTCATGGCCGGCATATCCTGATCACCGTCGGCGACGGCGTGGATGACGCAGCCGCGCGCAAGAAGGCGGAAGAGCTCACGGCCAAGGCGAAGGGCGGCGCGGATTTCGCGCAGCTGGCGAAAGAGAATTCCAAGGACCCGGGCTCGGCGCAGCAGGGCGGCGATCTCGGCTGGGCGCAGCGCGGGATGTTCGTCGGACCGTTCGAGGACGCGTTGTTCGCCATGTCGGTGGGCGAGATCCGCGGCCCGGTGAAGAGCGACTTCGGCTATCACGTGCTGCAGCTCCAGGAAGTCGAGCCGGGCCACGTCAAGACGTTCGAGGAAGCGCGCGCCGAAGTCGAAGCGGACTACCGCAAGGACCGTGCGCAGAACATTTTCTACGACGAATCGCAGAAGCTCGCGGACCAGGCGTTCGCCGCGTTGACGGAGCTCGATTCCGTCGCGAAGACGCTGAATCTGCCGGTGAAGACGGTGACCGGTTTCACGCGCGAGGGTGGCGGCGAATTCGGCGAGGAGCCCGCCGTGATCGAAGCAGCGTTCAGCGACGACGTGCTGGAGCGTCGGCAGAACAGCCCGCTGGTGACAGTCGGCGAGGATCGCGCACTGGTGTTGCGAGTGACCGATCACAAGGCTGCCGAGCCGCGGCCGTTCGAAAGCGTCAGCGCGCAGATTCGCGAGCAGCTGAAGACGCAGCGCATGCGCGAAGCAGCGGCAGCGCAGGGCGCCTTTGCGATGGCGCGCCTGCAGAAGGGCGAGACGTGGGCCGGCGTAACGAGTGCTCTGAAGCTCAATGCGGTAGGCAAGCGCTTCATGTCACGCCAGGACGGCGTCACGCCTCAAGCGATCCTGCGCTCCGCGTTCAATGCGCCGAACAACGAGATTTCCGAGGCGAAGCCGTACTTCGGCGGAGTGACGACGGATGACGGCAACTATGCCGTGTACGCCGTGGTGCAGGTTCGCAACGCGGATCCGTCGAAGGAAGCGGCCAACGAGAAAACTGCGCGCAAGCGCCGCGCGGAAATGCAGCACGGCCAGGGCGAATTCTCCGCGTACCTCGACGAAGCCGAGCGCACGACGAAGATCGTCAAGAACGAAAAATTATTCGAGTAGGTCGGCGGCCTATTCGCCTTCGTTGAACGACATGCCGACGCTGCTGAAGCCGCCGTCGACGTAGATCACTTCGCCGGTGATGCCGGCGGCGAGGTCGGAGCACAGGAATGCAGCCGCGTTGCCGACGTCCTCGATAGTGACGTTGCGGCGCAGAGGCGCGACTCCCGCCACGTGACCAAGCATCTTGCGGAAGCCGGCGATGCCGGCGGCTGCGAGCGTCTTGATCGGGCCCGCTGAGATCGCATTGACGCGGATGCCCTTCGGCCCGAGATCCGCAGCCAGGAAACGCACGCTGGCTTCGAGGCTCGCCTTGGCGACACCCATGACGTTGTAGTTCGGTACCGAGCGCACGGCGCCCAGATACGTCAGCGTCAGCAATGCGCCGGCGCGGCCGCGCAACATCGGTTCGGCTGCCTTGGCGAGCGCAGTGAGGCTGTAGCTGGAGATGTCGTGCGCAATGCGGAAGTTCTCGCGCGTCGTGGACTCGACGAAGCCGCCGCGAATCGCGTCGCTGGGAGCAAACGCCACCGCGTGCACCACGACGTCGAGCGCGTCCCACTTCTTACCGAGCGTTGCGAAGGCTGCTGCGATGCTCTCGTCGCTCGCGACGTCCATCTCGAACACGCCGCCCGCGCCGAACTCCGCGGCCATCGCTTCGACGCGATCCTTGAAGCGCTCCTGATAGCTGAAGGCGAGCTCGGCGCCTTCGCGGTGCATCGCCTGAGCGATGCCGTACGCGATCGAGCGCTCGGTCGCGAGGCCGACGATCAGGACGCGTTTGCCGGCGAGAAATCCCATGGGCTGCTCCGCAGGTGGACCAGCCGCAAGTGTATCGCAAGCGCACTTGCGATCAGATTCCGGCGCGCTGATCGTCGGCGACGTACATGACCAGGCGCTGGCCCGGCTTGATCACGCTGCGCGAGTTGAGGTCGTTCCAGCCGAGCAGGTCGGACAGGCGAATGCGGAACTTGGTAGCGATCCGCGACAGCGTGTCGCCGCGCCGCACGACGTAGGTGGTCGAGCGAGTCTCCACTGCACTCGTGTCGGTCGAGGCGAGCGTCGTCGTGCCGGGAATCTGCAGCACCTGGCCGACCGCGAGCGTGTCGCCACTCGAGAGGCTGTTGCTGCTGGCGATGCTCTCCATGGTCACGCCGTGCGAGCGTGCGATGCTCCACAGCGTGTCGCCGCGACGCACGATGTGCTTGTCGGAAGTGTTGCGCGGCTCGCGAGCTGCGATCAACGTCGTGCTCGTGGCGGCGCCCATGCCCGTCGGCGCCGCGGTGATCAGCAGATCCTGCCCGGGACGAATCAGCGTGCCGCGAATCTTGTTCGAGGTCTTGATCGCTGCGATCGACACGCCGTACTTGTCGGCGATGCCGCCGAGAGTGTCGCCCTTTCTGACGTGGTGATAGACGACGCGCACGCGCTTATCGGGCGGCAGCGCGGCGACTGCTTCGGCGAAGCGCGTCTGACGATCCACCGGCACCAGCAGCTGATGCGGACCATCCGGATCCGTGACCCAGTGGTTGAAGGCGGGATTCAGCGCGAGCAGCTCTTCCGGCGCCAGCTCCGCCAGCTCGGCGGCGACGTGCAGGTCGATCTGCCCGCCGACGTCGATCGGCGCGAAGTACGGCTCATCCGGGATCGGCGCGAATTCCAGGCCGTGCGTGGCTGGATCGTTGACGATGCGGCGCATCGCCAGCAGCTTCGGCACATACGCACGCGTCTCGCGCGGCAGCTTCAAGCTGAAGAAGTCCGTCGGCTTGCCGGCTTTGCGATTGCGCTTCACGGCGCGCGCGATGTTCGCTTCGCCGCAGTTGTACGCCGCGACCGCGAGCAGCCAATCGCCTTCGAACTCTTCCGACAGGAACTCCAGATAATCCAGCGCGGCAGTCGTCGCGGCGACCACGTCGCGTCGACCGTCGTAGTACCAGTTCTGCTTCAGATCGTAGCGGCGGCCCGTGCCCGGGATGAATTGCCAGAGGCCGGACGCGCGCGCCCGCGAGTACGCGACGGGATTGAACGCGCTCTCGACGACCGGCAGCAGCGCGAGCTCGAGCGGCATCTTGCGCGCCTCGATCTCGTTGACGATGTGGTACAGGTAGCGCTCGCCGCGCTTGAAGGTGCGGTCGAGATACGTAGGGTGACTTGCGAACCAGCGCACTTCGCGCTCGACGGCTGCGTGGTCGACGTCCTCGAGCACGAACCCGGCGCGCATGCGCTCGAACAAGTCGCCCGCGGAGGGCGCCGCGACCGTGCCGCCGATGCCGCTGACCAGCGGTGGGCTCGACTCGGTCTGCGCATCGAGGGTCTCGATTGCCTCTTCGATCTGCTCGGGGCCGGAGACGCCGATGTCGGCTTCGTCCAGTTTAGTGACTGCGGGGTCGAGCTCGACTGCCTCCAGACTGTCTTCGTCCAGTTGCTCCTGGTCGAGCTGTTGCTGGCTCAGCTGTTCCGGGTCGTCGGCTTCGGGGACTGTCGCGACGTGGCTGCAACCAGCAGCGATGACGGCAATGGCTGCAAAAATTGCATACAGCCCTGCCCGGGTGCTCCACGTTTCGACCATTGACCCCTCCAACCCAATGCGAGTCGGGTCTCCCGACTCACTGAAATTTCCTACGCAATGCCGCGGTTCCCGCCGACCGGCTCAGGCCCGGAAGCCATCCTTCCATTGGCGGATGACTGCGAAAACTTCTGTGCTGTTCTGTAACCCGCGGCCCGCCTTCGCTTCCGCGGCCTGTTTCACAGTCTGCTGCTCGCACCGCAGGAACGGATTCACATTCCTCTCACGCCTTATGCTGGATGGCAGCGTCGCCTCATCCCGCGCGCGTTTCGTGCTGCATTCTTCCAGGTAGCGCACGGCTTCCGCATTTCCCGGCTCGACCGCGAGCTCGAACTTCAGGTTGCTGACCGTGTACTCGTGGCCGCAGTAGACCAGTGTCTCGGCCGGCAACTGGGCGAGTTTGGCCAGCGAGCCGGCCATTTGTTCCGCTGTCCCCTCGAACAGGCGGCCGCAGCCGGCGCTGAACAGCGTGTCGCCGCTGAACACGGCGCCATGTCCGACATAAGCAATGTGGCCGGCCGTGTGGCCCGGGATGTCGAGCACCGTGAATTCCAGGCCCAATGCTTCGAGCACCACGTGGTCGCCTTGGCGCAGGCGCTGCGGCTCGCCCGGCAAGCGCTCGCTGCCCGGCCCGAACAGCGGGACGCGTCTGTTCTGCAGCAGGCTGGCGACGCCGCCGACGTGATCCGCGTGGTGATGCGTGAGCAGGATGCCGGCGAGGGTGAGATTTTTCTCGGCCAGGGCGCGCTCGACTGGGGCGGCGTCACCTGGGTCGACCGCGACCACCTGCCGGGCGTCACGTGGGGCGTGGATCAGCCAGATGTAGTTGTCGGCAAATGCCCGAACTGGCGTGACCTGCAACATCTTTTTTTCGAGCCGCCGTGAGCGTAACGAGGCCGTATTAAACATGCGGCGGGTCCACAGCAGCAAGCGTCCAAGTTGTCGGCAATGAGTGTCACTCGGCGGTATCCTTCGGCAATGACCGACGATCACGGCCCGGACCTGCAATCGTGGCTGCGCGGCGCGCTCGGCCAGCGTGTGTACACGCTGGAGCGGAAAATCGCGGCCGAGGCGCTCGCCCAGGTGTTCGGCTGGCAGCTGCTGCAGATCGGACTATGGGGCGATGACGACGGCCTGCTTGCCGAGGGCCGGACGCAACGCAAGGCCGTGCTCGCGTGGCACGGCTCGCGGCCTGGCGACCGGCCCGCCGCGATCCGCTCGCGCACCGACGCGCTGGCGATCGCTTCGGACTCGGTCGACGCCGTGGTCCTGCCGCACACGCTCGAATACGAGCCGGAGCCGCACGAGATCCTGCGCGAGGTCGGCCGCATCATGTCCGCCGAGGGTCACCTCATCGTGCTCGGCTTCCGGCCGCTGTCGAGCTGGGGTCTGCGCCATCTGTTCGCGAAGGACGGCTTTCCGCCGGGGCTCGAGCGGATGATCGGCGAAGGCCGGCTGCGCGACTGGCTCAAGCTCCTCGGCTTCGAGATCGTCGACGCGCGCCGTTATCTGTTCACGCTGCCGTGGGGATCGAGCGCGCCCGCGTCGCGGAGTTTCTTCGAGCGCGCCGGCCAGCGCGTGTGGCCGCTGTTCGCGGGCGGCTATCTGCTCAAAGCGCGCAAGCGCGTCTACACGCTTACGCCGGTGCGGCCGCGCTGGCGGCTGCGGCCGAAGGTCGTCGGCGGACTCATCGAACCGACGACGCGCGGCAGCGGATGAAGAAGCCGACCCCGGTCGAGATCTATACGGACGGCGCGTGTCGCAGCAATCCCGGTCCGGGAGGCTGGGGCGCGGTGCTGAGCTCCGGCGAGCACGTGAAAGAGTTGCGCGGCGCCGAGCCGCAGACCACCAACAATCGCATGGAGCTCACGGCGGCGATTCGCGCGCTCGCCGCGTTGAAGCGGCCGTGCTCGGTCGCCCTCTACACCGATTCTCAGTACGTGCGCAAAGGCATCACCGAGTGGCTGCCGCAGTGGAAGGCGCGCGATTGGCGCACTGCCGACAAGAAGCCGGTGAAAAATGTCGATCTGTGGCAGAGCCTGGAGCGCGAGATCGAGCGGCATCGCATCGAGTGGCACTGGGTGAAGGGCCACGCGGGCGTGCCCGGCAACGAGCGCGCGGATCGACTTGCCAATGAGGCGATCGATGAAATGCTCGAGGAGCAGCGGGCGGCGGAGGGCGGATAGCGGACGGTCGGAACTGCGCTTATGATTCGCGTCGCCAATGGATTTCATCGACCTCAAGACTCAATACCAGCGCGTCCGCGAAAGCATGAGCCGCCGCATGCAGGCGGTGCTGGATCACGGACAGTTCATTCTCGGCGCCGAATGCCTCGAGCTGGAGCGCAAGCTCGCCGAGTACGTCGGCGTCAAGCACTGCATCGGCGCTTCCAGCGGCACCGACACGCTGCTGATGGCGCTGCTGGCGTACGGCATCGGCCGCGGCGACGAAGTGATCACCTCGCCGTTCACGTTCATCGCGACGGGCGAGATGATCGCGCTCGCCGGGGCGAAGCCGGTCTTCGTCGATATCGACGCGCGCACCTACAACCTCGATCCGCGCCTGCTCGAAGCTGCCATCACTCCGCGCACCAAGGCGATCATGCCGGTGTCGCTGTACGGACAGGTCGGCGACATGGATGGCATCAATGCCATCGCCCGCAAGCATCGCCTGCCGGTCATCGAAGATGCAGCACAGAGCTTCGGCGCGAAGTATCGCGGCAAGCGCTCGTGCGCTCTGTCCGAAGTCGGCTCGACCTCGTTCTTTCCCTCGAAACCGCTGGGCGCCTACGGCGACGGCGGCGCGCTGTTCACCGATGACGATGCGCTCGCCAAGACGATGCGCGAGATCCGGGTGCACGGCCAGGACCGGCGCTATCACCATCCGCGGCTCGGCATCAACGGCCGGCTGGATACGCTGCAGGCCGCAGTGCTGCTCGCCAAGATGGAAATCTTCGAGGAAGAGGTCGAGGCCCGCATGCGTATCGGCGCGCGCTACAGCGAGATGATCGCGCAGGCCTTCAACGATCAGCCGGATCCTGCACGGCGGGTGACGACGCCGTTGCTCGCGCCGGGCTGCACCAGCGTGTACGCGCAGTACACGATCGAAGTCGCGAACCGCGAGAAGGTCGAGCAGTCGCTCAAGACGCAGGGCATCCCGACGGCAGTGCATTACCCGGTGCCGTTGCACCTGCAGCCCGTGTTCGCCGAGCTCGGGTTCGGCGCCGGTGCGTTCCCGGTGGCGGAGGCGGCGGGCCGGCGCGTGCTGAGCCTGCCGATGCATCCGTATCTGACCGAAGCGCAGCAGACCCGCGTCGTGCAAGCACTGCGCGCGGCGGTCTGAGCGGCGCATGCGCCAGGTCGTCCTCGACACCGAAACCACTGGGCTGGAGCCGGAGCAGGGACATCGCGTCATCGAGATCGGCTGCGTCGAGCTGGTGAATCGCCGCAAGACCGGCCGCAAGTTTCATCGCTACCTGCGTCCCGACCGGCTGATCGACCGCGCCGCGCAGCACGTGCACGGCATCACCGACGAATTCCTCGCGCAGCAGCCGCGCTTTGCCGAAGTGGTCGATGAGCTGATCGAGTTCATCAGCGGCGCGGAGCTGGTGATTCACAACGCGGCGTTCGACATCGCTTTCCTCGACGCGGAGCTGCAGCGGCTGCCGGGTCCTGCGCGCCGCATGAGCGCGCTCTGCACCGTGATCGACACGTTGCCGCTGGCGCGACAGATGCACCCCGGCCAGCGCAACAGCCTCGATGCGCTGTGCAAGCGCTACGAAATCGACAACTCGCATCGCGAGCTGCACGGCGCGCTGCTCGACGCGCAGATCCTGCTCGATGTCTATCTGGCCATGACCGGTGGCCAGACGGCCCTGATCCTCGGCGAGGTCACGGAGATCAACGTCAGTGTTTCGCACGAGCCGGCGACGGCTGCTCGACCGCGCGGCGTGCTGCGCGTCGTGCGTGCGAGCGATGACGAGCTGGTGGCGCACGAGCGCATCCTGGCTGCGATCGACAAGATCAGCGGCGGCAAGACGGTGTGGAGGAAGGAAGCGGTCAGCGGTCCACGATTCGTCGACAGTGGAGAAATGCGCGAACACGCGCTAGTGCCCGTTCCTGCGTAGCGGATCGCCATGCCGCTCGCGCAAGCCTTCGCCCGCAACTTCCTCGGTCACGCGCCCGACTGGTACAAGCTGACGATCGTCGCCTTCCTGGTCGTCAATCCGCTCGTCATGTTTTTCGGCGGCGAGCACGGCCCGGTGGTCGCGGGCTGGCTGCTGCTGATCGAGTTCATCTTCACGCTCGCGATGGCGCTGCGCTGCTATCCGCTGCAGCCCGGCGGCTTGCTGGCAGTCGAAGGGGTGTTGATCGGACTGACGACCCCGGCCTCCGTCTACAACGAAACGATTGCCGCGGTGCCGGTGATCCTGCTGCTCGTCTTCATGGTCGCGGGAATCTATTTCCTGCGCGAGCTGCTGCTGTTCACCTTCACGAAAATCCTGCTCGGCATCGGCTCGCGCACCGTGCTGGCGCTGATCTTCTGCCTGACTTCCGCCGCGCTGTCCGCGTTTCTCGATGCGCTGACCGTGGTCGCCGTGCTCATCACGATGGGCGCCGGCTTCTACCAGGTGTTCCATCGCTTCGCTTCGGGCAAGCAATACGATGCCGAGCACGACGTCGGTCGCGACGAAGAGGTGCAAGAGCTGCACCGCTCGGATCTCGATGCGTTTCGCGCGTTTCTGCGCGGCCTGATGATGCATGCGGCCGTCGGCACCGCGCTCGGCGGCGTCATGACGCAGGTCGGCGAGCCGCAAAATCTGCTTATCGCGAAGCACGCCGGCTGGGCGTTCGGCGAGTTCTTCCTGCACATGGCGCCGGTGTCGCTGCCGGTGCTGGCCGTGGGCCTGGTGACGTGCGTGCTCGTCGAGCAGCTGCGTTGGTTCGGCTACGGCTCGAGCTTGCCGGCCAGCGTGCGACAAGTGCTTGCCGACTACGATCGCGAGCAGAGCCGCAATCGCACCCCGCGCGAAGTCGCAGTGTTGATCGCGCAAGCGTTCGCCGGCGTCATCCTGATCCTCGCGCTGGGACTGCACGTCGCGGAAGTCGGCATCATCGGCCTGCTCGTGATCGTGCTGGCGACGTCGCTCGCCGGCGTGACCGAGGAGCAGCGCCTGGGCAAGGCGTTCGAGTCGGCGCTGCCGTTCACGGCCCTGCTGATCGTATTCTTCGCGATCGTTGCAGTGCTGCGCGACCAGCATTTGTTCGAACCGGTCGTCACGGCGGTGTTGCAGTTGCAAGGGCGCGCGCAGATCGCGATGTTCTATCTCGCCAACGCCGCGCTCTCGGTCATCAGCGACAACGTGTTCGTCGCCACGATCTACATCACAGAAGTGAAGGCCGCGTTGCTCGAGGGCACGATCACGCGCGAACAGTTCGATACGCTCGCGATCGCGATCAACACCGGCACGAACATTCCGAGCGTCGCGACCCCGAACGGCCAGGCCGCGTTCCTGTTCCTGCTGACCTCGGCCCTGGCGCCGCTGATCCGCCTTTCGTACGGCCGCATGCTGTGGATGGCGCTGCCCTATACGGTGACGATGACGCTGACTGGCCTTTGGGCCGTAGCGCGCCTGATATAGGACTTATGTCTCTGTTTCGGGCGGTATTTTGTGGCATTCTTCGCCGCCAATAACTCTTCGCCCCACCATCGGTTGCCCATGTCCCAATTCAGCCTGCGCAATTGCAAGATCGGCGTCGTCGGCCTTGGCTATGTCGGCCTGCCGCTCGCCGTAGAGTTCGGCAAGCACTTCCGTACCGTCGGCTTCGACATCAAGACCGCGCGCGTCGCGGAGCTCAAGAAGGGGCATGACAGTACGCTGGAAGTCGAGCCGGGCGAGCTGCGTGCAGCGAAGAGCCTGAGCTATTCGACCGACGTGAAGGACCTGAAGTCCTGCCACGTCTTCATCGTCACGGTGCCGACCCCGATCGACGGCTACAAGCGTCCGGACCTTACGCCGATCGTGCGCGCCAGCGAGCTGCTCGGCGGCGTACTCAAGAAGAACGACATCGTCGTGTTCGAATCCACGGTCTACCCGGGCTGCACCGAAGAAATCGCCGTGCCGATCCTCGAGCGGCTGTCGGGCCTGACGTTCAATCGCGATTTCTTCTGCGGCTACAGCCCGGAGCGCATCAACCCCGGCGACAAGCAGCATCGCCTGACGACGATCAAGAAGATCACCTCGGGCTCGACGCCGGAGGCCGCCGATTTCGTCGACTCGCTGTACGCGAGCATCGTCAAGGCCGGCACGCACAAGGCTTCCAGCATCCGCGTCGCCGAAGCCGCCAAGGTGATCGAGAACACGCAGCGCGACGTCAACATCGCGCTGATCAACGAACTCGCGCTGATCTTCAACCGTCTCGGCATCGACACGGAAGAAGTGCTGGAGGCGGCGGGCACGAAGTGGAACTTCCTGCCGTTCCGTCCCGGCCTGGTCGGCGGCCATTGCATCGGCGTCGATCCGTACTACCTGACGCACAAGGCGCAGGAGATCGGCTATCACCCGGAGATGATCCTCGCGGGCCGGCGCATCAACGACAACATGGCGAACTACGTCGCCGAGCGCGTCGCGCAGCTGATGATCACCAAGCGCATTCACGTCAAGGGCTCGCGCATCCTGATGATGGGCCTGACGTTCAAGGAGAACTGCCCGGACGTCCGCAATTCGAAGGTGGCGGACGTGGTACGCGAGCTGCAGAAGTACGGCGCGAAAGTCGACGTGTACGACCCGTGGGTCGATCACGCCGAGGCGCACCACGAGTACGGCATCAAGCCGATCCGCAAGCTGGCGAAGGGCAAGTACGACGCGGTCGTGCTGGCAGTCGCGCACAAGGAATTCCGCGACATGGGGATCGACGCGATTCGCGGCCTCGGCCGCAAGCCGCACGTGCTGTACGACATCAAGTACGTGTTCGATTCGAGCGACGTGGACGGACGGCTGTAACAGTCAAGAACCCGGAGGCGCACACGCACGCGCGTGGGCGGCCAAGCCGGCTGCCTGCACGCGGCGGATCAGCGCGTCGAGCTCACGGCCGACTTCTGTCACATCAGCGCTCGGACACGCTGTCGCGCCGATCACATCCTGCCCCGCGGCGATCACCAGTCGAGTCTGCAGCTGCGAGAGTGCGCCCCGCGCCGCCTCCAGGCAGTGCACGAAGTCCGCGCGGCGCCCTGCCGCGGCTCCTTCCGCGATGCTGCTCGGTACCGACAGCGCCGCGCGGCGCAGCTCCCGGACGAGGCCCAGCGGCTCGTCGCTGGGCAGGTGCCGCGTCGCCGCGTACACTTTCGCCGCCAGCGCGATCGAGTGCCGCCACGCGGCCAGGTCTTCGTGTCGGGTCGTCATGACCCCTAGGGTGCACTTGAATCGCCAGCCATGAAGCACGCCAAACTGCGAGTTCGAACAGAAAATCCCCTATGAAATTTCTCGTCACCGGCGCAGCCGGCTTCATCGGCTTTCACACGGCGCAACTGCTGCTGGAGCGCGGCGACGAAGTCGTCGGGCTCGACAATCTCAACGACTACTACGACGTCTCGCTGAAGCAAGCGCGCCTGGCGCAGCTGCAGCGGCGCCCGAACTTCCGCTTCGTCAAGCTCGATCTCGCCGACCGGCCGCAGATGAAGGAGCTGTTCGCGCGGGAGAAGTTCACGCGCGCGATTCACCTCGCGGCGCAGGCCGGCGTGCGCTACTCGCTGGAGAATCCGCTCGCTTACGTCGACAGCAACGTCGTCGGTTTCGCCAACGTCCTGGAAGGCTGCCGTCACAACGGCGTCGAGCATCTCGTCTACGCATCGACCAGCTCGGTGTACGGCGCCAACACGAAGATGCCGTTCTCCGTGCATCAGAACGTCGATCATCCGCTGTCGTTCTATGCCGCGACCAAGAAAGCCAACGAGCTGATGGCTCACACCTATGCTTATCTCTACAAGCTGCCGGTGACCGGCTTGCGCTTCTTCACGGTGTACGGGCCGTGGGGCCGGCCGGACATGGCGCTGTTCCTGTTCACGAAAAATATTCTGGCCGGCAAGCCGATCGACGTCTTCAACTACGGCAATCATCGCCGCGACTTCACCTACGTCGATGACATCGCGCAGGGCGTGGTGCGTGCGGCCGATCGCGTCGCGACTGCGAATGCGCAGTGGAACGGCGACGATCCCGATCCGGGCACCAGCAAGGCGCCGTATCGGCTCTACAACATCGGCAACAACCAGCCGGTCGAGCTGATGCGCTACATCGAGTGCATCGAGAGCGCCCTGGGCCGCAAGGCGCAGAAGAACCTGCTGCCGCTGCAGCTCGGCGACGTGCCCGACACCTTCGCCGACATCGACGATCTCGTCCGCGACGTCGGCTATCGGCCGGCCACGCCGGTGGAGGTCGGCGTCGAGCGGTTTGTGCGCTGGTACGTCGATTACTACAAGGCCGGCTGAGCCATGCAACCTCCGCAGTGGCAGGCGCTAGCCGCACACGCGGCGCAAATGCGCCAGCGCCACTTGCGCGAGCTGTTTGCAGCCGACCCGCAGCGCTTCGCGAAGCTGTCGCGCACCGAGCTGAATCTGCTGTTCGATTTCTCGCGCCAGCTCCTCGACGGCGAAACGCTGCGATTGCTGGTCGAGCTCGCGCGGGCGCGCAACCTCGACAAGCGCATCGCCGCGATGTTCGCCGGCGAGAAGGTCAATACCACCGAGAATCGCGCGGTCCTGCACGTCGCCCTGCGTAATCGCTCGGACCGGCCGATCCTCGTCGACGGTCAGGACGTGATGCCGGAGGTGCGCGCGAGTCTCACGAAGATGCGCAACTTCGTCGAGGGCGTGCACGGCGGACGCGTGCACGGCGCCACGGGCAAGACCTTCACCGACATCGTCAACATCGGCATCGGCGGCTCGGACCTCGGCATCGTGATGGCGACCGAGGCGCTCGCGAAATTCCGCAACCGCAACCTGCGGCTGCACTGCGTGTCGAACATCGACGGCGTGCAGCTCGGCG
>DATNFA010000165.1:0-28184 GCA_035606615.1 Steroidobacteraceae bacterium
AAAGGCAGCGTGACCGTGGATCCAGCGTACGAATATGCCGTCGGCCTCTCCTACACGTTGCGTGTCGGCGAACGCGAGCGAAAGAAGAAGTTCGGCAAGAGCGATCAGTTCGCGCCGGAACTGCTGTACTTCTCGGATTGCGTTCTCAAAGACCGCGAACCCGAGCCGTCCGGCGAGGAAGGGCTCGCGGATGTGCGCATCATCGAGGGGATGCTGCAGTCGATTCCAAGCGGCAAGCCTGTGCGGCTGGAGATGCGCCAGCGCAAGCAACGGCCGGGCATGGAGCAGGACATCCGCAGCCCACCGGTCCCGCGCGAGCCGAAGCTCGTGGAAGTGAAACCGGCGAGCCAGTAACGGTCAGGGGTCGACCACCGCCGCGCGGCTGCCTTTCAGATTTCGCGACGTGAATAGATCGGACACGTAGAGCAGCTTGTCGGGTGCGCCTCCTCCCCCGCCGCCACAACCGGCGATCAGCGCGCAGCCGAGAATCGCCTTGTGAACCGTGTTCCATACGCGTGGGCTATCATTACGCCCCCATCAATTCCGCCCCGCGAGGAACCCTCGATGACGACCAATCGCCGCGATTTCATGGTAGGCACCGGTGCCGCGCTCGCCCTGGCCAATCTGCCTGCGCGTGCGGCCGGCGACGGTGACGCCGCGGCCGAGAAGCTCCTGGCCGAGACCGCGGAAGAGATCATGGTCGACTATCCGGAAACTGCGAGCAGCCTCGGCATCGACAAGGACAAGCGCGTCGCTCTCAAGAGCAAGCTGCAGGACCGCTCGGCGGCCGGACAGAAGGCAATCGAGCAGCGCATCGCGAAGCGGTTGGAGCGCTTGAAGGCAGTTGACACCTCGCGGCTGAGCGACGGGGCGCGCATCGATGTCGACGTCGTGCGCACCGCGCATGAATTCGCGGCGCAGGGATTCAAGTTCCCATACGGCGACTCGGCGCTGCTGAACACAAGCTGGGCGTATCGTAACGCCCCGTACGTCGTCGCACAGAACACCGGCGCATTCCTGGAAATTCCGAGCACACTGGATGAGCAGCATATAGTCGATACGCCAGCCGACGCCGACGCGTATCTGGCGCGCCTCGAGGCTTATGCCGGTCAACTGGACGGCGAGACCGGGCGATTGAAAGCAGCGGCCGCGCAGAATGTAATCGCGCCGGACTTCCTGCTCGACAAGACCCTCGCGCAGATCAAGCTCGCGCGCGGCGGCAAGATCGCCGACTGGCAGCTCGTACAATCTCTGGCGCGTCGCACGAAGCAGATGTCTGGCGACTACGCCGGCAAAGCCACGAAGATCGCGACGGACAAAGTTGCGCCGGCGCTCGATCGCCAGATCGCGGAACTGGAAGCGCATCGCAAGCGCGCGACGAGCGATGCCGGCGTTTGGAAACTGCCGCGTGGCGATGAGTACTACTCGTGGGCGTTGCGCGTTGGCACGACCACGCAGATGACTCCGGAGCAGGTTCACACGATGGGCCAGGAGGAGCTGCGCGCCTTGCAGTCGGAGATGGACGGCATCCTGAAGAAACAAGGTCTCACTCAGGGCACAGTCGGCGAGCGCATGACCGCGCTCGGCAAAGACAAGCGCTACCACTTCGCCGACAGCGACGAAGGCCGCGCGAAAGTCATGGAGTATCTCAACGGCCGCATCACCGACATCCGCAAGCGGCTGCCGCGCGCGTTCGCCACGCTCGTGCCGGGCAACATGGAGATCAAGCGGATGGCGCCCGAGGTCGAGCCGGGCGCGCCCGGCGCTTACGGCGGTGCCGGCACGATCGACGGCAAGGTGCCGGGCAAGTTCTGGATCAACCTCGGCACGATGGAGAACTGGACGACTTACAACCTCGCAACGCTGTCGTATCACGAGTCGATCCCCGGTCACGTGTGGCAGGGCGAGTACACCTTCAAGCTGCCGCTGATGCGCTCCCTGCTTTCGTTCAATGCCTATACCGAAGGCTGGGCACTGTACGCGGAGCAGCTCGCGGCCGAGCTCGGCGTTTACGACAACGACCCGGTGGGTCGGCTGGGGTATCTGCAATCGATTGCGTTCCGCGCGTGCCGCCTGGTCGTCGACACCGGGCTGCATGTGAAGCGCTGGACGCGCCAGCATGCGATCGAGTGGTTCGCGACCACGAACGGCTCGAGCCTCGGCGAAGTGACGAGCGAAGTCGATCGCTACTGCGCGTGGCCGGGTCAGGCCTGCGGCTACAAAGTGGGTCACAGCGAGATCAACCGGCTGCGCACCAAGGCGCAGAAGGAACTGGGCGCGAAGTTCGATCTGCGTCAGTTCAACGATGCGCTGGTGGTCGGCGGCGGCGTGCCGATGGTCGTGCTCGCGCGCAACATCGACGCGTTCATCGCGAAGCGGAAGTAGCCGAGCGCCGGAACCGGCGCAGTGCTTGGCACGGGTCGCTCGCTTTACCTGCTTTGCGACAGGCCAGAGTCAATCCACCGACTTCGATCCGATCGATCTGCATCACGTAGAATCGCGAGCGGCCGCCATTGTTCCGGACTCAGGAACGCAGCCGCGCCGTGACTTTGACCTCGATCAGAGCACCGGGCCGAGCCAGCTCCGTCACACCGACTGCGGTCCAGGTCGGATACGGCGCGTGCACGAACTCATCCTTGACCTGCATGAAGGTCGTCCAGTGTTCTTGTAGATGGACGTGATAGGTCGTCATCTCCAGCACATCGCCGAAGTCGAGTCCGGCAGCGGCGAGTATTGCAGTAGCACGCTGAAAGGCGTGTCTGAATTGCGTCTGCGCATCGGGCGCGATCGTGCCATCCGGACCGACGCCGATGACTCCGGAGCAGCGTAGATGGTCGCCGTCGCGTACGGCGGGCGCGTAGTGCCAGCGCTCGTAAAGTTTGTCCCAGCCGGGAGGAATCACAACATCGTCCGGTTTCACGTTCGTGCCTCATCCAGAAGTGTGGAGCGACTGTAACTCTCGGAGTACGCTGGGCCCAACTTCTGCCATCAGATCGATCTCTCAAGGGGAACACCAGTGCAGGACTCAATGGTCACCACAGCACTCACACTGCCCGGCTACGTGGTGGTTCGAAATCTCGGCGTCGTGCGCGGCATCACCGTGCGCTCGCGCTCCATCGTGGGCAACATCTTTGGCAGCGTGCAATCGTTGTTCGGCGGGAACATCACGATCTACACGGAGCTCTGCGAGCAGGCGCGCGCAGAAACGTACGACCTGATGTGTCAGCACGCGCGCAAGCTCGGAGCAAACGCGATCATATCCATGCGCTACGACGCGACCGAGTTGATGGCCGGTCTGACGGAGGTGCTCTGTTATGGAACGGCTGTGCAGGTAGAACCTGGCCGCAACTAGACTGCGGCGCGAACAGTCAAGGAGAGGCTGGTACACTCCAGCGTCCCTTCCGACACCGGAGTTCCCAATGTCTGGCCAGGGCGACTCGACTCGCGCCATCGTGTTCGCGCTCGGCGCGAACTTCACGATCTTCGCCACCAAAGGCGTCGCAGCATTCATCACCGGCTCGGGAGCGATGCTCGCGGAGACCGTGCACTCGCTTGCTGACTGCGGCAACCAACTCCTGCTACTACTCGGCCTGCGCCAGGCGCGCACGCCGCCGTCGCCGGACTATCCGCTCGGTTATGGCAAGGCGATCTACTTCTGGTCGTTTCTCGTCGCTGTGATCCTCTTCAGCGTCGGCGGTATGTTCTCCCTCTACGAGGGCGTTCACAAACTGCAGCACCCGGAACCGCTCAAGCAATGGTGGTGGGCGGTCGGCGTGCTGGTCGTCAGCATCGTCGCCGAAGCTGTGTCGATGCGCGCATGCCTGGTGGAAGTCGACAAAGCCCGCGGCTCGCGCAGTCTCGTGCGCTGGTTTCGCGAGAGCCGGCAGGCCGAGCTGGTCGTCATCTTCGGCGAGGATCTCGCTGCGCTCCTGGGCCTGGTGCTCGCGCTGTTCGCAGTCGTGCTCGCCGTGCTCACGGGCAATCCCATGTGGGATGCGCTCGGTACGCTCGCGATCGGCGTCCTGCTCATCGTCGTCGCCGTGTTCGTCGCGATCGAAGTCAAAGCAATGCTGATCGGTCAGAGCGCCGATCCGGAAGTCGCCGTCGCGTTGCGCGGTTTTCTCGAGCAGCGCCCCGAGATCGCGCGCGTCTTCAGCCTGATCACCTTTCAACTCGGCAATGACCTGATGGTCGCGGTCAAGGCTCAGCTGAACCAGAGCACTACCGCCAAGGAAGACCTGATCAACAACATCGAGAAGGAACTCAAGCGCCAGTTTCCGCAAGTGCGATGGAGCTTCTTCGAGCCGGACAATGCCGCTTGATGTCCGGCGCCTACATTCACGCCGCCGCGAGAGTGCCACAATGCTCGGCCTCGAATCGGAGGTGATGTATGTACAACACACTTGGCGGCGGCAATCGTGGCGGCGGCATGTCCCCAATCATGCTCGGACTCATGGGTCTGCTCGCCTATCGCACTCTGAAGGGCAAAGGCAAGCTCGCCGACATGCTCGGCACAAATCAGACCGGCACAAATCAGACCGGCAGCGATGTGGGCAATGCACCGGCTGGCGGCGGACTGGGTGGGGTTTTGGGCGGCGGCTCGCTCGGCGCAGGTTTGAAAGATCTGCTCGATCGATTCCGGCAAAGCGGCCAGGAAGAAAAAGTACAGAGCTGGGTCTCCACTGGCAGCAACAAGCCCATCGCACCGAACGAGATCGAACAGGCGCTCGGCGAAGAGCGGCTGCAATGGCTGGTGGAACAAACCGGAATGCCGCGGGACCAGCTGCTCAACGGGTTGAGTGGCGAGCTGCCGCAGGCCATCGATAAACTCACGCCGGATGGCCGCCTCCCTACGGACGAAGAGCTCTCTCGCCTCCAGTAAGCGCAGCATCGTTCGTTCTGTCGTGCTTGCCGGCACCCTCTGGGTGTCGGCCTGCACCAATCCGGCACTGCGTGAGCCGCCGATCGATCCCGACGTCGCGCGCGCCGAGATCGCCAAGCACCTTCCCGCAAAAGTCGGCAACCGCGAGGCCTGGGCTGTCGATATCTTCGCTGCGTTCGAAGCGCTGTCGATCCGGCCCACGACCGAGAACATCTGTGCGGTCGTCGCAGTCTCCGAGCAGGAATCGACGTTCCAGGTCAATCCGCCAGTCCCCGGACTTCCAGCCATCGCGCGACGCGAAATCGACAGCCGTGCAGCGCGCTACCACATTCCTGTAATAGCAGTGAACGCCGCGCTCGCACTGGAGTCGCCCACCGGTGCGACTTATCGCGAGCGCCTCGACAAAGTGAAGACCGAGAAAGAGCTGAACGACATCTTCGAGGACTTCATCAACATCGTCCCGCTCGGCGGCCGGCTGTTCGGCAGCCTCAACCCGGTGCGCACCGCCGGCCCGATGCAAGTCAGCATCGCGTACGCGCAACAGCACGCCGACGCGAAGAAGTACCCCTATCCTGTCCACAACACGATCCGCAACGAAGTCTTCACGCGGCGCGGCGGGATGTACTTCGGCATCGCGCACCTGCTCGACTACCCCGTCGACTACGATGACATGCTGTTCCGCTTCGCCGACTTCAATGCCGGCCACTACGCGAGCCGCAACGCGGCGTTTCAAAACGCAGTGAGCGTCCTCACCAAGACACCGCTCGCGCTCGACGGCGACCTGCTGCTCCACGGAAGCGCCGCGAGCGAGCCGAGCAAGACCGAGCTTGCCATTCGCAAGCTCGCCGACCAGCTCGACCTCAGCGACGCCGCGATTCGCCGCGACCTGGAGCGCGGCGACCAGAGCGACTTCGCCGACACCCGGCTCTACAAGCGGATCTTCGGACGGGCCGACACAGGCAGGGGGAGACCTGTGCCGCGCGCGATCGTACCGAAGATCCGCCTGCAAAGTCCGAAGATCACGCGCCAGCTCACCACGGAGTGGTTCGCAAAGCGCGTCGATGAGCGCTACGAGAAGTGTCTCCGGCGCTAACGCTGCATCAATTGTTAGCAGCTACCTTCGTGTTGCTCGCGAGCTTCGCGTGCGCAACGAGCGCGGCCACTTGCTGCTTCGCAGATGCCATTGCCTTGCGATAGCACGTACCGTCATCGGGCGTCATCGGGTCGGCCTTGAAGCAAGCTGTGCGCGCGGCCTCGCGGATATTGTCGTTCAGAAGCGCGATACCCGAATCGGTCGTCAGTGTCTCGGGATCCGGAATCACTCGCGCCACGACGGTCACGTCCTCGATAGGCGCGTCGGTTCCCATATCGCGGCCGACAACCTTCACGACCGGTTGGTCGATCACGACTTTGTCGAGCTCGGCGGCGTAGACATTGCTGGTGGTCAGAGCCAGCGCTCCGACGGCGAACGCAAGCGTCAGGGTTGCAGTTCTCATGATCTATTCTCCTTGGCAGTGAACAGTGAAATGCGATTGACGGCGCTACCCTGCTCGCGCGCTGTCTCAGTGCGATTTCAGACGACAACGCCCGCGTTTCAGCTGTCATCAGATTAAGCCGCGTTCATCTGCACGCGCGCGCTGGAACTCGCCTGCGCGCCGCACGACTAACTCGACATATGGAGTCCGTCGCTCCTCACGTGCTGGCCCTCGACGACGATCCGGATGTCCGGAATGTCCTCGTTCAATACCTCGGTGCCCAAGACCTGCGCATCACGGCTGTCGCAAGCGGGCGGGAGATGCTGCAAGTCATCGCCGATGAGCCGGTCGACCTCCTGCTGCTCGACCTGCGCCTGTCCGGCGAGGACGGCCTCACGCTCGCGCGGCGCGTGCGCGAGAGCTCCGCGATCCCGATCCTGATTCTCAGCGGCAAAGCCGAAGAGGCCGATCTCGTGATGGGCCTGGAGCTCGCCGCCGACGACTACATCACCAAACCGTTCCGGCTGCGCGAGCTGCTGGCGAGGATTCGTGCGGTGCTGCGTCGCTCGCAACCCGTCGAGTCGAACGCACAGCGCGACGAGCAGCTGCGTGCTTATCGATTCGCCGGCTGGGAATTGAACCTGCGGTTGCATCGGCTGACCTCGCCCGATGGGCGACGCGTCGAGCTCACCAACAGCGAGTTCAACTTGCTGTGCGCCTTCTTGTCGGCACCTCAGCGCGTGCTATCGCGTGATCAATTACTGGAGCGCTCACGCGTGCACGCGCTCGAGGTCTACGACCGGGCGATCGACGTCACGATGCTGAGACTGCGGCGCAAGCTCGAGCGAGATCCGTCCAATCCGGAGCTGCTGCGCACCGAGCGCGGCGCCGGCTACGTGTTCATGGCGCCGGTGAGCACGATGCGCTGAGCGTTGCAGTTGCAATGCCAGCGCGGCAATCGGACATCAAGCAGGAAAATTGAGGGAAAAGAGTTGGGCTCGTGGCGGCGCTTGCCGTTCTCGAATCGAATTGGAGACAGCTCCATGAATACCTTCAACCTGCATACGCTCGGACTCATCGGCATGCTGGGAGCGATCACCGCATGCACCACGATGGGCACCGGCGTCGGCAATGTACCCAACAGCGACCTGCACGCGAATTTCGCGTGGAAGTCGACCGATGATCGCACCGGCACGCTGACGGCCAACCTGAGCAACGGCGACACGTACTCCGGTCCGTTCTTCCAGGTCACGCACGACACGCGCGTCGAGACCCTCGCCCCGCTCTGGTATGGCTGGGCCGGTCCGTGGCATGGCTGGCGCTACTGGGGACCGTATCCCGATACGGCTTTCGTCACTCACTACAGCGGACGAGTCGTCGCGAACCTCGCCGACAGCGCTGGCGATCACATGCGTTGCCACTTCAGCCTCATGCATCCTCAGCATGGCATGGCGGGCGGCGGCCAGGGTGAGTGCCAGATGCCGTCGGGGCAAACGATCGACGCGACGTTCGCTAACTCGTGAACCGGGATACGGACTCGCGCCGCCTCCAGCGCTGGGTCACCGGCGCTGGTGTCCTGTTGATCGTGCTGATGGTGGGCGCGGACAGCTACGAGGCGTGGCAGGACTATCGAACTGCGATCCTGCATAGCGAGGACACGCAATTGGCCATCGCTCGCGCGACTGCCGAGCAGACGGCGCGAATGGTGCAGGAAATCGACGTCGTGCTGGCCGATCAAGCGGCCGCACCCGACCGGCTGCGCTCCGACATCACGCGCTTTCCATTCGTGCACTCGATGGAGATTTTCGATCGCAACGGCCATCGCGTGGCCACCACCGCACCCGGAGCCCATGCTGACGTCGACTATCACGAGCGCCTGTTCTTCTCGACACTCCAGCACGCTGCGCCGGGCACGCTCTACATCGGCAAGCCGGCAGGTCAGGACTATCGGACGTTCTCACTCGGCCGCGCGATCCGCGGGCCGAATGGTGCATTCGCAGGCGTCGTGCTGGTGCGCGTCGCGTTCGAGTACTTGACTGGTTTCTACTCGACGATCAGCGTCGATTCCTCGATCCGGCTGCTGCGCGACGACGGCATCGTGCTCGCGCGCTACCCGACTCGTGCAGAAACGACGGGAGACGAGGCAGTCAGCAGCTCGGTGGCTGCGCGCATGCGAGGGTCGGAAATCGTACGCCGCGATCCTCCATCCAGCGCCAGTCCCCAACTGCGCGTGCTCCGCAGAGCGCAGGGCTATCCGTTGATCATCGAGCTGACGCAGCCGATGTCCAGCGTACTCAGTCCGTGGTGGCATCAGGAACTTTCGAGCGGCGCGCGCACGCTGGCTCTCGCCGGGCTGGCGGGAGTCCTGCTCCTGGTATTGCGCAACGTACTGCGACGACGCGATCGACTGGAAGAAGAGCGCCGGCGACTCGAGCGAGGTCTGCGGGACAGCCAGAAGGCTGAGGCCGTCGGCTTCCTTGCCGCTTCGATGGCGCACGACTTCAACAACGTGCTCGGTGCAATCGTCGGCTACGCCGAAATCGCGCGCACACAAGTCGATCCCGAGGCACGCGTCACTGCAACTATCGACGGGCTCCTCGCCGCGAGCGAGCGTGCCCGCCAGCTCGTGCGACGCGTGCTCACGTTCGATCCTCATCGCAGCGTCGTGCACGGTGCGCTCGCGGTCGAGCCAATCGCGATCGAAGCGCTGGCCCTGCTCCGGCCTGGCCTGCCGCCGTCGATCAAGGTCACGCCACCCGCAGCGGGAAGCGCCGGCCTGATCAAGGGCGACGCCACCGAGGTCCATCAGGTCATCATGAATCTGTGCACGAACGCCATTCGCGCGATGCCGCGCGGCGGCGAGTTGACTGTCCAGGTTGCAACTGTGCAAGTGGATGCGCTGCGCGATCTGACGCTCGGCCGGCTTCAGCCCGGCTGCTGGCTGCACTTGTCGATCAAAGATACCGGCATCGGGCTGGCGCCCGAGCAATTGCAGTCGATATTCGATCCGTTCTATACGTCGCGCGCTGTTGGCGAGGAAGGATCAGGCATCGGGCTGACCGTCGTCAGGAACATCGTGAGCAGCATGGGCGGCGCGATCGAGGTGCAGAGCAGCCCTGGCTCGGGCACCACGATGAGCGTGTATTGGCCGCTGCTGCGGCCCGCGGCTCCGTGCGCGAGCGCGCAAACGGCCACACAGCAAACTGGCGAAGGTCAGGCGATCCTCATTGTCGACGACGAGCCGGAGCTCGTCCGCCTCGCCGAAGAGATCGTCGCGTCGCTCGGTTATGAGGCCATCGGATTCTCCGACCCGACAACTGCCATCGAATCCTTCCGCCGCGCGCCCGCCCGGTTCGATGCAGTGCTCACGGACGAGCGCATGCCGGTCCTCCACGGCACGACGCTCGCGGGAATGATTCACGAATTGCGCTCGGACATCCCGATCCTGCTCGTCACCGGCCATCGCGAGCGACAAACGGACGTGCGTGCGCTGCGCGCGGGAGTCATCGAGATCCTCGACAAGCCGCTGCGCGCCGGCGCTCTGCGCGAAGCACTCGGTCGCGCGTTCGCTGCGGCTCACTGAAAATTGCAACTGAAATGCGCGCGTGTAGCAATGAAACTGCTGCGACATTGCACCGGGCTAGCCTGTAGTGGTCTGCAACACAGGAGTACTCGGTCATGAAACTTGCCATTTTTCCGGTAGCTCTCATTGCCCTCGGCGGCACTGAGATCGCAGCAGCCAGCAACTACGACGAGGGTCAGTGGGTGACGACGTTCATGGCGGGCAGTCAGCTGAACCCGCAAGAGTCGATCAGTCCACGCGTCAGGACCGACGTCGGTGCCGTGGGAATCACGGAGCTCGACAGCCTGCAGGTCGACGATGCGTTCCGTTCGGGTCCGTCGTTCGGCATCGAGACGGGCTACATGTCGCAGTCGAACGTCGAGCCGTTCGTGCGGCTGACCTACTCGAAGCTGGAGGGGCGCAACACGTCGATCGGCAGCATCAGCTCGCCTGAGCTCGATTCGGCCACGGCGATCGGCGCGAACTTCGACGACATGAAGTCATGGGCGCTCAACCTCGGCACGCGCTACTTCCTCAGCGACTCGGGTACTGTCCGCACCTACGTCGCCGGCTACCTGGGTGCGAACCGCACGGACGCGCTGCGGGCCGATCTCAGCGTCGCCGGCATGCCGGTCTCGCGCGAGGAGTTCCTGCCGCGCGCGACGAGATTCGACGCCGGCGTCGAAGGCGGCCTCTCGTGGCAGCTCTCCGACCAGGCGGACATGGGATTGTCCGTAGGCGCGCAGTACGTCGATGCCCGTAAGGAAACGACCAACGCGTTCGCACCTGTCGGTATCGATCAGGTGCGATTCGAAGACCCGCGTTGGTCGATTCCTGTGAATCTCGGAGTGAATTTCAGGTTCTGACCGAGGGGCGGTGGATACCGCCCCGGGAAATCCCGCGGGATGACAGTCAGTGCCGTCCACGAATCACGTCGCTCGGCAACGGCGGCGTGCTCGCGGGCGGCACTCGATGCTTGGTCGCCTGCTCGAACGCGTATGCCAACGCAATCAGCTTCGGCTCCGAGAACGCGCGACCTGCAAACGTGATGTCCGACGGGAACGGCACCGCGATCGGCGGATCGGCCGGCGTCAGCGTCGACAACGCATTGAAGCCGCCGGGAACCGCAACGCTCGGATAACCGGCCTTCGCCGTCACGTTCGCGTTGGCATTGCCGAGATGCAGGATGGCATCGAAGTCGTCCTTCGTCCCCGGCTTTCCATCCGGCCCGTTGAACACGCCGTCGAGCGCGAGCTTCGAGCGACGCAGGTCCTCTGCTCTGTCGGCCTGGTAGCGAACTGTGTCCGCACTGCCCGGAGATACGTCGAGTGCTTCCGCACCGGTCGCGATCACCTGTCCATACTTCATCGGCGGGACGAACGCGTTGTTGAACGCGATGACGTCAGCTAGCGTCCGCGACGGCGCCGCGGGTGTGGCTGCGAGGTATGCGTTCAAGTCGCGCTTGAATCCGAACAACAATACTGTCGAGCACGTCAGGTCCGTAGGAGCCGGCCGTGCGATGCACGTGCCGAGTTGCGGCACGCCGATGCGCGCGTCGTAAGTATCGATCAACTCGACTGTCGCGCCCTGCGCGCGTAACACCACGATCGCTGCATCCATGAGCGCCTGACGATTCGCAGGCACTGGCGGCACTGCAAGTCGTGCGCCGCGCAGAGCTTTGCGATTCAGGAACTTCGTGTAGTCACGGAAGCAATTCCCTGGACGCAGGCACGCCTGCGTCGCGGGGTCGTTCGGATCGAACCCCGCCAACACGCCGAGCAGAATGGCTGCGTCGGTCACCGAGCGCGTGATCGGCCCGGCCGTGTCCTGGTCGGCAGTGATCGGGATGATGCCGTCGCGACTGACGAGCCCGAGCGTCGGCTTGATGCCAACGACGCCGTTCGCGCTGGAAGGACTCAAGATCGATCCCGACGTCTCGGTGCCGACCGCAATGGCGGCCAGATTCGCATTCACGCCGATGCCGGGACCCGAGCTCGAACCGCCCGTCTGCAACACCGGACGACCGTCGTTGTTCGGCGGATCAGTGCGCGGATCGACACGCGGATCGTAGGGATTGAAGCCGAAACCGCCGAGCGAGCTGTAGCCGGTCGGCATACCGACCGCGAGGAAGTTCGCGAACTCAGTCAGCGTGCCCTTGCCGAGAATGATCGCGCCGGCGTCGCGCAGCTTCCTTGCAATGAAAGCGTCATCCGGCGGGATCGAGCCCGCGAGCGCAACGCTGCCCGCGGTCGTCGGCATGTCTGCCGTATCGATATTGTCCTTGAGCAGCACCGGGATGCCGAACAAGGGCTTGCGCGACGGCCGGCCGCGATGGTGGTCGTTCAGCGCGTCGAGCTGACGCGCCTCGCGCAATGCATTCTCATTGATATGAATGTATGCATTGATGCCGGGGCCGGCTTGCTCGTACGCCTCGATGCGTTTCAAGTACATCTGCGTCAGGCGCTCGACGGACAGAACGTTCGAGCGCATGGCGTCGTGGATTTCCGGGATCGAGGTCTCGACCAGCTCGAACTTCACGCGGTCCCGCCCGTGACGCCCGTCGTCGTCATCGTGCGCGAGTACCGGCAGGTGGAAGGAAAAGAGGGCGGCGGCGCCGAGCGCCAGGAGTAGTCGCTTCATGTAACTATCTCCGGATTATTGGGAGAGCGAATTGCGGCGCCGAATCATCCGTCCGTGCCGCCAACGGGTCAACGCTGTAAAAGGTGCAGACACGTTTCCTCAGCGCAGCTCACCGCGATCGATCGCGAGCACAGTCTGCAGTAGTACGTTAGCTCCGTTCGCCATGTCCTGCTGCGACGTGAATTCTTTCGGCGAGTGACTCACGCCGCCGACGCTCGGCACGAAGATCATGCCGGTGGGGGCGATGTGTGCGATCTCCTGCGCATCGTGCCCTGCTCCGCTCGGCATGACTTTGCTCGTGAGCTTCAAAGCGCCCGCAGCCTTGGCGATGATGCGCTGAAGGCGCTGGTCGGTCGGCGCGGGCTCGGACGAAACTTTGAGCTGGGCGAAGGTGAAGGGCGTCTGGCGCGCCTGCGCGATCTTGTCCGCTTCCGCGCGAACGGCGTCGTACACGGCAGTCATCTTCGCGGCGTCGAGATCGCGAATCTCGAGGCTCAGGACGACCTTGCCGGGAATGACGTTCGGCGCGCCGGGTTCGGCCCGAAGCCTGCCGACCGTCGCGACCTGCCGCCCGGGCATCGAGGTCGCCACGCGATTCACGGCGAGAACGAACTCCGCGGCGCTCAGCAATGCGTCGCGCCGATGATTCATCGGCGTCGTGCCCGCATGATTCGGCACGCCCTCGATCGTGACATCCCACCAGCGAATGCCGACGATGCCCTCGACGACACCGATATCGACGTCGGTTTCTTCGAGGATCCCGCCTTGCTCGATGTGCAGCTCGACATACGCCTTCAGGTCGCCGGGCTTGCGTGCTGCGTCGGCAAGGTGCTCGGGGTCACCACCGATAGCACGGATGCCCTCGCCGATCGTCTTGCCGCTTTGAGTCATGAGATCGAGCGCGGCAGGCTGCAGCCGGCCGATCATCGCGAAGCTGCCGACGGTGCCGCCCTCCTCGTTCGCGAAAATGACGACTTCCAGCGGATGCTTGAGACGAACGCCATGCTCCTTCAAGGTTTGCGCGACTTCGATCGCGCCGAGCACGCCGACATCACCGTCGTAATTGCCGCCGCTCGGGACGGAGTCGATGTGCGAGCCGATGAGAATCGGCGGCAATTTGGCGTTACTGCCCTCGCGCCGGCCGATGATGTTCCCGCCGGCGTCGGTGCGCAGGGTGAGTCCGGCTTCCTGCATGAGGCCCACGGCGTACTTGCGGCCTGCGATATCTGCGTCGCTGAACGCGACGCGGCTCACGCCGCCTTCGGGATTCGCGCCGAACTTCGCGAGCGCGGTGATGTGCTGCTGGATGCGGTCGCCGTTGACGGCGGGCTCATCAGCAGCGACCGCTGCACTGGATAGTGCCAGCAAGCAGAGAATCGACAAATGACGTTTGTGCATCGGAGTAGCATAACGTCAGTGCTATGTTTGTCACGTCCCGGCCAATCCTGACTCTGGCGCTGCTGCTAACAGCGGCTGCGTGGTCGGCATCGCTCAACGCTCAATGTCTCTACTACGGTGACGCGAGCCTCAGCGGCCGGCTCGTGCAACAGACTTATCCTGGCCCTCCTGACTTCGAGAGCGTGACCAAGGGTGACGCGCCGCTGGTCATCTGGATCCTCCAGCTCGATACGGGTGTCTGCATCATCAGTTCGGATCCGAGCTACCCCAATGTGTACAACGAGCGCGAGATCCAGCTGGTCCTCGGCAACGACCAGTACGCGCGGACCGATCGCTACGCGCAGTACCGACACCTGCTCGGCAAGAAAATCGTCGCAACGGGCAGGCTGCAACCTGGCGGCGGCAAATACGAGAAGCCGCAGGTTCTTACACTGCGCTCAATCAAGGAACTTTTCTGACAGACGGTCGGTTCTGACTGGGTGCGACTTGCAAGGTGGATCACACTGCCATTGATTCTGTGTGCGGCTTGCGCCGCCCAGAATCCTCGCTACCAGCCGGCCGAGCAGATGCCGCCGATCGTTGCGCGACAGCGAGAGCTGTCCGAAGACGCCGGCGACAAGGTCCTGCAGGCGGCGCTCGAGCGATACAAGGACGACGCAGCGGTACGCGAGCTGGTTGACTCGGTCCGGCGCTACTCATCCGCGCCGCTCACGACCGGCAATCGCGTCAACGTCCTGATCGACGGGCCGCAAACCTACTCGGCCATCGAGGCCGCACTGCGCGCGGCGCGCCACAATATTCATATCGAGACCTTCATCTACGGACCTGGCGATGTCGGCCAAAGGTTCGCCGATCTGCTCGCGCAGAAGCGCAAGGAAGGCCTCGAGGTGCGTCTGCTATACGACAGCCTCGGCAGCCGCGAGACACCCCGCGAGTTCTTCGAGCAGCTGCGGCAACAGAACGTCGAAGTCCGCGAGTTTCGGCCGCTGAGTCCGATCAAAACGCCGGAGGTCTGGAAGCTGCAGAACCGCGACCACCGCAAGATCATCGTCGTCGATGGGCAAATCGGTTTTACCGGCGGTATCAACATCGACAGCACCTACGACAGCGCTTCGACCAGCAAGCCTGGCCCCGAGCGTGGGCTGGAGGACGGCTGGCGCGACACTCACATAGAGATTCAAGGTCCGGCGGTGGCGCAGCTGCAGACCTTGTTCGTCGGCAACTGGCAGCAGGCCGGCGAGCACGAGGACCTGAGCGCGAAGGACAAGTACTTTCCCGCGATCAAGCCGGCCGGCGACAACCTGGTCACCATCGTTGCCAACGACAGCGAATCAAACGATCGCTCGCTGTACGGCACCTACGTCGCGGCCTTCACTTGCGCCACCAAGCGCCTGTGGATCACACACGCCTACTTCGCACCGAACGAAGAGCTGCTCACCGCGCTGATCGACGCGGCGAAACGCGGCGTCGATGTCAGGCTGATCGTGCCGTCGTTCACCGATTCGCGGGTCGTGCTCAATGCCACGCAAGCGACGTTCACCCAGCTGCTCGATGCGGGCGTGAAGATCTACGAGCTCAAAGACGCCCTGCTCCACGCCAAGAGTGTCGTCATCGACAGCTCGGTCACGATCATCGGCTCCTCGAATCTCGACATGCGCAGCTTCCTGCACAACGACGAAGTC
The DNA here is from genome assembly GCA_035606615.1 of Steroidobacteraceae bacterium. Classification (GTDB taxonomy): domain Bacteria; phylum Pseudomonadota; class Gammaproteobacteria; order Steroidobacterales; family Steroidobacteraceae; genus Steroidobacter. Next base: position 15,640 of record DATNFA010000165.1, read on the forward strand.
AACGCGATCGTGATCAGTCGCGATACCGCGCAACGAATGGAGGAAGTATTCCAGCGCGACCAGCAGTCGGCGCGAGCCGTCGAGCTCAAGGCCTGGGAACGGCGCTCGCTGTGGCAGCGGACGAAGGAATTTTTCGTCCACATGTTCTCGTATTGGATCTGACGTTGCCCGCGCTAGGGCCTGCACGGTCGACCTGCGTTGTCGAACACGCCGAGGTCATAGACGATCAAGCCGTCGCGCACTTCAAAGAAATCGGCGATCGGCACCTCGAATCGCTGCCCGCCGATCGAGCCCAGCACTCGAAACCGGACCGCGACGTGATTGCCGTCTGCCAGCACGTGATCGAGCCGAACGCTCAGGTCATTGATTGAGAACAGTGCCGTATAGGTGCGTTCGACCTCGCTGCGCCCGATGCGAGGTGCGCAGAAGTCCGAGGCCATGAGCCTCGCCTGCGGAGCATAGGATTCAACGACCGCGCGCAGATCGTGCCTGTTGACGGCGTCGAACTTGGCACGAACGGCATCGAGCGGGGCAGGATGCGGCGGGGTTGTAGCGCAGGATGCTAGAGCGCCGAGTGCAAGGAGCATGCAAGGGGTTTTGCCAACTTTAGTATTCATATTTTCCGACCTGTGACTGAAGCAGGTCAGACGTCCGCGCTGGGTCAGCTGTGACAGCGACAGTTCTCGACCGCTCTCGGCCATCTCTATACCATCGCCCGCGCATGCTTACGGCTCTCCTGATCCCGCTGGCACTTGCGGTACTCGTCTACGCGCTGATGCTGGTCCGCGCCGCTCTGGCCAGCCGCGCCGTGCCACGACTCGAAGCTGTCGCGCTCGGTGCGATCACGAACTTCTTCGATACGCTGGGTGTCGGCTCGTTTGCGCCGACAATGGCGTGGTTCAAGTTCCGCGGGCTGGTGCCGGATCGCTTGATCCCAAGCACCATGCTCGTTGGACATACGCTGCCGGCAGTCGCGCAGGCGATCATCTTTCTCGTTCTCCTGGGCGTGCTGGTCGACCCGGCGCTGCTCTTCGGCTGCGTGCTCGCGCTGCTGATGGGTGGGCTGTTGGGCGTCTCGTTGGTCATCAGAGCCAAAGTGTGGGTGGTGCAGCTGGTGGTCGGCATCGCACTCATCATCGCCGCCATCATGTATGCCCTCACCAACCTGCACCTGATGCCCGGCGGTGGAACGGCAACGGGCTTGCCTCTGCCGCTGATGGCGATCGCGATCGCAGCGAACTTTCTGTTCGGCATCCTGTTGAACTTCGGCATCGGCAACTACGCTCCGACGCTGGTCATGCTCAGTTTGATGGGAATGGACCCGCGCCTGAGTTTCCCGATCATGGCCGCAGGCGCGGCACTGACGGCGACCGGCGCGAGCTTGCGTTACATCTCGATCGGCGCGATCGATCTGCGGATCGCGACCGGAATCGCGCTGGGTGGAATTCCCGCCGTGCTCGTCGCCGCATTCATCGTGAAGAGCATGTCGCTGGAGCTGCTTCGCTGGCTCGTGGTCTGCGTGGTCCTGTATGCCGCGGTGGTAATGCTGAGGGCAGCGGTGAACGGCAGCCGAGCTACGTCATGAAGCGGCCCGCCTTCTCGTCGATGCTTCCGCCTTGTGCAGATAGGTCGTGAAGCCATCACTCGCCGGCGGCACGGAATTGAGCAGCATGACCGCGCTGACCTGTCCCCGGTGGCCGACGCCGTGGGTGATCACGTGCATGAGCATCTCCTCACGCGACATGCAGCCCGGCGCGCCATCGGTAAAAGTGAAGTCGATTCGTTCAGCCAATTGGCCGCGCTCGAGCGCTGATACGTAGTCGACATACTCCCGATCGCTCGTTCTGATGTCTGCGGACAAATCCTCCAGCGTCGGCAGCTCGCTCAGATTGGCCGAAGCATAAGCGTGGCGCTTACCGCGCAAGTGCGCGGCAAAGATCTGGTCGACGACATAGCTGTGGCTCAGCGCCTTGATAGCCAATTTCGCTATGGGGGATTCTCCGCCGAGCTTGGCCAGAGCTGTCAGCAGCTCGTCGTTCGCCCAGGCTTTGTATCGAAACAAGCGTTGCAGTGTGTTGTCCATGTGAGCCAGAATACGAGCGATCATTCGCTTTTTGCTACTCGCATTCCTGACGCGGCAGACCAGTGAGAAAAGCGCTCATCAATCCCAGGAAAGAAGCCTCTCAGGAGCGATCGCGCGCGACCGTCGAAGCGCTAGTCGATGCAACTGCTCGCATTCTCGTCAGGGAAGGGTTCGACAAAGCCAGCACGAACCGAATCGCCGAAGTGGCGGGCGTGAGCGTGGGCTCGCTCTACCAATACTTCCCCAGCAAGGAGGCGCTCGTGGCTGCGGTCATCGAGCGCCATCAGCAGGAGATCATGCAGGTAGTCCGGGCCGAATTGGCGGAGATTGCAAACCAACCGATAGAGCAAGGCGTGCGCACGCTCGTCGCCGCGGCGGTCAAGGCGCATCGTGTCGATCCCAAGCTGCATCGTGTGCTTGCGGAACAGATTCCGCGCGTAGGAAAGCTCGAGAAGGTGGAGACCTTCAACCGGGAAAACTATGCGCTCTTCAAGGCTTACCTCGAGAGCCATCGGCGGGAGATTCGGGCTGCCGACCTGGGGCTTGCGGCATTTGTCTGCGTGACATCGATCGAAGCGCTGACGCACACGGCAGTCCTGCACCATGACATAGTCTCGGACGAGGCGACGGAAGCACTCGTCGACGAGGCTACGCGCCTCGTAGTCGGATACTTGACGGGCTGACAGAACTTTCGCGCAGGTGCCGCGGTCTCAACACCTGAGCCTGTGTGGGAGGTGGCAAATGACTGGGGCAACTCGCACGTCAGTTCAAACCACGATCGCAGCGTTCATCCTGTGCTGCGCAGCGACGCCAGGTACCGCCGCGGAACAGGCGGTCAACAGCAAAGACATCGCGAAGTACCTCACTGAAGCGAAGGAGCTCGCCGCCGGCAAGCGCTGGGCTGCTGCCTGGGCCGCATTGGAAAAAGCGGAGCGCGTTCCCGACGCGTCCCCCTATTCCAAGTACAAGATCGACGAGTTCAAAGGCTCCGTTCTGACTCAGCAGCACAAGTACGCCGAAGCAGGCGCACTGTTCGAGCAGCTCGCGAAATCCGAAGCGGCTTCGGCAGAGGAGCGCAGCGACCATCTCGAGAAAGCTTCGCAGCTCTACATGAGCGCGAAACAGTACGAAAAAGCGGCGCGTGCGGCGGAAACAGCTCTCGAGAAACAACCGAAGGATCCCGTGCTCCTGCAGCTTGCCGGTCAGTCCAAGTATCTCGCCGGAGACTTTCGCGGCGCAGCCGCCAGAATCGGGCAGCTGGTGGCCGCTACCGAGCGCAAGGGAGGCCAGCCGCCGGAAGCGTCGCTGCAACTGCTCTTGAATTCCTACTACCAGCTGAAGGATCGGCAGCAGATCGCGCAGACCTGGGAGATGCTCCTGCGACACCATCCGAAGCCGGAGTACTGGCGCAACGTCCTCGATATCAAGTCCCGCCAACCGCATTCCAAGCGGGTCGATTTCTACTACCTCGCTTTGAAATTCGACGTGGGCATGCTCGACGATGCTGCGGACTACGAGGACCTCGCACTGGGAGCAACCGATCTCGGATTACCAGAAGATGCGGTTCGCGTGCTGGAAACTGGCTTGCGCCAGGGCGTCCTTGCGGGCGAGCACGAGCCCCGCTTTCGACGAATGCTCGCGTACGCACAAGCAAAGACTGCCAGGAGCCCGGCCGACGTGAAGGATCTCGCTCAGCAGGCGCAACGCGCCAGCAGCGGACAACTCGACGCAGACATCGGACGAATCTACCTCGGTCAGAGAATGTATGACCAAGCGATCGCAGCGCTGCGCAAAGGCCTGCAGAAGGGTTCGCTCGAGCATTCGGACCAGGCGCGCATCGATCTTGGAGTCGCCTATCTGAAGAGCGGCGAGACGCAGCAAGCTCGCGAGAGCTTCGCCGCCGTGAAGGTGGACTCCGAGTGGCGCGGTCTCGCGGAGCTGTGGTCGCTGCGCGTAGACGAAGCTTCACAAGATGCGAAGCAGCGCAGATGAGCTCAGCAAGCGCGTATGAAATGAATGCGCTCAGATTTCTAGAGGCGCGAGAGAGTTCGCGAACCGGAGCTGCCATCGTCGCTCAATGGGCCAGGCAGCTGCGCGCGGGCACCGATGTCGTCGAAATCGCCTGTGGCGGCGGATATCCAGTTACCCAGGTCTTAGTGGAAAGCGGCGCTAATGTTTGGGCCATCGACGCGTCTCCGACATTACTCGAACGATTCCGTTTGCGATTCCCCAGCGTCCCTGCTCAATGCTCGCTGGCTCTGGAAAGCGATTACTTCGGGCGAAAATTCGGTGCAGCCATAGCCATCGGGCTGCTCTTCCTTCTAGAAGAGTCAGAGCAAGTCGCCCTGCTACATCGAGTGTCGGAAATCCTGTTGCCCGAGGGTCGCTTTCTTTTCACAGCGCCGATCGAGACAGGGACCTGGCGGGACACCGCCACCGGCCACGAATGTCGCTCGCTGGGTAGAGCCCAGTACGTTCAGATCCTGGAGAGCGCGGGGTTTTGCGTCATCGGCACTCACGTCGATGAAGGCAAGAACAACCACTACGACGTGCAGAAGGTATTGCGAGCACCCTGAACGGCGGCGCATAGTTGCGGCGCGTTCCAGCTGCGCCGATTAACAGATGCGAACGTCCACTGCATTCTTGTGCGCTTGGCTCGCCTCATTCTCCATGCCAGCTTCGGCGGAGCACAGCGCGTATCAGCCACCGCGCCACGATGATGGCCGCCCGAATTTCGAAGGCATGTGGGTCAACACGAGTGCCACTCCTCTTATCCGTCCGCCCGGCTACCCGCACCTGTTCATTTCTGAAGCGCAGGCGCATGAGATCGACTCGGCACGGATCGCACAAGGCGAAGACCGGACGACGCCAACCGAACCCACCGAGTGGACCGATGAGCGCCACATCGAGCGCGTCAGCGGAACATTGCGCAGCTCGGTAGTCATCGAACCGCCGGACGGGCAGATTCCGGGTAATGACGCGTTTCGCAAAAGCGTTGCGACCGTACCGGCAGCCATCCTGAATGCTATGGATGGTCCCGAAGAGCGTCCCAGCTCCGAGCGCTGCCTTGGGTCGCAGGGAGTGCAACCGCCGATCCTGTCGATCGCGATGGGCAATCTTTATCTCATCGTTCAGACGGCCAAGACTATCGTCTTCTTCTCGGAGTGGCTGCACGAAGCGCGCGTCATTCGTATGAACGCCAAGCATGCGCACCCAGTCATTACTTCGTGGCTGGGCGATGCTATCGGATGGTGGGAAGGCGACACGCTGGTCGTTGAGACGCGGTACTTCACTGCGAGCGACAAGGCGCGCACTTCGCCTACTGGAATCTTTCTCGTATCCCCGGCGACGACGGTTACCGAGCGCTTTACACGAATCTCGCACGAAGAGATGAATTACCGCTTCACGGTCGAAGACCCGAGTTGGTACGACCGTCCCTGGACGGGTGAGACGCACTTCACCTCCAGCAACCAGCGCCTGCTCGAGGCTGCTTGCCACGAGGGAAACTACAACATGCGCTTCAATCTCGAAGCGGCGCGGACGCTGGAGGCGCCCTGACTATGCGAAACACCCTCCCCGCGCACGCACAGCGCGCGGGGAAGGATGCAGCACTTACGGCCGGATGCGCAGCACGCCGCCGTCGCCGGGTGCGAACGAGATGCCCTGATTCGACGTGTACAGCGCACCGTCGGGACCCTCCACGAGCCCGTTCGGAAGACTCGCGAATCCGCTCAACACCGTCGTCCGCTTGCCAGTCTTGCGATCGAACCTGACGAGGTTGGCCGTGTCGGTCGACCATGGATTCTCCAAGGGGAAGATCTCGACGCCATAGAGATCGTCGCACTGCCACGCCAGGCCGACGATCGGGTTGCGGGACTTGAACGGCAGCGTGTAGCTGGAGAAGTGCTTATTGAACACCGCCAGCTCGGACCGTCCGCCATCCTCGCCGAAGGTGCCGACGAAGAAGTTGTTGCCGCGCCGGGTCATCACGATCGGGTTGTGTTCGCGGTTGTCGATCGACATGTCATACAGTTTCTCGATCACGCCGGTCCGCGGATCTACACGCAGCAGGAAGCCGCGGTTGGTCTCGACGACGTAGAGGTACTTGCCGAGCGCGATCATCGAGTGGAACACCCCGCCCGGTTCCTGGTCGGTCGTCGCCGGGTCGGTGTCCTTGATGAAGTTCGGCGGGTTAGCCGCGTGCCACGCGCTGAGGTCGGCAACACTGGTAGTCGAGCCATCGCGGTTGACTCGAAGAATGGCGGCAGGGCTATCGGGCAGTCCGTGCGAGCAGCCGCCCATCTCGATCAACACGTAGAGCGTGTGACCGATGAAGGCAACGTCGGTCGGACCGTAGTTGGCGCCGCCGTTGTCGGTCATGCTGGGCAGATTGTCGGCGACCGTCTCCTTCTTGCCATTGGCGCGCACGCGGATCACGCGTCCACTGTAGCCAGCCGAGTACGGGCTATAGATATTGATGTTGATCGGGCAGCCGGGCTCGTCCGTCGGCACCAATTCGCCGCCTACGCCCGCTTCCGCTACGTAGAGACTGCCGTCCGGACCGAAGGTCAGTCCGCGCGGGCTGGTCAGGCCCGTGGCGTAGGTGGTCACGGATGGCCTGGGGGGCCCGTGCCTGCGATCGCTCGATGGCCCGAAGGAATCCGCGTGGACCACGCTGGAGGCCAGGAGCACGAACCCGGCTATCAATGTTGCAGGCTTGAAGGCGGTGCGGATCATGATGTTTCCCCTTGCTTGTCTGTTGGCTTTCGATCCTCCGAACGCGCTATACCGTGGGAGATTGGCGGGCGCGCTGCATGGCGCTTGGATAATCTTTTGGTAATCGTTCGATAACGATTGGAGCGAGGCAACCATGACGCGCAAGATTGAGATCGACCAGACCCCGGGCTCGCGAGGCACGGACTACCCATCGCCATTCGATGAGCCCTGTCGGGAACGATTTCGGCGTCGACTGGGCGATGCGGCCGGGCTCACGCAGTTCGGCGTGAATCTACTCGTGCTGCCGCCGGGCGCCTGGTCGAGCCAACGGCACTGGCACACGATCGAGGACGAGTTTGTGTATGTGCTCGACGGCGAGGTCGCGCTGGTGACCGATGCCGGTGAGGAGCTGCTAAAGGCTGGCGACTGTGCGGGCTTCCCGGCGGGCGTAGCCGACGGCCATCATCTCCAGAATCGATCCACGCGTGCAGCGACCGTTCTCGAGATCGGCACGCGTCGACTGGCTGACGACGAAGCCTTCTATCCGGACATCGACCTGCATGCGCTAAAGGACGACGCGGGTTATGCGCATCGGGACGGACGGCGCTACCCGCGCGAGTGATCTCAGTGCACGAACGCCGGGGGCAGATGCGGCATGAACATCTCCTCCAGGGCGAAGTCGCCCACTGCGCCGCAGGTCATGTTGGCGGTGGCGTCCAGCTTCATCTGCCGGTCCAGCAGTTCGTGGAACGTGAGCGGGTCGCCGGTGCCCGGTTCCATCTTCGGCATGTCCGCTCCCGTCAGGAAGTCCGACAGCTTGGATTCCTCGCCCGGGTCTCGATTGGCGATGTGCACGAACGAAGTCGAGGTCTCGATGGTATGACAGCCATTGCACGTCGCCTTCGCGAACTCGTGACGCGCATGGATATTGATGAGGGTCGACTTGAGAGGGTCTGAGTTCAGCCAGTCGAACCCCGCGCCCGGTTCGATCGCCCCGCCCAGAAACGGCTCGTCGTCCGGATAGCTCAGCGGCACGGTGTGCGCGCCCGTCAGGATGGCGAAATTGTTGTCGTTGATGAAGTCGCGCAACGCCGTCGTGTTCTGCAGCTCGACGGCCGGCGTCTGCGCGATCGTCGTGTGCTCCAGGTTGCCGCTGCAGTCGGAGTCCGCGGAACACAGCCTCGATTCGCGCAGCTGCCAAAACGGCCCCAGGGAGAAGTTCAGCTCGTTGCTGCGGACCTGGTTGATGGCGCTGCGGTTCGGCAGCTGCGATGGACGGGCGTTGCTGGCCGTGAATTGATCGGTAATGTCCTGCAGCGCTGCGTTGAACGCCGCCGAGCCGACGACGAGCGAGTCCAGCGCCTGCCATTGCTGCGCCCAGTCACGCACGCCGAAGCAGGTCGACTTGTCGATGCCGTATTCCAGAATCACGGTGGACTCGGTGGTGTCGCCGCCGAGCTCGAGCGCCCCGTTGCAGTTGAGCAGACCGAAGACGAAGCGGGCTTCGCCACCAGAGGTGCCGCCATAACCCGAGTTCTGGCGCAGGTCGATGCGGTTGACGATCGCGAGGAGGCGAAACGGCGCTTCCGCGAGATCGAGTCGCCCGTTCGGCAGCCGCGGCCACCCGTCGAGCAGGTTCTGGGCGCCGGCGCGCGACAAGACGTTCCATGTGTTGATGACCTGATTCTGCGTCCACTCCTCGATCCAGTGCTCGACGAAATCCTCGGCATGGATGCCGGTCGCGGAGTGATTGGCGATTTCAGTCATCAGGTGTCCGAACGTCCAAGCGCCCATCGGCGTGCCCTCGCCGGTACACGAATCGTAAGTACGCGTTGGATCCTCCACGACGTCCACGTCCGTGATGAGCAGTGTGCTCGCAGGATCCAGATCGAAGGGAATACCGGTGAAGTTGTCCACGACGGTGGCGACGTCCGTGCGCAGCTCGGTGACCCGTGACGGCCGGAATGGAATCCAGCGCTTGAGCTGCCGCTGTTCGAATACCGGCACAGATTGGAAGCGCTGGGCCAGCTGAAGACGCCGTCGCTGCTCGATGCTGTACTGCTTGGCGTTGACCTTGACCAGCGCTGCATAGCTGCCATCGCCTGCCTTGGCATCCGGCGCCTTGCCGTCATCGCGCAACAGTGTCGGTGCTCGGCCGCCGTTGATCACGATGGAAGTGTTCCTGCGCTGATCCTGAAACGTCACGCGCAGCACTGCGTTCGCGGTCTGCGTGGGTTTGGCGAGGAGCTGCAGTGTCGCTTGCTGCACTCGGGGTGGATTGCGGATCAGACCGGGGTCGTACTGAAGCTCGGCAATTGCAACCGAAGTGAAGAGCAGCGACAGACAGACCACGGTAAGAGCCGTGAGCGTCAGGGAGCGAAGAGTTGCATGCATGACGCTTCCCTCGTAGCGGCGATGTGCAAACGCTACTCCAAGCGTGCGGCGCAGGATATCGCCCGGATGGGCGATCGATCACTCGCTCAGCCGTTGCAGCAGTATTTCCATGTCGACCGGTTTCACCAGGTGATGGTTGAAGCCAGCCTCCAGTGCTTCGCGGCGATCCTGTTCCTGTCCCCAGCCCGTCAGTGCAATCAGTTGCATGGACGCGCCCCACTGCTCGGCGCGAGTGCGGCGTGCTACCTCATAGCCGTTGATCTTCGGCATGCCGATATCGATCAGCGCAAATTGCGGCCGGAACTCTTCGAGCCGACGCAACGCCTCAACTCCATCGTGCACGACCGCAACCTCATGCCCATGCAGCCGCAAGAGCATGGCGAGCGAGTCTGCTGAATCGACATTGTCGTCCGCGACCAGGATCCGTCGAGCAGGCCCGCGAGTTGCGACGGCAGTGGAAGCGTCAGCGGAGGCCACGGCTGCTGGCGCCTGCGGTAACGGCAGGCGCAACGTAAACGTGCTGCCGCCGCCCAGTCCGGCGCTGTGTGCATCGAGCGATCCGCCGTGCAATTCCGCCAAGCCGCGAGCCAGGGCCAGGCCGATGCCCAGCCCGCCTTCGGATTTGTCGAGGACGCTCTTGACCTGCACGAACATCTCGAAGACTCGCGGGAGCATCTCGGCGCTGATGCCGATGCCGGTGTCAGTGACCTTCAGGATCAACTCGCCGCCGTTGCACTGGCCAGTGATGCGGATTTGTCCATGCGGGTTCGTGTACTTCGCAGCGTTGGTCAGCAGGTTGGCGATCACCTGCGCGAGACGCAGCGGATCCGCATACAGCTCAGTGCCAGCCGGATACTCGACGCTCAGAGCGTGATGACGGGCTTCGATGGCCGGGCGCGCGATCTCGATTGCAGCATCCACGACAGCCTGCAGCTCAACGAGCTCTTTGCGGATCTCCATCGTGCCGCGAGTAATGCGCGATACGTCGAGCAGATCGTCGAGCAGTCGCGCCATGTTCTGGACCTGCCGCTCGATCACGTCATGTGCCCAACGGACCTGGGATTCGGTCGCTGCCGGCGCTCGCGCCACCTTCGCCGCCTGCCGGATCGGCGCGAGCGGATTGCGCAGCTCATGTGCGAGCGTTGCGAGGAACTCGTCCTTACGGCGATCGGCATCGAGCAAGGCGCGTTCGGCTGAGCGCTCGCGCGAAGCGTCGCGGAAGACCAGCACCACGCCGATCGTGCCGCCGTCTCTATCCTGAATCGGAGCACCGCTGTCTTCGATGGCGACTTCGCTGCCATCGCGTCGGATCAGCAGCGTGTGATTGGCCAACCCGACGATGCCGCCTTCTCGCAAGACTTTCGCGACGGGACTTTCGACCGTGATCCGGGTGTCCTCGTTGATGATGCGGAATACGGAGTCCAGAGACGCACCGCGCGCATCCACCGCCGTCCATCCGGTCACGGATTCCGCAACCGGGTTCATGAGCGTGATGAGGCCGCGGGCATCCGTTGCGATGACTGCATCGCCAATGCTTCGCAGCGTGATCGCCAGCTGCTCCTCGCTCGCCCGGACTTTGGCCGTGTCGCGTCTGACGATGAACCCGAGCAACGCGAGCAGCGCGATGGCGAGAATCGATACCGTCCCGCCGCTCCACAGACTCAAGGTGCGCGCGCTGCGTTCGCGGCCGAGATACTCCTGGTAGCGTTTGCTTTCCTGAGCCTGCATCTGCTCGGTGAGCTGCCGGATGCGGTCCATCGTGCTCTTGCCTTCATCGGTGAGCACGACTTGCAGCGCGGCCTGCGATTGACCCTCGTCATGCAGAGCTATCGTTCGCGCCAGCTCGGCCATCTTGATGCGGGCGGATTGTTCGAGCTCCGCGAAGCGCGCTGCCGCGGTCGGGTCCGCAGCGCTGAGCGATCTCAATGTGTCGAGCTGCTGATTCACGGTCGCGACTGCCGCCGCGTACGGTGCGAGATAGGCCGGGCGTCCCGTCAGAAGATAGCCGCGCTGCCCAGTCTCGGCGTCGCGCAACGAAGAAAGAGCCTGTTCGAGAGCGATGGAGATCTCTTTCGACCGCACCAGTTGGTCGCCGGCGTCGGATAGCGTCTTCACCGCCAGGAAGGCGGCGACGCCTGCAGCGATGAGTACGACGACTGAGATACCGGCAGCTAGAATGACTAGCGAGCGAGACTTCTGCATTGGTTCTTTGAGTTGGTAAGCGGCCCCCTGTCGTCAGCCGTGATTCTAACTAGAAGGGGACGAGATCGCCGCTTTATGTGTTTGTAAGAGATTCCGAAGAACGAAAGTACGCGCTTTCACGATCGCCTCCTTCTCAGAATCCGATCACCTTGTAGCCGATCTCGATGCCCCAGTCGGCGGAGCGCTCGCCTCCCAGAAATACGCCAGGCTTCACGTACACCTGGCTCGAGCCGCCGAAGGCGGGACCGATCACGCGACCGATAGTCATAGCGACGCTGGCAAACTCCGCGTCGTTCTCCACGTCTGCCGTCAGGGCCGGATCGAACGTGACGTAGTAACGAGGGTCACTCAGTTTCGGCACGTAGTAGAAGTCGGCGACCAGGCTTCTGACGGTCCGCCCGTCAGGGCCGAAGCCTTCGTTGAGCCCGAGCGTGGGAGCGAAGATGGCGCCGCCCTGCAGAAATTTTGCGTAGATGACGGTTCCCTTCAGCACGGTGGCATTGCCGCCGAGCTCGGGTCGCCCGGCGGTATCGAACACGACTTCGCCTTGCAGGACGATGCCGTGATCCCTGGTCAGCTTGTAGACGTAGCTCAGCTTCAGGCTCGCATCGCCGAGATCGTAGTCTTCGTTACCGGCGGTGTCGGTTCGTACGATGGGCACCAGCAGGGTGACCGAGCTGTGCGGTCCGAGAGGCAGCTTGTACGAAGGCTTGAATGTCCCGCGATAGAAGCCGTCACGAAGCGCGATATGCTCGTACGCTACGGTCACGGCTTGAGTCTGCTTCGTCGGATCGGTGCCATTGTCGGGCTGCTTTTCCTCCGCCGCGTTCGCCGCTGACGTTGCCAGAGCGACCAGCAGGAAAGCGTCGTATCGCCTCTGATTCGCCATCGGCACTCCTTGATGCGCTTCAGACAGCAGGCTGCAACTTCAGCTCAGTCTTTCGCGAAGCTCAGCTGCTCGCGCTGTCGACTCAGGTCGCGCTGGATGCGTTCGACCAACGCCACGAACCGCGGGTGGTCGCGAAATCCGGCGAAGATTTCGTTGTGGAGCAACACCAGATGCCAGCGATAGTAAATCGTGCGCTCGCGTTCGGCCTTCTCGAGCGCGTCCAAAGCCGCTTCTGTCCGCCCGCGCAGCGCGAACGCTTCC
>DATNFA010000166.1:0-79806 GCA_035606615.1 Steroidobacteraceae bacterium
ACTTCGTGGCATAGAAGATGCATTTCGGAAGCCGCGATGAAGCTGATCACCGCGATCATCAAGCCGTTCAAGCTCGATGACGTCCGCCAGGCCGTCGCGGACATCGGCGTGCAGGGCATCACGGTGACCGAGGTGCAGGGCTTCGGCCGGCAGCGCGGCCACACCGAGCTGTACCGCGGCGCCGAGTACCGCGTCGATTTCCTGCCGAAGACCAAGATCGAGCTCGCGGTCGACGACTCGATCGCGGAGCAGGTGATCGAGGCGATCACGAACGTGGCGCGCACCGGGAAGATCGGCGACGGCAAGATTTTCGTGCTGGAGCTCGAGCAGACGGTGCGCATCCGCACCGGCGAGACCGGTGTCGAAGCAGTTTAGAGCGGGCTTTCAGGTTAATCGGGTCACTTAACTGGGGCGGGAGAACGACAGTGAAAAAAATCTTGGCAACGAGCCGTACGCTGATGCACCTGCAGGGCACGCGGCTGACGCTTGCGCTGCTCGTGCTGGCAGCACTGGTCCTGCTGCTCGGCTCGCATCAGGCGGCCGCGCAAGAAACGCCCGCTGCGGCTCCAGCCGCTGCCGTCGAAGCAGCTCCGGCGGCTGAAGCTGCCGCAGCGCCTGCTGAAGCGGCAGCGGCACCAGCCGCGCCTGTCTACGACAAGGGCGACATCGCGTGGATGCTCGTGAGCACGCTGCTCGTGCTGATGATGGCAGTGCCAGGGCTCGCACTGTTCTACGGCGGCATGGTGCGCGCGAAGAACGTGCTGTCAGTGTCGATGCAGGTATTCGTCACGTTCAGCGTCTTGTCTGTGCTGTGGGCGCTGTACGGCTACAGCATCGCCTTCACGGGCGGCAACGCGTTCTTCGGCGGCTTCGGCCGCACGTTCCTCTCGGGCATGCTCGATGCTGCAGGCAATCTCGTGCCAGCGGCGACGTTCAGCAAAGGCGTCTACATCCCCGAGTATCTGTTCGCGTCGTTCCAGATGACGTTCGCCGCGATCACGGCAACCCTGATCGTCGGCGCATTCGCGGAGCGCATGAAGTTCTCCGCGGTGATGCTGTTCATGGTGCTGTGGTTCACGTTCTCGTATCTGCCGATCGCGCACATGGTGTGGTTCTGGGCAGGTCCGGACGCGTACACGGACGCGGCCGCCGCGGAAGCTGCGGGCAAGACTGCCGGCTTCCTCTTCCAGAAAGGCGCGCTCGATTTCGCCGGCGGCACAGTCGTGCACATCAACGCGGGCATCGCCGGCCTGGTCGGCTGTCTGCTGGTGGGCAAGCGCAAGGGCTACGGCACGCAGGCAATGGCACCTCACAACGTGCCCTTCATCATGGTCGGCGCAGCGCTGCTGTGGGTCGGCTGGTTCGGCTTCAACGCCGGCTCGAACCTCGAAGCGAATGCGTTTGCCTCGCAGGTGTTCATCAACACGTTCCTGGCGACTGCAGCAGCGGTGTGCGGCTGGACGTTCGCGGAATGGATCTTCCGCGGCACGCCCACGATGCTCGGTGCAGCTTCGGGCGCGGTCGCGGGACTGGTCGCGATCACGCCGGCGTGCGGCTGGGTCGGCCCGATGGGCTCACTCGTCATCGGCGCGCTCGCCGGCGTCGTCTGCTTGTTCGCGGTGACCAAGCTCAAGTCGGCCCTCGGCTACGATGACTCGCTCGACGTCTTCGGCGTCCACTGCGTCGGCGGCATCCTCGGTGCGATCCTCACCGGCGTGTTCAACAACCCCGAGCTCGGCGGGACCGGCATCTACGACTACGTCGCCGGGACGTGGGGCTACGCGGGTACGTTTGCCCAGGTGAAGTCGCAGCTTTGGGGAGTCGGCGTGACCCTGCTCTGGTCGGGCACGGTCTCGTTCATCTGCTACAAGATCGTCGACCTGGTCATCGGCCTGCGTGCCTCGGAAGAGCACGAGACCGAAGGCCTGGACACCGTCGAGCACGGCGAGCGCGGCTACAGCCTGTAGACCCGCCTCCCGTCGGTTGTCTCGAAGGGCGCCTCAGGGCGCCCTTCTTTTTGCCCTCAGCGTGATCCAGTGCACATTCCATAAGCTTTGCCGGGAGTGCCTACATAACGACGGTACGGGGTTCCTGTTAAACTCCGCGCGATTTCTGCATGGTGCTCGCGTCCACGGCCCAAGCCCTTGGACGCAATGGAGAAAGTCATGTTGCGTACGCTGTTCCTGCTCACTGTCGCCACTGCCGTATTCGCGGCCGGCCCGGTCGCGGCCGACGTCTACAAGTTCAAGGACGACAAGGGCAACGTGCTCTATACCGACAAGCCGAGCACGCTGCCGGCCGAGCGCCTCAACATCCAGTCGCAGAAGACGGATGTCGTCGCCGCGCAGACGCGCCAGCAGGACGAGATGAAGCGCATGCAGGCTGCGGACAAAGCGAGCCAGCCGGCCGCCACTCCGAGCACGGAACAGCAGCAAGCCTCGCAACTGAGCCCGACCGATAAAGCCGGCCAGTGCGCCAAGTCCCGCGAGCGCTTCGAGAAATATTCCACCTCACAGCGCTTGTACGAGATGCTCCCCGACGGCTCGCGCCGCTATCTCAGCGACGCTGAGATCGACGCCGCGCGCGCTTCCGCCAAGGCGTCGATGGATGTGATGTGCAAGTGACCCTGCGGGTCGGCTTCGTCGGCCTGGGCGCCATGGGCCTGGGCATGGCTCGCAATCTGCACAAGCAGAAACTGCTGAGCGCAGTCTGGAATCGCACTCCCGCCAAAGCACAGTCCCTCGCGCAGGAAACCGGCTGCACCGCCGTCGCCAAGGCCGCGGATATTGCGCCGCTCAGCGACGTCATCGTCATGTGCGTGTCCGCAGACGCGGACGTGCTCGAAATCGTCGACGCGATCGGACCGGCGCTGCGGCCCAACACGATCGTCATCGATTGCTCCACCGTCAGCGCCGACACGGCGCGCAGCGCCGCACACAGGCTGCGTGAGCGCGGCGCGCAGTTCCTCGACGCACCCGTCAGCGGCGGAACCGAAGGCGCGCGCGACGGCACTCTCGCCATCATGGTCGGCGGCGACGCGCAGGCCTTCGAGCGAGCGATGCCAGTGCTGCAGGCGATGGGCCGCACCGTCACTCACTTCGGCGTGAGCGGCGCGGGTCAGGCGGCGAAGGCAACCAACCAGATCATGTGCGCAGGCGTCATCCAGGCAGTCGCGGAAGCAATGGCGTTCGCGAAGTCGGAGGACCTGCCGCTCGACCGGCTCATCGAAACGCTCGGCAAGGGCGCGGGCTCGAGCTGGTATTTCGTGAATCGCGCGCCGAACATCCTGCGCGGCAGCTACCCGCCCGGCTTCCGCGTGCGGCTGCACGAGAAGGACCTGAAGATCTGCCGCGAGATGGCCGCGCGCCACGGCGTGCAATTGCCGCTGATCGAAATGACGCTGCTGCACTACCGGCGGCTGATCGAGCAGGGGCACGGCGACGAGGACATCTCGACGCTGTTCCACCTCAAAGATGCGCTGTTCGCCGCCGCAGCCGACACGAACAAGCCGAGATCCTGAGGCTGCCGCTGTGGCCGCCGCCCCCGACTCCCGCGGTCCGTCACCGACCCTGTTCCTGCCCAACTTCTGCGAATCGCGCGCAGTGCTCGCGATCGTGCTGATCGTCGAGCTCGTGGCGCTGATGTTCGCGATCTCGCGGCAGGCGCTGCACGCCAACTTCTGGCTCGACCTCGCCGCCAGCTCGCTGTTCCTCCTCTGGATCGGGCTGACTTGCGCGGCCGTGCTGTGCCGAGCGCGCGCGTGGTTGCACACGATGCCGGCGACGCAAGCGTCGTTGATCGCCATGGCGCTGCTGCTCGCGTGCGTCGGCGCGATTGCCGAGATCGTGTATCAAATCGGCCGCTTCTGGACCGACGGCGTGCCCGGTGTGAACCTGGTCTTTCCCACGCAACACGGCGCCTTCATGCTGCGCAGCCTCGGTGTCGGATTCATCGTCAGTGCGCTGGCGCTGCGCTACTTTTACGTCAGTGCCGAGTGGAAGCGCAGCGTCGAGATGGAGGCGCTGGCGCGCATCCGCGCGCTGCAGGCACGCATCCGGCCGCACTTCCTCTTCAACAGCATGAACACTATCGCGGCGCTCACGCGCTCGGCGCCGGAGCGCGCCGAGCAGGCAGTGGAGGACCTCGCCGATCTGTTCCGTGCGAGCCTGAGCGACGCGAACGCGCGCATCGCGTTGAAGGACGAAATCGAAATCGCGCGTACGCACGAGCGGATCGAGCAGCTGCGCCTGCGCGAACGGCTGCGAGTGCAGTGGGATGTGGACGGGCTGCCGATGCGCGTCGAGGTACCCAGCCTCATCCTGCAACCACTGCTCGAGAATGCGGTGTATCACGGCATCGAAATGCTGCCCGGCGGCGGCGCCGTATCCATCGTGGGCAGGCGCGTCGGCGACATGCTGCACATCGAAGTGCGCAACCCGATTCCGCCCCAGCTGGACTACAGCGAGCGCGAGGGCAATCGCATGGCGCTGGAGAACATCCGCCAGCGCCTGGAGCTGGCCTGGCCGGGACGTGCCCGCGTCGAGATCGAGCAACTGCCGGGCGAGTTCTGCGCGCGCCTCATCTTCCCGGCCGATGAAGTACACTCGCTCTCCCAATGAAGCTCCCCCATGAAGCTGATCATTGTCGATGACGAGCCGCCCGCGCGGGAACGCCTGCGCCGGCTGCTCGCCGAGATCGAAGACTGCGAAGTCATCGCGGAGGCCGGCAACGGCGAGGAAGCGCTGAGCCGTTGCGGCGAGCTGCGTCCGGACGTGGTGTTGCTCGACGTGCGCATGCCCGGGCTCTCCGGCATTCAGATCGCGCGCCACATCGACACGCTGGAAGATCCGCCGGCGGTGATCTTCACGACGGCCTACGATCAGTACGCAGTCGAAGCATTCGAGACCGAAGCCGTCGGTTACCTGCTCAAGCCGGTACGCAAGGAAAAGCTCGCGCACGCTTTGCGGCATGCCGCGCGCATCTCGCCGAGCCGGCTGGTGAAGGTCGCGGAAACCGCACGCATCGAGCATCGGCGCGAGCAGATCTGCGCGCGCCTCGGCGAGCAGCTGCGTCTCATTCCGATCGCAGACATCTACTATTTCGTCGCCGATCAGAAGTACGTGACGGTGAAGCATCGCGGCGGCGAGAGCCTGATCGACGAGTCGCTCAAGACGCTCGCGGAGGAATTCGCGCCGGACTTCGTGCGCATCCATCGCAACGCGCTGATCGCGGAGAAGCAGATCTCGGCGGTGGAGCGCACCGACTCCGGTCAGTACGTGGTGCGAGTGCGCGAGTGCGGCGACGTGCTAGAGGTCAGCCGCCGTCATGCGTCGGAGCTGCTGCGCCGGATTCGCGGCGAAGCCTGAGCAGCTGCCGCGCAGTCGAATAGAACATCAGTCCCTTCGAGCTCCAGCGCAGCAAGCGCCGCGGCCCGACCAGCGCGACGACGGCGATCACGCCGCCGATCATCACCGGACTCCTGAGCACGCCGCGGATTGCGGCCAGACCGCGATCGACGCGGCCGAGCTGGTGCTCGATCTCTTCCGCAGTCGTCCCCAGCTCGGCGCGCTGCACGGCGATGCGTGCCAGCAAGTTGCTGTGATGAGCGTTGAGCTGATCGAAACGCTGACTCATTGCGACTGACTCACCCGCGCCCGCAGGTTGTCGCGATCCTTCGCCAGCTCCGCGAGCGTGTCATCGAGCATCGGCGACTTTTCGCGCAGTTTCTTGCGGAGCACGAGCACCGCAAAGAGCGCGAGCCCGACGAACATGCCGATCATCACCAGCGAGGCGGCAATGCGGTGCGTGTCCCAGAAGGCGAAGATGAAGACCAGCGCGGCCAGGAACAATCCCAGCAGCGCCGTGAACGCCGCGATGAAAGCCCAGAGAAGGATGGCGCCGACCTGGCGCACTTCCTCCTGCAGCTCCGTCGTCAGCAGCTGCAGGCGCGTGTGCCCGATCGCGATCAGCGTGCCGGCGAAGTTGCTGAGCGACTGGAACAGTCCGGCCGCGGACTGCGGTTGTTCCTGCGGGAGCGCTGCCACGGGCTAAGCGACTTAACGCCGTGCCAGCAATAAGCCGACGAGCAGGCCGACGCCGGCGGCGATGCCGACCGACTGCCATGGATTCTCGCGCACGTACTCGTCGGTCGCGTCCGCGACTTCACGCGCACGGCGCAGCGCCTCGTCCTCGATCGAGCTGAGCCGCGCCTTGGCCTGGCGCAACGACTCCTCGGCGCGGGCGCGCACTTCCTGGATCTTCTCGCCCGTCTGGGTCGAGGTCGCGCGAAGAAGCGCCTCGGCATCGTTCATGACGGTCTTGAGGTCTGCCAGCAGCTGATCGGTGGTGACTTCTGCATTGGCGGCATTCGTGGCGTTCGTGCTCATGGGACCTTCCTCTTGGGGCAGTCAGAGTAAACCTCGGGCGAGCCCGGTGCTAGCATTGCGGCCCGCATGGCCAGGAGTCGCCACCGATGAATTCGCCGCAGCGCGCAGTGCCGGTCCGCGACCGGTTCTACGCGCGGACCTTCGCACTGGTGACGGCCCTCGTCCTCGGCATCGCGCTGTTCAAGATCGTCGAGCCGTTCTTCGGCCCGCTGCTGTGGGCCATGTTCATCGCGTTTCTGCTGTACCCGCTGCATGTTTGGCTGACCCGGCGGCTCAAGGGGCGGGCGCAGTTGTCGGCGGCGCTGCTGACGGTACTGACGCTCATCGTCCTGGTCGGTCCCCTCGCCGCGCTCAGTGCGGCGTTTGCGGCGCAGGTCGGCGACCTGCTGCAGACAGTTCAGAGCACGGTTGCGGACCAGACTCGAAACAACGTGTTCGATCTGACCAAGGTTCCCTTGATCAAGGACACGCTCGACTGGCTCGACGGCACGTTCGGCGTCAGTGTCGCCCAGATTCGCGGCTACGTAGTCGAGGGCTCGCGTGCAGTGCTGCAGTCGCTGGCCTCGCTCGGCGGCAAGGTCTTCCTCGGAGCGTTCGGCGCTGTGTTCGGTTTCGTGCTGATGGTGTTCCTGCTGTTCTTCTTCATCCGCGACGGCGGGGAGATGGTCAACACGTTGCGCGAGCTGATCCCGATGTCGCGGCAACAGAAGAACAAGCTCTTCGATCATCTGGCTGCAGTCACCCGCGCGCTGGTGTACGGCACGGGTATGACCGCGTTGATCCAGGGCACATTGGTCGGCATTTCGTTCCTCATCGTCGGGCTGCCTTCCGCACTGGTGTTCGGCGTAATCGCCGCACTCGCGGCGCTGCTGCCGTTCGGCGGCACGGCACTGGTGTGGATTCCGGCGGCGATCGTGCTCGCTGCGCAAGGTCGGTGGGGCGCCGCAGCTTTCATGGTGATCTGGGGCGCCCTGCTGGTCTCGCTCGTCGACAACGTCGTGCGGCCGATGCTGGTCTCGGGACGCGCGCCGGTCGGCACCCTGACTGTGTTCGTCGGCGTGCTCGGCGGCATCGCCGCGTTCGGTGCAATCGGGCTGTTCCTCGGCCCGGTCGTGCTGGCGCTTATCATCGCGCTGCTGCAGTTCGCCCTCGAGCTGCGCCGCGCCGAACAGTCGAAGAAGGCAGAAGAGGCGAAGAAGTGAGCGCCACGGCCGGCACGCTGCGCATCGCGACCCGACAGAGCCGGCTGGCGCTCTGGCAAGCAGAGCACGTTGCAGCCAGATTGCGCGAGGCGCATGCCGGGCTGGTCGTCCAGCTGGTGCCGATGACGACGCAGGGCGACCGCATCCTCGACCGCTCGCTTGCGCAGGTCGGCGGCAAGGGTCTGTTCATCAAGGAGCTCGAGGTCGCAATCGCGGAAGGCCGCGCGGACATCGCCGTGCACTCCATGAAAGACGTGCCGAGCGACATGCCGCCGGGCATGACGCTCGCCGCGATGCTGTCGCGCGCCGATCCGCACGATGCCTTCGTGTCGGTGCGGCACCAGAGCTTCAACTCGTTGCCGCACGGCGCACGCGTCGGTACTTCGAGCTTGCGGCGGCAGTGCCAGCTGAAGTACGTCCGACCGGACCTGCAACTGCTCACGCTGCGCGGTAACGTCGAGACGCGGCTGCGCAAACTGCAGGAAGAGCAGTACGACGCGATCGTGCTCGCCGCGGCTGGACTGATGCGCCTCGGCCTCCAGGATCGCATCACGCACCGCTTCGACCTCGAGCAATTCGTGCCGGCAGTGGGCCAGGGCATCATCGGCATCGAATGCCGCGCTGACGACACGCGGAGCATCGAGCTGGTGCGCGCGCTCAACGACACTCTCGCCTGGCAATGCTGCGAAGCCGAGCGTGCCTTCGCGCTCAGGCTGCAGGGCAGCTGTCAGTCGCCGATTGCCGGGTATGCACGAATCGAGGACGGGCGGGTGCATCTGCGCGGCGTCATCGGCTCGCCCGACGGACAGGAGATCTACCGCGGGGTGCACGACGGTACAGTTGCTGAAGTGCAGGCGGTGGGCACGGCACTCGCAGACCGCTTACTCGACGCAGGCGGGCGAGCGCTGCTCGAAAAGCTGAGACTCTCGCAGCCGTGATCCCCAAGGTTGTGCCGCCGCTCACGGACCTCACGGTCCTGGTCACACGTCCGGCTGCGCAGTGCGCAGTGCTGTGCGCGGAAATCGCGCGGCAGGGCGGCAATCCGATCCCCTTCCCCGCTGTCGAGATCGAGCCCGTCGCCGTGCAGATGACGGTTGCGGCACCGGACTACGACCTGGTCGTGTTCGTGAGCGTCAACGCGGTCGAACACGGCGCCCAACAAGTGACCCGCGGCGCGCGAACACGCATCGCCGCGATCGGTCGGGCCACCGCTGCAGCTTTGGCAGCTGCGGAATTGACAGCCGATATCGTTCCGGAAGCAGGCTTCACCAGCGAAGCGCTGCTCGCCCATCCCCAGCTGCAGCTGACCAACGGCGCGCGCGTATTGATTGTCCGCGGCGAAGGCGGCCGCGAGCTGCTGCGCGACACCTTCGCGTCACAGGGCATGTCGGTGGAAACTCGCGAGGTCTACCGCCGCGTCCGGCCGAATGTCGACGCTGCGAAGGTCGCCGAGGTGGAGACGCGCTGGGCGGATGAGGGTATCGACGTGGTCACCGCCACCAGCATCGAAACCCTGGAGAATCTCCAAGCGATGCTGACCGAGCGCGGCCGGCAACTGTTAAGTAGCACGGCGCTGCTGGTCCCGAGCAGGAGAATCGTAGCGGCAGCCGTCAGCGCCGGCCTGGGCGGCGAAGCCATCGTGGCAGCGGGCGCCGACGATGCATCGATGATCGGAGCGTTGGCGCTGTGGCGCATGCGCGCACGCGGCGGCTGAAGATCGAACTGGGCCGGTGTTACCATACACGGCGCGAATCGCTCATTCCCACGCGTCCCATCTGCAATGGCCGACACCGGTTCGGAAATCATCCCTGCTTCGGCAATGCCTGCCGAAGCTCCGAGAACGCGACGCCCGCATACGTATAGTCGGCTGACTACTGCAATGGCGGCGCTGGCGCTCGCCACTTCGATCTATGCGCTGCTGCGCATCGATTCGACTCGCGACCGCCTCGACCGCACCAACGACTTCGCACGCACCGCCCAGGCAGAGCGCGCACAACTGCGTGCCGACCTGAAGAGCCAGACGAACCGCCAGCGAGCATCCGCGCGCGAGCTCGACCGCCGTGTCGACGTCCTGGAAGACGTGCCCAAGCAAGTGGAAGAGCTGATGCTCTCGATGGAACAACTGCGCGGCCGCGCCGAAGGCCCCGAGCGAGCGTGGTCGCGCGCCGAGGCGATGTTCCTAATGGACGTTGCGCAACGCAGACTCGCGCTCGACCGTGACGTGCAGACCGCGATCGTCGCCCTCGAATCTGCCGACGGTCGCCTCGCAGCCGTGCGGGACCAGACAGTCGCGCCGGTGCGGCAGCAAATTGCGCGTGAGCTGCAAGCCCTTCGTTCGGTGCGGCAGCCCGACACCATCGGCATCCTCGCACGCCTTGCCAGCGCGGAAGAGCAGGCGGCGAAGCTGGAGATCAAAGGCATCCTTGCAACCGAGCGCCGCACCGTGGATCGCGAAACGCTGCCTGAAGGCATGTTCGCTCGCGCCTGGGCCATGGCGCGCACCACGATCGCGAACCTGATCGTCGTGCGCAAAGTGGACGATCGAGCAGGCAGCATCGTGACCATCGAGGAAGCGCAGGTGCGTCGTCAGCATTTGCAGTTGCTGTTGTTCGCGGCTCGCGCAGCGGTCGAAAGACACGACGCCACTGCGTATCGCGTGTCGCTCGCAGGAGCGCGGCAGTGGCTCGGCGATTACTTCGAGCTGTCGAGCCCCGGCGCCAAGGCGCTGCTCGAGCAGATCCAGCAGCTGGAGCCGATCGAGATCGATCCGCAGCTGCCGGATATCTCCGGATCGGCGCGAGCACTGCAGCGCCTGCTTCCCGCTCGCCCGGGTCCGGAATGAGGGTGCGGCGATGAGAGGCGGTCTGTACATCGCTGTGGCAGCCGTTCTGGGCGCGCTGCTCGCGAACCTGCTGCTCGCCGATTCCGGCTACGTCGCGCTGCGCTTCGCAGGCCATCTCATCGAGATGTCTGCCGTCACGTTCGTATTGCTGCTGATCGTCGCGTACTTCGTGGTCCGTGCCGTGAGCCGCGCGATCAGGGCGCGACAGCTGTGGCGACGCAATCAGGAGCAACGCCGCCTCGAACGCGCGCGCCGCAGCCTCGGCCAGGGTCTGCTGGAGCTCTCCGCCGGCGAGTACGACGCAGCTGAAAAGACGCTCACTCGGTACGCGCGCGATGCCGAAAATCCCGTCGCGCACTATCTCGTCGCAGCTCGCGCCGCGGACCTGCAAGGAGCGGCACAACGGCGCGACGAGTTGCTCGCCCGCGCGCTCGAAACGTCGACGGACCGGCGCGCGCCAGTATTGATCATGCAGGCCGAAATTCATCTCAAGCACAAGCAGCTGGCGTCGGCGTTGGCGACGTTGGAACAGCTGGAGGCGAGCGGCGAGTCCAGTGCGCGCGGACTGCTGTTGCTCTCGCGCGTGCACCGTCAGACCGGCGCTTGGCAGCGTCTGCTGGAAATCGAGCCGAGGCTGCGCAGCACGCGCGGCATTCCACCTGCTGTCGCGGACGAAACGGTGGCGCAGATCTATCTCGATCGCTTGAAGGCCGCCGGCGCAGCCGCCGATCCGGCACAGCTCGCGTCGGCCTGGAAGGACATTTCCAAAACGCTCGCGCGCCGCGCAGATATCGTCGTCGCGTACGCGCGCGCCGCCATGGCCTGCGACGATCATGAAGCGGCAGAAGCAGAGCTGCGCGGGAGCATCGAGCGTGCGTGGGACGAAAACACCGTGCTCACGTACGGCGAGCTCGAAACCGATGAGCCGTTCCAGGTGCTGGAGCGCGCGGAATCGTGGCTGCCAGAGCATCCAGAAGATGCCGCATTGCTGCTCACTTGCGCGCGGCTCGCCGCACGTGCCGAGCTCTATGGCAAGGCCCGCAGCTATCTCGAAACCAGCATTTCGATCAAGCCGCGCCTGGAGGCCTATCAGCTGCTCGCCAGCCTCATGGAACAGCTCGGCGAGCGTGAGCGCGCGCTCAAGGCTCTCAACGACGCGCTCGCTTTCGCCGTCGGCCGCAAGGCGAAGCTGCCGAAGATCCACACGCGCCGCTGGCTGGATCGCCGTCAAGGGGACCGGAGAAGGTGATGCCGTATTCGCGCATCACTCTCCTGCCTTCGCAACAAGTCATCGTCGTCGAGGAAGGGGAAACGATCCTCGACGCGGCGCTGCGCGCCGGCCTGAACCTGCCGCACAGCTGCAAGGGCGGTCACTGCTCGTCGTGCCGTGCGCGTATTCGCGAAGGCAACATCGTCTATCCGCGCGGACGGCCGCTCGGCTTGCTCGCCGAGGAAGAGCGCGAAGGCTACGCCCTGCTGTGCCAGGCGCACGCGACCGGTACGGACCTCGTGATCGAAGTCCGTGAGATCCGTCCGCCGCGGCCGGAAGTGATGGTCAAGAGCCTGCCGTGCCGCATCGAGCGCATGCATCGTCTGGCACCCGAAGTGATGGCTGTGTTCCTGCGGCTGCCCGCGAACGAGGAGTTCAACTTCTTCGCCGGGCAGTACCTGGACATCATGCTGCCGCAGAACCGGCGCCGCAGCTTTTCGATCGCGAGCTGCCCGGGCCGCGACGAGTTGCTCGAGCTGCACATCCGCAAAGTTTCCAGCGGCGAGTTCACGCAGCAGCTGTTCAACGGCATGAAGGAAAAGACGCTGCTGCGCATCGAGGGCCCGCTCGGCCAGTTCTGGTTCCGACGCGAATCGCCGCGGCCGGCGCTGCTCATCGGCGGTGGCACCGGTTATGCGCCGCTGCGCTCGATGCTGCGCGATCTCTTATCCGTCGGCGATCGTCGTCCGCTGCACCTGTACTGGGGGGCGCAGACCCGACAAGACTTGTACGAGGACGAACAAGTGCGCGCGCTCAGCGCGGCGCATCCGAACCTGCACTACACGCCGGTGCTCTCGGATCCGCAACCGGCGGACAACTGGAACGGCCGGCGCGGCCTCGTGCATGCAGCAGCACTCCAGGATCACCCGCAGCTGCAGGACTTCGACGTGTATGCGAGCGGTCCGCCGGCGATGGTCGAAGCCGTGCGCCACGAGTACACCGAGCGCGGTCTGCCGGCGCAGCAGCTGTTCTTCGATTCTTTCGACTACGCGCCGGACGTGCTGGCGAAGCTGGACGTCAGCCGATGACCTTCGCCACCTTCGTTCCCATGCGCATCAGCTTCAGCAGCGTCGGCCGCGGCATCGCGCGAATCTGCTCGTACCAGCCCGACAGCTCTTCGACGAACTCGAGCATGGTGGCGATGCGTTCCTTGGTCTCCTCCGGCGTCTCGTGGTCGCGCTTGCCCTCGGCCACGCACTCGCGCAGGGTCTGCACCGTCGGGTCGATCTCGCGCTTCTTGCGTCCGTCCAGGATCACGGCCAGCACTTCCCAGATATCCTTGCGGGCCTGGAAATAATCGCGCCGGTCGCCCAGCACATGCGTCACGCTCACCAGATCCCATTGCTGCAGCTCTTTCAGGCTGACGCTGACGTTGGAGCGCGCCACTGCGAGCGTTTCGGCGATCTCCTCGGCAATCAGCGGCTGCGGCGAGAGGAACAGCAGCGCGTGGATCTGCGCGACCGAGCGGCTGACGCCCCAGCGGCCGGCCATTTCGCCCCAATGCAGGATGCAGCGTTGCACGGTCGGAGTGAGTTTCATCTGATGTGACCGTTGTTTCAGTAATGTCTGAAATATAAATCGTTAGCGAAGCGGAGTCAATGCAAGCGAATCGCCGCCATGTGTTCATTGCGGGCTGCGGCTACGTCGGCCAGCGGCTGGCGCTGCAGCTGCAGCCTCAGTACGACGTCACCAGCCTGGTGCGCTCGGCCGAGCGCGCCGCGGAGCTGGAGCGCGCCGGGCTGCGCGCGCTGGCCATCGACCTCGACCGCGTCCGCCCCGGCACGAAGATCCCGGAGAGGCTCGACCTGGAAGCGATCGTCTATCTGACGCCGCCGCCGGTGCTGGGCGAAAGCGACTTGCGCCTCGACCGCTTCCTGCAGCTCGCGTCCGTGCCGCCGCACACCTTCGTCTACATGAGCACGACCGGCGTCTACGGCGACACGGCCGGCGCTGCCGTGGATGAGAGCAGTGTCGTGCAACCGCGCACAGATCGGGCGCGCCGACGGATCAGCGCAGAGGAAATGACGCGAGTCTGGTGCAACGAGCGCCGGGTCCGCCGTGTCGTGCTGCGCGTGCCCGGAATCTACGGCCCCGACCGCTTGCCGCTCGAGCGGCTGCGCCGCTCCGAGCCCGTCGTGCGTGAGCGCGAGGCGGGGATCAATAACCGCATTCACGTCGATGACCTCGTCGAAGCCTGCACGTGCGCGATCAGGAATCCGGAAGCGCGCGGCGTCTACAACGTCACTGATGGCCGGCCGCTCAGCTCGACGACGTTCATCAACATGGTGGCGAAGGCCGCCGGCCTGCCGCCGCCGCCGCAAGTCTCGATGGAGGAGGCGCAGCTGACGTTCAGCCCGGAACGCCTGTCGTTCCTGAACGAATCACGCCGCGTCAGCAACGACAGGATGCTGAAGCATCTGGGCGTGGTGCTGAGGTATGCAGACGTCGAGGCGGGAATCCGCGCGAGCCTGCCCCGCTAATTGGGCTGGCTCTTCTTGCTCCCCAGCCACTTCGTGACCGGCTCCCACTGCTTCCAGTCCGGCCACGCCAGGTATTCCGGCAGCTCGAAAATCCCCATGCCGCGCTGGAACGCGCGCAGATAGTTGGCGGACTGCCGCAGCGTTGCCAGGTACGGCACCTTGAGCTTGCCCAGGTACTGATCGAGCTCTTCGTACATCAACGTGTTCTCGCGCACGCGATTCGCGACGACCGCGAGCCGCGCCTGTTGCCGCTGCACTTTGCCGAGCTCGAGCAGCTCGGTCATGAAGTACGCACACGCCTTCATGTCGATCGGCGACGGCAGCACCGGCACCAGGATCGTCTCCGCCCGGCGCACGAGCTCGTTCATTTCCGAGCCGTGCGTGCGCGCCGGCGCGTCGATGACCAGGATCTCGGTGTCGCGCGGCACGGAGCGCAGGCCTTCGTCGTAAGCGGCAACACCGGCGATGCGCGGCAGATCCTCGGTTCGCAGCGCCAGCCAGTCGAGGCTGGTCCGCTGCGGATCGTAGTCCGCGAGCGCGACCTTGTAGTCCTCGCGGGCGAAATGGCTCGCGATGTTCGTGGCGATCGTGCTCTTGCCGCAACCGCCTTTGGAGTTCATGACCATGACGTGGCGCATGCTGGCCTCGCGCTGCGTTTGATGTTGTTCTCGCGCGCCGCGATGTTCGCACATCCTGTATGCTTCTCGCCATGCGGCTGGCATTCACGAAGATGCACGGGCTGGGCAACGACTTCATCGTCTTCGACGTGCCCGCCGACGCACCTCTGCCTTCCGCCGCAGCGCTGCGCCACCTCGCCGACCGTCACAGCGGCATCGGCTTCGACCAAGCTCTGGCGCTCACACCGCCGCTCGCGTCGGGCACCGACGTCTTCTACCGCATCTTCAATTCCGACGGCTCCGAGGTCGAGCAGTGCGCCAACGGCGCCCGCTGCATCGCTGCCCTGGTTGCGCGCCGGCTCGGACGCAGCACCGTGCGGCTCCAGAGCCCCGGCGGTCGGGTCACAGGCGAGCTGCACGCCGACGGGAGCGTGTCGCTCGACATGGGCGTGCCGAACTTCGATCCCGCATCGTTGCCGTTCGAGGCGTCGCGCGAGGCCGACATCTATCCGCTGCACGTCGGCGAGCAGGAGTTGCAGATCGGTGCGGTGTCGATGGGCAATCCGCACGCCGTCATCCAGGTGTCATCGGTGCGCGCCGCGCCCGTGGACACTCTCGGCCCTGCTGTGGAGAATCATGCCCGGTTTCCACGCCGCACCAACGTCGGCTTCATGGAAGTCGTCAGCCCGGAGCACATCCGGTTGCGCGTCTACGAGCGCGGTGCCGGGGAAACACAGGCGTGCGGCACTGGCGCTTGCGGTGCGGTGGCGGTCGGGCGCAGGCTCGGGCTGCTGCGGGAAACAGTGCAGGTCGATGCGCCCGGTGGCGCCATGACCGTGCGCTGGCCAGGACCCGGCAAGCCTTTGTGGCTGACCGGGCCGGCGGTCAGCGTGTTCGAGGGGACGGTGGACGTTCGGGACGACGACCACTCGTGAAAGACATTATTCAAAGATCATCGAGGGCTTCATGAGCAAGCAACCTGTCGGCCGGCTGGACGAGGCATCCCTGGAAGAGACCAGGATCGCGGATTACCTGCAGAGCAATCCCGACTTCTTCGAGCGCCACGCCACGCTGCTGACGAAACTGAACCTCCCTCACAACCGCGGCAGCTCGGCGATCTCGCTGGTCGAGCGCCAGGTGGCGGCGCTGCGCGACAAGAACGAGAAGCTGGAAACGCGTCTGCGCGAGCTGATCGAAGTCGCGCGCGGCAACGACGTGCTGGCGGCGAAGATCCATCGCCTCGCCTCCCGCCTGGTGCGCGCCGGCGACACGAGCAGCGTGATGGAAGCGATCGAGGCATCGCTGCGCGAAGACTTCGGCGCATCGGAATGGCTGCTGCTGGTGGCCAGCGAGGGAGACTCGGAGCTGTCGAAGCTGAGCAGCCGGCACCTGCGCATCGTGCGGCCGGGCGCAGCCGAGCTGAAGATGTTCGAGACCCTGTTCGAGTCCGGCCGCCCGCGCTGTGGCCAGATCCGCGACAGCCAGCGCGACTATCTGTTCGGCGCCGGCACCATCGAGATCGGCTCCGCTGCACTGGTACCGCTCGGCGACAAGGCAGGCAAGCAGTCCGGCGCGGCGCTGCTCGCGATCGGCAGTCCCGACGCGGAGCGCTTCCACCCGACGATGAGCACCGAGTTCCTCGCACGCATCGGCGACCTCGTCAACGAGGCGATCGGGAAGGCCTGAAGTGAGCGGCGCAGCCGATGGATGATTCAGCGCTCGCCTGGCTGCCCCGCTTCCTGACGCATCTTTCGGTCGAGCGCCGGATGTCGGCGCACACAGATACCAACTACAAGCGCGACCTGCAGCGGTTCGTAGCGTTCTGCGCGAAGAGCGCACTCGCAGATTGGGCGCGCGTCGACAGCCAGCACGTGCGCATGTTCGCCGCCGCCGAGCACCGGCGCGGCGCCGCGCCACGTTCGATTCAACGCCGGCTGAGCGCAGTTCGCAGCTTCTTCAAGTTCCTGGTGGAGCGTCGGGCTCTGGACGCCAATCCTGCCGTCGGCGTGCAGGCGCCGAAGGCGAGCAAGCGCCTGCCGGAGACCATCGACGCCGATCTGATGGCGCGGCTGCTCGAGTTCCGCGCCGATACGGACCTGAGCGTGCGCGACAAGGCGATCATGGAGCTGTTCTATTCCTCGGGGCTGCGCCTGGCCGAGCTCGTCAGCCTGAACACCGGCGACATCGACTTGAGCGATCGAACCGTGCGCGTGCTCGGCAAAGGCAAGAAAGAGCGTGTCGTTCCGGTCGGCCGTTACGCGGTCGATGCGGTTGCGCGCTGGCTCAAGGAGCGGCCGGCGCTGGCCAAGGCGGGCGAGACAGCACTGTTCGTCAGCATGCGCGGCGGTCGCATCGGCATGCGCGTCGTGCAGAAGCGCATCGAAAGCTGGGCGCGGCACCAGGGACTGGGCCGCCATGTCCATCCGCACATGTTCCGCCATTCGTTCGCGAGTCATTTGCTGGAGTCGAGCCAGGACTTGCGCGGTGTGCAGGAATTGCTCGGGCACGCGAACATGTCGACCACGCAGATCTACACCCACCTTGATTTCCAGCACCTCGCCAAGATCTACGACGCAGCCCACCCGCGCGCGCGACGCAAATCCAAGGCATGAGCGAGCCCATGACCGAACTGCACGGCACGACGATACTTTCGGTCCGCCGCAACGGCGTCGTCGCTGTCGGCGGCGATGGCCAGGTGTCGCTCGGCAATACCGTGATGAAGTCCAACGCGCGCAAAGTGCGCCGGCTCTACGACGGCAAAGTGCTCGCAGGTTTCGCCGGCGGCACCGCGGACGCGTTCACGCTGTTCGAGCGTTTCGAAGCGAAGCTGCAGCAGTACGGCAATCTCACGCGCGCGGCGATCGAGCTCGCGAAGGACTGGCGCACCGACCGCAGCCTGCGGCGGCTCGAAGCATTGCTGTGCGTCGCCGACGCGAAGAACTCCTTCATCGTCTCCGGCAACGGCGACGTCATCGAGCCCGAAGACGACATCATGGCCGTGGGCTCCGGCGGTCCGTATGCTCAGGCCGCTGCGCGCGCCCTGGCGCAGAACACCGAGCTCGACGCGCGCACGATCGTCGAGAAAGCGCTCGGGATCGCTGCGGACATCTGCATTTACACGAACCGCAATCTCACGATCGAGGAACTGAAATAGGCTGAAGGCCCACGGCCTTCTTCTTTATGTCCATGACCCCGAGAGAAATCGTCCAGGAGCTCGACAAGCACATCGTCGGGCAGAGCGCTGCGAAGCGTGCCGTCGCGATTGCCCTGCGCAACCGCTGGCGTCGCATGCAGGTGATCGAGAACCTGCGCGCGGAGATCACGCCGAAGAACATCCTGATGATCGGTCCGACCGGCGTCGGCAAGACCGAGATCGCGCGGCGCCTCGCGCGCCTGGCGCGCGCGCCGTTCATCAAGGTCGAGGCGACGAAGTTCACCGAGGTCGGCTATGTCGGCCGCGAAGTCGACTCGATCATCAAGGATCTGATGGACGTCGCCGTGAAGATGACGCGCGAGGAAGAAGTGGAGAAGGTGCGGCATCGCGCGATGGATGCGGCCGAAGACCGCGTGCTGGACGTGCTGCTGCCGCGGCCGAAAACGCTCGGCTTCGTCAGCGAACCCGAGCCCGAACCGCGCGACGCCGAGACACGGCAGAAATTCCGCAAGATGCTGCGCGAAGGCCAGCTCGACGAGCGCGAGATCGAAATCGAAGTGCGCGCGCTGCCGATGGGCGTGGAGATCATGGCGCCCGCGGGCATGGAGGATCTGACGCAGCAGCTGCAGAGCATGTTCTCGAACCTCGGCGGCACCCGCACGCGCACCCGCAAGGTCAAAGTGCGCGAGGCGTTCAAGCTGCTCACCGACGAGGAAGCAGCGAAGATGATCAACGAGGAAGAGCTGAAGATGCGCGCGCTCAGCAACGCGGAGCAGAACGGCATCGTGTTCATCGACGAGATCGACAAGATCGCGCGGCGCCAGGAGACGCACGGCGCCGACGTCTCGCGCGAAGGCGTGCAGCGCGATCTTCTGCCGCTGGTCGAAGGCAGCACGGTCAGCACCAAGTACGGCACGGTGAAGACTGATCACATCCTGTTCATCGCCTCCGGCGCGTTCCACATGTCGAAGCCCTCGGACCTGATCCCGGAGCTGCAGGGCCGCTTTCCGATCCGCGTCGAGCTCGACGCGCTCAAGGTCGAGGACTTCATCCGCATCCTGACCGAGCCGGATGCGTCGCTGTGCACGCAGTATCGCGCGCTGCTCGAAACCGAAGGCGTGAAGCTGGAGTTTGCCGAGAGCGGCGTGCGCCGCATCGCCGAAGTCGCGTACCAGGTGAACGAGCGGACGGAGAACATTGGTGCGCGGCGCCTGCACACGGTGCTGGAGCGGCTGCTCGAAGCGCTATCGTTCGAAGCCGCCGATCGCAACGGCTTCAATCTCACGGTCGACGCCAGGTACGTCGACGAACACCTCGGCGAGCTGGTCAAAGACGAAGATCTCACCCGCTACATCCTGTAGCCTCTATGCCCCACCCCACCTCTCTCAAAGCCCGCACCCGTTCCCGTCTCCTCGAAGTCACATTCGACGACGGCTCACACTTCGAGCTGCCGTTCGAATACCTCCGTGTCTACTCACCCTCCGCCGAAGTGCGCGGCCACGGCCCGGGCCAGGAGACGCTCCAGCTCGGCAAACACGAAGTCGGCGTCCGTGCAGTCGAGCCGGTCGGCAATTACGCAGTGCGCATCGTCTTCGACGACGGCCACGACACCGGTTTGTACACCTGGGCGTACCTGCACGAGCTGGGGCGTGATCGCGAGGAGAAGTGGCGCCAGTACCTGGCAAGGCTGCAGGAACTCGGGATTCCGTATCCGACTCCGGCCAAGCGGTAGTCAGAGTCAGGCTGAAGCCTGACAAAAGGTTAGAATCCTGCTCCTCGATATGAGCGACTCCACCACCGACTTCGGCTATCAGCAGGTCCCCACGGGCGAGAAGGCTGCGCGCGTGCGCGCCGTCTTCGACTCCGTCGCCGGCAATTACGACCTGATGAACGACTTGATGTCGGCGGGCGCGCATCGGCTGTGGAAGCAATTCACGCTGGCGCAGACCGGGCTGCGTCCCGGCCAGCAGGCGCTCGATGTCGCCGGTGGCACAGGCAACCTCGCCGCCGGCATGGCAAAGCAAGTCGGCGCGGGCGGACTGGTCGTGCTCAGCGACATCAATGCAGCGATGCTCGCCGTCGGTCGCGACGCGCTGACGGATCGCGGCGTGGTCGGCAACGTGCGGTACTCGCTCGCCAATGCGGAGCGGCTGCCATTCCGCGACAGCAGCTTCGACTGCGTGACCATTGGCTTCGGTCTGCGCAACGTCACCGACAAGGCAGCCGCGCTGCGCTCGATGACTCGCGTGCTGAAACCGGGCGGCCAGCTGCTGATCCTCGAGTTCTCGCGGCCCGTTGTGCCCGGCCTCAAGCCGCTGTACGACGCGTATTCGTTCTCGGTGCTGCCGTGGCTCGGCAAAGTGGTCGCGAAGGACGAGGCGAGCTATCGCTACCTCGCCGAATCGATCCGCCGCTTCCCCGACCAGCCGACGCTGCTCGGCATGATGCAGGACGCCGGCCTGGAAAATTGCCGCTATCACAACCTGAGCGGCGGCATCGTCGCCCTGCACCGAGGCTATCGCCTGTGAGGCTCAGCCCGCTCGAATCGCTGTTGAACCGCAACGTCGCTGCATCGTCGGCGGCTCGCGCGCTGTGCCAGCGCCTCGCGGAGAAAGTTCTGGCCGTGCACGTCGACGGCACGCCGCTCAGCGTGTACTTCAAGTCGCATGGCGAGCACATGACGTTGCACACGGATCACGAGGGCACGCCCGACGCGACGCTTTCGGGCACGCCGTTGTCGCTGCTGCGTCTCGCAGGTCCTGCGCCCGAGGCCGCGTTGCGCGGCGGCGCAGTCCACATCGAGGGCGATGCCGAGATCGCGCAGACATTCAGTGAGCTGCTGAAAGCAGCACAGCCGGACCTGGAAGAGGAGCTGTCGCGCGTCGTCGGCGACGTCGCGGCACACCAGATCGGCAACGCTGCGCGCGGCGCATTCGGCTTCGCTCGCCGCGCACACGACACGCTGCTGCAGAACGTAGCGGAATACCTGCAGGAAGAAGGCCGCGACGTGCCGAGCCGCACCGAGGCCGAGGAATTCCTGCACGGCGTCGACCGTTTGCGCGAGGACGTCGATCGACTCGAAGCACGCCTGAAGCTGCTCGAAGCAAGGAACACTAAGTGAGCCGCGCATGACGCCGCGCGTCCTGTCGCGCCTGCTGCAGATCCAGCGCGTGCTCGTCCGGCATCGGCTGGACGGGATCATTCGCGCGACTCACCTGTTCCGCCCGCTGCGCTTCGCGTTCTATCTCTCGCCTGCCACCTGGTTCCGCCGCGCCAGCGAAGCTACGCGCGGCGAGCGCTTGCGGCTCGCGCTGGAAGAGCTCGGCCCGATCTTCATGAAATTCGGCCAGATGCTGTCGACGCGCCGCGACCTGCTGCCGCGTGACATCGCCGACGAGCTGGAAAAACTGCAGGACCGCGTGCCGCCGTTCTCCGGCGCCGAAGCGCGGCGCATCGCCGAGATCGCCTATCAACGCCCGCTCGCCGAGATGTTCGCGAGCTTCGAGGAGCAGCCGCTCGCGGCCGCGACGATCGCGCAGGTGCATGCGGCGCAACTGCCGAACGGCCAGGAAGTCGTCGTCAAGATCGTGCGGCCGGGCATCCGCGCGCTGATCGAGCGCGATCTGGCAGTCCTGTACGCGCTCGCGAATCTCGCGAACCGCTACTGGAGCGACGCGCATCGCCTGCGTCCCGTCGAGCTGGTGCGCGAATACCAGAAGACCATTCTCGACGAGCTCGACCTGCTGCGCGAGGCAGGCAACGCTTCCCAGCTGAAGCGCAACTTCACCGGCTCGCACTTGCTGTACGTGCCGGAGGTCTACTGGGATTACTGCCGCAAGAACGTGATGGTGATGGAACGCGTGCGCGGCGTGCTGATCTCCGACATGGCCGAGCTGCAGCGGCGCGGCGCGAACATTCAACGGCTGGCCGAGAACGGCGTCGAGATCTTCTTCACGCAGGCGTTCCGCCACAATTTCTTCCACGCCGACATGCATCCCGGCAACATCTTCGTGCTGCTCGACGATCCGCAGCAGCCGCGCTACGCAGCCGTCGACTTCGGCATCGTCGGCACGCTGGCCCCGCGCGACCAGCACTATCTGGCGGAGAACTTCCTCGCGTTCTTCGAGCGCGATTACCACCGCATCGCGCAGCTGCACATCGATTCCGGCTGGATTCCCGCGCATGTGCGCGTCGACGAGCTGGAGTCTGCGGTGCGCACGGTCTGCGAGCCGATCGCCAACAAGCCGCTGCGCGAGATTTCGTTCGGCCAGGTGCTGATCAGCCTGTTCGAAGCGGCGCAGCGCTTCGACGCGCAGATGCAGCCGCAGCTGATGCTGATCCAGAAGACGTTGCTGCAGATCGAAGGCGTCGGCCGCCAGCTCTATCCCGATCTCGATCTGTGGAAGACGGCGCAGCCGCTGCTGCGACAGTGGATGAACGAGCGCTGGAGCCTGCGAGCGATCGCCAAGGACGTGCGCCAGCATCTGCCCGACATGATCCAGGCTCTGCAGCAGCTGCCGCCGCTGGTCGAGAACGCGATCCAGCGCGCAGCCGACGGCCGCTTCAGCGTCCCGGTGACGACGCAGGATGTCGAGCGGTTACGGATGGAGATCCGGCGTGATGGGCGGCGCCGCGACGCCGCGCTGCTGACCGCGACGTGCGCGCTTGGCGGGATTATCTGGCTGCTGGCGGGGACGCCGGCATGGCCGGGTTATGCGTTGCTCGGCGTGAGCGTTCTGGGATTGGTGTGGCTGCGAAGATAGAGAGGGTCAGGCTTTAGCCTGACTCTCATCCTTCTTCAACAAGCCCCAAACGACCGGCAGCACCGACACCACCACGATGCCGATCGTCACCAGCCCGAAATTCTGCTTCACGATCGGCACATTGCCGAACAGATATCCGCCCCAGATGAACAGCGTGACCCAGGCAAACCCGCCGGTCACGTTGTAGGCTGCGAAGCGCCGCCGCTTCATCTGCCCGACTCCGGCCACGAACGGTGCGAACGTGCGGATGATCGGGATGAAGCGCGACAGGATGATCGTCTTGCCGCCGTGCTTCTCGTAGAACTGCTGCGTGCGAATCAGGTAGTCCTGCTTCAGCCAGCGCATTCCGCCGCTGAACGCGCGCGGTCCGATCGCACGGCCGATGCGGAAGTTCACCTCGTTGCCGAGCACTGCTGCCACCGTCAGCAGCAACCAGATCAACGGTGCGTGCAACGTGCCCGTCTGATCGACAGCGGCGAGCGCACCGAGCGCGAACAACAACGAGTCGCCGGGCAGGAACGGCGTGACGACCAGGCCGGTCTCGCAGAAGACGATCAGAAAAATGATCGCGTAAACCCAGAGGTGATAGTTGGCGACGAGCTCGGTGAGATGCTTGTCGAGATGCAGGACCAGGTCGATGAACCAGCTGATGAGTTCCATGCGCGCGCGCAAGGCTGATGCCTGCGCATTGCAGTGTCAAGACGCCGCAGCGGTGAGACGATCGAGTGCAGTCTCCAAGTCGTCGGCGACCAGCAGCGCCGCGCGATAGCGCGGCTCCAGAAATCCCTCGTCCACGGCGTGATCGAGGAACGCGAGCAACGGATCGTAGTAGCCATCCAGGTTCAGCAGCGCACAGGGCTTGCGATGCAAGCCGAGCTGCGTCCACGTCCACGCTTCGAACAGCTCGTCCATCGTGCCGATGCCGCCGGGCAAAGCGAGAAACGCGTCCGAGAGATCGCCCATCAGGAGCTTGCGCTCCGACATCGTGCGAACGACATGCAGCTGCGACAGGCCTGCATGTCCGACCTCGCGGTCGATCAACATCTGCGGAATCACGCCCACGACTCGTCCGCCGGCAGCCAACGCCGCGTCGGCGAGCGCGCCCATCAACCCGACTCGCCCGCCGCCGTACACGAGCGTGAGGCCACGGCGTGCAAGCAGGTCGCCGGTGCTGACTGCGAGCGCGGCGTAGGCAGGCCGGTTGCCTGGGCTGGACCCGCAAAAGATACACAGGGATTTCATTAGCGGATTCTATGAGAGTGAGCGGTGCGTCACACCCTTCCCGGTCTTGACCTTTCCCCACACGGTCCGGCTCAAGGCAGGGCGGCGGCGCCCGATACCCGAACGTACGCGCCAAGAACCGCGTCCCAGGGTATTTGTCGACAATGGAAGGGTCTTACGTAGTCGTACTGTTGGCGGTTTCGAGCCTCATCGCCGTCGGCGCCGTGGCGGCTGCTTTGTGGTTCGCAGTGCGCCTGCGCCGCCTGCAAGCGTTGCCCTCATCCGGCACTCCGCACCGGGACATCCTCACCGGTCTGCCGACACGCGTCGCGATCGTCGCAGCCGCGGAACACGCCATTGCGGAGGCACAGCAGTCCAACGCGCCGTTCGCATTCACGGTGCTCAACGTCAGTCGCTTCAAGGCAATCAACGATTCGCTCGGCCATGAAGTGGGCGACGAGTTGCTGCGACGGCTATCGCAGCGACTCCGTGCAGTACTCGCGAACGGCGATACTCTCGGGCGCCTGGCCGGCGACGAATTCATCGTGCTGGGCCGTGTCGGCACCGGCCCGATTCCCGCCGAGGTGACCGTCGAAACGATTTTCGCCGCGCTGCGCGAGCCCTTCTCGATCGAAGGTCATGACATCGAAGTGGCGGTCAGCGCCGGCATCAGCATGTTCCCCGCGCACGGCACCTCGTTCGATGTGCTGCTGCGCCGGGCGGAAACCGCGATGCGCGCCGCTCGCAGCATTGCGCGCGGCAGCTTCCGCTTCTACTCGGAAGAGATGAGCAAGTCGGAGGAAGAGCGGTTGGCGCTCGAAGCCGACTTGCGACACGCGATTCGCGACGGGCAACTCGAACTGCACTACCAGCCGAA
This sequence comes from Steroidobacteraceae bacterium, assembly GCA_035606615.1. Classification (GTDB taxonomy): domain Bacteria; phylum Pseudomonadota; class Gammaproteobacteria; order Steroidobacterales; family Steroidobacteraceae; genus Steroidobacter. The sequence goes on from DATNFA010000166.1 coordinate 24,813, forward strand.
GGTCGACATCTCGGGCGGCCGCGTGCGCAGCGCCGAAGCGCTGCTGCGCTGGAAACACCCGAAGCGCGGCTTCGTGCCGCCGAATGTGTTCATTCCGATCGCGGAAGAGACCGGCTTGATCCTGTCGATCGGCGAGTGGGTGTTGCGCCAGGCGTGCGCGCAGATGCGCGCGTGGCTCGACTCGGGAATGCCGCCGCTGCGCGTCTCCGTCAATCTGTCGGCGAAGCAGTTCCGGCACGGCGATCTGACCGCCGTCGTCTGTTCGGCGCTCGAAGACGCGCGCCTGCAGCCCGACTATCTCGAGCTGGAGCTGACGGAAAGCTCGATCATGCACGACACGGAATCGAGCGCAGCGACGCTGCAGCTGTTGAGCACGATGGGCGTGCACATCTCGATCGACGACTTCGGCACCGGCTACTCGAGCCTCAGCTATCTGTGGCGCCTGCCGCTCGACAAGCTGAAGATCGATCGCAGCTTCGTGCGCGAGCTGCTCTCGAATCCCGACGATGTGGCAATCGTGAAGGCCATCATTTCGCTCGCGCACAGCCTGCGGCTCGGCGTGGTTGCCGAAGGCGTCGAGACGCAGGAGCAGCTGGAGCATCTGCGCGAGCTCGGCTGCGACCAGTATCAAGGCTTCTACTGCAGTCCGGCGGTTCCACCGGATGCGTTTATCGCGTTGATCAAGCGGCTGCGCGCCGAACGACCGGCGCTGACCGAAGCAGACATGCTGCGCACGCAGAGCCGGTTGTACGCGTATACGCCGGAATCCGCCGCCTGAGATCGTCAGGCTTTAGCCTGACTCTTGGTATCTCTGCTGCAGCCGATTCATCCCCGCGATCCATCGATCCCGATCCGCCGCCTTCCTCTGCATATACTCCGCAACTTCCGCGTGCGGCAGGATCAAGAACTTCTCCGCCGCGAGTCCCGCTACCACAGCTTCAGCCACCTGCTCCGGCTCCATGATGCCGTTGACGCTCGCGACGTCGCCTTCGTTGCCGGCGATCATGTCGGTCCGCACGGCTTGCGGACACAACACCGAAACCTTGATGCCCTCGTGGCCGTGCGTGAGCGCAATCCACTCCGCGAGCGAAACGGCAGCGTGCTTCGTCACCGAGTAGGTTGCGCTGCCGATTTGCGAAAGCAGGCCCGCTGCCGATGCCGTGTTCAGCAGATAACCGCCGCCACGCGCGATCATGCGTGGCACGAGATGACGCGCGGCGTACACGTGCGCCATCAGATTCACTTCCCAAATCCTCTGCCAGGCATCGTTCGGCGTATCGAGGCCGCGACCGATACCGATGCCCGCGTTCGAGCAGAACAGATCGATCGGACCGTGATTGCGCTCCGTGGTATCGATGAAGGTCGCGATGTCCGATTCGCGGCTCACGTCGACGCGCATCGACGAGCCTCGCAGCTCCGTCGCAACGGCGCGTGCACCCGCATCGTCGAGATCAGCGACGGCAACATGGCGTGCACCCTCTTGAACGAAGCGACGCGCGAGAGCGCGACCAATACCCTTCGCGCCGCCCGTTACGGCGACGACTCTGCCGGCGACTTTCATTGGAGTTCTCCCCGCTGGAATGCGGTGCGAGTATGTCACACGGACGCAATGTCGGAGGAATCCTACGGGAACTCAGTCGTCATCAGCGCGGCGTCCGCGCGAGCGGCGACGCTCGGCGCCCGAATAGGACGCCATCATCATGCCGACTTCACTGCGACGTCGCGGTCCGGCGCGACGATCCTTGTGATGTCGGTAGTGGCAAGTGCACCGCGGAGAGTCGCATGTCGGCAATGGCAGACGCGGCGCGTGCGCGGACAGGAAGCGCTGGCCCGTGAAACGATGGACCGCGGCGCAGGCGCTGTCGCCTGGAATTATCGAGACCGCATGGAATTTCGATTCCGGAGGACTCGGCTTGTAAGGCGACCGCCGCGGTTTCTTCAAACCGAGCAGCTCACCCAGCGACCATCTGATGGCCATCGCTGTCACCGTATCCGTGCAAGGCGTACCTGCATAAGAAGGGAAGCGACGACATTGTTCCTGCGCCGCGGCAGGACACAATCGTTAGGAAGGGCGTAGGTCCTTAGCGCAGGCTGCGCAAGAACGCCACCGGATCTTCGCCACGCTCCAACATTTCCACGAGCGCTGAGGCCACGACGACGCCGTCGACGTGCGGCGCCAGCCGCTCAACTTGCTCGCGGCTGCGGATGCCGAAACCCGCGCACACGGGCAGCGGCGAAATGCGTTTCACGCGCGCGAAGTACTCGAGCGCGTCAGCGGACACCGGCGCGTTCTTGCCGGTCGTGCCCGTCATCGTGACCGCGTAGATGAAACCGCTGCTCGCGGCGGACAACATCTCGATGCGCTCAGTCGGAGTCACGGGTGTAACCAACTGCACCAGCGCCAACCCACGCGCTGCGAGCGCAGCCCGCAGGTCCGCGCATTCTTCGAACGGCAGATCGGGAACGATGAAGCCGGAAACACCGGCGCGCGCTGCGTCTTCCGGCAGTCGCTCGAGACCGTACGCGAGCAACGGATTCAGGTAGCTCATCAGCAGCAACGGCGCGCGCAGCTTGGGACGCGGGCCCGAGAGCTCGGCAAGGATCCATTTGAGTGATACGCCTTGCGCAAGCGCCGCGCGGCTGGCGCGCTGGATCGTGGGGCCGTCGGCCATCGGGTCGCTGAAGGGCACACCGATCTCGACGACATCCGACGCATCCGCGACAGCGGACAGTTGTTGCACGAAGGTCTCACGTTGCGGAAATCCGGCGGTGACCCAGCCGACGAGTGCCGGCCGCCCGCTCGCCTTCGCGTTGCGGATCGCTTCGGTGATCACGCTGCCTGCCGCCATCACTGCACATCCTTCAGCAGCGTCCGCTGCAACGTCGGCATGTCCTTGTCGCCGCGGCCGGACAGACCGATGAGAATCCTTGCGCCCGGATTCTTTGCGGCGTAGCGCTTCGCGCCCGCGAGCGCGTGCGCCGATTCGATCGCGGGCAGAATCCCCTCGGCCGCACAACACTCAGCCAGCGCAGCCAGCGCCGTGTCGTCGTCCACTGCTTCGTACTTCACCCGACCGACGCTCATCAGCAAAGCGTGCTCGGGTCCGACGCCCGGATAGTCGAGACCTGCTGAGACCGAGTGCGTTTCCTGAATCTGCCCATGCTCATCCTGCAGCAGCAGCGAATAGCTGCCTTGCAAGACCCCGGGCGTGCCGTATGCGAGTGGAGCTGCGTTCTCGCCCAGCCCCGCGCCCTTGCCGCCGGCTTCGAAACCGAGCATGCGCACGTCGCGGTCCGCGATGAACGGATGAAACAGACCGATCGCGTTGGAGCCGCCGCCGACGCAGGCGATCACGATGTCCGGCAGCTTGCCTGTCTGCTCGACGATCTGCTCGCGCGCTTCGCGGCCGATCACGGACTGCAGCTCGCGCACCAGATAGGGATAGGGATGCGGACCGATCGCAGAGCCAAGGCAGTAATACGTGCCGTTCGGATCGGACACCCAATCGCGCAGTGCCTCGTCGACAGCAGCACGCAGCGTCTGATCGCCACTCGTAACTGGAACGACCGTCGTACCGAGCAGCTTCATGCGCCCCACGTTCGGCGCCTGGCGCTCCATGTCGACAGAGCCCATGTACACGGTGCAAGGCATGCCGAGCCGCGCACACGCGGCTGCCGATGCAACGCCGTGCTGACCCGCTCCCGTTTCTGCGATCACGCGCTTCGCTCCGAGTTTCTTTGCGAGCAGCACCTGGCCGATGGAGTTGTTGATCTTGTGCGCCCCGGTGTGCGCGAGATCTTCGCGCTTCAGCCATACCTCGGCACCCCAGCGCCGCGACAACGTACGCGCGTGCGTGAGCGGCGTCGGCCGCCCGACCCAGCTGCGCAACTCGGCATGAAACTCGTCGAGGAAAGCGCGATCGCGCAAGTAGCGATCGACGCCAGCCTGCAACCGGTCGAGCGCCGGCACCAGTGTCTCGGGCACGTAGCGACCGCCGAATGGCCCGAAGCGGCCGCGGGCGTCGGGGTACTCGCCCTTCAGCATGCGCGCGAGCGACGCCTGGGGATCGATCGAAATCGAGCTGCTCATCTATTTGCTCCGTTCGCACACCGCGCGGGCGCGCTGCACGAATTCATGAATCCTGATGGGGTCCTTGACCCCGGGCGACGCCTCGACGCCGCTGCTCACGTCCACGCCGAACGGACGAACCGCGGCGATGGCATCGGCGACATTGGTCGCATTGAGGCCACCAGCGAGGACGAGTTGCGTGGTGCGTGCGAACTGCGCCGCCGCGTGCCAATCGGAAGTGCTACCCACGCCGCTCACCGGCCCCTCAAAGAGGATGCGCTGGTGTTTGGGCTGTAGGTCGGGCTTGAGCCCGACTCCCCCTGCCCTCCTGATCACCGGCATTACTGTCAACCCCATCGGCACCCTCAGCGTCTCCAAGTCCTCCACATCCGTCTGCAGCACATCCGGCCGGAACGTCGACCACACTTCATCGAGCTGACTCTGCGTCGGATGCAGCATCACCGCGACGCGCGGGATTCTTCGCGGCACGCCTTGCGCGAGCTGCGTGGCCTGCATCGCCGTGACTTGCCGCTTGGACGGCGCGAACACGAAGCCGACTGCATCGGCACCGGCTGCGACCGCTGCTTCAACTGCATCGCGCGTGGTGAGACCGCAGATCTTGACCCAGATCGCCACGCCGCTACTCGTCGTCGATCGCAGCGCCGGTGGCGATCCGCATCTTGCGGGTGCGCACCGCCATCGCGCGCTCACGCCCGGCTGCCAGCATCTCGCCCAGCAGCTTGCCGGGGTCATCCGAGTTCATCAGCGTCGTGCCGACGAGCGCGACGTCATAACCGAGGTCGACGACCGTCTTCACGTCTTCGAGCGAGCCGACGCCGCTCTCCGCCACCGAAGAGAAGGCCGGCGGCAGAGAGCTCGCGAGTTGAGCCAGCCGCGACAGGTCGACGCTCAAGGTGTCGAGATCGCGGCAATTGAGGCCGACCAGCATCTGCTCGTCATGCGCCTTGCGCTCGGCGAGCACTTCCTGCGCGACCTGCAGATCGACCGCGTCGAACGCTTCGATGACCACGAACATCTTCAGCATCGCGGCGACGTCCAGCAGCGCCTTGATGCGGCTGCGATCCAGCATGCGCACGATCACGAGTACGCCGCCGGCGCCTGCGGCACGCGCCTCCATCACTTGATACGGATCGACGAGGAAATCCTTGCGCATCACTGGCACGCCGAGCGCCGCGAGCGTCCGCGCCGTCTGCGCGAGGTGCTCGAGCGACCCGCCGAATCGCGTCGGCTCCGTCAGCACGGAGACGGCGCAGGCGCCGCCATGCGCGTATGCCTGCACTCGCCTGTCGATATCGGTAGTGTGCTGCGACAGATCGCCCGCCGAAGGCGACGCCAGCTTGCATTCGGCGATGATGTCGAAGCCTTCCGGCGAAAGCTTCAATCGCGGTGCTGTCGGCGCCGAGCACACACGCGTCCACAACATCTGCTCGGATTCTCTCGCGCGCGCTTGTTCGAGCCTCGCAAGGCTCGACTGCGCCATTTCAGTTAGGAGTCCGCTCATCTGACTACCCGCTAGCCGCTGCCGCGCGGCCGAACGCTGCGATTCGTTCCAATATTCTGCGGCCGGCGCCCGAGTCGATCGCGTCCTGCGCCATGCTGGCCGCTTGCTTCGCCGACGCCGCTATCCCCATCAGCTCCAGCACGAGCGCCGCTTGCAACACGATCGCGTGGCGGTGTGCGCCGCGGTCGCGTCCTTCGAGCACTGCCCGCAGGTGCTCGGCATTGTAGGCGGCATCGCCCCCTTTGAGCTCGTCAGCGGTGCAGGCAGGCAGTGCGAACTCCTCCGCACTGCGACGCGAGCGCTTGACCTCGCCAGGGCGCACGTCGAACAGCGTGAACGGTCCGATCGGCGTCGCCTCGTCCCAACCGGGCTCGCCGTGCACAACGAACGCACGCTCGATCGGCAGGCCAGCGAGCGTGTCGGCCATCAACGCGGCAATGTCGACGTGATACGCACCGATCAGATGAAACGGCGGCTCCGCAGGATTGGACAGCGGTCCGAGAATATTGAAGACAGTACGCACGCCGAGCGCTTGCCGGATCGGCATCACTGCTTTCATCGCCGGGTGGTAATGCGGCGCGAAGAAAAACGTAAAGCCAGTCGCCGCGAGACACTCGCCAGCGGCCTTCTCGTCGAGCGGCAGATTCAAGCCGAGCGCGCGAACCACGTCTGCGCTGCCGCTGCGGCTCGAAACCGAGCTCGTGCCGTGCTTCGCGACGCGAATGCCCATCGCCGCGACCAGCAACGCGGCTCCTGTCGAAAGATTGAAGCTTCCTGAGCCATCGCCGCCAGTGCCGACCATGTCGACCAGCGGCCCGCCGTCCGGCAGGATCGGCCGTCGCGCGAGCTTGCGCATGGTCTTTGCGAAACCGCGCACTTCGTCGGCGGTGACACCTTTCGCGCGAAGTCCGGCGAGCAACGCCCCGCCGAGCGCCGGCGACAGCGTCGGGTCAGTGAGCGCGACCAACAGGTCGGCAGCCTGCGCCTCGCTCAGGTTGCGGCGGTCGAGCAGCAGCTCGAGAACTTCGCGCAGAGCAGTCATTGCTGGCGCCTTGGCGAGCGTTGTCGCAGGAAGTTGTCCATCAGCACCGGCCCTTGCGGCGTGAGCACGCTCTCCGGATGAAACTGCACGCCTTCCACCGCCAGCTCGCGATGGCGCACGGCCATGATCTCACCTTCGTCAGTGCGCGCCGAAACTTCCAGCACGTCCGGCAGCGACTGCGGCTGCGCGATCAGCGAATGATAGCGACCCGCCTCGAAGGGCTCCGGCAGGCCCGCGAGAATGCCGCGGCCGTCGTGATGCACGTACGAAGTCTTGCCGTGCATCAGCCGCGCTGCGCGCACGACTTTGCCGCCGAACACCTCGACCAGCGACTGATGTCCGAGACAGACACCGAGCACCGGCACGTGGCCGGCGAATGCGTCGATCATCTGCATCGAGACTCCGGCGTCGTACGGCGTCCCGGGCCCTGGCGAGATGCACAAGTGAGTCGGCTGCAACGCCCGCGCTTCGTCGACCGAGATCTGATCGTTGCGATGGACCAGCACCTCGGCGCCGAGGACCATGAACGCCTGCACCAGGTTGTAGGTGAAGGAGTCGTAGTTGTCGATGAGCAGGAGCCGCGTGGCAGGAGCAGCGCTCATAGGCCCTCCTCTGCGAGTGCCAGCGCGCGGCGCACGATGGCACTTTTCGCCAGCACTTCCTCGTATTCGGTCTGCGGCACGCTGTCCGCGACCAGGCCTGCGCCCGCCTGATAGCTGTACGTGTCGCCGCGAAACACCATCGTACGGATCGTGATCGCGTGGTCCATGTCGCCGCCATGGCCGAAGTAGCCGACCGTGCCGCCGTAGAAGCCACGGCGCACGGGCTCGAGCTCGTCGATGATTTCCATCGCGCGCACTTTCGGCGCGCCGACCAGCGTGCCCGCGGGGAACGCGGCTGCGAACAAATCGAACGCGTCCTTGCCGGGCGCCAGCTCGCCATTCACACCGCTGACGATGTGCATGACGTGGCTGTAGCGCTCGACGTGCCGATAAGGATTCACGCCCACCGTGCCGGCGCGCGCAACACGGCCGAGATCGTTGCGCGCGAGATCGACCAGCATGATGTGCTCGGCGTTCTCTTTCGGATCTGCCAGCAACTCTTCCTGCAGCCGCTCGTCCTCGTCGCTGTCACGGCCGCGCGGCCGCGTGCCGGCGATCGGGCGCATCTGCGCATGCCCGTGCGAAAGTTTCACCAATGCTTCGGGCGAAGAGCCGACGACGACGCAATCGCCGAGGTCGCAATAGAACATATAGGGCGAAGGGTTCAGCAGCCGCAGCGCGCGATAGGTTTCGAATGGCTCCAGCTCGCATTCGCCGGCGAAGCGCACCGACAGCACCAGCTGATAGACGTCGCCGGCGGCGATGTATTCCTTGGTGCGACGAACGCCGTCGATGAACTCGGCCTGGCTGAGGCTGCCCACGGCCGGGGCATAACGAATGCGCTTCTCGCTCTGTGGAATCGCGCCGCGCAGCGCTTGCACGACTTGCTTGCGCAACGAGCTGCGCTCGCTTTCGCTGCCCGCGTGGAGTAACGCGACGCCGCGGGTCAGGTGATCGAACACCAGCAGCGATTGCGGCGCGAGATAGTGAGCTTGCGGCGAGGGCTCCACGACGCGCGCGCGTGCCGGCAACCGCTCGAAATTTCGCACCAGATCGTAGCCCGCAACGCCGACCAGTCCGCCGGGCAGCGGCACGCCGGGAATTCGTGGGCTAGGTTGTGGCGTATGCGCAAGCGCATCGCGCAACGCTTGCAGCAGCTCCTGCTGCGAATCCGGTGCGGGGCGCGTGCGGCCGTTGACAGTGAGTCCGCGCTCATCGAGCCGCACCTCGGCGCAATCGCCGAAGCCGATGAAGGAATAGCGCGCGAGCCGCTCGCCGCCTTCGACGCTCTCCAGCAGGAAGCGCGGCTTGAACGGCTTGAGCTTGAGATACGCCGAGACCGGCGTGTCAAGGTCGGCAGCAATGTCGAATGGCGGTTTCAAGCAGCAGCTCCTCGTCAGCGACCTCGTTGCGCGAAGTCCGGGCGGGAGGCGATAAAAAAACCCATCTCCGGATTCGTGCTCGGAGATGGGTTTCTGGTTCGAACGTTACGTTATATGCAGGTCCAGCGGCCCCCTCCCTTATGAGAGGCGCCACCACCATTGGCCAGAAATTACACGTCGTAACGACATGGCGGCGAGTATTACCGGCGTTCGCCCGGCGAGTCAAATACCACGACTCCTTTGTTACCGCCGCTCGACTGAAGTGTTAACGGCCTGTTCCCTACGATGGCTGTCCTCGTTTTGCCACCGATCGGGAGACCCATGAGGATCGCAGCTGCCGTTTCCGCAACGCTCTTGCTCGCCGCCGGTGCCGCACGCGCCGACGACGTCTCCGAGCTCCGCGAGCGCCTGGAAGCGCAGGAACAAAAGATCCGTGTGCTCGAACGCAAGCTGGAGCTGCAGGACGAAGCAGCGAAGGCCGCGGTGCCGAACACACCTGTCGTGCGGGCCTCGCCTCAACAGGGCTTCCGCATTCAGTCCGCCGATGGAGCCAACGTCGTGCGACTGCGCGGCGTGCTGCAGTTCGACGGCCGCTACTTTCCGGACGACGTGACGCCCGAGACATCGGACACGTGGATCCTGCGGCGCGTGCGGCCGATCCTCGAAGGCACGCTCAACGGGATCTACGATTTCCGCTTCACGCCCGACTTCGCGGGCGGCCGCGCTATCGTCCAGGACGCGTACATCGCGGCGCGACTCAAGCCCTGGGCGGTGGTCACCGCCGGCAAGTTCAAGGTGCCGGTCGGATTGGAGCGCCTGCAGTCGGCGACAGACCTGCGGTTCATCGAGCGCGGTTTTCCCACCAGCCTCGTGCCCAACCGCGACCTCGGTCTGCAATTCGGAGGCGACGTTGCCGGCGGTCTCGTGAATTACTCGGTGGGCTATTTCAACGGCGTGAGCGACGGCGGCAGCAGCGACGGCAACGCGCCGACGCCCGACGCGGAGAACGATACGAAAGGCGATTGGGCCGCGCGCGTTTTCCTCCAGCCGTTCATCAACTCGGACAGCTTCGCGTTGCGCGGCCTCGGCTTCGGTATTGCCGGTACGTTCGTCGATTCGACGGGCAGCGCCACGACGACGCTGCTGCCCAGCTATCGCACGCCGGGCCAGCAGACGTTCTTCAGCTACCGCGGCACGACAGCCGCAAGCGGCGCGACGCCTGCGGTGAATGGCACTTTCGCCGATGGTGAGCGGATACGCTGGACGCCGCAGGCCTACTACTCCGTCGGCAGCTTCAGCGTGCTCGGCGAGTACGTGAACGTGTCGCAGGACGTCACGCGTGCAACGCCGACCGCCGGCCTGCGCTCGGCGACGCTGGATAACACGGCTTGGCAAGTACAGCTCGCGTGGTTCGCGACGGGCGAGGACGAAGCGTTCCGCGGCTACACACCCGGATCTGTCTTCTCGCTGGAGAATCACACCTGGGGTGCCTGGGAGCTGGTCGCGCGCTATCACGAGCTCGATATCGACGACGACGCTTTCGTCGACGGCCCGAACTCGTTCGCCAACCCTGACAGCGCTGCCAGCAAGGCGAGCGCGTGGGGTGTCGGCGTCAACTGGTATCTCAGCCAGAACTACAAGTGGTCCGTGAACTACGACGTCACGAGCTTCGATGGCGGCGCTGCCGGCGGCGCCGATCGACCGGACGAGAAGGCAGTGTTCACGCGCTTCGCGCTGCAGTTCTGATCGAATTCTTCTGGAGGATTTCTCATGACCCGCTATTTACGGATCGTCGCCGCGTCCGTGCTGCTCGCACTCGCGGCGCCCCTCGCGCACGCCAAAGAAGTCACGCTGCTGAACGCGTCGTACGACCCGACACGCGAGCTGTACGCGGAGTACAACGCGGCCTTCGCGAAGTATTGGAAGGGCAAGACCGGCGAGGACGTCACGGTGAAGCAATCGCACGGCGGTTCGGGCAAGCAGGCGCGCACCGTCATCGATGGTCTGCCGGCCGACGTCGTCACGCTCGCGCTCGCCGGCGACGTCGACGCAATCGCCACGAACGGCAAGTTGCTGCCCGTGAACTGGCAATCGCGCCTGCCGCACAACAGCTCGCCCTACACGTCGACGATCGTCTTCCTGGTGCGCAAGGGCAATCCGAAGAACATTCGCGACTGGGGCGATCTCGTCAAACCGGGCGTCGCCGTCATCACGCCGAACCCGAAGACCTCCGGCGGAGCGCGCTGGAACTATCTCGCGGGCTGGGCCTGGGCCCTGCAACAGCCGGGCGGGAGCGAGGCGACCGCGAAGGACTACATTCGCAAGCTGTTCAAGAACGTTCCGGTGCTCGACACCGGCGCGCGCGGTGCGACGACGACGTTCGTCCAGCGCGACATCGGCGACGTGCTGCTCGCGTGGGAGAACGAAGCATTCCTCTCGATCAAGGAGCTCGGCGCGGACAAGGTGCAGATCGTCGTTCCGTCGCTGAGCATTCTCGCCGAGCCGCCGGTCACGGTCGTGGACAAAGTCGTGCTGCGCCGGGGCACGCGCGAAGTCGCAACCGAGTATCTCAAGTATCTGTACTCGCCGGAGGCGCAGGAGATCATCGCCAGGAACTTCTATCGACCGATCGACGAGCAGGTCGCGGCGAAACACGCCGGGCAGTTTCCGAAGATCCAGCTCGTGACGATCGCCGACTTCGGCGGCTGGGCGAAGGCTCAGAAGACGCACTTCGCCGACGGCGGCGTGTTCGATCAGATCTACGCGCCGACGGAGTAAGCGATTCGAGCGAGCGCTGCGCCTCGACGGTCGTCGGGCGGATCTGTATCTTGACGCTCGATGGCCAACCCACCACGGGCAGACGACTCGTACGCGGGCACGCTGGTCGAGATCCTGGCATGTCTACCCGATGACATCGCCGCCTGTTACTTGTATGGCTCGGCCACCGATGGCGGCCTGCGGCCGAACAGCGACATCGATGTTCTAGTCGTGCTGCAGCGGCCCTTGGACTCGTCGGAACGGAGCATCATCGTTCGAAAGCTGCTCGCTCTCTCCGGTCCAAACACAGGGCCGGTGCGGCCGATCGAAGCGATGTTCGTGCTCGCCTCGGATGTGCACCGCTGGAGCCATCCGCCGCGCCGTCAGCTCCTCTTTGGAGAGTGGTTGCGCGACAGATTCGAGCGCGAAGACATTCCGGGTCCCGCCGCGGATCCGGACCTGGCCATCCTGCTGCATGCAGCGAGGTGCAGGAGCCGCCCGCTGATCGGTCCCGAGGCAAGAACGCTCATCGCGCCGGTGCCCGCGCAGGCCATACGTGACGCTATCGTCGACTCGCTCCCCAAGCTGCTCGACGATCTCAAAGGCGACGAGCGCAACGTAGTGCTCACCTTGGCGCGCATGTGGACAACCTTGGCCAGCGACGAGGTCGTGCCGAAAGATGTTGCGGCTGCATGGGTGCTCGAGCGCATACCGCCCGAGCACCGGATGGTTTTGGAGCTGGCGAGAGATGCCTACTTGGGCAGAGTGCGCGACGATTGGGCAGCTCGCCAGCCCGACGTGCAGCAATTCTCCGCCTACACTGCTGCTGTCATCCAGGCGTTGTATCGCCAGCGCACAGCAGAGCCGTAGCAAGCTAGAAGACGCCGCCTCCCGCTCCCACGTTCTGTCCAGTCACCCAACGCGCGTCGTCGCTTGCGAGGAATGCCGCGACCGACGCGACCTCCGCGGGCTCGCCGATGCGAGCAAAGGGCGACATCCCCGCCGCGATCTTGCGATCTCGTTCCGGCAGCAGATCCGTGTCGGTGAACCCCGGAGAGAGCGCGTTGACCGTGATGTTGCGCGGTCCGAGCTCGCGCGACAGCACGCGCACGAACTGCTCGGCGGCGCCCTTGCTGCCGAGGTAGAGCGCGGTGCCCGACATCAGCATGCGCGTGCCGCCAGTAGAGACGACGACGATGCGCCCGCCATCGCGCACCTGGCGCGCCGCTTGCTGCAACGTGAAGAAAACGCCTTTGGTGTTCGCGCCGAACACGAAATCGAACTCTTCCTCCGTGCTTTCCGTGATCGGCTTGATAACCGCGACGCCAGCGTTCGCGACGACGATGTCGGGCGCCCCGAACGCTGCGCGCGCTTCGTCGAACAGTCGATGGACTTCCGCCGTTCGCGCTACGTCGGCGCGAACCGCGACCGCTCGCCCGCCACGACTGCGAATGGCAGTCACGACTTCCTGTGCGGCCTGCTCGCCGCGAACGTAATTGATGACGACGGCGGCCCCGTCCTGCGCGAGTCGTTCGGCGATCGCGCGGCCAATGCCGCGCGAGCTGCCCGTTACGATTGCGACCTTACCTTCGAGTGGTAGTGACATGATCGACTCCTATCGCGCGATCGCCTTGGCAGTGACCTGGTCCTGCAGGCGGTCGATGAACCAGTTGGGATAGACCGGCGACAGCGCAGTGGCCGCATCCAACTCGGCCATTTCAGCAGCGGTGAGCACGACATTCGCCGCGCCGAAGTTGTCGTCGAGCTGATGCAGCTTGCTGGCGCCGATCAGCACGCTCGTCACATTCTGCTTGGCGAGCAGCCAGGCGATCGCGGTCTGCGCCACGCTCGCGTCGTGCTCCGCGGCGATCTTGCGCAGGCGCTCCACCAGCTGAAAGCCGTGCTCCTTGTCGAACGGCAGCAGGTCGAATCCCGAAAAGCGATTGTCGGGAGCGGACAGCGTGGCGCGGGTGTACTTGCCGCTCAGGAAGCCGGAAGCGAGCGGGCTCCAGATCGTGAGCCCCAAGCCGTAACGACGCATCATCGGTATCACGTCGCGCTCGACGTCGCGGCCGAGCAGCGAGTAATGCATCTGCCCGTGCGTGAACGGTGCGAGATTGTTCGCTTTCTGGATCTCGAGCGCCGCGGCCACCTTCCACGCCGACCAGTTCGAGAAGCCGATGTAGCGCACCTTGCCGGAACGCACCACGGCGTCGAGTGCAGCGAGCGTTTCTTCGAGCGGAGTGAACGGGTCCTCGCGGTGCGCGATGTAGACGTCGAGCCAATCGGTGCCGAGGCGCTTCAGGCTTTCGTCGACCGACCACAGGATGTGGCGGCGTGACAGTCCGGATTGGGTCACGGCCGTGCCGCTGCGCATGCCGACCTTGGTCGCAATCACGACATCGTTACGGCGGGACTTCAGCGCCTGGCCGAGCAGTACCTCCGATTGTCCGCCGGCGTAGGCGTCGGCTGTGTCGAAGAAGTTCACGCCGGCATCCAGCGAGCGCGCGACCAACTCGTTCGCCGCCTGCGCACCGACCTTGTAGACCGTCGCGAAGTCCTGGTTGCCGGAGGTGAAGGTCATCGCGCCGAAGGCGAGGCGCGAGACGACGAGACCGGTATTTCCGAGCGTGGCGTACTGCATGACTGAGCTCCTGGGGAAGCGGGCTGACGCTTCGTTGGCGTGCAAGGTAGCGCCGGCGGTTGTTTGGATAAACCGCCTGCAGGACAATGAGCTGTAAAGATGAACTTTCTAATCGCCGGATCCCCAGATGGCACGCAGCGACGGTTTCAGCGGCTTGTCCGAATTCCTGTCGGTAGCGAAGCACGCGAGCTTTCGCGCCGCCGCCGCGGAGCTCGGCGTCACGCCCGCGGCAGTGAGTCAGGCGATTCGCACGCTCGAAACGAAGACCGGGCTCGTACTGTTTCAGCGCACGACGCGACGCGTAGGGTTGACCGAAGCCGGCGAGAAGCTGCTGGCCCGCGTTCGACCTGCGGCCACTGAGATCGCCGGTGCATTCGAAGCACTCACGGATCTGCGCGAGCGGCCCGCGGGGCTGCTGCGTCTCTCGGTACCGCGCGTCGCGTTGCCGCTGGTGATCGAGCCTGCGCTGCCGGACTTTCGCCGCGCGTATCCCGACGTTGCAGTCGATATCGACGTGAACGACGCGGCGGTCGATCTCACCGCCAGCAATCTCGACGCGGGCATTCGCATCGGCGAGCAGGTCGAGCGAGACATGATCGCGGTGCGCCTGACGCCGGACCTGCGCTGGTCGGTACTCGGCTCGCCTGCGTACTTCGCCGCGCGCGGCCGCCCGCGCACGCCGGAAGAGCTGACGCGGCACGAATGCATTCGTTATCGCTTTCTGACCGCCGGTTCGATCTACCGCTGGGAGTTCGTGCGCGGTGGCCGCGAGTTCTCGGTCGACGTCCCCGGCGGCGTCACCGTCAACGACGGCAATCTGATGATGGCGTGCGCACTCAAGGGAATGGGGCTGATCTACACCGCCGATCTGTTCGCAGCACGCGAGCTGGCTACGGGACAGCTGGAGCCGGTGCTGGAGGAGTTCTTACCTGCGACGCCAGGACTGTTCCTGTACTTTCCCGCGCGCACTCAAACGCAACCGAAGCTACGCGCGTTCATAGATATGTTGACGGCGACGAGCAAACGGCGTGATGGTGGCCGGGCTGCAGCCCGACGGGGCCGGCGCTAGTCGAGGTCGAGGATGAGCTGGGTGAAGGCAGTCGGATCGTTCGTGTCGCTCTGCGTGCTTTGCATGCTGACGAACGCATCCCATGCCGCAGACATTCCGCCGACCGGCAAGCAGTACGCCTTCGATCTCGAAACGTTGAACTCCGGTGACAAGGTGCGAAAGGGACGGACGTCTTTCGCAGGAGCGGTGCAGTTCAACATCGCTGCCACGATGACCGATGACGAGCTCGCATTCGTCAACAACCTTCTCGATGACTTTATGGCCACGCCGCCCGATGACGAGGGCTATCGCAGCTTCACGATGCCGAATGGAACCCGGGTGCGCATCGGCGGCTTCGTGGAGAACAAAGACGTTGCCGGCGCTGCCGTGCAGAGATTGCCAATCGAGTTCTCGGTGCAGGATGAGTTCTCGACGGCGGAGGCAGCGGTGGTCCTGCAAATTGCCGCCGAGGGCAATCTGTTCGTCACCAGCGCGAGCGACCCGACGCTGGCAGCGACCAAGGCGCAGGTCACCGACAAGCGCTTCCTCAAGAGTCACAAGAATTATTCGGTTACGCCGGATGACAAGGCGCTGGTCGACTGGGTACGCAAGAACATCCCAGCGCCTGAAGCAAGCGATGAGGGCGACCGCTAATCCTCGTCGCCGTCCTTCTTCTGCTGCTCCAGCCGCTTCCTGATCTGCATCCATTCTTCCAAGCGCTTCAAGTCCATCGGCTTGCGGGCCGGCGGAGCGTTCGTTTGCTGCGTGCTCTTGCTCGTGTTGCGAGCGTTGTCGTACGGGTTGCTGCCGCCGCGATCGCCGCCGCCCCCGCTGTCGTAGGGATTGAAGCCGCCGCCCGGTGACTTCGGCTTGTCCTTGGGACCGAGCCCGGCCGGACGTTGATGGCTCGCGGTCTCGGCAATCGACAAGTCGCCGAGGTCGAGCTTCTTGAGCTTCTGCGTGCTGATGTCGCGGCTGTAAACGCCGGTCTCCAGCTGCCATTCCCACACGGTGTTGCCGCGGTCGTCGACACCAGCGCGACCCGAGCGCTTGTTGTCGGGAGCAGGAGCTGTCGGCGGCTTGTCTTTGGAATCACCCATGTCGCAGCCGATTCTCTGCCTCGACCGGCGACGGTGCAACCAGCCGGCTGGCAGCATTGCAGAGCGCGTCGCACGCCCCCACACTCGGCTTTCGTTATGTCAGTTCTTTTCGTTCCTTGAATCCCCGCAAGCGCCAGCCGGTTATCGGCCAGCCGAGCCTGAAGCGCGGCTTTCTCGGCGTCTTCGCATACAGCCACCGCGCGTTGCAGCTGGTGTGGACGACGAGCCGCACCCTTACGATCGCGTTCGCAATTCTCACGTTGATCGCGGGCACGCTGCCGGCGGCCGTCGCTTATGTCGGCTCGCTGATCGTCGATGCCGTCGTAGCCGCGATTCAGTCCGATGCGCTGAACCGCGCGGCTCTGACTCGTCACGCGCTGTTCCTGGTTGCATGCGAAGGACTGCTGGTCGCTGCAATCGCCGGCGCACAGCGCGGCATTGGCTTGTGCCAATCGCTGTTGCGGGCGCAACTCGGTCAGCGCGTCAACGTGATGATTCTGGAAAAGGCGCTGACGCTGGAGCTGGAGCACTTCGAAAACTCCGAGTTCTACGACAAGCTCACGCGCGCGCGGCGCGAAGCGTCGAGCCGCCCTCTGTCGCTGGTGATGCGCACCTTCGGGTTGGTGCAGAACGCGATTTCCCTGATCAGCTTCGGCACGCTGCTGATCAACTTCTCGCCGTGGGCCGTCGCGCTGCTGGTGCTCGCGGGTCTGCCGGCGTTTCTCGCCGAAGCGAAATTCTCCGGCGACAAATTCCGCCTGTTCCTGTGGCGCTCGCCGGAAACGCGCATGCAGCTGTACCTGGAGACGGTGCTGGCGCGCGAAGATCACGCGAAGGAGGTGAAGCTGTTCGGCCTCGGCCCGCTGTTCCTCGAGCGCTATCGCAACATCTTCCGCAAGCTCTACAGCGAGGATCGCGACCTGACGATCCGCCGCGACACGTGGGGCTTCTTCCTCGGCCTCATCGCCACCGCAACGCTGTACGCCGCTTACGCATGGATCGCGCTCTCCGCGATCGCCTCGCGTATCACGCTCGGCCAGATGACGATGTACCTGATGCTGTTCCGGCAGGGCCAGTCGGCGGTGTCTGCAATTCTCTCCGCGGTCGGCGGCATGTACGAAGACAACCTGTATCTGTCGACGCTCTATGAATATCTCGAGACGCCGGTCGAAAGCACGGCGGGCAATGTCGTGCACGGACCGCATCCCGAGGACGGCGTGCGTTTCGAGCAGGTGAGCTTTCGCTATCCCGGCGCCGAGCAGCTGTCGCTCATCGACATCGACCTGCACATCAAGCCGGGCGAATCGCTCGCGCTGGTCGGCGAGAACGGCTCGGGCAAGACGACGTTGATCAAGTTGCTGACGCGGCTGTACCAACCGACTGCAGGCCGCATCCTGCTCGATGGCAAAGATCTGCGCGAGTGGGACGAGGCAGCGCTGCGTCAGCGCATCGGCGTGATCTTCCAGGACTTCGCTCGTTACCAGCTGCTGCTCGGCGAGAACATCGGCGCCGGCGACGTCCAGCACTTCGAGGACGAGCCGCGCTGGCGCGAGGCCGGCGTGAAGGGCATGGCGCAGCCGATCGTCGACACGCTGCCTGAAGGTTATCGAACGCCGCTCGGCAAATGGTTCAACGACGGCCGCGAACTGTCGGGCGGGCAGTGGCAGAAGATCGCGCTGTCACGCGCGTTCATGCGCTCGCGCGCGGATATCCTCGTGCTCGATGAGCCGACGGCTGCGATGGATGCAGCCGCGGAAGCGACGGTGTTCGAGCATTTCCGTACGCTGACGGGCGGCAAGATCGCGATCCTGATCTCGCATCGATTTTCGACGGTGCGGATGGCGGACCAGATCGTGGTGATACAAGAGGGCCGCATCGTCGAACGCGGCAGCCACGAGGAATTGATGCGCGTAAACGGGCACTACGCGCATTTGTTTTCGCTGCAGGCGAAGGGGTACAGGTAGCGGAGTCGGGCTTCAGCCCGACTCTTATGCGACTCGTGCCGTCGAGATGCTCTCGCGCAAGAGCTTGCCGAGCAGCGCCACGCCCCGGCGGATCTTCTCCGGCGGCACGGTCACGAACGACAGGCGCAGCGTATTCAGCTGCGGCTCGTTCGCGAAGAACGGCCCGCCGGGCACGAACGCGACGTTCTGCGCGATCGCCTGGTCGAGCAGCTTGAAGCTGTCGACGCCGGGCGGCAGCTGCACCCAGATGAACATGCCGCCTTGCGGAGCGTTCCACGTCACACTCGCCGGGAAGTGCTCCTTGAGCGCATCGAGCATCACCCTGCAGCGCTCGCCGTACAGCTCGCGGATCGTCGGGATGTGCGTGTCGAGGAAGCCGTCCTTCACCGTCTCGTAAACGATGCGCTGAGTAAAGCTCGGCGTGTGCAGATCCGCGGCCTGCTTCGCCTGCACCAGCTTGCGATGCAAAGCCTGGGGCGCGATCAGATAACCGACGCGCAATCCCGGCGCGAGCACTTTCGAGAACGATCCCATGTGCACGACCTGGTCGGGCAGCATCGACAGCAGTGTCGGCAGTACATCGCCGGAATACGACAGCGCGCCGTACGGATCGTCCTCCAGCACGAGCATGCCGGTCTGCTTCGCGATCTTCGCCAGTTCGTGGCGCCGCGCCAGCGGCATGCGGCGGCCGGTGGGATTCTGGAAATTCGGCAGCACGTAAAGGAAGCGCGCGCCGTCGGTCACCTTCGGCGTGAGCGCGGCAGGCACCAGCCCGTCTTCGTCGGATTCGACGGAGACGAAATGCGGATCGAACAATGAGAAGGCCTGCAGCGCGCCGAGGTACGTCGGCGTCTCCACGAGCACGCGACTGCCCGAGTCGATCAGCGTCTTGCCGAGCAGATCGAGGCCCTGTTGCGAGCCCGTGGTCACGAGGACGTTTTGCGGATCGATGCGCGCCGACGGCGTCGAGTAACGCTCAGCGATCCACTCGCGCAGCTTCAGGTAGCCTTCGGTCGGGCCGTACTGCAGCGCCGGCGATGGATCGTTCGTCAGCACCTCGGCTGCCTTGGCGCGCAGGCGCTCGACCGGGAAGGTATCCGGCGAAGGCAGTCCGCCCGCGAACGAAATGACTTCGGGCCGCTCGGTGACTTTCAGGATCTCGCGGATGGCGGAGCTCGTCAGCTTCTGCGCCCGTTGCGACAGCGTCCACGACATAAAGATTTTTCGACCTCGGGTATTTGCAGCCGGCGAATTGTACGGCCTGCGCCGCCGAATGCGCAGTCGCAGAATTCCCGCGACCGTGCCAGTACAGCAGGCCCCCGCAGCAGACCGGTACAGCAGGTAGACTTTCCAGGCCCCCGCAGCCCGGAGGACGCGCCATCCGACTCGCCGCCCAGCGCCTGCGCCATCAGCGCATCGGTCATAATCCGTTCGCCAGCGCCGCCGAAACCGTTCGTTGGTTCGGCGCCATCCAGGCACAGGACTACCTCGGCTCGCTGTGGGCCGTTGCCTTGCGCACACGCAGCGCGACCGAAGCCTCCGTCGAACGAGCCATCGCCGAGCGCAAGATCGTTCGCACCTGGCCCTTGCGCGGCACGCTGCACTTCGTTGCCGCTGATGACGCGCGCTGGATGCTCGAACTGTCTGCGCAGCGCACACTGGCCCGCAGCGCGTCGCGACTCAAACGCGAATACAGCATCGATAGTCGCCTCATCGCGCAAAGTCGCAAGGTCCTGACGGACGCACTGCGCGGCGGCAATTGCCTGTCGCGGCCCGAGCTGTACCGACGACTCGAAGACGCTCGCATCGCAACCAAAGCGAGTCGCGGCCTGCATCTGTTGTGGTGGCACGCTCACGAAGGACTCGTATGCCTGGGCCCGCGTGCCGGCAAACAGCAGACGTTCGTGCTCATGGACGAGTGGTTGCCCGCAGTCCCGCAGCGCTCGCGCGAGGAGTCGCTCGCAGAGCTGGCGCGGCGATACTTCACGAGTCATGGGCCGGCGACCGTTCGCGACTTCGCGTGGTGGTCCGGGCTTGCTGCAGGCGACGCAGCGATTGCACTGGAGATGGTCGCGAAGGAGCTGCTCGCTGCAAAGATCGACGACCAGACGTATTGGCAGTCGCCCGGCGTAACGACCCGCGCAGCACGCGGCTGCCATCTCCTGCCCGCGTACGACGAGTACACGGTCGCGTATCAGGATCGCAGCGCCATCATGACGAGCAAAGTGGCCGCTCGTGCCGATGCCGGTCACGGCATTTTCTATCCGCCGATCGTGATCGACGGCCAGGTCGCAGGCACGTGGTCCAGGACGTTGCAGCAGGACTGCGTCGCGATCACTTGCCGGCTTTTCGCGCTGGCCGACCGCCGGCAGCGGCCGGCGCTCGAGGCGGCGGCGCGGCGCTACGCGAAGTTCCTCGGCCTGAAGAAGTTGCGCCTTCTTCCTTCGCGGCCTCGCGGCGCAGCCAGTTGATGAACGTGGCCGCAGCCGCCGTCGGCCGGCGATGCGCCGGATGCACGACGTAGTAGGAGAAGCGTGCTTTCAACGTCGGGCCTGGCAGCTGGATCAACTCGCCTCGCTCCAGGTACGGCGCGGCGATGTGCCTGCGCGCGAGCGCTACGCCCAGGCCGTACACGGCCGCGAGCATTGCATCGGTCGAGTCGGTGAACGAATGGGACGCAGGCAGATTCGCTCGACGCACGTCGGCTGCGCGAAACCAGTCCGGCCAGCCTTGCAGACCGACGTCCGAGATCAACGGCAAGCGGAGAATGTGAGCGGGCTTCGTCACTTGCCGGATCCCGGGCAACGTCGGCGCCGCAACCGGGAACAGTGCGTCGTCCATCAAGTAGTGCGCAGTGAGACCCGGCCATGGCCCGGGTCCGTGCCGGATGCCGAGATCCGGACCGCTGTCGTCGAAGCGCGCCAGCGCAGTCGACGTCTCCAGGTCGAGCTGCACGTCCGGATGTGCTGCGGCAAAGCTGGACAGGCGCGGGATGAGCCAGCAATAGGTGAGCGAATGCAGCGTCGTTACCCGAACTCGGGCAATTTCCTTGTCGCGACTCAGCAGCGAGCCGGATACTGCATCCAGGTCGGCGAGGGCAGCATTGGTTGCATCTGCCAGTGCGCGACCCTGCGCCGTCAACACTACGCCGCGCGCGTGCCTTTGAAACAGCGTTACGCCGAGCGTCGTTTCGAGACGCCGCACGTGATGACTGACGCCGCTCGCAGTCAGGTGCAGTTCCTCGGCGGCGTGTGCAAAGTTCTGGTGGCGAGCAGCGGCCGCGAACACAGCGAAGGCAGGCAGCACGGTGGGGCGGATCGGCATGAGACGCGAGCAATATTTGTGACTGGCGCAAGAAGTATGCGCTTGCAGGGCACTGCATTACAGGGAAAATAGCTCAGCCAGCAGCGAAGTTTGTGTCACTTACGAGGGTTCGTGTCATGTCTCAAGCCGAAGCGCCCGCCACTACAGTCGACTCGGGGCCTGCAGCGCCCGCGGTCGCGCGCTGGCTGACGCCGCTCGAGCTGACGATCCTCGGCGCGATCTGGGGCGCATCGTTTCTGTTCATGCGCGTGTCGGCGCGCGAGTTCGGCGCGCTGCCGCTCGTGGAGATCCGGCTCACGTTGGGCGCGCTGATCCTGCTGCCGATCCTGTGGAAGACCCACAAGCACTTCACGCGCAAGCATGTGCTGCCGCTCGTGGTGGTCTCGGCCATCAACACGGCAATTCCATTCTCGTTGTTCGCCTGGGCGGCCCAGCGCGCGCCTGCTGGCATCGGTGCGATTACGAATGCCACCGCGGTGATGTTCACGGCGCTGGTAGCGTTCGTGTTCTACCGCGAGCACATCAGCAAGCGGCGCGCTATCGGCCTGCTCGTCGGCTTCGTCGGTGTCGCTGTGCTCGCGAGCGGCAAGACAGCGGGCGGCAGCAGCGTCTGGAGCGCCGCGCTGGCCGGCACGTTCGCGGGACTTCTGTACGGCATCGGCGGCAACCTCATCCGTCGTCAGTTCCCAGGCATTCCGTCCGGCGCCGTTGCGTCAGCGACGCTCGTGTGCGCGAGCCTGCTGCTTGCACCGTTCGCAATCGCCTCGTGGCCGAGTGCGCCGGTTCCGCTTCACTCCTGGGTGAGCGCCGTGCTGCTCGGCGTGCTCTGTACGGGCGTTGCGTACTTCATCTACTTCCGGCTGATCTATCGTGTCGGCGCGCCGCGTGCAGTCACCGTCACATATCTGGTGCCGCTGTTCGGCGTCGTGTGGGCGTGGATCGTGCTCGGCGAGCCGCTCACGCTCAGCATGGCGATCGCGGGCGCGCTCATTCTCGGCGGCGTCGCGCTGAGCCAGCAGCGAAAATAAACCGGAACTGCGCTTTTCGCCCTCGCGTTCTGCCAAGGAGGGTATTTGTCATGAAGACCATCTTCCTCGCGACATCGCTGCTCGCCGCAGCTGCGGCGTGGGCCGCATCAGCTGAGGACTTGCCAGTCCGCAGCACCGAAGACGTGGAAGTCGTCTTCAAGTCGCTGGACCGCAATAGCGACCGCAAGATCAGCCGCAGCGAAGCATCCATGAAAGGCAGCGTCGCCAAGCGCTTCGACGGCATCGACTCCGACGGCGACGGTTACCTGAGCAAGCAGGAATTTGCTGCTCGTCCCAGTTCCGAACGTTTCGAATAGCGCGTACTGGATTCCCGCGAGTGCTGTGGTCGTCGCAACCACACGCGCTCGCGCAAGCGTCTGCACACGGCGACGAAAAATCCGTTCACGGAACATCGGCAGCAGCGGGGCGATTGCGTTTCGGTACCGCTCAATCGCATACCGAGGACAATCGTCATGACTTTGAGAAATCAACTGCTCGCCGCCCTGGCTGCCGCGACCCTGGCCGCTCCTGTTGCGTTCTCGCAGGAACCGCCGTCGCCGCCGAGCCCGCAGGATCAGGATTCCGCTGACGTGGGCGAACCCGCACCGCAGGATCAGCAGGAGCTGCCGCCGACTCAGACCGATGAGCAGACCGCGCCGGGCGCCGCCACCGACGAAGACGAGCGTGCTCCGGGCGCAGCAACGACTCCGGGCGCGACCAATGCCAGTGCCGGCCCGATCGAGGACAAGAAGCTCGACCAGTTTGCGGACGCCTACATGGCCGTGCAGACGATTCAGCAGAAGGCCGCGACCGAGTTGCAGACCGCCAAGGATCCGCAGCAGGCGGACAAGGTCAAGGCAACTGCCGAGTCCGACATGATCGCCGCCGTGGAACGCAGCGGCCTGCAAGTGCCGGAGTTCAACAAGATCGTCGAGCGCATGGCGTCGGATACGGAAGTACGCTCGCGCGTCGCAGCGAAGCTGCAGGAACGCGGCGGCTCGAAGACTGGCGCGAAGCCGGACGACACCGGCGGCTGACCGCTGACAGACGCGTCTGGTTGCAGACAAACGGGCCGCCGTCCGCTGTGAATCGGGCGGCGGCTTTCGTTTGAGTCTTCTACAATGCGCGCATGCCACACGACCTGCTGCGACTCGCGCGCGACTATCTCGAATCGATCGGCAAGTCCGACGAGCTCGGCGGCCTGCGTTTCTTCGCCGACGACGTGATCCAGGTCGAGTTCCCGAACCGGCTCGTGCCGCACGGCGTGACGCGCGATCTGGCAGGCTTGCGCGACGCAGCGGGGCGCGGCAGCAAGGTGATGACGGCGCAGCGCTTCGAAGTCGTCAATGCAATCGCGAGCGGCGAACAGGTCGCGGTGGAAGCAATCTGGACCGGCACGCTCGCAGTACCGATGGGCATCATCCCGGCGGGCGGACAAATGCGCGCGCGCTTTGCGATCTTTCTCACCTACCGTGACGGCAAGATCGTGCGCCAGCACAACTACGATTGCTTCGACCCCTGGTAAGGAAGCGGCGGCTGCACGCCGCTGCTGATCCACTTCGCGTAGAACTCGATCTTGCCGTCGACGATCTGCAGCGCCTGCGAGAGATCCGCGATGCGCTGCTCGATCAAGCGGCGATGCGTCCGCAGGAGTTGCTGGCGCTCGCGCAGTGAGGCCGAGCCCTTGCGCACCATCGAGGCGTAATCCCGCAGCTCTTTGATCGACATGCCGCTGCGGCGCAAGCGCTCCAGCAACGCCAGCCATTCGACGTGCTGCTCGTGGTAGACCCTGCGCCCCTGCGGATCGCGCCGCACGCCGGGGATCAACCGCTGCGTTTCGTACCAGCGGATCGTGTGAACGCTGCGGCCGGTGAGGCGCGCGAGCTTGCCAATGCGCAATGCCATCTCAGTGGGCCATCTCAGTGGGCCATGTCAGCGCAGTTGCTCCAGGATCAACGCGGCGACGCGATCGTAGTCGCCGCCGAAGTGATGACCGCCGGGCAAGTTTACCGCGTGCAGCGTGCTGCTCGCTGCATCCGGGCACGACGATTCGTCGCCTTCGTCGCTGTAAACGCACAAAGCGCGAACGTTCGCCATTCGCTGCAGCTCCGGCGCGATCGGCAAGCCGTCGTCGCTCTGTGTCAGCCAGTTTGCAAGACGAAACTCGAACACGGCGCGCTCGCCGAGCCCGAGCAGCGCTGCGAGCCGCACGCGGGCGCGCGTCGCTGCCGGCAATCGATTGACCACGAACGGCAGAATGTCCGCGCCCTGCGAATAGCCGATCAGCAGAACGTCGTTGCGGTCCCACGCGTCCAGATAGTGATTCACGATGCGGTCGACGTCCGCCGCGGTGCTCTGCGGCGTGCGCTCCTTCCAGAAGTACCGCAGCGAGTCGATGCCGACTACCGCGATGCCTTTCTCCGCAAGCGAGGCAGACACCGCCTTGTCGATACCCGCCCAGCCGCCGTCGCCGGAAATCAGGATCGCGAGCGTGGTCCCGGCTCGCTTCGCCGGGACTTCCACGATCGGCAAGCCGGCGAGCTCGGCGGGCGGCGGGGTCGCACGTTTTCGCGGCGGCGGATCCAGACGCTGCACGGCCGTCAACAGCGCCGCTTCCCAGTTCCCGGACTTCGGATCCTGCGACACCGGCACGAGCCGGCTGCCCGGTGCTCCATCTACGAATCGTTGCGTCACGGCCGGGCGGCAGGCGCGTTTCGCCGGCGATTGCAACACGATCCACTGCGCTTCGAGCTTGTCCGGCACGAGCAGGCTGCGCTCTTTGGCGACGGGCACCGTGTGCAGGGAGTTCGCCTCGCAGAGGCGTTTGCGCAGGCGCAGCTCCGGACAGAAGTCGATGGAAACGCCGCCCGCGAATGTCTCCGCCGGCGCTTGCGCGACCATCGCGTAAGTCAGCGTCGCACCGGAACCGTAGCCGACGAGCACCGACGGCTCGTAGCTCGGCAAGCGATAGTACGCCTGCAGGAAATGGCTGAGATTTTCCAGGTCGCCATCCGGATAGACGCACTCGGCACCGTCGCGCTCCAGGTTCGCGAACAGCGCGCGCGAATCGATCCCGGCGACCAGCGCTCCCTGCGAGGCCAGCAGCTGAGCACTGCGCGATAGCTGCTCGTTCCAACCCTGTTCGCCGCTCAAGAACAGCACGACACGTTGCACCTCGCCGCCCGGACGATAGATCGCGAGGTTCTCGAAGCGCCCGTGCGAGAGCGTCTCGGCGCCGCACTGCGCGGCGCTCCACAACAACGCCAGCAACCACCAACGCTTCATTTCGCGATCACGCCGCGCAGCCCGCCGGCGATCAGCGCCGTCACGTCCGCGACCGACAGCAACGTCGCCATGCCCGGCGGCGCGGCGAGATAGCGCGGCTCCCACACCGGCAGGAACTTGTCCTTGAAGCTGCGCAAGCCGCGGAAGTTATAGAAGCTCTCGCCCGAGTCGAACAGCCAGCGCCCGAAACGATGCCAGCTCGGCGCCAGCTCGTGCGTCACCATGCCGGCCATCGGCGCCATGCCGAGCGCGAAGCGCTGCACGCCCTGCGCTTTGAAGTGCAGCATCAGCTGGGTGAACAGAAAATCCATCGTGCCCGACGGCGCGCTCGGCAGCTGCCGCATGAGGTCGACGCTGACCTCGCTCTGCTGCTGCGTGCACAGGACGTTCGCGAACGCGACGATCGCGCCGCGCTGGCGCACGATCGCGACTGGCCGGCGTAGCACATAGTCGTCGCGGAACGCACCCAGCGAAAACCCTTTCTCGCGCGTGCGTGACTCGGCCAGCCAGGCAGCGGAAACCGTGCGCAAGTCGGGAAGCAGCGCTGGCACTTCGCTGGGCGGCGCGACGGAGAAGCTCAAGCCATCGCGTTCCGCACGATGCACCGCGTAGCGCAGGTCGGCGCGCTTCGAGCCTTGCAGGCCGAACTCTTGCAGGGGCACGAAGGCATATTCGCCGAGCTTCAACGCCCGCAGGCCCGCATCGAGATACAGCGACAGCGACTCCGGCCGTACTTGATAGAAGATCGCGCGGCCGCCGTGATCGGTCGCTTCTTCGATGAAGCGCCAGATCAGCTCCGGCCACTCGGCGCGCGCGCCGACCGGATCGAACAGCGAGATCCACGAGCGTCCCTGGCGTCCGAACATGACGAACGCCTTGCCTGTTGCCGAGAACATCAAGTGTTTGTCGCCGACGAGCACCAGATTCGCATCAGCATACGGCTGCGCGCTGACGATCGCTTCCGCGCGGTCGAGATCCGCTGCGCTCGGCAGCGCCGGCACGCCAGTCGATGGACGCAACAGCTGCCAGATCGCGAAGCCGAGGCCCGCGAGCATCACGCCCAGGATCGCGCGCAATCCGCGCGGCGCGTTCGCGTCGAACTCGAATACCCACCACAACTCGCGGTCGTACTGCACTTCGCGATAGGCGAAGAACAGGATCAGCACGGTGGCCGCAAGGACCCAGGCGATCGACACGATCCAGGCCCAGCCGAGCGCTTGCGAGAACAGCGCCGAGCGCCGCTCGAACTGCCGCCGCGAAGCCAGCAGCAGGAATGCCAGCACGGTGAGATATGCGGCCTCCGACAGCGCGATGCCCTTCGGCATCGCGAGCACCGCGGCGATGAGCGCCAGCAGGAATGCGCCCCACCACGCCGCATCCAGCCGATGGAACAGACCACGCGCGATCACGAGCATGGCAAATCCCGCGACGCTGCCGATGAAGTGCGACGCCTCGACGAGCGGCAATGGCACGTGCAACTCCAGCAGATCCGTCGCAGCGCCCGACAGCGGCGTCACGCCCGAGACCAGCAACCACGCTCCAGCTATGAACGTCAGCGTCGCCAGCAGCATCGGTGAGATTGCGACCGCGGCTCGACGGATCGGCGCTGCTACGCCGGAGCGCAGCTCGTAGCCTGCGAGCAGCATCGCGGCAGCGATCAGGGGCAGCAGGTAGTAGATGATCCGATAGAGAACGAGCGCGCCGATGATCTGCTCCGGCGGCGCACGGCCACCGCACGCCAGCAGAATGACAGCTTCGAAAACACCCAGACCACCGGGCACATGACTCAGCAAGCCGAGTGCGACCGCCATCGCATACCACGCGAAGAACGCGGGCAGGCTGACGATGTCCGCAGGCAGCAGAAACCACAGCGCCGCAGCCGATGCGCTGAGATCGAGCGCGGAAATCAACAGCTGACGGATCGCGAGCTCTGGCGGCGGCAGCCGCACCGGCCAACGATTGAGGATCTTGATCTCACGGCTGCGCGCGGCCGCGACAACCAGAGCGCCGACCGCGAGCAACAGCAGGATTGCAATCGCGCGCAGCAGCCAGCTCGGAATTCGCACCAACTCTGCAACATCAGGCGCTCCCCACAGCAGTCCCGCAGCGCCGAATGCAGTCATGCCGATGACGAATGCACCCGCATTGAATGCCGCAGCCTGTGCGACGCGCGCAGCGTCGATGCCGGCGGCCGTGTACAAGCGCATGCGCACGGCGCCGCCGGTGAGCACACCTAGACCTACCGTGTTGCCAAGTGCATAGGCAATGAACGATGTGAGTACGACAGTGGTGCGGCGAACCTGCACGCCCACGTACGTAAGTGCTGAGAAGTCGTAACCGGTTAGTACGAGATAGCTCAAGACGGTCGCGAGCCCCGATAGCAAAAGGGCCGTGGCGGGCTGTGTCGCGATCTGCTGCACGACTTCCGCATAGCTGACTTCTCGGAGCAGTCCACGCAGCGCGTCGAATAGCAGCGCGCTGACGGCCAGCAGAGCCGCGCCGATCAGCCATGGACGCCATCGATTCCAGTTGATAGCACTCACAGACCGCGATTGTGACTTGAAGGGTCCGTGTAAAGATTACGTTCTTGAAATCATGCGCGCTCGGTCGCCAGGAGTGTGGCGAGCTTCTCGGCGTGCACGCGCAATTCCGCAGCCGCAGTGGCTTCCCAGAGGTCGGCACGCAGCATCGGGCCGACATAGAAGAGGTGTGGGCCCGGCCAGCCATCCGCATCGAGAATCGCACCACGCGGCCCCGTACGCAGCCCCAGGCCCAGCGGGTCGGGAACGCAAAGACCGCATTGCACGAGGCTGCGCCACAGCGGTTCGGTCGAGCGGGCCACTGCATAGTCCGGGCCGGTGCAATTCACGACGCGATCGAACACATCCTTGCGCTCGGATCGAGTGCCGCGCGGACGCCATGCGACTTCGATGCGTCCATCGCGATCCGCGAATCGCAACGGCTGGCCCGCGTGAACGTGCAGGCGCTGCGTTTTGCGCAATGCCTCGATGCGCTGGATCAATTGCAGCGGCAGACGATGACGATGCGCGTCCCATACGGCTCGCAGATGGCGCAGGAAGCGCACGCGATCGTGCTCGGAAAGCCGTTGCCAGATCGTCGGCGCCATGTTGCGCACGAACGTGATCGCTTCGCGCCAGTCGCCGCCGACACTCTCGGCTTCGCGCGCGAGCAGCCGGACTGACTTCGTCAGCCCCCGCAGCGATGTCGAAGCAGCGAGCACCAGCGCGTTGCCGTCACCCTTGAATGCATCCGGCCGGAATGCGGTCTGTCGTGGCGCCACCAATCCGTGACGCGACAGCGCATGCAGAGTCGGCGTGCGTTGCGGATCCGCGGACGCTGCATTGATCACGTCCGCTGCGGTCAGGCCGGTGCCGATCAGCAGCACCTTCTCAGCGCGCGTGAACTGCAACTCGCTCGACCACGGGTCGATAACGTACGCGGGGTGATCGACCACCGGTTCAGCCACTGCCAAGGAAGCAGGCTTCGGGTTGCCGAGCGCGAGGACCACATCGTCGGCAGTCAGCTTGCGGCCATCGCGCAGCTCGACTTGCAGCGGCAAGTGACGCTCGAGACGGCGCACGTTTGTCACGTCGCCGTGCAATACATCGAGACGAACGTTGGATGGTGCGCTGAGCTGCGCCGCCAGCAGGAACTCCTGCAGATACTCGCCGTACAGCGCACGCGGCAGGAAGTCCTCGCCGCCAGCGCCAGGGATGCGCCGCTGCACGAACTCCAGGAATTCGTTCGGGGCCGCGCTGTTCGCGGACATGCGGCTTGCCGGAACGTTGAGCAGATACGGAAATTCGCGATCCGCGTAAGCGACACCGCGCCCGACCGCACCGCTGCGCTCGATCAGCACGAGCCGCGTCGGGCCGGCCGGCGGCCGTCGCACGAGATTCGCGGCCAGCACCGTGCCGCAGAAGCCTCCGCCGACGATCACGATCGTGCGCAACAGTGCGGGCACGCGCCTGTGTTCCTTGGTCGGGCCTAGTCGACGATGAGCTTGTAACCGGCACCGACGACGGTCTGCAGCATCTGCGGCGCGGCCGGATCCACTTCGATCTTCTGCCGCAACCGGTGCACGAGCTGCTTCAGCAGCTGACGATCACCCGAGCCTTTGTGACCCCACACCTGCATCAGCAATCGGTCCGAGCTGACGGTGTGACCGGCGTTCGCGACCAGCATCTGCAGGAGTCGGAGCTCGAGCTTCGTCAGCCGCACCGGCTCCTTGGTGCCGACCTGCACGGTGTGCTCCTGCGTGTCCAGCTGCACGCGCCCGGCCGCGAGCGGCGCGGAGTTCTCCAGGCCCGCTCGCCGCAACAGCGCTTTGACTCGGGCCAGCAGTGTGCGCGGGCTGAACGGCTTGGTCATGTAGTCGTCGGCGCCGAGCTCCAGTGCGCGCACCAGGTCTTCTTCCTCGCCGCGCACGGTCAGCATCATGACCGGAACGCGCGATTGCGCGCGGATCGCCTCGCACACCTGGAAGCCGCTCGCGCCTGGCATGTTGATGTCGAGCAGCACCAGGTCCGGAACTTCGGCTTCGAAGGCGCGGATCGCGCTCGTGCCGTCGCCGGCGCGCACTACCAGATAGCCGGCCTGCGATAGCGTGAACGCGATCAGCGCCAGCAGATCCTTGTCGTCATCGGCACAGAGAATCTTCATAGGTGTGTCACTCGCGAGCCACCGGCAGCTGCACTTCGAAGCGCGTCTTGCCGGCCGACGTGCGCCGCGCGGCGATCGCGCCGCCGTGGCGCTCGATGATCGATTTCACGATCCACAATCCGAGGCCCAGTCCGCCGGGCTCCGGCTCTTCGCCGGCGCCGCGCGAGAAACGCTCGAAGATCGAGCCGGATTCGATCTCCGGCACGCCGGGCCCTTCGTCCTCGACCCAGGCCGTGACCTTGTCGCCCTGCGGCGCAGCCCCGACGCGCACGACGCTGTCCTCCGGCGCGAACTTGCTGGCGTTCGCCAGCAGGTTGACGAAGACCTGCGTCAGGCGCGGGCCGTCGCCGTCGACGCGCGGCAGATCCTCCGGAAATTCCAGCTCCAGGCGCTGCCGGCGCTGATTGAGCAAGGCGCCGATCAACGCGTCCGCGTCCGCGATCACTTCCTCGAGCGACACGTTCTGATGTCGGATGCCGAGCTGACCGGACTCGATGCGCACGCTTTCCAGCAGGTTGTCGATGAGGCGCGTCAGGCGCAGCGTGCCGCGCTCGAGCGAGAAGACCAGCTCCTTCTGCTGCTCGCGCGACATGGAGTCGACGCCCTCGCGCAGCAACTCGATCGACGCGAGCTGCGCCGCGAGCGGCGTGCGGAATTCGTGCGAGATGTTCACGAGGACGGAATCGCGCGCGCGACGCACGCCTTCGAGCTCGGTTTCGTCGCGGATGACTTGCACCTGCAGATCGTCGACAGGCGCCGCGCTGGTGATGATCGTAGTGCGCGGCGAGCCGTTCGTGAGGTTCAGTTGCTCGGTGGCTTGAGCATTGCCTTCGAGCCGCGCGCGCATGATCGGGCAGCGCGTCTCGCAGGGCCGCACACCGTTTTCCAGACACGGCTTCAGCACATCGCCGCAGAAGCGCCCGATCGCTTCGTGGGCCTGCACACCGAGCAGTCGCGCGGCCTGCGGATTCAAGTAACGAATGACACGTGACTTGTCGACTGCGTAAACACCTTCGACGATGCCGCCGAGCACCGCTTGCGCCTCGGCTTCGCGCCGCCGCAGCTCACCGGTGAGCTGCACGAGGTTGTCGCGCATGGTCTCGATCGTGCGCGCGAGCTTGCCAACTTCCTGCGTACCGCCGGAGGGAATCGAGGTCGAGAAGTCGCCCTGGCCGAGCTTGCCGACCGCATCGCTCAGCGTGCCGAGCGGGCCCGTGACCTGCTGGCCGAGAATCACACCCGCGAGCACTGCGAGCGCCGCCAGCACGATCGCAGTCACGATCAGCCGCCGCACCAGGCTGCCGACCGATGCGTCGATCTCGCCCGACGGCAGCCGCGCCTCCAGGAGCGCGATCGCCTCGCCCGTCGACGCGAACACCGGGAAGCTGGCCGCGTACAAATCGAGATCGCGGATGCGCAGCACTGCCGAGCGCCCATCGGACAGACCCGCGGAATGCAGCCGCGTGAAGTCGTCGACGCGCTTGTCTTCGACGAACATCCGGTAGTTGATCAGGCGGATCGGCGTGCCGACGCGCTCGCTCAGTACCTGGGCCATGCGCTCATCTAGCAAGCGTGCGACGTACAGACGGCGCCCGGTCGCGCCGCCGATCTGAGCCGATGCGCCGAGGAGCGCATAACGTCCCACCGATGGCGCGACGAGGAAACGCTCGCCCTGCTCGGCAGCAGACGCGGTAATCTCGCCCCACGGCAGGGAAACGCCGGCTTGCGCAATCAACTGCCCGCCCTCGAACACCGCGCAGGTGACGATCGTGTCGTTATTGCAGGACCGGCGCAGATACAGGCCGAGGCTGGAGCTGCGCGCATCGGCCATCATTCGCTGCAACGTCTGGCGGTCGGCGACGCTCTTGGCCTGCGTCAGTGCGTCCTCGCCGTAGCGGCGCAGATCTTCGCGCGCCATCGCGCCGGCCAGCTGCACGCGCGCGCTGCCCTGCTGATTCGCGAGATCGCGCAGCGACCCGATCGCCGAGATCGAGATGCCGCCGACCACCAGCACGACGATCGCGACGTTGATCAGCGCGATCCACACGCCGAGGGGGGCGCGCGAGGTGTCGAGCTGCAACCGGTCGATGAATTCTTGAATACGAGAGAGCATGCGGCCGCTGTCGGGTTATTTCCTCTTATATCCGGTGCGCCACTCGACCAGCGTCTTGATCACCAGCGTGACGACTGCGAGCAGCGTCAGCAGCGATGCGACGGCGAAGGCGCCCACGAAATTGTATTCCTGATACAGGATCTCGATGTGCAACGGCATCGTCGTGGTCACGCCGCGCACATGGCCGCTGACGACCGACACGGCGCCGAACTCGCCCATCGCACGTGCATTGGACAGGATCACGCCGTACAACAAGCCCCAGCGGATCTTCGGCAGCGTGACGTGGAAGAACGTCATCAGGCCGCCGGCGCCCAGCGTGATCGCGGCCTCTTCCTCGTCGTTGCCGAGCTGCTGCATCAGCGGAATCAGCTCGCGCGCGACGTACGGGAAGGTGACGAACATGGTCGCGAGCACGATGCCCGGCACGGCAAAAATGATGCTGATGTCGTGCTCCTGCAGCCACAGGCCGAACCAGCCCTGCATGCCGAACAGCAGCACGTAGATCAGGCCCGAAATGACCGGCGACACGGCGATCGGCAGGTCGATCAGCGTGATCAGGAAGCTCTTGCCGCGGAACTCGAACTTGGCGATCGCCCAGGCGGCGGCGATGCCGAAGATGACGTTCGCCGGCACCACGATCGCCGCCACCGTCAGCGTCAGGCGGATCGCCGCCAGCGTATCGGAGTCGCGGAAGCTGTTGAAGTACAGCTCGGCGCCTTTCGACAGCGCCGTGGCGAACACAGTGATCAGCGGTGCGAACAGCAGCGCCGCCAGGAACAGCAGCGAGGTCGCGATGAACGCCGCCTTCACCACGAAACTGAGGACGGTATCGCGGCCGGGCCGGCTCGCGATCTCGGCCAGGATCTCCTGTGAAGTGCCCGGGCCGGCCATCAGCGTCCCGCAGCGACGTGATGTCGCCGCCCCCAGGCCTGCAGCAGGTTGATCGAGAACAACAGCACGAACGACAGCACCAGCATCGCAAAGCCCAGGGCGGCAGCGCCGGCGTAGTCGAACTGCTCCAGCTTGATGACGATGAGCAGTGGCGTGATCTCGGTCTTCATCGGCAGGTTGCCGGCGATGAAGATGACGGAGCCGTACTCGCCGACCGCGCGCGCGAACGCCATGGTGAAGCCGGTGGCCATCGCCGGCGCAACTGTAGGCAAGATGATGCGGCGGAAGATCGTGATGCGATTGGCACCGAGCGTTTCGGCGGCGTCCTCGAGGTCCCGCTGCACTTCCATCAGCGCCGGCTGCACCGAGCGCACGACGAACGGCAGTCCGATCAGCGTCAGTGCCACCACCACGCCGATCCATGTGTACGCAACCTTGATGCCGTACACAGCGAGGTATTGGCCGATCCAGCCGTTCTCGGCAAACACGGCGGTGAGCGCGATGCCGGAGACTGCGGTCGGCAGGGCGAAAGGCATGTCGATCAGCGCATCGATCAGCTTGCGGCCGGGAAACTCATAGCGTGTGAGAGTCCACGCGATGATGAATCCGAACACGCCGTTGAGCGTCGCGGCGAGGAGCGATGCACCGAAGCTCAAGCGATAGGAGGCCACTGCGCGCGGATCCAGCAACGTGCGTACCAGGTCGTCCCAACCCATCGTTGCCGTCTTGGTGACGAGCGCGGCGAGCGGGATGAGCACGATCGCGCTCAGGAAGAACGTCGAGAACCCGAGCGTCAGGCCGAAGCCGGGCAGGACCGACGGCGTGCGGATCGTGCCGTTCACTGGCCTTTGACCTTATAGATCTGGTCGAACACGCCGCCGTCCGCGAAGTGTTTGTCGTGCGCGGCGGTCCAGCCCCCGAACACCTTGTCGACGGTGAACAGCTCGAGCGGCGCGAACTGCTCGCGGAATTTCTCCTGCACCTGGGCGTTGCGCGGCCGGAAGTAGTGCTTGGCCGCGATCTCCTGGCCCGCCGGCGAGTACATATACTGCAGGTACGCTTCGGCGATCTGCCGCGTGCCGCGCCGATCGACCACCGTGTCGACGACCGCGACCGGCGGCTCGGCGAGGATGCTGATCGACGGCACGACGATCTCTACTTTCTGCGGACCGAGCTCGCGAATCGCCAGCAGCGCTTCGTTTTCCCAAGTGAGCAGCACGTCGCCGATCTCACGCTGCACGAACGTGTTGGTCGCACCGCGCGCACCGCTGTCGAGCACCGGCGCCCGACGATACATCTCCGCCACGAATTTCTCGGCGCCAGCCTGCGCCGCGGCGACCTCTTTCGCAGCTTTCGGGTCGTCCAGCTTCGTCAGGTCGCCGTGCAGCTCGCGCCGCAGCTCGGCACCCCACGCGGCGAGATAATTCCAGCGCGCGCCGCCGGAAGTCTTCGGATTCGGCGTGACGATCGCGATGCCCGGCTTGAGCAGGTCGGGCCAGTCGTGAATCTGTTGCGGGTTGCCCTTGCGCACCAGGAACACGATCGTCGACGTGTACGGCGCACTGTTGTCCGGGAAGCGCGTCTGCCAGTTGGCACCGAGGCGCTTGCCCTTGCGCTGGATCGAGTCGATGTCATAGGCGAGCGCGAGCGTCACGACGTCGGCAGGCAAGCCGTCGATCACAGCGCGTGCCTGGCTGCCGGAACCACCGTGCGATTGCTTGATCGTGACTTGCTGGCCGGTCTTCGTCTGCCATTCCTTTGCGAACGCCTCGTTGACGTCGCGATACAGCTCGCGAGTCGGGTCATAACTGACGTTGAGCAGTGTGACGTGCGAGCCCGCGCCGCTGCCCGCGGTGTCGCTCGACGAGCCGCCGCATGCGGCGAGCAGCGTCAATCCCACTGCGCAAAAAATGCCGAGGGGAATGCTAAGCGCTGGCTGCTTGCTCATCGCTCTCTCTCGCAGGCCGATACACGATCATCATCGAATACGCGGCGGGGCCGGCGAACAGCGGCGCGAACTCACGCGTCAGCTGAGCCAGATCCGAGATGCCGAGGATCAGCATCTGGTCCAGCGCTTCGCCCAGCTGCCGCTGCAGCTCGTCGGCTGCTGCCCCGAACCGCAGCTCCGTACGCATCTCCAGGCCATGCACAGCCTGCGCCTCCGAGCGTGCATCCAGCAGAGTCCGCACACCGAGCGGACGCGGACCGTCGGCGCGGCCTTCGGGAAGAATTCCGATGTAGACGGCTTCGGCGGGAACGTGCCTCAGGAGACTGGCCGCGACGGCCAGCGTCGAGCGGCGCGCCAGGTCATCCGCCCAGTGGATCAGCACACGCTGCGGCGACACTGCTTGCGACGGCAGCACCATCACTTCGGCGGCACCGTTCCACAGCAACCACTCGACTTGCTTCGCGGCTCTCGCATGCGCAGCGATCACAGCGACACCGGAGATACGCGTTTGCGCGTTGCCCTGGCACGTCGCCAGCACCGGGTCGATGCGCTTGGCGATGCGCGTTTTCATGCGGCCCGCCAGCTCGATCAGGAACGGATGCTGCGCCAGCCGCTCCGCAGCCGCAGACTCCGCGGCGCAGACCGTATAGCTCGACAGCGGAGTCGGCAGCACGTGAATGCGGCGCACGCCGATCGCGACAGATTGCCCAAACACCACCGGGAAGACGCGCTGCTCGTGCTGCGTCCGTGTGATGTCGAGAACGGCGGAGGGATTGTGACCGTCGACGTGCGACCCGCTGCCGAGGTGTGCATCCGATGGCCCGCTGGTCATGCGCACACGGATGCGCTCGAGCGCACCGGTGAACACGAGCTCTTCGACAACGCCGGTCGCAATGTAGTTCGTGCGCAGATTGTCGCGCGTCGGCGCAAGCTCGATTTCCTCGGGACGCAGCACCGCGACGACTTCGTGCTCGCGCCCGCCTTCGAGCTTCTCGATGCGGCGCGCGTTCACGGGTGTCGCGCCGAAACGGATGCCTTGCTCCGTCTGTTTCGCGAGCAGCAGATTCGCGGCTCCAAGGAACGTCGCGACGAAGCGGGTCGCGGGACGGTCGTACAACTCATCGGGCTGGCCGCTCTCCAGCAGACGACCGAGGTTCATCACCCCGATCCGGTCAGCGAGGGCGAACGCTTCCTCCTGATCGTGCGTGACGAGCACGGTGGTGATCTTCAGCTCGCGCTGGACCTGGCGGATCGTACGACGCAGCTCCTCGCGGATCTTCGCGTCGAGCGCGCCGAATGGTTCGTCGAGCAGCAGCACCGCGGGCTTGTGCGCCAGCGCACGCGCCACTGCGACGCGCTGCTGTTGTCCACCGGAAAGCTGTGAGGGCAAGCGGTCGTCCATGCCTTCAAGCGCGACGAGGCGCAGCAATTCCTTGCGACGCTGCTGGCGGTCCGCGGCACGCATGCGTCGGACGCGCAGCGCGAACTCGATGTTCTCGCCCACGGTCATGTGGCGGAACAGAGCGTAGTTCTGAAACACGAAGCCGACGCCGCGCTGACGCGCAGACACGTGAGTGACGTCGTTACCGTGCAGGGAGATGCGGCCGTGGTCGACACCGGTCAGCCCCGCGATCGCGCGCAGCAGCGTGCTCTTGCCGCTGCCGCTCGGACCGAGCAGCACGAAGAACTCGCCCTCGCCAACTTCCAGCGAAACGTCGTTGACGACAGGGGAGCCTTGATATCTTTTCGTGACCTGGTCGAGCGTGATCGACATAGGTTCGGCAGCTTACCGGCCGCGCGGTGATAAGGTCAGTATTGTTGCGGTTATAAACAGGTTACGGCGGGACTGGCAAAAAAAAAGCCCCCTCCGTTGCCGGAGGAGGCTCTTCGAGGGGATCTTTCAGCGCGAACTCAATTCGTGTCGGATGCCACCTTGGAACGATCATCCTGGAACACGAGTTCCACGCGCCGGTTCTGCTGGCGGCCGGCCGCGTTGTCATTGCTCGCGACCGGCGTGGTCTCGCCCTTGCCGACCGTGCTGATCTGCGAAGCCTCGACACCGCGCTCGAACAACGCCGCCTGCACGGACGCCGCGCGGCGCTCCGACAGACTCTGGTTCATTTCGTCGCTGCCGACGCTATCGGTGTGACCTTCGATCAGCACCTTGCGCGCCGTGTCTTCCTTCAGCACCGTCGCGAGCCGCTCGATCGTCGCATAGGCGCCGGGCTTGAGCGTCGCCTTGC
The DNA here is from genome assembly GCA_035606615.1 of Steroidobacteraceae bacterium. Lineage (GTDB taxonomy): Bacteria > Pseudomonadota > Gammaproteobacteria > Steroidobacterales > Steroidobacteraceae > Steroidobacter. The sequence goes on from DATNFA010000166.1 coordinate 62,458, forward strand.
CAGTATCGAACAGCACGTCGCCCATCGTCACGACTACACCGCGATCGGTCTTCTTGCCTTTGAGATCGGCGAGCTCGCGCTCGAGCGACTTCGCACGCTCTTCGGCAGTGCGGGCGTACTCTGCGTTGCGATCCGCTTCGCGAGTGCGCGCCTCCGTGAGCACGGCCTGGCGCTCCGCAGTGCCTTTCTCGATTTCGTCACGGGCCATCGCGCTCAGGATCTTCTCGTTCGCGATCTGCGCATTGCGGGCCGCGACCGTTGCCTCGTACTGGATCTCGGCGACCTTGCCGCCCTTGTCCGCGAGCTGGTTCGCGCGATCGAGCGCCTTACGTGCCTCGGAGATGTTGTTTGCCGCGACACCGGCGCGCGGCGACGCTTCGACTTGCGGCACCACAGCGCGCGCCGTCTCGAGCTCCTCGATCGTCTCGGGCGTGGAGCTGCATGCAGCGACCAACGCCGAGGCGGCGGCGGCGAGAATCAGGCTGTATCTGGGCTTCATGGCATGGCTCCCGCTTACTTGTCGTCGGTCGTACGTTGCTGCGCGTCGGTCGGCGAGGTCGGCCGCTCCGCTTCCTGGCGAAGCTGCTTGATGCTCGCCAGCATCTCGTCTGCCGCTTTGCGCGCGGTGGCGGTTTGTGACTTCGACACGGCGAGCTCGGCGTCGAGCTGCGCTAGCTGCGCATACCGCTCGGTCGTCTTCTCGTCGCCGTCCTTCATCGCCTTACGCGCCGCGTCCAGGTTCCCCTTCGCGCGTTGCAGCTCCACCGCGCCCTGCTCGGAGTTCCCGATGGTCTGCTGCGCCTGTTGCACCGAAGTTTCGCTGCGTGCAACGCGTTCTTTGGTGAGATCCGAAATGCCACCGCAGCCCGCGAGCAATCCGGCTGCGAGCGCCAGTGGGACAGCAACTCGTGTCATCGAATAGTTCATAGGTCGGGCTCCGTCATAGCGTCGTTCGGGGATCACACCTCGAAACGCCTGCTGCGTCGGTGAGGTTCCCGGAACTGTCGCTAATTGCGACGGACAAAGCCCTGAAATGTCGGGATTTGCAGGTCCGGCGACGGGGCGGCATCATGCCGGACACGTCACGGAACTCAGCGAAGAAATCGAACAGCTGCGACGGAAATGGGAGGTCTCATGAGCCTTGTTCACAGAGAGCCGCGGTGTGACCGCGGAGCGCGCGCGCTGCTGCTGGCAGCTCTGCTCGGCGCGAGTATCAACGCATTCGCGATCGATGCGGCGCCGGCCGGCATCGACGTCGTCATCATCGACGAGACGCAGCGCGGCTGGGACAAAGGCGTGCTCAGTCGCTACGGCATTGCGTCGCGCGCCAGCCGCATCAACAAGGGTGCGCACGCCGAAGCGCTGCGCCTGGCGTTAGGCGACCCGAATGTACGCATGCGACTGGCCGTACCCACGGCATGCCCGAGAGCCGGCACGCGCGATGTGTGCGCGAGCGTGCGCATAGTCAAGGATATGGATCTCCCGACAGTGATCGACCAAACGAAGGGCTCGACGCTGCTCGTGTTGTGGCCGGAGGCTGCGTATTTCCCGCAGCAGCAGTTGTACCTCGCCTATATCGACGTCGACGTGCTGCAGAAGGGCAAGGTAGTGCCGGGCCCGTTCTACGTGGGTTACCGCGAGTGGAAGTGCGGCAACGATTGCGTACAGGCGGCGTTCGAAGCCTCGGCGAAGGAATTGGCAGCGATGGTTCGTTACGTCCTCGAGCTCGGCCCGGCAGCGCAGACGTTGTCAGTGCCGGCCGCGTGGCAGAGCAAGCCGCTGCTGACGAGCGTGTCCAAGTGGGCCAACAAGTGCGCCACCGACGTCAACCACGATCGCGTCGTGCGCGAATACGGCGAACGATTCTGGCTCAACGATCCGGCGGAACGTACCTTGCTGTCCACGGCGTGGCGCGGCTGCAATATCTTCGAGACGTCATAGCGAGTGATACGCCGCGAGCGCTGCGCGCCGCGACTCGGCGAGATCGACGAGCGGCGCGGGATAAGTCGAGCCGATGTGCACGCCGCCGGCTTGCAGCGCCGCCGCTGGCGCTGCATGCGGCGCATGGATGTGCGGCACTTCGAGCCGCGCCAGCTCAGGGACCCAGCGGCGCACGTACTCGCCGTCGGGATCGAACTTCGCGCTCTGCGTCAGCGGATTGAAGATGCGGAAGTAAGGCGCAGCATCGGCGCCCGAGCCGGCGACCCACTGCCAGTTCAGCGTATTGTTCGCCAGGTCGGCATCCACCAGCGTGTCCCAGAACCAGCGTGCGCCTTCCAGCCAGTGAATGCGCAGGTTCTTCACCAGGAAAGAGGCGACTATCATGCGCACCCGGTTGTGCATCCAGCCCGTCGCCCACAATTGCCGCATGCCTGCGTCGACGATCGGGATACCGGTGCGGCCGCGCTGCCAGGCCTGCAGGTGTGCGGTGTCGCGAGACCACGCGAACCGCTCGAAGCGCCGGTCGAGCGGCTCGAGCACGGTGTGCGGAAAGTGATAGATCAAGTGATGCGCGAACTCGCGCCAGATGAGCTCGGCGGCGAAGGTGGAGTCCGCCACCTTCGCACCCTTCGCGGCGAGCGCATGCCACACCTGGCGCGCTGAGATTTCACCGAAGTGCAGATACGGCGACAGCGCCGACGTGCCGTCGCAGTCCGGTCGATCGCGTGTCTTGGCGTACGAGGCGAGCGGCTTGCTGGCAAACGCACGCAGCCGCGCGTGCGCGCCGGCTTCGCCCGGGCCCCACGTTTCATCCATCGTGTCGTACCACTGGATCTCCGGCAGCAAGCGCAATTCGTCGAGCGTGACGGAGTCCGGCCAGGCCGGTGGCGCAAGCCACCGCGACGGAGCGCGCAACGGCGCCGGCGGATCGAGCTTCTCCAGAGCGCGACGTTTGAATGGCGTGTAGACGCGATACGGCTGCCCGCTGCCGTTCTGGATTGCCCACGGTTCGCGCAGTAGCGCGCCGTTGTAGCTCTCGACGACGAGACCGTCGGCACGCAGCTCCTTCTTCACTTCGAGATCGCGCGCGACAGACGCTGGCTCGTAGCGTCGATTCCAGAACACGGCGCGCGCGCCAGTTCGCGCCACCGCAGCGCGCAGACAGTCGAGCGCCGGCCCGCGCAGCAAAGAAAGCTGCGAGCCGCGCGAACGCAATTCCGCATCCAGCGCAGACAACGAGCGGTGCAACCACCAGCGCGACGCGCCGCCGGGCGGAAATTCCTGCTCCTCGGCGTCGCACAGGATGTAAACGGGAATGATCGGGCCGCCATGCGTGGCGGCGGCCTGCAGCGCCGGGTTGTCGCGCAGGCGCAGGTCCTGGCGCAGCCAGACGATGGCTCCCGTGCTCTCTCCCTTACTCATGAGGCGCACGCTATCATTCGCGCACGCTATCATTCGCCCATGCCATCCTTCGACATCGTTTCCGAGCTGAATCCGCACGAAGTCGCGAACGCCATCGACCAGGCAAACCGCGAAGTGAGCACGCGCTTCGACTTCAAGGGCACGAACGCGAAGTTCGAGCTCGCGGAGCTCGTGGTCACGCTGAGCGCGCCGGCGGACTTCCAGCTCAAGCAGATGATGGACATCCTCAAGCTGAAGCTGACCAAGCGCGGCATCGACATCGTCTGCATGAAAGTCGACGAGCCGGTAGTCTCCGGCCAGACCGCGAAACAGGTAGCGACGCTGCGTCAGGGCATCGAGACGGAGCTCGGCAAGAAGATCCAGCGCCTGATCAAGGATTCGAAGCTCAAGGTGCAGGCGGCGATCCAGGACAAGCAGGTGCGCGTCACCGGCAAGAGCAGGGATGACCTGCAAGCGGTCATCGCGCTGGTCCGGGGCGCGAAGCTGGAGCTGCCGCTGCAGTTCACGAACTTCAGGGATTGAACGGATTACAGAGTGTCGGGCTAAAGCCCGACCTAGGTTGTTTTCTAAGACCTGCTCGTCACCCGTCCCCGACTGACATCAAACCGCTGCTCGCGCATCGTTGCTCCTGACCAGAATCAGGAGAGATGCCATGAGCTACGCCGCGCTGAATTACGACGCGAGTGCCCCCGACTCCCCGCTGCCTGCGGCTGCCTTGCGCCGCTGGTTGCACGGCCGCTGGGCGCTGCTGTTTTCGCATGCCGATGATTTCGCCGCTTACGGCTTCGAGAGCGATCGCTGGCTCATCCATGTGTATGAAGCGTTTGCCGCCGCCGACGTCCGTCCACTTGCGCTCGCCGACCGCCAGGAAGCGGGGTGGGTGACGGAAGTCGGCGGCTGCACCACGACGCTCGCACTCGACGAGATCCAGCGCTATCCGGTGGCGCGCGATTCGAGCGAAGAATTCCAGCGCAACGCAGCCTTCGAGCGCTCGGCGCGCTTCGTCATGACGCTCGACGCCGGCCTGCGCCTGCGACGCACATTCGTCTATGCGCAGCGGGATCGGTTGCCTTCGCCGATGGATCTCGCAGCCCTTGCACGTGAAGTGCGCGACGGCTCGTTCAATGTTCAGGCGGCCGCTCGGAATACGCCTGCCATTCCTTGCCGACGATGAGGCGCGCGCCGCGGCCGAAGGTCATGTACGACCACGCCCACTGCACGAGCACGGACAAGCGATTGCGGAAGCCGCTGAGCCGATAGATATGCACGATCAGCCAGAACCACCACGCGAAGTAGCCCGCCAGCCTGAGCCGCCCGAACTCCGCAATCGCGCGGCTGCGGCCGATCGTCGCCATCTGGCCGAGATCGTGATAGCGAAATGGTGTGCGCTCGGCGACGCCGCCGCGCTGGACTTCCTGCTTGACGACGTTCGCCGCGTAGATGCCTTCCTGCATCGCGACCAGCGCGACGCCTGGTAGCGGCTGGCCTTCATGCTCTTCGCGGCGCGCGATGTCACCGAGCACGAAGACTTCGGGATGCCCGGGTATCGTCAGATCGGGTCCGACCTTGACGCGCCCGACGGAGTCGAGCTGAGCGCCGAGCGTGCGACCAACGTCGGAAGCGCGCACCCCAGCTGCCCACAGAACCGTCGCTGCATCGACCTTCTCGCTGCCGACGCCGACGCCATCGGGACCGACGTTGGTGACGCGCGCATGCGTCCACACTTGCACGCCTAGCGATTCGAGATCGCGCATCGCGCGAGCGGCGAGCTTCTCGTCGAATGTCGGCAGGATACGGGGACCGGCTTCGATCAAGATCACACGCGTCTGCCGCGGATCGATGCTGCGAAAATCGCGCGCCAGCGTGTAACGGCTCATCTCGCCGATCGCACCCGCCAGCTCGACGCCGGTCGGTCCGCCGCCCACGACGACGAACGTGAGGTGGCGGCGGCGGGCCTCGAGGTTCTGATCGCGCTCCGCTGCTTCGAATGCTTCGAGCACGCGACGCCGAATCTCCGTCGCCTGCGGCAGCGTCTTCAAGCCCGGTGCGTACCGCTCCCATTCCTCGTGACCGAAATAGGCGTGCTGCGAGCCGGACGCGAGCAACAGATAGTCGTACTTGAACTCGCCGCAGTCGGTCACGACCGTGCGGCCGTCGACATCGACGCGCTGGGCCTCGGCCTTCAGCACGCGGACATTGCGCACATGCGCGAACAAGCTGCGGATCGGGACCGCGATATCCGCGGGGCTGAGCGCCGCCATCGCGACCTGGTACAGCAGCGGCTGGAACAGATGATGATTCTCGCGATCGAGCAGCGTCACAGCCACGCCGGGCACGTTGCGCAGCCGCTTGGCCGCATTGATGCCCGCGAAACCCGCGCCGACGATGAGGACCTGCTTCATTCTTCGAGATGTTCCCACGCCCAGTCGACGATGGGTTGCACGCGTGGCGAGACCAGGCGCGAGGCGCCTTGGTAGTCGACCCAGCGAAATTCGTTGTGCTCGGCGCGGCCGAGCGCCTCGATGACAGTGAGCGTCACGGCGGAAGTTTCGGTCCGCCCGAGGTAATAGCGCGCGACCTTGCCGCGGCTGTACGGGCCGGTCTCCGTGTACACCTCGCCCCAGGCGAACTGCAGGTCTGCGATCAGCGTCTCTTCGCGAACCTCGCGGATTGCCGCGGCCAGCGGCTCCTCGCCGGCCTCGACCATGCCCTTGGGAAAATCCCAATGGTTGAAAGCGCGCAGGAGCAGGAATTTCCAACCCTGCGGAGTCGCGCGAACCACGACTACTCCAGCTGACAGTCTCGTCGAGCGGGGCGGCATGCCCCGGATTGTAGCTACGCCGCCGCCTGGTACTCCAGCACGCCCGCGACCGCATGCACCACCGACGCGATTCGCACCGCGCTTTGAATCGCTTCACGGCTCGTGCCGCCTTCGCGCAGCTTGCGCTCATGCGAGGTCACGCACATCCCGCAGCCGTTGACGGCCGACACCGCAAGCGACAGCAACTCGAACTCGAGTTTGTCGATGCCGGGGTTGCCGATCACGTTCATGCGCAAACGCGCCGGCATGGTCTGGTACTCGGCGTCCTCGACCAGGTGCAGGAAGCGATAGTAGATGTTGTTCATGCCCATGATCGCCGCGGCCGAGCGCGCAGCCTGCAAGTGTGCGGCGTCGAGATGGGGCTCGGCCCAGGTCTCGATCGCACGCACCAACTGCGGGTTGCGCGCGGCAATTGCCGTCGCCAACGCGATCGACGCGATCTGGCTCTCGGTCAGGCCCGGGGCGCCCTGCGGCGTCAGCACGCTGCCCAGGTTGAGCTTGAGGTCGCGGGCGTAGTCCGGCAATTGGTCGCGGATGGTGTCGACAGTCATTGGCTCTCCTTACGCTGCTTTCAGCGTCTCTTCGCCCTTCTTCCAGTTGCACGGGCACAGCTCATCGGTCTGCAGCGCGTCCAATACGCGCAGCACTTCTTCCGGGCTGCGGCCGACGTTCAGGTCGGTCACGTACGCGAAGCGGATCACGCCCTGCGGATCGACAATGAACGTCGCGCGCTGCGCCACGCCCGCTTCGGGGTCGAGCACGCCCAGCGCCGTCGTCAGCTCGCGCTTGATGTCCGAAAGCATCGCGAACGGCAGGTTGCGCAACTCTTCCTTGTCCTTGCGCCACGCGAGGTGCACGAACTCGGAGTCGGTGCTCACGCCGTAGATCACGGCATCGCGGTCGGCGAATTCGCGGTTGAGCTTGCCGAAAGCCGCAATTTCCGTCGGGCAGACGAACGTGAAATCCTTCGGCCAGAAGAACACGACCTTCCATTTGCCGGGGTGCGAGGCCTGATCGAACGGCTGGAAGGCGTGGGCGAGGTCGTTCGAGACGACGCCGGTCAGGGAAAAATGGGGGAATTTCTGTCCAACGGTCAACATCTGCACTCTCCATCAAGGTCTGCGTGGCACGTATGATGCGGACGGCCTCTCCATTTTCCCAATCGATTGACCTAAACTGGTCGATAGGGACTGGCTATTGCGCCGCCCGGGACCTTTCGCCATGAACCTGCGTGACCTTCGCTACTTCGTCGCCCTGGCCGAAACGCGCCACTTCGGCAAGGCCGCCGAGCGCTCGTTCGTCAGCCAGCCGACGCTGTCGGCGCAGATCAAGAAGCTCGAGACCTATCTGGGGGTGCAACTGATCGAACGCCAGCCCCGCAAGGTCGCCTTGACCGAGACCGGCGCGAAAATCCTGCCGCTGGCGCGCCGCGTCCTGCAGGAGAGCGACGAGATCGTTTCCCTGGCGCGCAACGAGCACGATCCGCTGTCGGGAAAACTCAAAGTGGGACTGATTCCCACGATCGGCCCGTATCTGCTGCCGCTGGTCGCACGCAAGCTGCGCAAGCAGCTGCCGCGCCTGAAGGTGTTGCTCTACGAGCATCAGACTCAGCCGCTCCTGGAAAAGCTGCGCGCGGGCGATATCGACCTGGGAATTCTCGCGCTGCCGGTGCCGCTCGACGGCCTGGAGGCGCGTTCGCTGTACGAGGAGGCCTTCACGCTTGCAGTGCCGTCGAACAATCCGCTCGCCAAGCGCGCCAACGTGAAGATCGACGATCTCGCAAATGAGACGCTGCTGCTGCTCGAAGACGGCCACTGCTTGCGCGATCAGGCCCTCGATGTGTGCAGCCGCATCGACGTGAAGGAAAGCGAGGACTATCGCGCAACGAGCCTGGAAACGCTGCGACAGATGGTCGCCGCAGGTCTCGGCATCACGTTGCTGCCCAAGCTTGCGACCCGCGGCCCATTCGGCTCCGGTCACGGTTTGACGGTCAAAGAATTCTCGAAGCCAGTCCCTTCGCGCACCGTCGGTGCCGTGTGGCGCAAGAGCACCGCGCGCACAGACGCCATCAGGGCGGTGTGCGACACGGTCCAGTCGTCGATGGCGAGCTGAGCACGAGATGCCCGAGACGAGCATTCCCAGCATCGGCGACTTGCACGACGACCAGATCGTCGCACTGCTGCGCTCCGGCGCGCATGCCGCGCTGCTGAGCGCGTATTTTGGCGACGGGGAATACCGCGAGTTGTCGCAGCTCGCCAAGCTCGCGGCGACGCGTCGCAATCCGCGCGGACGTCGCGTGTTCGTACTGCCGGGAATCATGGGCTCGCGGCTCGGCCTCGTCGCGCGACGCAGCTATTCGCTGCTCTGGTTGCATCCAACTGCCGTCGCCAACGGTTCCCTCGTCCAACTCGCGATTCCAGGATCGCGAGCGCTGCGAGCTGTCGGCGTGATGCTGCCCGGTTATCTGAAGCTGCGTCTGCGCCTGGAGATCGCCGGCTTTCGCCCGGTGTTTTGTCCGTTCGACTGGCGACACGATGTCGAGCAGCTGGGGCGCTCGTTCGCACGCTTCATCGAGCGCAGCGGCGAACGCAAGGCACTTGTCGTCGGGCACAGCATGGGCGGACTGGTCGCGCGCGCGGCCCTCGCCTACGACAAGCGACGCATCGCGCGGCTCATTCAGCTTGGTGCGCCCAACGACGGATCGTTCGCACCGCTGCAAGCTCTGCGAGCGGTGTATCCGACGGTGCGCAAGATTGCGGCGCTCGATCGCATGCATACCCCTGAGCAGCTCGCGCGCGCCGTCTATCACACGCTGCCTGGCATCTATCAAATGCTGCCCTCGGCTGCGATTGAAGGCGAGACCGATCTATTCGATCCGCGGAGCTGGCCCACGGACGAGCTGTCGCCCGATCCCAAGGCGCTGGCGCGCGCACGTAAAGTTCGCGCGCGGCTGCCTGCGGCGAACGATCGTTGCAATGTGATCATCGGTGTCGGGCAGGACACGATCGTGTCGGCCGTGCCTGGTGAACGCGGCTTCCAGTACGAATACCGCGCCGCTGGCGACGGCACGGTGCCGTTGTCGCGTGCGAAATGGAATGACGCCGCGACCTGGTTTGTGAGCGAGAATCACGGAGCGCTGACGCAGAACGATCTCGTGCTCGCCGCCGTCGCAGACATATTAAAGAGCGGCGACACGCGCCGCCTGCGCACTACGGCGCCACGTGCATCCGACGTTGCGCCACGAACCGTCTCGGACGACGAGTTGCGAGCCATCGCGCTGCGCAAATTGCAGTGGGAACAACTGTCGCTCGACAGCCGCCGGCGCATCCTCGAGCCGGTCATTTCCCCGGAATTCCTGGCGCCGAATCTCTGACGTTCTTACGTTAAACGCACCCCCCGGTCGATGTGCCGGGAAATCCCTCAAGCGCTGCTCACGCGGGACGATAGAGCTGGTACGTAGCTTGAGGGATTCAGGGTCTCGTGGACGCTCATTCAAAACTGCGCGGGTGCTGGCGACTGGCTGCATTGGCAGCCGTCGTTCTCAGTGCTTGCGGCGGCGGTGGTGGCGGCGATAGCGCCGGGTCCACACCGAGTGCGAGCGCTCCGCCACGGCCTGTCACCCAATCGGATCTGCAGATCGCCCAGAGCGTCTACGGCAGCGGCCCTCGCACGCCGGTCGGCTTCTACAGCGATCCGCTGCCGAGTGGACATGAATATGTGTCGACGATGCATTTGAAGAATGCAGACGTCGACGCCGCGGTCGTGGCGCCGCAGCCGCTCTACGAGCTGTGCACGGACGATTGGAATGAGGCACTCGCGTGGTCGGAGCTCGGCGCACAGCACGCGCCGCAGTATGCGGACCTCGTCGAGACCAATGATGACCCGCGGTATTTCGAATTCGGCCGAGTTCGTCAGGGCGACCCGACGTTCTATGTGCGTGCGCGAGTGTTCAAGTGTGCGTATCTCGATCGCGCGGCGGCGAATCTGCGCGCGACGGTGGGTCCAGCGGGGACGTTGAACCGCCGGCCGTTGACGGCTGTGGAGTTGCGCGACCTCAGCGAGTACCTGTGGCAGTTCACGAAGTACAACAACGTTGGGTACGCAGTGCTCGATAGCAGCGGCTCCGCGGGCGCGGCGAATCTGTCGCACACGTTGCACATCGGCGCGCTCGCACGCGGCGGAATTTCCAGCGGCTGCGATCGCGTGGATGTGATCGCGTGGCGCCATACGCTCGATACGACGAGCGGAACGCTGCAGCTGGAAGCGACGACACTGTGGAGTTTCGGCGCGCGGGAAGCGAGCGGCGTCGTGTCGTTGTGTTCGCTGTAGGGAACTACCGGGCGCCGGTGTACATGTTGACCATGTCGCGGAACGTGTCCTGATCCGCCTTCATGCGGAACTTGATGAACGGGCCTTGCGCGATGTAGCGGCTCGCTTCGAAGTCGTCGTCGCGGAAACCTGCGAAGTTGTAGCCGATCGAGATCCACACGTTGCGCGCCACGGTCACGCCGAGGTCGACGCCGACCGACTGGTCGCTCACGCCGGACTGCAGCGAGCTCAGCATCGTGCCGTGCAGGCCGACGTCTAAGCGCATCGTCAGCTCGCGCCGCACGTCGACGCCGTAGAGAGTCGAGAGGCCGCTGTAGCGCTCGCCGTCGAACGTGCTGCGCACGTAGCGACCGCCGAACTGCAATCCAAGCTGCGTGCGTGTGTCGAGCTGCCAGTTCGCGTTGAGGTTGTTGATCACGCGCGCCGATTCGATGTCGCTCGCTGCATCGCTGCGCGCGTCCTGCTTCAGGTCGAGGCGATCGAGGATGATCCAGGCGCTCGTCGCGGGGCGGTAGCTCCAGCCCAGCTGCACCTCGCCGGCCGTCGCATCCGAGCCGTTGACGAACGTCGAATCGAACCAGTGCGCGGCCATCGAGAACGCGTGGCCGGCGATCGGCTCGCGATAGAAGCCGCCGGACACGATGCGGCGATCTTCCTCGTCGGAGTGGCGGTTTTCCAGGCGCGAGGTGAACGTCCACAGCTCGCTGCGATACAAGGCGCCGACGAACGTCGCGATGAAATCGCCGTCGAGGCTGCCCGAAGCCAGCGGCACCGTCGGATTGAACGGCTCGATCGCCGGTGCGCCCGGCTCGGCGATCGTCTTGCTGTGATCGACGCCGACGTCGAACGCCCAGCGCTCGTTCAGTTGCCAACCCTGCGTCAGTCCGGTATTCGCAAACAGCCGCGGACCGAACTCCGTCGCGCGCTGGTTGATGCTCGACTGCAGCTGCGCACGTTGCCACGGCACGGTGCGCACGCCGACACGCGTCGTCTCGGCATCGAAGAGATCGCCGTCGGCATGCTCCCACTCGCCGAAGAAGGTCGTGCTCGGGCGCCAGTGATAATCGACGCCGAGGACCGAGCGCGTGGGGAAGTCGACGCTGGAGTTCTTGCCGCCGAGCGCGAAGTCCTGCGAGGCGCGCAGCGTAATCAGATCCTTGAACAGATCGAGGCTGCCGTTGACGAAGGCATGCTCGGATTCGGTGTCGCCGCCCGCCAGACCCGTGTCCGCAACGTGGCGCGCGCCGGCGCCGAGCGAGTAGTCATCCGCGTCGCGACGCAACTGGGCACTGACGAGATCGCGCTGCGCGCCGGTCACGAGCACTTCCTGGCGATACGTTTCGCCCTCGATCGTGAATCGCTCACTGAGCTGGTAGCGGCCATCGACGCCGACCTTGCGGGTGCCGGCTTCGCTGCCCGCCTGCTGGCCGACGCCGAAGCCCGCTTCCTGCTCGCGTACGTACGCGCGTGCGTCGAGCCGTTCGCTGACATGCGTAACTTCGGTGAGATACGCAGCGGCGCTCGCCGTGCGTGCCGGGTCGTCCGACTCGCTGCGCGCCAGCTCGGCGCGCAACTCGGTCGCAGGAGCGATCTGCCAACGCAGGTCTGTGCCCGCGATCCGGCTGTCGCCGGCTGCCGCGCCTTCCTGCAAGTAGCTGGCGCCGATCTCGACGCTGTCGTTCGCAAGCTTGACCGCCGCGCGCCCGCCGGCGGTCATCTGCGCCGCACCGCCGTTGAGCACTTCGTATTCGGCGACGATGTAGACCGGATTGAAGTCCTGGTTGCGGCTCGGCACCGGCTGCTTGAAGAACAGCGTGCCGTTCAGATAGTCGAGGCTGTAGTCGATGAACGGCGACAGCGGCCGCGACTCGACGACGACCTCGCTGCGGAAGCGATCGCGCACTTCAAGTCGGATCTTGTCGCTGTTGAGAATGATCGGACGGCGCGACAGCCGATACAGGCCCGAAGTGCCATCGCCCTGCAGCTCGTCCTTCACGTAGCCTTGCTCGGACTCGGCCGCGAACGCGCTGTAGCCGAAGTGCTCGCCAGCGTAGTCTGACTTGAGACCAGTGAACGTACGGCTGTAACGCGTGAGCTCAGTCACCGTCAGCCCGGTCTCGAAATCGCCGAACAGCGCGGCGAACTGGCGGCGCTCCAGCTTCACGAACAGCTTGCGCGAGGTCGCAGCCTCGAAGCGCTGCTCGGTCACGTCACCGTAGAGAGTGTAGAAGCGGTCCGGCTCGACGGTACCGAGCAGCCGGTCTTTCGACTCCTCGTGATCGCGCGCCGAATCGTAGGCGGCGGTCAGCAGGTATTCGCCTTTGATCGCGCCCTTGGCGAAGAACGCAACCCGACCGTCGGTCGAGTAGCCCTCTGCCAGTCCGGCATCGGCCGCCGACTGCATGTTGTCGCTGATGATGCGGTAGGCCGCACTGTTCTCGGTGAGGCCGACGAGAATCCAGTCGCGCGCCTGCGGCTCGAGCCACACGCGGATTTCCTGCTGACGCCGCTCGCTGAAGCGCAGGCGCAGGATGGCGGTGCCGGCCTGCGTGGTCGGCTCCAGCTCCAGCCGTGCGAGGCCATCGGCGTCGACGCTGAACGTCGGCTCGCGCGTGCCCACGGCGACGAGCTTGTTGTCGTTCTGGGATTCGACTTCCCACCACGAGCGGTACGGCGCCTGCACGCGATACGAGCCCTGCGTGCCTGGACGCGCAGGCTTACCCGCCGAGTCGATCATGCGGACCGCAATGACCGGATGCGTGCGGCCGTCGGCGACGAGCGTCGAAGCTTCGCGCACGATCTCGGCGCGCACAGCACCGCCCGAGTAGTGCACGGTGCGAGTCAAGCGTTGCAGCTCGTTGCCCTCGGCATCGCGAACGATGGCGACCAGCTCGTTGGCGCCGTCGCGCAAGTCGACGCCGCGCCAGCTGCTCACGCTCACGGTGTCGGCTTCGTTGGTCTCGACGCCATCGAAGTTGAGCGGGCTGACGACGGCACCATTGGTCTGCAGCTCGATCGTCTGCGTCGGCAGATGCTGGATGACGATGCGCAGGCTCGGGATCGACGGAATGTCGTTCTCGGCCGGCACCAGCCACGCAGTGCCCGGCTGCAGCTGTTCGATATCGATCTCGTGTTTGGTGGCGGCGCGGGTCGCAGATGGAGGCGTCGGCGCGCTCGCAGCGCTCGTCACGCCAAGCGTCCCGACGGTCTCGGCCGCTGCGTCGGCAGCGGCGGTCTTCACGGTCAGACCGCCGGCCGCGACGATGCGCAGACCTTCGATCGCGATATCGACGCGGCGGTTCAACGCGAGGCTCGCGCGGTCGTGGCCGGTCGCGAGCGGTTCGTCGGCGCCGTGACCTTCGATCGTCACCCGCGACGGATCGATATTGAGGCGCTCGACCAGGTACTTCGCAACGACTTCGGCGCGCGCTCGCGACAGCGCGTAGTTGTCGGCGTAGACGGCGCGATTACGCGCGGCGATCAGCAGCTGATCGGAATGACCGACGGCTGTCAGCCGCAGGTGGCTGACGCCGTGCCAGTCGTTCGCGATCTTCTCGAGCTGCGCGCGATCCGCAGCCTGGATGGTGACGTCGAGCACGTCGAAGCGCGGCGTGAAGCGATACGACGCGCTCTCGTACAGCATCTCGCCGCGCAGGATCACGTTCTCGACGGGCGCGGTGCGCTGCGCGGCAGCCGACTGCGTATCGAACATCGTGAGCGCTTTGACAGAGATGGCGCCACTTGCGCCCGCCGTCGACTGCGTGCGCAGCGTCAGCTTCGCTTCGCGCTCGTTGCTCAGATCGCCAAGTGCGAACGTGACGACGTTGCTGTTGATCGTGGGATCAGCGATCGCCTGGCCATCCAGCTGTGCGCTGCCGGCCTGATATTCCAGGCCCTCGGGCAGCATCATCATCACGCGCGCGGCGCGAATCGGCAGCTGCGTGACATTCACCTTCGCGGTGTGCAGCAGGAGCGTCGGCCCGGCGACGGCCGTTTCCAGATGCAGCGCGACGCGGCCCTTCGGCACCAGCCGGCGCGCAAGCACGAAGTCGCTGCGCCACAGCGCGCCGCCGCGAACGTCGACGAACTGCGAGTAGGCGCGGCCGGCATTGCGGACGTGGTCGATGCAACCGGCCAGCTGATGCGTCTGCGGAATCGTCACGGTGTCCATCTGCACGACGTGCGAGCCCGGCGCGACGTCTTCGAAGTGATACTTGCCCTCGTCGTCGGTCACCGAGTAGCGGCCGTCTTCGAGATACACGCGCACGCCGGCGATGCCCTGCAACTGCTGCGTCGGAGTCGCGCAGTCGCCCTCGACCACGCGGCCCATCAGGATCGCGCGATTGCGGAACAGCTCTTCGCGCAGCTGAATCGTCGCTTGCGCCGAGTTCGATGCGATGCCGTCCGGGCCGATCGCATGCGCGGCGTTGACGAGCTGCTTGCCATGGGCGCCCGCCGTGATTTCCACGACGTAGCGGATATCGAGGTGCTGGCCGGGACCGAGCGCGCCGGTCGTAAAGGTCAGCGTGCGACCGTCCGCGGAAATTTCCGGATTGGGCGCCACGGCATCGCCGATGCGCGCCGAGCCCGGACGATAGCGAGCACCGAGCGGCAGCTGGTCGACGGTTCGCACGCTTCGGACCGAGGCGTTGCTCGAAGTGTTCTCGACACTCAGCTGGTACTGGACGAAGTCGCCGACTGCGGCAACGGTCGTCGTGGTCGTCTTGCGGATGAACAACTGGGTTGCGGCCGCATCGAGCGGCACGTCGACCGCAACAGCAGGCGGCGTGTCCGCTGCAAACGGCGCGCCGAACGAGCCGGCGCTGAGACGATACGGACCCCCAGGCGTCGAGCCCAGGTCGGCGATGCTCAGCGTCGACGGGAATGCGTGACCAGACGGCGCGTCGACCTCAAGTCGATAGCTGCCCGGTGCAACGAGCGGAAAGCGGAACACACCCGCAGGCAGCGTGTAGACCGTGCCGCCAGCATCCGTCACCGCAGAGCCGGTCAGCATTTCCGACGGATAGCTGCTCACGCCATCGTCGCCGACGACAGCCGCGGGCAGGCCAGACATCGTCTCGACCAGCCGCACGCGCGCGCCGTTGATCGGCGTGCCGGTGCGCGAATCGAAGATCAAACCGTAAGGATCGACCAGCGCGCTGGCGCTGCTGGTGTCGTTCGAATCACTGACGTCGACGTAGCGCGTATCGATCTCCGCATTGCGCTCGACCTCGAGCACGCAGTTGCCGGCCGTGACTGCAGCCGCGCGCGTCTGGATGTAGCCGACGAAGATGCCGGTGTTCGCGCCGGTTTCCGCGATGCGCAGCGTTTCGGCGTCGCCGCTCGGAGTGCTGAGCCGCACGTCGAGATAGTCGACCGCGGCCGCATCGCGATTCTGATCCGCGTCCATCACGCGCACGAACGCGGCCTCGCCGCCGTGGAGCGTCGTGGTCGAGGCGAGAGGAATCGGCTGTGAAGGATCGAGCGCTGCGCCGTCTGCCTGCACCGGCGACGGCAACGTGACGATGCCGCTGGAGCTGCTGCATTGAGTCGGGCCCGCCATGCTCGGCGTGCCGCTGCCACCCGCCGCGCGCAGGATCGCAACTGCCGACAACGTCGGCGGCGGAGTCACGATAGCTGAGACGTGGTTGGTGGTGATGGTGGTCGGCGTGCCGCCAGTGCCGACGAAGGTAACGGTTGCGGCGTTGTCGATCGCCGTACCGGCCGGCGTCACAGTTTGCGCAGCAGCCGGACGCGAAAAACACAGCAGACCGGCGAGCACCAAGCCCGCGAGGCGCGCAATCCACGCGCCCATAGATACACCGAAGGCGGAGCGGCTATTCGCCGCCCCGCCTGCGGGGTGTATCACAGTCTGCGCTGACGGTTCGAGCATCGATCAGTTGATCGTCACTCGGAACTTGACCGTCGCCGTGCCGTTGACCGTGCCGTTGTTCTTCACGACGGTACCGGCGTTGACAGTCACTTTACCCGCGCTGAAGTTGCTGTCGGGCAGGCCGCCGCCGTTCAGCTGGATGCTGCCCGGTTGGAACGACGTGGTGGTCGGAATGGTGTCGCCCACAATCACACCGGTCGCGTCCTGCACCGTGCTGGAGTTGGTCACGACGATCGTGTACTCCATCACCGCGCCCGGAATCGCCTTCGGGTTGGTCGTGCTGTTGAACGGATCGCTGATCAACGCGACGGCCTTCGAGATAGTCAGCGCCACGCTGATCGCGTACTGGTCGGCTGCCGACTCGGAGTTGTCGCGACCCGCGTCCGCCCACACCACGTCGACACCTGCGGTGTCGGCGCCAGCGGTCTGCGGAATCGGCGTCGTGCTGCCAACCGGCGTCGCCTGCGCGGTCAGGCGCACGTTGGCGTACGTGTTGTTGGCCGCGCCAGCCGGGATGTCGGCCACCACGAACACAGTCACGCTGACACTGGCCGCGCCGTTGGCCAGCGAGTTGATGTTGGTCGCCGTGTCCGTGCCCGCCTCGTACGTGCCGTTGCCGTTGCCGTCGACGAAGATGCGGCGGTTGTTGACGTCCAGGTTGTCGACGTGCGTGAACAGCGTCGTGCCGGTCTCGTTCGCGACTGTCAGCACGTAACCCTGCGTGGAGTTACCCGTGTTGGTGACGCTGAACGTCGCGACCACGTTGGTCTGGCCGGGATGCGTCGGAGTGGCGTTTCCAGATACTTCGCTGACCGTGAAGTCGATCTTGGTGTCGACCACGAACGACGCTGCCGCGCTCGTGATCTGAGTCTGGGCCACGCCGCCCACGCTGTAGTCCACCGTCGCCTGGTTGCTGATCGTGGTGCCGGAAGCCGTACCGTTT
>DATNFA010000167.1:0-11890 GCA_035606615.1 Steroidobacteraceae bacterium
ACGCGCTCTTCTGGCTCGTGCACTGGCTCCCCGCGCAGTGGCAGGTGGTCGTGCTCGCGCTGCCGGGAGCGCTGTTCGCGCTTGCGATCTACAAAGTCGTCTCGAACCAGAAAGCCATTCGCGACGCCAAGAACAAGATCGTCGCTCATCTGCTGGAGCTGCGATTGTTTCGCGACGACCTGCGCGTTCTGCTGCGCGCCGAAGGCCGCGTGTTCGCGAGCATCGGCCGCTACCTCGGCCACTCGCTGCTGCCGATGGTCGTGATGCTGCCCGTTTTCCTGCTGCTGCTGATTCAGATCGAGTCGCGGTTCGCATTCCGCGGCCTGGCACCGGATGAGCAGGCGCTGATCACTGTCGGCGTAGCGTCGAATCAAGCCGTCTCCCGCCTGCCGGTCAAGCTCGATGCCGGGAACGGGTTGCGGGTCGCGACCCCCGCACTGCGGGCGGATTCGAGCCGCGAGATCTACTGGCGAGTCCACGCCGTCGCGCCCGGCTCGCACAATCTGAAGCTGCGCATCGGCGGCGAGCAGACCGATCGCGTCGTCAGCGGCGAAGGATCGGCCGCCATGACGATGGCCTATCGCGCCAACGACATGCGCACTCTTCTTTATCCGCGCGCCGCTGCGCTGCCGGCGAACGGCCCGGTCACCACGTTCGCCATCGACTATCCGCGGGCACGCGGCGAATTCGCCGGACTGTCATCGACGTCCTGGCTGTTCTTCGGCATGGTCATGGTGTTCGCGTTCGCCCTGCGGCGAGCGTTCGACGTGAGCTTCTAAGTGAAGTACAGAGTCACGAGGAATATCAGGAACCGATATCCCGGCACTGCCGCCGCGATGACCACTGCAAGCACGGCGACTTTGAGAGCGCGAACGAGGCCCTTGGCCTGGTAAACGACCGCGGTCGCCACATACAGGTACGTTGCGATCACGGCGATCAACGCGACGAACGAGCCCGAGTCGAACCAGGGCGCACGCAGACCGGATCCGCCGAACACTGTCTGCAGCTTCGTGAACAGCAGCAGGATGCAGGAACACAAGAGCAGAAATGCGAGCAAGTGCAACGCGAAGACGAGGTGAGTCACGAATGGCCGGTGGCTGCCGGCGAACAGCGGGATGAGCAGCAACGTAAAGGGCAGGACCAGAAGAATGACCAGCGACTTGGCGTTGACATCGACCGCATGGTCGAAGACCGGCGCGTAGGTAGCGAGCGTCGCGTGCTCGGCTTGCAGCTTGTGCGCTACCAGCGTTCGGGCGAACTCGCTCCAGTCCTGGTCGTACATGTGGGAGTGCAGCGAGTTGGAGAAGACCGGAGAGCCGCTGAACGACTGCACCGCGAAGAACACGACGTTGACGATGAGGAACAGCTGAAACGGCCCGATATAGGGCCTGCGCGGCCCGGTCACGTACGCGCAGGTGATGGTGCCCGGCCGCGTGATCAGCACCCGTAGAGAGCGCAACAGACGACTGTCCACGCTGGTCACGGTTTGCAACACCTGACCCATGAGACCCATGAATGTCAGGTCCTTGGCCTGCAGCACCCTCTCGCCGCAGTCCGGGCAATGCTGCGCGTTCACGTCGATCCCGCAAGTGGGACACCGCCACTGCCGGGTGGCGAGCTTCGTGGATTCGGGGGTCGACATTCGGCAACAATACTCTCATATGACGACCGGCTCGGATAAAGACCTCGGCATGGATCGGCCGATCGCGCGGCGCGACTTCCTGCAAGGCGCCGCGATCGGCGTGGGCGGCATGCTGCTCGGCGGGCTCGCTCCGCAGCTGGTCGCTGCCGCTGCAGAGGTCGCGGAACAAGATCGCGCCGGCTATTACCCGCCGACGCGCCTCGGCATGCGCGGCAGCCACCCGGGAGCATTCGAAGCAGCGCACGCGCTGCGCGACTCTCAAGCGTCGCTCGGCCCGAGCACCGACACCGGCGAGTCGTTCGATCTCATCGTCGTCGGCGGCGGCATCAGCGGCCTTGCCGCGGCACACTTCTTCCGCGCCGCCTCGCCGCGCGGGCGCGTGCTCGTCCTCGACAATCACGACGACTTCGGCGGTCACGCCAAGCGCAACGAGTTCCACGTCGGCGGCCGCGTGCAGCTGTTGAACGGCGGCACACTCTCTATCGAAAGCCCTCGCCCATACGGCAAGGTCGCTGCCGGCCTGATGCGCACGCTCGGCATCGATGCCAGAGCGCTCGACGACGCGTGCAGCAACAAGACGCTCTACTCATCGCTCGGCCTGCACCCGGCCGTGTTCTTCGATCGCGAAACGTTCGGCGTCGACCGGCTCGTCGTCCGCAAGGGTGAAAGCCGCGCGGACACGGCGGCTTATCTCGCGCAGACGCCGCTGACCGGGCAAGTGCGCAAGGACATTCTCCGCATCGAGCACGGCGATGAGGACTACATGCCCGGGCTCACCTCGGCGCAGAAGAAAGACCGCCTGTCGCGCATCTCGTACGAGCACTACCTGCTGAAGATCGTCAAGGCCGATCCCGGAGTGCTGCCTTACTACCTGCACGTCACTGACGGTTGGTGGGGCTGCGGCATCGACGCCGTATCCGCGCTCGACTGCTGGGGAACCTGGTTCCCGGGTTTCGAAGGTCTCAAGCTGGACTCCGGTGAAGCGCCACGCATGGGCTTCACCCCTGCCGGCTTCGCCGCGACCGGTGGCTCCGACACGTTTCACTATCCCGATGGCAACGCGTCGATCGCACGACTGCTTGTTCGTTCACTGATCCCGACCGCAGTACCCGGCCGCGACGCGCGCGATGTCGTGGGTGCCGTAATCGACTACACCAAGCTCGATCGACCCGAGTCCGCAGCGCGGATTCGTCTCAACAGCACGGCGCTGCGCGTCCGGAATAGCGGCACCGACCGCGTGGAAGTGACCTATTCGCGCGGCGGTACCCTCTACCGGACGACGGCCCGACGGTGTGTGCTCGCCTGTTGGAACATGATGATTCCCTACCTCTGCCCGGAACTGCCCGCTGCGCAGAAAACAGCGCTGCATCAACTGATCAAGACGCCGCTCGTGTATGCAAGTGTGGCGCTGAAGAACTGGCGCGCATTCCAGCGACTCGGCGTTCGCAGCGTGGAAGCGCCCGGCAGCTACTTCTCGAGCTTCCAATTGAACGAGGCGGTCGACATCGGCACCTACCGGAGCGTCCGCTCGCCCGACGAACCGATCCTCGTCCGCATGGAGCGCACGCCGGCAAAATACGGACTGCCCGAGCGCGAACAGCACCAGGTCGGTCGCGCCGAGCTGCTCGCGACGCCCTTCGAGACCTTCGAGCGCCGGATCCGCGACGAGCTCGGACGTGCACTTGCCGCCGGCGGCTTCGAACCCGCACGCGATGTCGAAGGAATCGCCGTCAATCGCTGGCCGCACGGCTACGCGCCGGAATACAACAGCCTCGTCGACGGCGACACGCCGCCGGAGCGCATGCCGAATGTCGTCGGCCGGAAACGCTTCGGAGGGATTTCGATCGCCAACTCCGACGCCGGCATGGGCGCGTACACCGACGTTGCCATCGAGCAGGCACATCGCGCGGTGCACGAGCTGATCGATCTGTGAACTTAACAGTGCGTGTATACCGCGCGCGTCCTGAAAAAAATTCCGCGTATTGAATCAGCATCTGTTCGAGCGTAGCGTCGCTCAAACGTGCTCAAGCACGTGAAGGGACGTTCGACTCGTCGGACGCAAAGAAGTCTTCCGAACTTTCCGTTCGGAAAAAACACGGGGATATATTCATGAATAGTCATGAGCCATTGCCATGGCTGCGCGCACGACGTTCGCAGCTTGGCGCAACTGCTCTCGCATGCGCGATAGCAACTCTGATCGGCACACCGCTCGCGCAAGCGAAGGACGGCGTCCGAAATCTCGGCGGCGGTCTCGACCAGCTCGCCGCGCCGGCGGCGCGTGCGCAAGCACTGTCGCGGCAGTCGCTGGCAGCAGCGGCCTCCGAAGAAGCAGCGACAGAAGAAGCGACGATCTCGCCTGTTTTGCAACTCGATGATGCCGGCCGCGCGTTGGTGCGCATCTCGCTCGACGGCAAAGCACCCGCCGCCTCGGTGTTGCAGAGCTTGACGAGCGCGAGCGGCGTCGACGTGATTGCTTCCGACCTCTCCTATCGCAACGGCATGGTCGAAGCTTACGTGCCGACCAGTTCGCTCAGGAGCCTGGCCGCCCAGAAGGGTGTGCTTGCTGTCGTGCCTGTAGCGCCGATGGCAAC
Organism: Steroidobacteraceae bacterium; assembly: GCA_035606615.1. GTDB lineage: Bacteria > Pseudomonadota > Gammaproteobacteria > Steroidobacterales > Steroidobacteraceae > Steroidobacter. Next base: position 4,234 of record DATNFA010000167.1, read on the forward strand.
GAACGTCGGAGCGACGACGAGCCAGGGCGTAGTTCAGCATCGCGTGGACCAGTTGCCCGCGGGCGTGGACGGCTCGGGCATCACGGTCGGCGTGATGTCGGACAGCTACGACACGAACGCGGCGCCGAACAGCGCAGCGCTCGACATTTCCACGGGCGATCTGCCCGGCGCCGGCAATCCCAATGGCAATACCCAGCCCGTCGTGCTCCTCCAGGACTCGCCGGGAGGCACCGACGAAGGCCGCGCGATGCTGCAGATCGTGCATGACATGGCGCCGAAGGCCCGCCTCGGCTTTGCCACCGCGAACGGCGGCCAGCTGAACTTCGCCAACAACATCCGCTCGCTCGCCGGGTTGCCCGGTGCGCCGCACGCGGTGTCGGGGTTCCAGGCGGACGTCATCGTCGATGACATCATTTACCTGGACGAGCCCATGTTCCAGGACGGCATCATTGCGCAGGCAGTCGATGAAGTCGTGGCCAAGGGCGTGTCGTACTTCTCGTCCGCGGGCAACCGCCCGGCGACGCAGGCGTATGACTCCAAGGTGCGCCTCGTCCCGCCAGTTCCTGCGTCCTGGGCCGGCACGAACCTCAAGGTCGAGCAGGTTCCGCCCGACTTGTATGCAGGCGGCTTCCACAACTTCAAAGCGGACGGCATCGACATCGCGCAGACGATTCAGTTCGCCAACAACAGCACGCTGGTGTTCCAGTGGAACGAGGTGTACGACCCGATCCCGCCGACTCCGGTCGGCGCACCGATCGCGCAGGGCGTGAGCACGGTGCCGCCGGGCGGCAACAGCCAGTTCACGTTCAACGGCACGGCCGGCCAGGTGGTCGAGATCTTCATCGACGCGGACAACACCACGACCGGCATTCCGAATCCCGACCTGACGTTCGCGCTGTTCGATCCGAACGGCCAGCAGATCCAGTTCGTCGACACGGGCACCAATCCCGAGTCGCTGATCCTGGAACTGCCGGCGGCGGGTACGTACACGGTCGTCGTCGACAGCTTCGCGGCAGCGCAGTCCGGCGACTATCTGTATCGCGTCCAGGAGGTCACGGTCGCCGAGCAGGTGCTGTCGGACTACAACCTGCTGTTCTTCTCGGTGGTCACGGGTAACTTCCTCGGCGCGCTCAGCGAGCAGAACCTGTTCACCAACCGACCGCTGGAAATCGGCAGCTTCGGGGCAGGCACTCTGCAGATGGTGATTGCGCGCGCCAATACGCCCAGCAAGAGCCGCAACGTGGCCGATCGCATCCGCTACGTCGGTTTCAGCGGCATCAACCCGCAGGAGTACTTCAGCTATCTCGATCCGGTGACTTACGGTCACAACTCCGCAGCAGGCGCCAACGGCGTCGCGGCGTATGCGTTCTTCGCGCCGTTCGTGCCGGAGGCGTTCACCTCACCCGGACCGTCGACGATCTACTTCGACAAGAACAACAATCGTCACAAGCACCCGGAGATTCGCCTGAAGCCCGACATGGCGGCGATGGACGGCGCGAACACGACGTTCTTCACCGCCGACTCGTCGGTCGACCCGGACACGTTCCCGAACTTCTTCGGCACCAGCGCAGCGGCGCCGCATGCGGCGGCGGTAGCGGCCCTGGTACTCGATGCAGCCGGGGGCCCGGGCAAGGTCAAGCCGAAGAAGATGCGCGAGATCCTGCAGGACAGCGCCTTCCGGCACGACCTGGATCCGTTCTTCTCGCAGGGGTTCGCGTTGACGCTGGGCAACGCGCTGGCCATCAGCGCGCAGGCGGATCAGAACGCCATCAGCCAGTTCGACCCGAACGTGTTCACGCTGGCCCACGTCGGGTTCCGCAACCTCGAGTCGTTCCACCTCAACGGCAGCGGCGGCGATCCGACGCAGACGCCGCAGGGAATCGTGTTCGACGTGCGGACCACTCCGGCGCCCCCGCCGGGACAGCCGTTCGTGATCGGCCCCAACACGGTCGGTCTCACCGCGGCCGATGTCACGGCGTCGTTCTCGCTGCCGGCGGATCCGCCGGGTCTGGCCGGTCAGTGGAAACAGCTGGATCTCGCCTTCGCTGCGGGATCATTCCGCAGCGGCGACCGGCTGGCGTTCGGCATGGATCGCGACGAGGCCGATGGCGCGGGTCCGGTGACGCCGGCCGCAGGCGGCAACTCTGCCGACCTGCTGGGCGGCGGCGTGCTGCTTCCGCAAGGAACGGTGGTTTCTAGCGGTGCCACTTTCTTCGGCAACTTCTCGGGCGGCATGCCGTTCCAGGGCAGGTTCTTCAACCTGATCGGCAAGGGCTATAGCCAGCTCGACGGCTTCGGCTTCGTGAATGCCGAAGCGGCGGTGGACGCGGTCAGCAAGAAGCACTAAGTCATTGCGATTGACTGGAGCATGGGCCCGCATCGATTCAGATGCGGGCCCTTTTTTTTACAGCTTCACTGCGGACTTTTGTTTTGCGGTGACCGTGACACTCTGCCCGGTCTTGCGGCCGGCCAAGCGAACTGTGTAAGTGCCCGGTAGCACGCGCACCGGCTCACCACCCGCGAGGCCTTCTGCCACCACGTTGCCTTGTGCGTCGACGATCTCGAAGCCTGGCCGCATCGCTTGCGCCATCGCTTCGTTCAACGCCGTGCCTCCTTGCGCGTCGAAATACGCGCCGCTCCCTGCATCGGCCCAGTGCCGGAACGTTGCAGCGAGATTCGCGTCGTCGATCGCGAAGCCCACGATGTTCACGCGCACGGTCGTGCCGGCCTTCTTCAACTTTTCGATCGCCGCCGCCGGATCGCCGCCGCAGGTTTCTTCGCCATCGGTGAGCAGAATCACGAGCCGCTCGCCTTGCACGCTGCGCAAGTCCGATGCGACCAGCTCGAGCGATGCGCCGATCGCGGTCTTCGCGCCGTTCTTCGGTTCGATCGCCGCGATCTTGCCGCTCACGGCCTGGGCGTTCAGCGGCCCGAGCGGCACGTCGAGATCCGACTGACACGAATCCTCCAGCCGGCCGAAGACGCGGAACGCGAACGGCGTGCCAGCGGGGATCGTGCTGGTCACGAGCTTCGTGAGCGTCTGCCGCGCGAGGTCGATGCGCCGATCCTTGCCGATCTTCTGCAGCATGCTGCCCGACGCATCGAGAATGATCTCCACCGCGCTGCCCGCAGGCAGTGCACTTGCAGCGGTCACTTCGACGAGACCCGGCTCTTCCTTCGCGGAAACGATCGTGATCGGTGCGCGCGCAAGCGTCGCGTACGCCACGCCGGTCGAGTAACGCACTTCGTATTCGCCGGGCTCGACCGGCGCGAGTACCTTCACCGGATTGCCGCGGGCTGTGTATTCGTAGTTTGCATAGTCACCTTCGCGCGCGCCCTTCTTCACGATCGTCACGTAGTCGCGCTCGTTGTTCGGTCCCTGCCAATTCACTGCGAACGTACTACCCGCGACCGCTTGCGGCGGTGGCTTGACCGACGCGGTCGATGCAGTCACGGTCATCTTCGCCTTGGCGAGCGTGGCGTACGACTGTGCCGTGAGATAGCGCACTTCGTATTCACCACCCACGTCAGGCGCGCGCATCTCGACCGGGCTGCCCTTCGACGTGTACTCGTACGCGCCGTACTGCTTGTCCGGTGTGCCGGCTTTGACGATCGTGACGAAGTCCCGCTCATTGTTGGGACCCTGCCACGTGATCTTGATCTTCGAGCCCGCGGGCGCCGTCTGCGGCGCAGTGATCGAAGCCGACACGGAGCCCACCACGATCGGTCGCTTGCCGATGAGCACGTCGCCGGCGCCGAGGAAGTAACGCACTTCGTACTGGCCCGGCTCGTCAGGCGCCGTCAACTGCACCGGACTGCCCGCCTTCGTGTACTCGTAGCCGATGTACGGGCGTGCGGCGTTGCCGATCGCAATGTAATCGCGATCGTTGTTCGGGCCGGTCCATTTCACGCTGAACTTTGCACCGGCAGCTACTTGTCCCGGCGCGTCCACGGTCGCCTCGACTGCATCGATGCGTAGTGGCCGCCGGGCGAGCGTGGGATACGGCGAGTCGGCGGCGCACAAGCGGATCTCGTACTCACCCGCCTTCGGCGGCGCGACCAGCTGGTACGCGCCCGGCTTCGTCACATACTCATAGCCGCCGTATGAACCTTCCCGGGCGCCCTTCTCCACGATGGTCACGAAATCGCGCGGGTTCTTCGAGCCCGTCACCGTGACTTCGACGTGCCCTCCGGCCTTGGCGGTGGCAGGCCCATTCACCGTTGCCTGCGCGAAGACAGCGGAAGACAGGAATACGAGCAGCAGCGGGATCCAGCGGCGCATGGGGTGGGCTCCCTGTTATTCTCGGGCCGCTATTCTAGCGACATTGCTCGAACGGAGTCCGCATCATGAAACAGACCTACACCGGCGGCTGCCACTGTGGCGCGGTGCGCTACGAGGCCGACATCGACCTGAGCCAGGGCACGTTGAAGTGCAACTGCTCGATGTGCCGCAAGACGCGCGCCTGGCTCGCCGGCATCGGCGGCGATGACTTCCGACTGCTCAAAGGGCAGGAAGCTCTCAGCGATTACCAGTTCGGCCGCAAGAACATTCACCATCTGTTCTGCAAGCACTGCGGCGTCAAGTCGTTCGGGCGCGCCGCCGGGCCGGACGGCAAAATGTTCGTGGCGGTCATGCTCGCCACCGTCGACGACCTTTCCGATGCCGATCTGGCCGCGATGCCCGTCATGTACGTCGATGGACGCAACGACAACTTCGAGGCCGCACCCGCAGAGACGCGTTACTTGTGATTCACGCCGGAGTCGCGAGCCTGAGTCCGACGATGCCCGCAACGATGAGCGCCAGGCTCGCCAGCCGGCCGGCGCTCGCGGACTCGCCGAACAGGATGATGCCGAGGATCGCGGTGCCGGTTGCACCGACCCCGACCCAGACTGCATAGGATGTTCCGACCGGCAGCGACTTCATCGCAATTCCCAGGAGCACGATGCTGGCGAGCATCGCGGCGAGGGTCATGACGCTGGGCCAGAGGCGTGTGAAGCCGGCAGCGTACTTCAGGCCGATCGCCCAGACGATTTCCAGCAGTCCCGCAATGATCAACAGCAGCCAGGCCATAGCATCTCCGAGTCAGCAATGTTCGTCATAGAGCTCACATACAAAAGCGACTTGAAGGATATCGATGCGCACATGACCGCGCACGTCAAGTTCCTCAAGAAGTACTACGCGGACGGCACGTTCCTGGTCTCCGGCCGGAAGATTCCGCGCGACGGCGGGATCATCCTGGCCGTCGGCAAGAGCAGACAGGAGATCGAAACGCTGATCCAGGAGGATCCGTTCCACAAGCACCGGCTCGCCGACTTTCGCGTCATCGAGTTCCGCGCCAGCCAGCGTGCAGGCGACATGCCGAAACGCATCGAGACGTGAGGGGTAATGTATCGCGCTCGAAGCCTTCAAGCGTTGAGCGAGAACAACTCCAGCACGTTGCCGTCCGGATCCGCGAACCGGAAAAGCTTGAGAGGACCTTCGACGATCACGCGATCATCGAGCAACTCGACGTCCAGCGCTTTGAGCCGCGCGAACTCCGCGTCCGCGCTCTGCACGCGGATGTACGGCACGACGTTGCAGCCGCGTGCCGCCTCCTCCGCCGGGTTTGCGTACAGCGCGAACAGAGCGCCAGCCACATCGAAGCCTACGATCTGGGCGTTGCTCACATACGGCTGCCTGCCGAGCACTGGCTCATAGAACGCACGCGAGTGCTCGAGACTGGCGACTCGCAAGTACACACCGAATCGTTCGACTTTCATGTGGGGCTCAGCTCAGAGGGACGAGGAGTGAGAAACCGCCGCGGCCGCTGCGCGGATGAAGATGATCGTCGTAGCGCTCCAGGAGTGGTGCATCCGCAACTTCGTGGCCGGAGCGCGGCAACCAGCCGTTCCAGATCGCATCCCAGGTCCGGCGAATACCGGCGATGTGCTCGCGATGACTGAAGACTGCGTAGCGCCGTCGCGGGATGCGCAGGCAGGTAAATTGCGAGCCTTGTGAACCGAATCCGGCGACTTGAATGCCACAGAGGTAGTCCATGCTGCCTTCGTCATCGAGGTTGAAGCAGACGCCGTACGCCGAGGCGCCGATCCGAGCCTTGATCTGCGCCTGTTCGTCACCGAACTGCTGCCATTGACCGGGCACACCTGCCGAGTCTTCGAGACCGCCGTAACGATGGTTCAGTCCGGTCACCAGAAGCACGTCGAGGTCCTCGAATCGCGGACTCTCGATTTCCAGCGGCGTCGCATCGAGCGAGATCGGCGGCATCAGCGCCAGGTGATCGATGCTACCCCGTGTTCGAACCTCCGCGGGCGTCACTCCGAACTGTTCGCCGAACGCCCGTGTGAATGCTTCATGCGAGTTGTAGCCCGCGTCGACGGCCACGCTGAGTATGTCGCCCGCACCGTCTGCCAGACGACGCGCTGCCTCGGAGAGTCGCCGACCGCGCACATAGCGCATGACCGACAGGCCGGTAGCTGCGCCGAACGCACGCAGCAAGTGATGCCTGGATACGCCAGCGCTGGCAGCGATGTCCGCCAGTGCAAGATCCAGCTTGAGATGTCCCTCGATGTACCAGAGCGCTTTTTCAACCGGGCTCATGGCAACTGTTATACCTTCCCCCGAGCACGAACACTTGATCGGAATTGATGCGGGCCGAAGCCGCGCGGAACCGCCGCGTCCGGTGGGTCATTGCTGAGAAGAGATCCACGCGACGGAGAACTGGACATGGCACGCCGCCCCGCCCGCTCACGCACGAAAACTTCTCACGGCGCGTCGGTGCGCTACGCCGTCCTCGGCCTCGGCCACATCGCCCAGGCTGCGGTTTTGCCGGCGTTCAAGCATGCACGTCGTAACAGCGTGCTGGCCGCGCTCGTCTCGGGCGAAGACAAGAAGCTGAAGCAGCTCGGCCGGCGCTACGGCGTGAAGCGCTTGTGCAGCTACGAAGATGTGGATGAGCTCTTCGCCAGCGGCGAGATCGACGCCGTCTATATCGCCCTGCCGAACGACATGCACAAGGAATACACCGTGCGCGCGGCGCGTGCCGGACTTCACGTGCTGTGCGAGAAGCCGATGGCAGTCACTGCGAGCGAATGCGAAGAGATGATCGCGGCGACACGCGCTGCGAAAGTGAAATTGATGATCGCGTATCGGCTGCATTTCGAGCGTGCGAACCTCGAAGCCGCCAAGCTCGCGCGCACCGGCAAGCTCGGTGACCTGCGCTTCTTCAACTCGGAGTTCTCGATGCAGGTCAGCGACGACAACATCCGCCTGAATCCGCCGGACAAGGGTGGCGGCCCGCTGTACGACATCGGCATCTACTGCATCAACGCGGCGCGCTACTGCCTCTCGGAGGATCCCGTCGAAGTGTGGGCGACGGCGACCCGCAGCAGCGATCGACGCTTCCGCGAAGTCGACGAGACGGTGGCCGCGACGATGCGCTTCAAGGATGAGCGGCTCGCGACGTTCGTCTGCAGCTTCGGTGCCGGCGATCGCTCGGTGTACTCCATCACCGGCACCAAAGGCAGCGTGACCGTGGATCCAGCGTACGAATATGCCGTCGGCCTCTCCTACACGTTGCGTGTCGGCGAACGCGAGCGAAAGAAGAAGTTCGGCAAGAGCGATCAGTTCGCGCCGGAACTGCTGTACTTCTCGGATTGC
>DATNFA010000168.1:0-26241 GCA_035606615.1 Steroidobacteraceae bacterium
TCGCCGACTGGGTCGCGCTCGCGGACCGGTTCTACGATGCCTCGATGGACACCGCGAACGGCCAGCTCGCGATTCCCATCATGTGGGGCACGGACGCGGTGCACGGCCACAACAACGTCATCGGCGCGACCCTGTTTCCACACAACATCGGGCTCGGCGCCGCGCACGATCCCGACTTGATGGAAAAAATCGCCAGCGCCACTGCGCAGGAAGTGGCGGTGACCGGACTCGACTGGACGTTCGCGCCGGTCGTCGCCGTCGTGCGCGACGATCGCTGGGGCCGCACTTACGAAAGCTATTCCGAGGATCCGGAGATCGTGCGCATGTACGCGGAGCGCTTCGTGCGCGGCTTGCAAGGCACGCCGGGAGCGAAATCGTTTCTCGACACCTCGCACGTGCTCGCGACCGCCAAGCATTTCATCGGCGACGGCGGGACCGCCGACGGCGTCGATCGCGGCGACAACCGCAGCTCGGAGGCGCAGCTGCTGAAGATTCATGCGCCGGGCTACATCGCGGCGATCAACGCCGGCGTGCAGACGATCATGGCGTCGTACAACACCTGGGAAGGCTTGAAAGTGCACGGTGCGCACTACCTGCTCACCGATGTGCTCAAGCAGCGCATGGGCTTCGACGGCCTCGTCGTGAGCGACTGGGACGGCGTCGACGAAGTGCAGGGCTGCTCGAAGGACAAGTGCGCGCAGGCTGTCAACGCCGGCATCGACATGTTCATGGTGCCGAACGACTGGAAGAGCTTCATCGGCAACACGCTCGAACAGGTCCGCACGGAAAAGATCCCCCTATCGCGTATCGACGATGCCGTGTCGCGCATCCTGCGCGTGAAATTCCGTGCGGGCCTCATCGAGAAGGGCCGGCCCTCGTCGCGGCCGCTCGCCAACAAGCGCGAGCTGCTCGGTGCGCCGGAGCATCGCGAGCTGGCGCGCCAGGCAGTGCGCGAATCGCTGGTGCTGCTGAAGAACGAGCGCGGCCTGCTGCCGTTGCGCCGCAACTCGCACGTGCTGGTGGTCGGCGACGGCGCCGACAACATTCCGAAGCAGACCGGCGGTTGGACGGTCACCTGGCAGGGCACCGAGAACTCCAAGGCGGAGTTTCCCGGTGCGACTTCCATTTTCCAGGGAATCGCGCAGGCAGTCGGCGAGGCCGGCGGCACAGCGAGCTCCGCAGCACGGCTAGATTCCGATCGACTTCAGGCGCGTCCGGACTTTGCCATTGTGGTATTCGGCGAAGACCCCTATGCCGAATGGTTCGGCGACCTGAAGTCGATCGACTATCGTGGCGCCGGCGGCGCCGAGCTCGCTTTGCTGCAGCAACTGCGCGAGGCGTCGGTTCCCAGGGTCTGTGTGTTCCTCACGGGCCGGCCGCTGTGGATCGAACCGGAGCTCGCCGCGTGCGACGCCTTCGTCGTGGCCTGGCTGCCGGGATCGGAGGGCGGCGGCATCGCCGACGTGCTGTTCCGCAAGGCCGACGGCAGCGTCAACCACAATTTCTCCGGCAAGCTCTCGTTCTCCTGGCCGCGGACCGTGGCGCAGACCTCGCTCAACCGCAACGACGCGAAGTACGAGCCGCTGTTCCCATATGGCTTCGGCCTGCGGTACTGATGCGGTATTAGAATATCGCCATGACAACCGCCACGATCCGCGACGTCGCTGCGCAGGCGCGGGTATCGATAAAAACGGTCTCGCGCGTCATCAACAACGTCAAGACAGTGAAGCCGCACACGCGCGAGCGCGTGCTCAGGGTGATTCGCAAGCTCGACTATCATCCGAGCCCTTCGGCGCGCGGTTTGAGCGGCAGCCGCTCCTACCTCATCAGCCTGCTTTACGACGTGTCCTGTGCCTACTACGCCACCGGCGTGCTGAGCGGCTTGCTCGAAACCTGTCGCGCCGCGCATTACCAGGTAGTGATGCAGCCGTGCGATTACAAGTCGTCGACGCTGGCTGAAGAAGTCACGCGCAATCTGCGGCAGTCGCACGCCGACGGCGTGATCGTGACGCCGCCGCTGTCGGACATGAAGACGCTGAAAGCGCTGCTGGAGGAGCAGAACGTGCCGTTCGTGCGCATCGCGCCGGCCGAGCACGCCGACGATCGTCGCAGCGTCTACACCGACGATCGCGAGAGCTGCGCCAGGATGACCGAGCAACTCGCGGGGCTCGGGCATGCTCGTATCGGCTTCATCATCGGCAACCCCGATCACGCTGCCGTTGCGCATCGCTTCCAGGGCTATCGCGACGCTCTGCGCAAATGCGGGCTGGCGCTCGACAAGAAACTGATCATGCAGGGCTACAACTCGTACGACTCGGGCGTCGAGTGCGCGCGCAAGCTCCTGCAGGTGCCGGCACCCAAGCGGCCGACTGCGATCTTCGCGAGCAACGACGAAATGGCTGCGGGAGTGCTCGCAGTCGCGCACGGCCTCGGTCTGGCGATTCCCGAGGATCTCTCGGTGGTCGGCTTCGACGATGTGCCGCTGGCGAGCCAGGTGTGGCCGGCGCTGACGACGATCCGCCAGCCGATCCCGGCGATGGCAGCCCAGGCAGCGGAACTGCTGCTGCGCCAGCTGCGCGGCGAGCCGTACGACCATTCGGGTCACGTCGTGGATTCCGCGCTGATGTTCCGTCAGTCGCACGGACCTTCGCCCGATCGCGGCATCATCGCCCGCGCGCGCCACCAACGCCGCGCCTCGGCATAACGACTTATCAGGCCGCTGCGGCTGCGTCCCGGTGCGCGAATTCGCTGACGCTCGCCATCAGCGTGCGCGCTTCGCTGCGCAACGTCTCGGTGGATGCGGCTGCCTGCGAGACCATGCCGGCGTTGCGTTGCGTGCCCGAGTCGATCGCGCTCATCGCGCTCGTGACCTGCCCGGCGCGCAGGCTCTGCTCGCGGCTCGTGGCGCTGATGTCCGACATGCGGCCGGCGGCGTCGCGCACCTGCCGAACGATGGTTTCCATCGCCGCGCCTGCCTCGCCGACCAGCTGGCTCCCGCGTGTCACTGCGACAACACTGCTGTCGATCAGCGCGGCGATTTCCTTCGCTGCAGTCGCGCTCTTGCCTGCGAGCTCGCGCACTTCGGCCGCGACGACGGCGAAGCTGCGGCCATGCTCACCAGCGCGTGCGGCTTCCACAGCAGCGTTCAGCGCCAGGATGTTCGTCTTGAAGGCGATCTCGTCAATCATGCCGACGGTGTCGGCGATGCGGCGGGACGCTTCGGCACTCGCTTGCATCGTGGCGACGGCCTGCACGATCACGTCGTTGCCGCGCTGTGCCGAGCTGAAAGCCTGCTGCATGTCGTTGCTGACCTGACGCGCGCCGTCGGCGCTCTTCTGCGCCATGACGTTCAGCGCTTCCAGCGCCTGCGAGGCCTCGCGGAATGCGCGAGCCTGTTCGTTGGTGCGCGACGACAGATCATGATTGTCTTCGGCGAGACTATCCGCGGTCGTCGCGACCGCGCTCGACGCGGAGCTGATCGCATCGATCATCGAGGCGAGCTGCCCGCGCAACGACGCCATCGCGTGCAGCATGTGACCGCATTCGTCGCGCGATGCGCTGGTCAGATCGATGTCGAAAGTGCCCTGCGCCAGCTGCTCGGCCGCACGCGCGACTCGCTGGACCGGCTTGATCACGGTCGAGCGCAGCAGCACGTGACTGGTGATCATCCCTGCCGCTACCGCGAAGAGAATTGGCAGGAGCAGGCCGAGCGTGGCGTTGTAGGCGCCGTGACCGGTCGCGGCCACTGCTTCGACGGCGTGCTCGGTGTGCTCGGAGATTCCGCTGACCGTCATCAGCACGTACGAGAGCAGCTTCGGATCGAACGCAGTCAGCAGCTCGCGCTCGGCCTCGGGCGTGCGTCCTGCCTTGATCAGGCGGCTGGCTTTGACGGCGCTGATCACGAAACTGGAGAAACCTTCCTGCAGCGCCTTCTGCAGCTCGGGTGCATTGTTCAGGCGCGCGGAAATTTCGTCGACGCGCTCGCCGAGCGCTTTCTTCGAGGCTTCGAGCTGCAACAGAGCGGCATCGCGCTCTTCCGGAGTCGGCGCGCTGGCCGCGGCACGCGCGCTGTCGGAGAGGCGCTGGCTCTCCTGCAGCATCGCGCCGACCAGCGCAGCAGCTTGCGATTGCTCACGCACGGTGCGATCGAGCTCGGAATTCAAGGCATGCAGGCCGCGCAAGCTCACAGTTGCAACGGCGGCAGTGAGTACCATGGTCAGCAGCGTGATGACGCCGATGCGGCGGCTCACCGAGCCCGTCCACCACGACCATTGCAACAGCTTACGCACGCGGCTACCTGCGATTGCGGGGATTCAACGTCTGCACGTACTCGACGACATCGGTGATTTCCGCGTCCGTCAGTACGTCGCGCCAGGCAGGCATGCTGCTCGAGCGGCCCAGCGCGGCGCCGCCCTCGCGCACGATCTGCATCTTGTAGCTTCGTCCGCGCGTGCTGATCGTCAGGTTGGCGGGAGGCACTTTCTGCAGCGACGCTGCACGGCCATCGCCGACACCGCCGGCGCCGTGGCACAGCGCGCAGTACTTGGAAAACACGGCCGCACCGCGCGCCGCCGGCGTTTTGGCCGGGCGCGCATCGTGCGTCGACGCCAGCACGCTCGCGGAAGCAAGCGCCAGCGCGAGACCTCGCAACGGCGGCGATATCACTTGACGACCTCGACGACCAGTTTCATCTCGGGGTGCACCGCGCACTCGACTTCGATCTTGCCGGGTTTGTCCAGCTTGACCTGGCGCGACTCGCCCTTGGCAAACGTGCCGAGGTCGAACGACTGCACTTCGCTCAGCGAAAAGATGTTGTGCACGAACGGGTCTTCGTTGCGGAAGCTGATGGTGTCGCCGACCTTCGCCTTGAGCGCGGCAACCGAGAACGCCTTGCCGCTCTGGCTGACGACGTGATCGGCGCCGAACGCCGGCGCGGCGCAGCCGAGGATTGCGATGCAGGCAAGCAGGTAACGCATTGATATGAGCTCCGGGTGAATATGATCAGCGCGGCAGCGCCGGGACGGCTACGACGCGCGGCGCGCTGGTCAGCGAGCGCATGAACGCCACCAGATCGCTCTTGTCCTGCGCCGAGAGATCGAGCGGGCGGATGTCCGGGCTCAGGTTGTCTTTCACGTCGCCGCCGCGCACGTAGTGCTCGACGACTTCTTCGAGCGTGCCGTAGCAGCCGTTGTGCATGTAGGGCGCGGTCAGCGCGACGTCGCGCAGCGTCGGCGTCTTGAAGGCGCCCTGCATCGAGGCGACTTTCTTGAACGCGAAGCGGCCCACATCCGGCGCGCCGTGGTCGCGCACGCCGACGTTATGGAAGCCGTTGTCGCTGAAGTTGAAGCCCTGGTGACAGGCCGCGCAATTCGCCTTGCCGACGAACAGATCGAAGCCGCGGCGTGCAGCGGCACTCAGCGCATCGTGGTCGCCCGCGACGAACTGGTCGAACGGCGCGCCGTCCGACAGCACGGTGCGCTCGAAGCTGGCGATGGCCTTCGCGATCGTGCTGCGCGTGATCGGCTCGCCCGGGTAGGCGGCGGCGAACATCGGGCCATAGCCCGCGATCGACTGCACGCGCCGCTCGAGCTCTTCGAGGGGCAGGTTCTGCTCGTCGGCGCCGAACGGCCCGAGCGCCTGCTCTTCGAGGCTGCCCTTGCGGCCGTCCCACATCTGCAGCGGATTGAATGCGGCGTTGACGATGGTCGGCGTCGAGCGCGCGAGCACCTTCATGTTGTGACCGACGGCGGTCGGCAGTCCGTCGGACCAGCCGAGCGCGGGGTTGTGACACGAGGCGCAGCTCAGCGAGCCCTTGGCCGAGAGGCGCGGATCGAAGAACAGCGCACGGCCGAGCTCGGCCCGCGCGGCGGTGACGTGATTGTCGGCAGGCGCCGGCGCTGCGGCGGGCCGTTGCCACTGTGAAGACGGCACGGACGTGGAAGCGCCAGTGTCGAACACGACAATCACCGCCAGGGCGGCTGCTGCGATGCGAAGAAAAGGTTGCAACATGACCGATCTATCGGCGGCGATCGGGGATCGCTTGACCGTCTTGGCGGCTGGCCGCAGCTTTTCGGGGAAAGCCTGATGCGGTGAGCGGGCCAGCACTCGCAGTTCTTAACACACGCCCCGCGCCGCGTGGTTAGGCTTGGGAGCGAATTCATGGCCGCTCCGGGGGTGCATCCATGTTCCAGCGCGAATTTGTAGCAATCGCAGTGTTCGCAGCCGCGGGCGCCGCCTCCGCCGCCGATGCGCAATGGCAGGCGCCGCGGACGCCGTGGGGCACGCCGGACCTTCAGGGCACCTGGACCAACGCGTCGCTGACTTCGCTCGAGCGCGACGATCTGTTCAAAGGCAAGGCGACGCTGAGCGACGCGGAAGCGGCGGAGTTCGAGCGTACCAATGCGTTCGCGCTGTTCTCCGCGGCCGATGCCAAGCCGACGGATCCGAGCGTGCAGTCGAAAGCGAGCAGCGATCCCGGCGGCTACAACGCTTTCTGGCTCGATCCCGGCACGCGGCTCGCGACGGTCAAAGGTGAGCACCGCACCTCGTTCATCGTCGAGCCGACGAATGGGAAGGTGCCGTACACGCCTGACGGCTTGAAGGCGTTCCAGGCGGCGCGCGCCGGCATGAATTTCGATGGGCCCGAGCGGCGCGCGCTCGGCGAGCGCTGCCTGCTCGGCTTCGGCTCGACCAGCGGACCGCCGATGCTGCCGGACGTCTACAACAACAACTACCAGATCGTGCAGTCGCCGGACTCGGTGATGATCCTCGTGGAGATGGTGCACGACGCGCGCGTTGTGCGGATGAACGGCAAGCACCTGCCGAGCCAGATCACGCCGTGGATGGGCGACTCGGTCGGCCACTGGGAAGGCGATACGCTGGTCATCGAGACCACGAATCTGAATCCGGGCCAGAAAGCGCACTACGGCATCAAGCAGCGGTTCTATTTGCCGCCGACCGGCAAAGTCACCGAGCGCTTCACCCGCGTCGGCGAGAAAGAAATCCTCTACCAGTTCACCGTCGAGGACAGTGCGGCGTACACGCAGTCGTGGCGGGGTGAAGTGCCGCTGCGCCGGACAGACGACCACATCTACGAGTACGCGTGCCACGAGGGCAACTACGCGCTGCCCGGCATCCTCGCGGGGGCGCGGGAGCAGGAGAATAAAGCGAAGTAGTAGAGTCCGGCGGAGACCGGAAAATTCTCTCGCAAAGATCGCAAAGGCCGCAAAGAAGAACCAGAGATTCCATCTCAAAGATCCAAAGATCAATAATCTAAATTCTGACCCTTGGCGATCTTGGCGTCTTTGCGAGAGTTTCTCCGGGTTCTGATGTCCGTTTTTGACCGCTGAACGGCGGGGCCGGAACTGGCCGGTTGCCGGCCGGGCCCGCATCATAGCCTCCAACCTACGGAGGCTCCCTCATGAAATCCGCCCTGATCGTCGTCGACGCCCAGCAATCCTTCCTCAAGCGCCCGTACTGGTCCGAGACGGACGCGCCGCGCTTCATCGAGCGGCTGCAGATGCTCATCGACCGCTGCGTGGCGAAGCAGATCCCGGTGCTGCAGGTGTTCCACGTCGAGGAGGAAGAGGGGGCTGCGAACCCGTTTTCCCGGCGGTCGGGCTATGTCAAAACGCTGGCAGGGCTGCGCATCGAGCCGACCGAGTTGTTCACGAAGTCGGTGCACTCGGCGATGTTCGCCGCCACTGCCGACGGCCAGGGCATGGACTACTGGCTGCGCAAGCGCGGCATCGAGCACCTGATCGTTTCCGGCATCCGCACTGAGCAGTGCTGCGAGACCACGACGCGCCACGCTTCGGACATGGGTTACAAGGTCAGTTACGTCATGGACGCCACGCTGACCTTCAAGATGGTGACCGAATCGGGCCGCATCTATACTCCGCAGGACATCATGGAGCGCACCGAGCTGGTGCTCGCCGGGCGCTTCGCCGAGGTCAAGCGCGTGGAGTCCCTGCAGTTGTGAGGACGGTGCTGTTCGCGATCCTTCCCGAGGTCGTGCTGCTCGACGTAGCCGGCGCGTCCGAGGCGTTTCGCCTCGCCGAACGGGAAACTCCGGACAGCTACTCGATCCGGTTCGTCAGCACGCAGTCCAGCGTGCGCGCCGCGGTGGGGCTGCATCTCGACAAGCTCGAGCCGTTGCCGGAGCACGTGCCGGATCACAGTGTCATCGTCGTGACCGGCGTGACCACCAAGGCGCTGCGCCTGGACAGTGCGCCGTCGACGACGCTGATACGCTGGCTGAAGCGCGTGATGGAGAACGAGACGGTGACGCTGCTGTGCGTGTGCGCCGGCTCGTTGCTCGCGGCCAAGGCCGGCTTGCTCGAAGGCCGTGAGTGCACGACACATCATGAGCACATCGACGATCTCGCGCAGATCGAGCCCACGGCGACCGTGCATGCCAATCGCATCTTCGTCGAGGACGGTCGCGTGTTCACGAGCGCCGGCGTAACGGCAGGATTGGATCTGACGCTGCACGTCATCGGGCAGCAACTCGGCCACCAGGTCGCTGCAACCGTGGCGCGCGGTCTTGTCGTGTACATGCGCCGCTCCGGCGGAGATCCGCAGCTCTCGCCATGGGTCATGCATCGCAATCACGTCCATCCGGTGCTGCATCGGGTGCAGGATGCCGTCATCAAGGAGCCCGCTGCGCGCTGGTCTGCCGCGCGCCTCGCAGCCATTGCGTGCATGAGTCCGCGCAATCTCGCGAGACTGTTCGCCGAGCATGCGGGATGCTCGCCGCTCGACTACGTGCAGCGGCTGCGCGTAGCGCTGGCACGTGAGCTGGTGACGAACAGCGAAATGGGAATGGAACGAGTGGCGGAGAAGACGGGGTTCAGCTCGGCGCACCAGCTGCGAAGAGTTTGGAGACGGTGGGAGGAAGTGCCGCCCGCGGCACATCGAGCACGCGTGTCGGGTTAGAAGCGCGGGTGATATCCTTCGCGCCATGACTGGGGAAGCGGATGCAGCGGGCGACGTGCTCACGGGCGCGATCGTCGCGGGAACCATCGAGGGCGCGTCGGGGAAACAAGGGCCGGCAGCGCACGGCGGCCAGTGTCTGAATTGCGGCGCCACGCTCGACGGCGCGTTCTGCTCCTCGTGCGGCCAGCGGGCGCATCTGCATCGCAGCCTGGTGCATCTCGGCCACGACATCCTGCACGGCGTGTTCCACTTCGAAGGCAAGATGTGGCGCACGATTCCCGAGCTGTTCTTCCATCCCGGCCGGCTCACGCGGCGCTATATCGACGGCGAGCGCGCGAAGTTCGTCTCGCCGATGGCGTTGTACCTGTTCACCGTGTTCCTGATGTTTGCGGTGTTTTCGTTCACCGCGAGCAGCATGTTCGACAGTACCGAGGACAGCGTCGCCGGCGACGTCATCACGCAATGGAAGGAGAACAACGAGGCTGCGCAGGAGCGCACCAAGGACAAGGCGGACGCCGTGCGCGAGCAACTCAAGGAGGACGATCTGACGCCGCAAAGGCGTGCCGAGCTCGAAAAGAAGTTGAGTGACCTGCAGTCGGCGCAAGTCGTGATGGATGCGCTGGCGAAGGGCGACTGGGCAGCGCTGCAGAACCTCGAGAGCAACGAGCAGGCGAAGCAGGCGATCGAGGCAGCGAAGGCGAAGGCCAAAGCCGACGCGGAGGCCGAGGCGAAGCCGGCGACGATCAAGCTCAACGACACCGACATCAAGGTCGGCTGGCCGGCGCTGCAGAAGCGGCTCGAGCACGGTGCCAAAGAGCTCAAGGACAATCCCGCGCTCGCGTTCTACAAGCTCAAGATCGCGAGCTACAAATATTCCTGGGCGCTGATCCCGCTGTCCGTGCCCTTGATGTGGCTGCTGTTCTTCTGGCGCCGCGACATCCACCTCTACGACCACGCGATCTTCATCACGTACTCGATCAGCTTCATGATGATGTTCCTGATCCTGCTGACGCTCGCCGCCGCGTTCGGCGTCAGCGGCGCGATCTGGGGCACCGCGATCGGCATCGTGCCGCCGCTGCATCTCTACAAGCAGCTGCGCCACACCTACAAGCTGTCGCGCTTCGGCGCGGTGCTGCGCTTGTTCCTGCTGTCGATCGGCATTTTCATCGTGCTGATCATTTTCTTCACGCTGCTGCTGCTGATCGGCATGATCGGCTGATGGAGCCTGGATGCTCCCTGTAGGTCGGGCTGCGGCCCGACAAACGTTAGTGGGCAACGTGCAAGCGTTGGCCTAGTTTGCATCCGGGGTTGCAATGAAAAGACCGATCAAGATAGTTGTCGCGAGTCTCGCGGGACTCGTCGTCGTGGTTGCCGCGGCCGCTGGCGTCGTCAGCAAGCTCGCCGATCGCAAGCTCCATCGCATCGTTGAGTTGCCGCCGATCCAGGCGACCTTCGCGCCGGCTGACGGGCAGCTCGAACATGGCAAATACCTGTTCAATTCGCGCGGCTGCATGGAATGCCACGGCGCCGATGGCGCAGGCCACGTTGTGATCGACGACAAGGACAGCGGCTTCTTCGTCCGCGCACCCAACATCACGGCCGGCGGCGCGAGCCCCGCGCGCAGCTACACGGACACGGACTGGGTTCGCACGGTGCGTCATGGCGTCAAACCCTCCGGCGAGCCGTTACTCATCATGCCAAGCGAGGACTACGCGCGCATGACCGATGCCGATGTCGGCGCGATCGTCGCGTACGTGCGCAGCTTGCCGCCGGCGAATGGCGGGCCCGCGGAGTTCAGTCCGTGGCCGTTGCCGATCAAGGCGGCGTACCTGTTCGGTGCGATCAAAGACGCGGCAGAAAGAATCGATCACGCAGCGCCCGCGCCCGAGGCCGTACCCGACGAGCTGCTCGCACGCGGTCAGTATGTCGCGCAAGGTTGCACCGGTTGTCACGGCCCGCACCTCTCCGGCGGCAAGATTCCCGGGGCACCGCCCGCATGGCCCGCGGCCGCGAACCTGACGTCCTCACCCGACAGCGCAATGGCTCACTACACCTCGGCGGAACAGTTCAAGAGCATGCTGCGCACAGGCAAGCGGCCCGACGGCTCCGCAGTCAACGACGTCATGCCGTTCAAGAGCCTCGCTTACATGAACGACGGCGAGATCGACGCGCTGTTCGCGTTCCTCAAGTCCCTCGACGCCCGGCCGTTCGGGCAGCGATAGCACCGTCTACTTGAACTCGGTGCGGATTTCGCTGCCGGCTTTGAGTGTCAGCGTCACCGGCGTGCGCTCGATGATGTCGGCGAAGCGCGCACGTTGTTCGGGTGTGAGATCGGCGTCCAGGTGCACGATACGCCGGATGACGTTGCGCTCGCCCTCCTTGCGGAAACTCAGGTTGATTTCCAGCGAGCGGATCGGCAGCTGCTTGCGATCCGCGTACATGCGCAGCGTGATTGCCGAGCACGCGCCCAGGCCCGCGAGCACCAGGTCGTAGGGCGCGGGCCCCGCATCGCGCCCGCCGTGGTCCGCCGGCTCATCCGCGACAAATTTGTGCTGCCCCGCCGTCACCGTCACTGCGTAAGGTGTGACGCCGATAGCCGTTCTTACGATACTCATGGTGCTACCCTCGCGACGCTCGTCCGGCACTGTACTGGTTTTCCGGTAGAAGGAGCTCACGATGAAATGCCCCCGCTGCAAGACCCCCGATCTGAGGCCCACACTGATCGAGGAATACCTGCCGGCCATGGGCTGCGACACGTGCCACGGCAGCCTGGTTTCGCTGCTGTACTACCGGCACTGGGCGGAAACGCAGAAGCTCGCCCCGAGCCCCGACGATGTGACGATGCCTGCCGGACCCGTCGCGACCAACGACACGACCACCGCCATCATCTGCCCGAAGTGCGCGCGCGTGATGCAGAAGTACAAGCTCACCGGCACGGTAGCGAATCGCGTCGACGTGTGCTCGACCTGCGACGAGGCCTGGCTCGACGGCGGCGAATGGGAATTGCTGGAAGCGCTGCAGCTCAGTCACGAGCTGCCGGCGATCCTCACCGAGTCCTGGCAGCGGCGCATCCGGCGCGAGCAGTCGGAAGGCACGCGTCGCGCGATCCTGGTGCGCATGATCGGCGAGGACGGCGCGACCCGCGTCGAGGAATTCAGGGACTGGCTCGCACGCAATCAACACAAGTCGCACGTGCTCGCGTACCTTTACGGAACCAAGACGCCGGGGACTCCATGACGGAGGAGCGCGATGCAGATTTTGGCGGCAAGCACGCTGGTGGTGTTACTGGGCACGGGTAATCCCGGCCCGCTCCCTGAACGTTCCGGCCCTGCGACTGCAGTCGTCGTCGATGACGTCGCCTACCTCGTCGACTTCGGCCCCGGCGTCATCCGCCGCGCGAGCGCAGCGTTCCGCGATAAGAAAATCGAAGCGTTGGATCCAGTCAAACTGCGCGTTGCGTTCGCCACGCACCTGCACTCCGATCACACTGTCGGCTATGCCGATCTGATCTTCACGCCGTGGACGATCGGCCGGCAGGTGCCGCTCGAGGTGTATGGCCCGAAAGGCATGAAGGCGATGACCGAGCATCTGCTCGCCGCCTACAGCGTGGACATCGAGACGCGCACCAACGCCGACGGCAACCAGCACGACTTTCCGCAAGGCAGTCGCGTGAACGCCCGCGAGATCGGCCCGGGCGTCGTCTACAAGGACGCCAAGGTCACGGTGACCGCGTTTGCGACCAAGCATGCGATGGAAAGCTACGGCTATCGCTTCGATACGCCGGATCGCAGCATCGTGATCTCCGGCGATACCAATCCCACGCAGGCGACCATCGATGCGTGCCGCGGCTGCGACGTGCTGATCCACGAAGTGCAGACGCCTGCATGGCGAGCCACGCGGCCCGAGCGCTTTCAGCGCTTCGCCGAGAAATATCACACCTCGACGCCGCAGCTCGCCGATCTCGCCAAGCAGGCGAAGCCGCGCCTGCTGATCCTGTATCACTACAACGGTCTCTCCGATCAGGAGCTGTTCGGCGACATGGCGTCCCGCTATCCGGGACAGTTCGTCGTCGGCCGCGATCTCGACGTCTACTGACAAAACCTCACACTGACGCGTTGTCGTCGCCCCCGCCGCGTGGAAAATGTCCGCGTGGAAGAATGAGTCAACAGCAGGGGGAGACGATCATGAAGCGATCAATCGTGTTGGCTGCGCTCATGTTCATCGCGGGTTTCGTCAGCGCTGCCGCTGCGGCGCAGGACGCTGTGAAGATCGAAGGCGCCGCGTGCGCAACGCCGCCGCCGCTGCACTGTCCCGACAGCGAATGCTCGGGCCCGACGGTGATCAACCAAGGCCCCGTCGTCGAGATGAAGACGCGGCGTACTTATTTTCTCGATTATCCGTGCGACCTGAAGCCCGGCGAGCAAGTGACGTTCATCCTGGCGCTGCACGGCGGCGGTTCGTACGGCAACTGGCAGCGCCACTACTTCCCGCTGCTCGATTACAAAGACAAATATCGCCTCGTGATCGCTACGCCGAACTCGCCGACGCGCGTGTGGACCGAAGCGGACGATCAGTATCTGCAGAACATCGTCGAGTTCGTCGTCGGCCAGCTCGGCAGGCAGAACGTCAAGGCGTTCTGGCTGGTCGGTCACTCGCAAGGCGGTTTGACTTCGAACCGCATCATTCGCACCGAGTTCTTCAAGAGCAAAGTCGACGGCTGGCTCAGCCTCTCGGGCGGCCGCCTCGGCGGCAACCCCGGACGCTCGGCGACGTTCGCACCGGCGCCGCCGGCAGGCTCGGCCGCCCCACCGCTGAACACGAGCTCGTTCGCTGCAGTGGCAGCGTTGTTGCGCGAGCTTCCCGCGGTCGACTTCTCATTTATATATGAGACCGGCCAGCGCGAAGTCGACGAGAAAGGCGTGCCCGACACGTCCGACTGGGCGAAGAAGTACAACTGCGGTGCGCGCGGCGCGGCGCAGGAGATCGTCGACACGCGAGCGGGTTATGTCTTCGACAGCAGTCGCCTCAACCAGCTGCGTCCGGGTTGGGGATTATTGCCGGCGCCGGGCAAGGCGCAGGTGTCTGTGTTTCCGAAATGCAGGGAGGGACGAGTCGTCGCGGACGTGGTGCGGTTGGACAAAGGGCATACCGAAGGGTTGGAGCCGAAGATCACGGAGGAGCTGGTGAAGCTGATGCTGTCGGCGCCGGGCGGGAAGATGCAGAAGGAGTCGACGTAACCGCGACCGTTAACGCGCGGTAACGGGTGGGGAACCGTAAATTACTCGCGGCGCGCGTGCCGCGAGTCGATGCTTGCTCAACTATGAACAAGCGTTACCTGTTGCTCGCCGCCAGCTGCTTCACTCTTACGGCCCAGGCCGCGGAGAATCTCGAAACCGTCGAGGTCTTCGGCCGCCGCATCGAAGGACTCGGCTTGGGCGAAGCCACCGCGACTGGCTCGCGCCTCGACCTGTCCCCGCTGCTGACCCCCGCGAGCATCGAAGTGCTCGCCGGGGACGTGATCCGGCAGCGTGGCGATACCAGCATCGTCGAATCCGTGACGCGCGCCACCGGCATCACCAGCGAAGCAACTCCCGGCGACGGCGGCACTGCCTTGAGCGCCCGCGGTTTCGTCGGCCACAACTCGATCATGCAGTTGCTCGATGGCTCCCGGCTGTTCGTCGGTGCTGGGACTGTCACGTTCCCGTTCGATGCATGGTCCGTCGATCGCGTCGAAGTCCTGCGTGGACCTGCGTCCGTGATGTACGGACAGGGCGCGATCGGCGGCGTCATCAACGTCGTCTCTCGCCAGCCGGACACGAATGCACAGGAAGCACAGGTCGAGCTGGGCTTCGGCGAGGATGCGCGCAGTCACGCCGCGGCCGTCGACTTGACCGGCCCGCTCGACGACGACTGGGCGTATCGCCTCGACGTCAGCTACAACCAGGCGGACAACTGGGTCGACCGCGGCGATTCCGACAGCCTCGCGATCGCCGGCACGCTGCAGTGGGATGTGTCCGACACGCTGCGCCTGTCGCTGTCGTATGACTACGGCGATCAGAACCCGATGCAGTATTTCGGCACGCCGCTGCTCGAAGGGCGGCTCGACAAGTCGCTGCGACACGAGAACTACAACGTCGGCGACAGCAAGATTCACTACCGCGACGCTTGGACGCGCTTCAAGGCGCAGTGGCAGGCGAGCGAGAACGTGCAGTTGAACAACCAGCTCTACTGGCTCGACACCGATCGGCAGTGGCGCAACGTCGAAGAGTACGAGTTCAATCCCGATACGGGCGAGGTCGATCGTTTCAGCTACATCGGCATCGTGCATCACCAGGAGCAGATCGGCGACACGGCCGATGCTCGCATCGAGCACGAGCTGTTCGGTCGCGAGAACCACGTCGCGGTCGGCGTCGACTTCAACAAAGTGCGCTTCAAGCACATCAACGATTTCGACGATCCGCAGTTCGACCTGTCCTCGAGCGTGCCGCTGCGTAACTTCAATCCCGGCGCGTTCATCGACGCCTCGCCGACGATTCCGCGCTTCCGCACCGAGACCGAGCAATACGCGGTGTTCTTCGAGGACCGGATGGTGCTCAACGAGCAGTGGTCGGTGATCGGCGGTGCACGCTACGACCATGCTTCGCTCGATCGCTTCAACCTGATCAATCCGGCCGCTTCCTTCGACGCGTCGTTCAGCGACACGAGCTGGCGCGTCGGCGTCGTGTTCCAGCCGGTCACGACGCTGTCGTTCTACGGCCAGTACTCGTCGGCGGTCGATCCGATCGGCTCGCTGATCACGACCTCGGCCGCGAACCAGGATTTCGATCTGAGCACGGGCGAGCAGGTCGAGGTCGGCGTCAAGCAATCGTTGTGGAACCAGCACCTGGAGTGGACGCTCGCTGCCTATCGCATCGAGAAGAAGGATCTGCTGACGCAGGACCCGACCAGCGCGAATCCGGAGGACGTCCAGCAGATCGGCCAGCAATCCTCCCGCGGCATCGAGGCGTCGCTCGCGCTGAACATCGACGAGCGTTGGCGCATCGACGCGAACGCGGCGCTGCTGAACGCGAAGTTCGACGAGTTCGGCGAGGAAGGCGATGACGGCAACATCGTCTCGCGCAACGGCCGGCGGCCGCCATCGGTCCCGGAGCAGGCGGCGAATCTGTGGGTCAGCTGGGCCGTGAACGATCAGTGGCTCGCGCGCGCCGGCGTGCGCTACGTAGGCAAGCGCTTCACCGACAACGCGAACCAGCTGGAGTTGCCGAGCTACACGGTGCTCGACGCGGGAGTGGATTGGGCGCCGCTGCCGCAACTCTCTCTGACGGCGTTGCTGCGCAATGTGACGGATGAAGTCTACGGCGTCGCCGCTTATACGACTTCCGAATGGATTCTCGGCCAGCCGCGCACGGCGGAGCTGCAGGCGCGCTATCGGTTCCGCTGAGCTGGGTCGAGTCGGCATGACGGTCTGGCGAGTCCTCAGGTACTGGCTCTACATCGTCCACCGCTGGCTCGGCATTTTTGCGTGCCTGCTGTTCGTGGCGTGGTTCGTTTCCGGGCTCGTCATGTCGTATGTCGGCTACCCGGAAGCGCAGCCGGCGCGGCGCTATCAGGCGCTGGCGCCGGTCGACTGGAGCCAGGTGCGGCTCGATCCGAACGGGCTCCTTGGATATCTGCAACTGCAGCGCTATCCGCGCGAGCTGCGCCTCGAGATGCTGTTCGGCGAGCCCGTCTATCGCGTGATCGATTGGGACGGCACGCACACGACTGTCTCCGCGCGCAGCGGCGAGCGCGTCGGCGTAACGGAGCCCGAGCAAGCGGTGACGATCGCGCAGTCGTACGCGCACGCGCGCGGCGAGTTGCAGGCGACCATCACGCGCGATCAGTGGACCGTGCCCGGAGGATTCAATGCGTGGCGCCCGCTGCATCGGATCGCGATGGACGATTCCGCCCGCACCGAGGTCTACGTTTCTGCGAGAACAGGCGAGGTCGTGCTCGCGACCACGCGCATGCAGCGATTCTGGAACTGGCTCGGCGCCATCCCGCATTGGATCTACTTCACGCCATTGCGCGCGAATCCGCCGCTGTGGCGCCAGGTCGTCCTGTGGGCCTCGGCGCCAGGCATTCTGCTCGCGGTAACGGGCATCTGGATCGGCATCCTGCGGCTGCGCACGCAATATCGCGGTTGGAAGAACTGGCATCAGTGGTCCGGCATCATCGGCGGATTGTTTCTGCTGACGTGGATCTTCAGCGGCTGGCTCTCCGTGAATCCAAACGGCTGGCTGAGCGGCGGCAGTCCAGACGCCGAAGCGCTGCTGCGCTATGCGGGCCACGAGGGCGCGGAGCTCCCGGTCGACTTCGACAAACTGGCGCACGAGTCAGCTCGCACCGTGCGTTTCTTCCACATCGATGGCACGCCGATCGCCGCGCTTGTTATGGCTGACGGCACGGAGCGGCTGCTCGACGCACGGACCGCCGAGCGCATCGCGCTGACGGACGATCGGTTGATCGACGCTGCGCGTCGGCTGATGCCGGATCACAAGGTGGTCGAGCGCAAACGCATCGAAGCGTACGACTCTTACTGGTACGCGCATCACGACCATCCACCGCTGCCGGTGCTGCGCGTTGCGTTCGATGATCCGCAGCACACCTGGTTCTACATCGATCCTGCAACCGGCCTGGTACTCGATCTGCTCGACGATGGGGCTCGACGCTGGCGCTGGTGGTTCAACGCGCTGCATCGGCTGGATTTCAGCTGGCTCGTGCAGAACCGCGTGTTGTGGCACACAACGGTATGGGTGCTGTGTCTCGCGGGTCTGATCACTTCGGCGAGCGGCAGCGTGATCGGGTGGCGGCGGCTGCGCAGAAAGAGTCGGGCCAAAGCCTGACAGCTGCAGCTACAGGGACAAATTGGAAGCGTGCAGATGGGCGATGAGCCAGGTGCTGCGCACCTTCTTCATCACCAGCGTGCGCCGTGCGATGCGCTCGCTGTTCCGCAAATGAAATGACACCACTGCCGTCTCGGCACTGAGCGATTGGATCTGCAGATCCTGCGGCTCGAGCCGATGATACGGCGGCCCGGCGCTCGCGCCTTTGCGGATCGCGTCGAAGACCAGTTGAAAGCGACTGCGGATCGCCGCCTTGCCCGTCACGCGCTCCGGCGGTTCAGGCGCGGGGAAGAACGCGGTTGCATCGTCCGCGAAGCACGCGAGGAACGCGGGCATGTCGAGATTCTCGAAGCTCGTCAGAAAGTGCGTCGTGGCTTGCTCGATCTCCTGCTGATCGCTCGCGGCACCAGCAGTCCACATCAGTAGCGCGAGCAAGCCTGCGAACCACTTCATGCGAAGTAGTCCAGCGCCTTCGCGGCAACTTCGCCGCCCCATTCCTGCAGGAAATGGCCGCCGTCGGCAATGACGAGCGGTTCGCTGCAGCCGCGGATGAGCGCGTGCAGCCTGCGCATGACTTCGACACCGAGCACTGGATCCGCCGCGCCGATCGCCATGAACGCTTTACCACTCCATTGCTCGGACCAGAACTTCATTGCCGCGCGGCTCTCGGGCACGCCTGGCATCGCGGGATCTGTCATGACGAGTTGCGGGAAAGCGCGAACGCCGGCCTTGTAGCGCACGTCCGGAAACGGCGCGTCGTAAGCGGCAACTTCCGCATCCGTCAGATGCGGCGTGCCGCGTTTGATCAACGGACCGACAGCGAGATCGGGATGCGAGGCACAGTATGCTCGCCAGGCGACGAAGCCCGGCGTCGGCGCAGTGCCCACCGCGAGTCCCGTGTTCATCACGATCGCTCGCGCGAGCCGCGGACGGAACCCGGCGTCCACCGGCAGCGTCAACCCAATCAGGCCGCCCCAATCCTGCGCGACCAGCGTGATGCGCTCCAGGTTCAACCGCTCGACCAGTCTGAGGATGAAATTCCGGTGAAAGTGAAAACTGTAGTCCGCGTCGTTGACCGGCTTGTCGGAGCGGCCGAAACCGTAGAAGTCCGGCGCGACGACGCGGCAGCCGCGCGCGACGAACACCGGGATCATGCGGCGGTAGAGGAAGCTCCACGAGGGCTCGCCGTGCAGACACAGGCACACGTGCTGCGCGTTGCGCGGCCCGGTATCGATATAGGCCGCGCGCAGTCCCTCGTAGCCCGGCAAGTCATCGACGTACTGGGGCGGATACGCAAAGTCGGGCAGGTGCGCGAATCGTTCTTCGGGTGTGCGGAGTGCTTCGATGGTCATCGGTGGAGCCTCCAGGATTTTCACGATGCTAAACTCTGGCGATGAAGATCGCGACCTATAACATCAACGGTATCGGCGCCCGGTTGCCGCGTCTGCTCGAATGGCTGGAGCGCGAGTCGCCCGACGTCGCCTGTCTGCAAGAACTGAAGGCGCCGGACCAGAACTTCCCGATCGTCGCGATCCGCGCTGCGGGTTACGGGGCGATCTGGCATGGCCAGACTTCGTTCAACGGCGTGGCGATCCTCGCGAAGGACGCCGACCCGGTCGAGATCCGCCGCGGTCTGCCCGGCGATCCCGACGACACGCACAGCCGCTACATCGAAGCGGAAGTGAACGGCATCGTCATCGGTTGCCTGTACCTGCCCAACGGCAATCCGCAGCCCGGACCGAAGTTCGAATACAAGCTCAAGTGGTTCCAGCGCCTGCACGAGCACGCGCAGAGCCTCTATTCGTCAGGCAAGCCGGTCGTGCTGCTGGGCGACTACAACGTCGTGCCGACGGACTTCGACATCTACGACCCGAAAGGCTGGAAGAAAGACGCGCTGCTGCAGCCCCAGACGCGGGCCGCGTACGAAAAGCTGCTCGCACAAGGCTGGGTGGACTCATTGCGCAAATGCCACCCGGAAGAGCGCATCTACACGTTCTGGGATTTCTTCCGCAATCACTGGCAGCGCAATGCCGGCTTGCGTATCGATCACGTGCTGCTGAACGAGGCGCTCGCGCCGCGTTTGGTGAGCTGCAACGTGCACTCGTGGGTGCGCGGTCAGGAGAAGGCCAGCGATCACGCGCCGGTGTGCGTGGAGATCAGCTAGGGCTGCATGGCTCTGCGAATCGAAGACTACGCGATGATCGGCGACTGCGAGACCGCAGCGCTGGTGGGTTGCGATGGCTCGATCGATTGGCTGTGCTGGCCGCGCTTCGATTCCGATGCGTGCTTCGCCGCGCTGCTCGGCACACCGGAGCACGGCCGCTGGCTGATCGTCCCGCAAGCGCCCGACGTGAAGGTCACGCGTCGCTATCGTGAGGACACGCTGATTCTCGAAACGCGCTTCGAGACTGCGACGGGCAGCGTGTGCGTCATTGACTTCATGCCGCCGCGCGATCACGCCTCGGACCTCGTGCGCATCGTCGTCGGCGAGCGCGGCGAGGTTGCGATGCATACGGAGCTGGTGCTGCGCTTCGGCTACGGCAACTCGGTGCCGTGGGTCACGCACATTGCCGAGGATACGTGGCGCGCCATCGCCGGTCCGGACATGGTCGTGCTGCGCACGCCAGCGCCGATGCACGGCGAGAATCTCAAGTCGGTTGCGGACTTCGTCGTCAAGGAAGGCGAGTCGGTTCCGTTCGTGCTGCGCTACGCGGCCTCGCATCTGCCGGACGTCAAGATCGCAGACGCTCAGCACGCACTCACTAGAACTGAGCGCTTCTGGCGGCAGTGGGTCGCGAAAGGGCACCGCCTCCACAAGTGGTCGGATGCAGTGACGCGCTCGCTCATCACGTTGCGCGCACTGATCTATGCGCCGACCGGCGGGATCATCGCCGCGCCGACGACGTCACTTCCCGAGCACATAGGCGGCGCGCGCAACTGGGACTATCGCTTCTGCTGGCTGCGCGACGCGACGCTGACACTGCTCGCGCTGATGGACGCCGGGTACTACGACGAAGCCATCGCGTGGCGCGAGTGGCTGCTGCGCGCGATCGCCGGCAGTCCAGGTCAGACCCAGATCATGTACGGCCTCGCGGGCGAACGCCGCCTCACTGAATGGGAGCTGTCGTGGTTGCCGGGGTACGAAGGATCGAAGCCGGTGCGAGTCGGCAACGGTGCACACGATCAGTTGCAGCTCGACGTGTACGGCGAAGTGATGGATGCGCTTCATCAGGCACGCCTCGGCGGCATCGAGCAATCAGAAAGTGCGTGGGCACTGCAACGTCAGCTGCTCGAACACCTGGAAGAGATCTGGGAGCAACCGGACTGCGGCTTGTGGGAAGTGCGCGGCCCGCCGCAGCACTTCACGCACTCGAAGATCATGGCGTGGGTCGCGTTCGATCGCGGGATCAAGGATGCCGAGGCATACGACTTCGTATGTCCGCTGGCGCATTGGCGTGAGCTGCGCGCGAAGATTCATGCGCAGATCTGCGAGCGCGGCTACGACGCGCAGCGCAATTGCTTCGTGCAGGCGTACGGCTCCGAGTTCCTCGACGCGAGCCTGCTGCAGATTCCGGAGCTGGGATTTCTGCCGCCGGACGATCCGCGCGTGCTCGGCACGATTCGCGCGATCGAACAGCGGTTGGTGCGCGATGACTTCGTCCTGCGCTATCACACCCACGAGACCGACGACGGCCTGCCGCCGGGAGAGGGCGCGTTTCTAGCGTGCAGCTTCTGGCTGGCGAACGCGTATGCGATGACGGGGAGGCACGCAGAGGCGGTGCAGCTGTTCGAGCGGCTGGTCGCGCTGTCAAACGACGTCGGTCTGCTCGCGGAGGAATACGATCCAGCGGCGAAGCGACTGGTGGGCAATTTCCCGCAAGGGTTCTCGCACCTGTCGGTGATCGTGACCGCGTTCAACCTGGCGCACAGCGAGAAGCCGGCGCAGCAGCGGTCCAAAAACGGTCACTGACTTGGTTGAGCCAGAACCGTGCTCTGAAACCAGTCGACGATGCATCCCTTGCGCACGATGATGATGCCCTTACAGCACCCTTCGTCGTACATGAACAGCTTGTCGCCCTTCTTCAGCTGACGCAGGAACTCCTGCCACTGCGCGTTCGCCTTGCCGAAAGGAACTCGCGGGACCGAGCCCTCGAGCTGTTCCTTCTGCTTGTCCCAGTCCCGCAGTGAATCGACCTCTAGCTCCTGCACCGTGAATGGCCCGATCGTCTGATACGAATCCGGAACCTGAACGCAGTTGATGTCGACGGGAGTGGCTTGAGCTTTCCGTTTTGCGTCGGTACTCACGTCGGGCTGAACTGCCAGCACCGCATGTGGCAGCATCGACCACACGAGTAGACCCAGCACGAGTGCGTTTAGACTGTGTTTCATGGCTTCTTTCCGGACGTGCATGGAACGTTGCTCGGGGCACGGCGTTGTGCCGGCGAGGTGAGGTCCATCCCATGCAGCCGCTAGTCACCCTTGTAACACTGGGCGTGGAAGACTTGAAGAAGTCGCTGCGCTTCTATCGCGACGGGCTTGGATTTGCGACGGAAGGCATCGTCGGCGAGCAGTTCGAGTACGGAGCAGTCGTGTTCTTTCAGCTGCAACCGGGCTTGCGTCTCGCACTCTGGCCGCGTAAGAGCATCGCTCACGACACCGGCCTGCCGGTCAGTCCACGCAGTCCGACCGAGTTCACCCTTGCGCACAACGTGCGTACCAAAGATGAAGTCGACAGCGTCATGGCGCAGGTGCAAGCGGCGGGCGCAACGATCCTGAAGCCGGCGCACGAAACCTTCTGGGGCGGCTACACCGGCTACTTCCAGGACCCCGACGGTCATGTCTGGGAAGTGGCATTCAATCCGCAATGGGTGGCGGAGCAGACCTAGACGACAAATCTCGTATGCCTGCCGCGAGGCGCCGCGGCAGCGGCGATCCGCTAGAATCGCGGGCATGGACGCCAAGCCATCCTCCGACCGCCTCACCCTCGCCGATATCCGTGCCGCGCACGAGCGCATCCGCGAGCGCATTCACCGCACGCCGGTCCTGACGAGCACGACGCTCGATCAGCAAGCAGGCGGCAAACTCTTCTTCAAGTGCGAGAATTTGCAGAAGGGCGGCGCCTTCAAGGCGCGCGGTGCCACTAACGCAGTTTTCTTGTTGTCCGATGCCGAAGCCGCGCGGGGCGTTGCGACGCATTCATCGGGCAATCATGCCGCCGCGCTCTCGCGGGCCGCGAAGGCGCGCGGGATTCCCGCGTACATCGTCATGCCGAACAATGCACCGCAGGCGAAGCGGGCGGCAGTCGAGCGCCTCGGCGGGAAGATCGTGTTCTGCGAGCCAACGATCCTCGCGCGTGAAGCTGCCGCGGCGAAGATCATCGCGGATACGGGTGCGACGCTGGTGCATCCGTTCGACGATTTCAGAGTGATGGCAGGGCAGGGAACGGCGACGCTCGAACTGCTCGACCAGGCGCCGGACCTCGACATCATCGTTGCCCCGATCGGCGGCGGCGGATTGATCAGCGCCACCGCCGTCGCTGCACACGGTATCAAGCCCGGCATCCGCGTCATCGGTGCGGAGCCCGCGGGCGCTGACGATGCGTATCGCTCATTCCATTCCGGCAAGCGCATCCCGACCGTGCAGCCGAATACCATCGCCGATGGCTTGCGCAGCACGACCAGCGAGCGCACGTTCAACGAGATCCGCAGCCACGTTGACGATGTCGTTACGGTCTCGGAAGAATCGATCATCGCGGCGATGCGCTCGATCTGGGAAGTGCTGAAGACCGTGGTCGAGCCATCGGGCGCGGTTTCCTACGGCTCGATCGTCGATAAGAAGATCGACGTGCGCGGCAAGCGCGTCGGCATCATCCTCAGCGGCGGAAACCTCGATCTCGATAAGCTGCCCTGGATGACAACATGAACGGCGTGACGATATGAAATGACTTCGGAGCGCGAAACCGTTCTACACAGCTGGTGCCGGCAAGCGGACTGGGCGGCGCCGACTGTCGTGGGCGGCTCCGGTGCGCGGTTTCATACAGAAGATGGCCGCAGCATTCTAGACATGAGCAGTCTCGCGGAGTGCAATGGCCTCGGCCATCAGCATCCGCGCGTCGTCGCTGCAATCCGGCAGCAGGCAGAGCAACTGTGCTTCGTGACGAATGCCTGGGGCGCGCAGCCGCGCGCACGGCTCGCGGAGATGCTGCTGGAAAAATCCGGATTCGAGGGCGGCCGCGTGTTCTTCACGCTGGCCGGCGCCGATGCCAACGAGAACGCCGTAAAGCTCGCGCGTCAGGCCTCGCGCAAGCCGCGCGGAAAAATCATCGCGCGGGACCGGTCGTATCACGGTGCCAGCTACGCGACCATGGCACTGTCCGGAGACACTCGGACGAGTCACCAGGTCGATGCGCAGGCGTTCGGTGTCGTGCGCGCGTTGCCGCCGTACGCTTATCGTTGTCCTTTCGACACGACGAGCGCAGAAGAGTGCGGCGAGCGCAGCGCCGCACACGTGGGCGAGCTGATCGAGGCTCACGGCGCCGCGCAGGTGGCCGCAGTGCTGATGGAGCCGAATGCAGGAACGAACGGCATCGTGGCACCGGAAAACTACTGGCCGTTGTTACGCGCGCATACGCGCGAGCGCGACGTTTACTTGATTGCCGACGAAGTGATGAGCGGCTTCGGTCGATGCGGCGAATGGTTCGCCTGGCAACGTTACGGTGAAGACGGCCGCCCTGATCTGATGACGCTCGCGAAAGGGCTGACCGGCGCGCATCTGCCGCTCGGCGCCGTCGTGCTGTCGGCCGGGATCGCGCGGCGGCTCGAGAACGAAATGCTGTACACGGGGCTGACTTATTGCGGACATCCGCTGGCGTGTGCAGCGGGTGTTGCGGCGGTCGAGGCGTACGAGAACGAGGGATTGATCGAGCGCTCGCGCCGGTTGGGCTCGCAGATGTATCGCGAGTTGCAGAGACTGAAGGAGCGGCATGCGATCGTCGGCGATGTGCGCGGCGGCCATGGGTTGTTCGCTGTCGTGGAGCTGGTGCGCGATCGTGCATCGAAGGAGCCGCCGAGCGCGTGGCCGGATGCGCATCCGGCGATTACGAAGCTGGTGAAGGACGCGTTGGCGCGCGATGTGTCGTTCGCGACGCGGGGGAATCTGATCATTCTGGCGCCGCCGTTGGTGATCGAGGAAAAGGAGTTGCAGGACGCGTTGTCGTTGCTGGATGCGTTGCTTGGTGAGATGAAGTTTTAAAGAGTCGGGCTGAAGCCAGACCTACAGCGTGGACATACGCATATGA
This sequence comes from Steroidobacteraceae bacterium, assembly GCA_035606615.1. Classification (GTDB taxonomy): domain Bacteria; phylum Pseudomonadota; class Gammaproteobacteria; order Steroidobacterales; family Steroidobacteraceae; genus Steroidobacter. Next base: position 25,120 of record DATNFA010000168.1, read on the forward strand.
GTTACAAACTGACCTACTCCACGATGTTCGATCCGCCGCCGGAGATGCACGCGCGCTTCGACGCCGCGATGCGCGAGGTGCGCTCGCAACTCGGCCGCCGGTATGCGCTGCATATCAACGGGGCCGACGTCGACACTGCGACGGCGCGCGACAAGCGCAGTCCGATCGATCGCGAGTGGCTGCTGGGCTCGTTCGCACAGGCTGGCGCGCAGGAGGTCGATCGCGCGATGGCTGCGGCCGCCGCAGCGTTTCCCAAGTGGCGCGCCACGCCGCCGCAGGAGCGCATGCGTCTGCTGCGCAAGGTCGCGCAGCTCATCGAGGAGCGCGTGTACCAGATCGGCGCTGCGCTCACGCTCGAAGTCGGCAAGAACCGCATGGAAGCGCTCGGCGAAGTGCAGGAGACGGCGGACTTCTTCAACGTGTACTGCGACGATTTCGAGCGTCAGCAGGGATTCGATCACGCGCTGCCTGACGATCCGCTGCCGAACGCGGTCTCGCGCAATCGCAGCGTGATGAAGCCCTACGGCGTGTGGGTCGTGATCAACCCGTTCAATTTCCCGTTCGCGCTCGCCGGCGGTCCGGTGGCTGCGGCGCTCGTCACCGGGAATACCGTCGTGCTGAAGGGCGCGAGCGAAACGCCGTGGGCTGGACGCATGCTGGCCGATTGTCTGCGCGATGCAGGGCTGCCGCCTGGAGTGTTCAATTATTTAATGGGTCCGGGCGGCGCGATCGGCGATGCGCTCGTGCAGGATCCGCGCACGGCAGGCGTAACGTTCACCGGCTCATACCAGACCGGCATGCACATCATTCGCACGCTCGCTAACGGCAAATATCCACGACCGTGCATCGCGGAGATGGGTGGCAAGAACGCCGGGATCGTGACTGCCAACGCCGACCTGGAGCGCGCGGCGCTGGGCATCGTGCGCAGCTCCTTCGGCATGGGCGGGCAGAAGTGCTCGGCGCTGTCGCGATTGTATGTGCAGTCTTCGGTAGCCGATGAGCTCAGCGATCGCGTCGCCGAAAAGGTCGCGGCGCTAGGCGTCGGCGACCCGACTCGCGCGGAGAACTGGCTCGGGCCGGTAGTCAGCTAGAAGGCGCAGCGTGACTATCTGTCGTACATCG
>DATNFA010000169.1:0-69079 GCA_035606615.1 Steroidobacteraceae bacterium
AGACCGCGATCGCGCAGCTCGCGATCCAGTACTGCGACTCGCTGATCGAATCGCCGAGCGCGACCACCTACTTCCCGGGCCTGAACCTCGCTGGTTCGCCCGCGACGGTGTTCGGCACCAACGGCGGCAAGGACGCGCTGATCGATCCGCTGATCAACAACATGGTCGGTGCGAACCTCACGTCGCAGCCGAGCGGCGCGGAGCTGAAGAATCCGTACACGCCGTCGAACGCGGCGGCCGACGGTCCGACGCGCCCTGGCCTGTACGGGCTGATCGATACGCTCAATACGTGCAGCGGCGCCTGCCCGAACTCGCGCACCAAGCTGATCGCGAAGGCGACCTGCGGCGCGGTGCTGGGTAGCGGCGCCACGTTGATCGACTGATCCGACTTTGCATCCGGGATGACACAGCCATGCTGATTATCAAATCGCGCAAGAAACGCTCGCTCGGTCTGAATGAGCCGTTGCGGCACGAGTCGCACAAGAAGCCGGTGACCCGCCGCGACTTCCTCGCGCAGGGGTTCACTACCGGTGCGGCGACGGTCGTGGCGCCGGCGGTGCTCGGTGCGCTGCTCGGCGCGAAGAAGGCGCAGGCAGCGCTTGGTCCGGACCTGCGCTTCCTCGCGGATCCGGCCAACGACATCTGCAACATCCAGCAGGGCGCGGGCAAGATTCCGTTCATCTGCTTCGACCTCGCGGGCGGTGCGAACATCGCCGGCTCGAACGTGCTGGTCGGCAAAGACGGCGGTCAGCTCGACTTCCTGTCGACGCAGGGTTATTCGAAGCTCGGCCTGCCGGGCACCATGCTGCCGAACAACGCCACGACCGACTTCATCAATGAAGAATTCGGCCTGATGTTTCACTCGGACAGCGCGTTCCTGCGTGGCATGCTCGAGAAGACGACCGCTACGACGCGCGCTGGCGTCAACGGTTGCGTCATCGCGGCACGCTCCGAGAACGACACGGGCAATAACCCGCACAACCCGATGTACGGCATCGCCAAGGCTGGTGCGCGCGGCGAGCTGCTCACGCTGATCGGCTCGCAGAACTCCGACTCGGGCGGCAACTCGATGGCGCCCGCGATGCTGATGGATCCGGCGAATCGTCCGACCAAGATCGATCGCGCCTCGGACGCGAGCGGCCTGGTCGACACCGGCGCGCTCGGCACGCTGTTCACCAAGCCCGACGGCTCGCCCGACACGGCCTCGACCGTCGCGGTCATGGAGCAGATGGCCCGCATCAGCGAGCAGAAGCTCCTGAAAGTAGATCCGGGTGCGGACGTTGCCAACCCCGCGAAACTGGAGACCCAGGTCAAGTGCGGTTACGTCCGGACGGCCGATACGGTTGCGCGCTTCAGCAGCCCAGCCGCAATCAATCCTGCTGTCGACCCGGACATCATCGGCACCGGCGGCATCTTCGGCCCCAACTTCGGCAATGACGGCGAGTTCCAGAAGACCTCGGCGGTCATGAAGCTCGTGGTCGAAGGGTACGCGGGTGCGGGCACGATCAGCATGGGCGGTTTCGACTATCACACCGGCGATCGCTCGACCGGCGAGCTGCGCGACCTGCGCGCGGGCCGCTGTATCGGCGCGTGTCTGGAGTTCGCCGCACGTCGCGGCAAGCCGCTGATGATCTACGTATTCAGCGACGGCTCGCTGGCCTCGAACGGCATGGTCGACAACTCGGTCGACGGCCGCGGCAAGGGTCAGTGGACTGGTGACAACCAGTCGACTGCCGCTTCGTTCTTCCTGGTCTACAACCCGCCGACCGCGGGCGGTCGCCCGGTGCTGTTGACCTCGGGCGCGGGTGCGGCCCGTCACCAGCAGATCGGCACGTACACCGCCGGCGGCGACGTGGTGAACAGCAGCAGCCCGGCGGCGAACAACGTGAATCTGCTGGTGCAGACAGTGCTGCTGAACTACATGGCCTTGCACAAAGAGACAGGGCTGTTCAACGCGAAGTTCGGTGCCGCGCTCGGTGCAGGTACCGCGCTCGACGGTCTGATTGCCTTCAATCCGATCTGCACCGGCAAGATCGGAGTTCCCGCTTAATCGGTTCGCTGCAGGGAGTGGTGGTGGCCCAGGGCCCGGCGCAAGCCGGGCCCTTTTCATTGGGCCATCTCATTTTTACTATTCGGTGCGATACCTGACTTCGACGAACAGCGTGCGCCCGCGCCCCGGGAAGTACCGATAGTTGCCGAAGGCGAAGTCGGCGCGGTCGGCGTAGGCGCGATCGGTCACGTTGTTCAGCCGCAGCGTCGTGCTCCAGTTTTCGCGGATGTCCCAGCCGACTCGCAGGTTGAGCAGGTCGTGGCCGGGATATTCGTTGGCGTTCGCGGCGTCGACGAAATAGCGGCCGACCGACACCCATTCGAGCTCGGCATTCGCAACCGGCAGGAACCGCCAGTCGACGCGCGCCGTGTTTATATGGCGGGGCGCCGTGTCGACGTCGCGGCCCGAGACGATCGTCTCGCCGCCGTCGACGGCGCGGTTGAATGCATACGTGTGCTTCGCATACGTGCCGGCGAGCGCCAGCGACAGCGTCTCGATGGGCAGCCAATTGAATTCGTATTCGACGCCCTCGTGATCCGTCTTGCCGTCGCTCACGTTGAAGCCGTTGGAGTCGCGGAAGATGACGTTGTCCTTCTTCATCTTGAAGCCGGCGAGCGAGTAGCGCAGCGGACCGAATGTGCCGCGCGCGCCCACTTCGACGCTGTCGAGTCGCTCGGAATCCAGATCCGCGATCGACTGCTGACGCTGCAGGCGATATAGCTCGCTCGTGTCCGGAGCGCGATAACCGCGCGCACCCGTCACGTACAGCACATGGTTGTCGGTGAGCGAGTAGCTTAAGCCGAGTTTCGAGGTGACGTCCGAGAAGTTGTCTTTGCGGTCAGCGGGCCGGTTGTAGAGACAGCCCGCGGCACCGCAAGTCGTGCCGTCGTCGCGCGTGTTGCCGGCGATCATCTTGTTGTCGTAATCGTAGTCGACATACTCGAAGCGCGCGCCGGCCGTCAACTTGAAGCGTTGCGCGAAGGGTTGCTCGATCTGGGCGTATACAGCAGCGACTTGGCTCTGCACGTCGTAATCGTAGTGCTTGCCCGCGGGGCGGATCGCGTTGGCAGGCGGTGCGCCGTCGGTGGCCGGTCCCGCCTGCGTCTCCTTGAGGAAGCCGTCGGCGAGCTCGAGGTCGATGCCTGCGAGCAGCTGCATGTCCGCGAGAACCACCATTTGCAGCGCCGTGAGCACGCCGAGCGAGTCCTGGCCGTTTTCCTCGAGCGGCTTGCCGATCAGGAAGTGCTGCAGGAAATCCATGCGCGAGTGACGCACGAACGGCCGGATCGACAGCTGCGCATCGCCCAGCGACCGCGTGTAGTCGCCGGTCAGCCGCAGCGCGTAGGCGTCGCGATAGGCCTCGGGGTTCGCGTTCGACTTCGCGATGTTCTCGTCCTTGTATGCATCGAAGCCCTGGATGAAGCCTGCGGTTTCCTGGTTGAGATTGGTCGCCGCCAATTGCACGCCGAGCGTCGAGTCGGCCGCGCGGTGCGACAGCGACAGGTTCAGCTTCTGCTCTTCCAGGCCGGCATTGTCGCGCCAGCCGCCGTCATGCGTTGCGACCACGGTGCCGCCGATGTCGGTCGCGTCGCCGGTGCGCGAGAGCGCGAGTCTGCCGCGATAGAACTCGTCCGGCCCGCCCTCGAGAGAAACGCTCTGGCGCGGCAGCTCCGCGGGCTCCGCCTGGATGACGTTGACAGCGCCGTGCATCGCGCCGGAGCCGTACACCACGCCGGCGGGACCGCGCAGGACTTCGATCGAGCTGGCCTGCTCGCTGTTCACCTCGAACAGCTCGTTGACGTTGCAGAACCCGATCGGCCGGATCGGGATGCTGTTCTCGAGAAACAGGAACACGCCGCAGGAGCCGGGGCCGGTCAGTACCGGCGAGCGGATCGCGGTGAGACTTTCCTCGCCGCTGTTGCGCTGGATCATCGTGCCCGGCGCGCGGTTCATGATCTCCGCATGATGAGTTGCGCCGACCAGAGCCACGTCGTTGCTCGAGACGACGGAAATGCTGCCGGCGAAATCGCGCAGCTGCTGCACGGAACGGGTCGCGGTAACGATGACTTCCTCGACCCGATCGCCGGCGAAGGCAGTACCCGTCAGCGTCAACGCGATGCAAGGGAGGGTGAGCCGCATGGCGGCTGCAAGTCTGTCATTGTCGGCACGCACGATGTTCTCCCGTGGAGAAATCTTCACTCCGGCGGCAGCGCAAATGCCACCACGTAGTCGCCGCGCTTGGTCCCAAGCTTGCCGTGGCCGCCGGCGGCGATCAGCACGAACTGGCGGCCATTCGCCTCGTAGCTCATCGGGGTCGCCTGGCCGCCCGCGGGCAGCCGGCCCTTCCACATTTCGCGGCCGGTCTCGACATCGAACGCGCGCAGGTAATTGTCGGTGGCGGCACCGATGAATACCAGTCCGCCGTCCGTAACCATCGGCCCGCCCATGTTCGGCATGCCCAGCGTCGGTGCCGGGACGAACCAGGGCGTCATGTCGCGGGTCGAGCCGAGCATCACCTGCCAGCGGATTGCGTTGCGCCGCAGGTCGACGGCGGCGAGCGTTCCCCAGGGCGGGGCGGTGCAGGGCAGGCCGAAGGGCGAGGCCAGCACTTCGCGGCGCACCCCATAGGGTGTGCCGGTCTGTGCTGCAAAATCGGAATCCGCCCACACTTCCGAGCGCCGCGCCTCGTCGTACCGGTCGCGCGGCACGAGCGTCACGACCATCGGTATGTGGTTGACGGCGGCGATCACGAGCTGCCGCTCGCTGTCGAACGCGGTGCTGCCCCAGTTGACGCCGCCGGCAAACCCGGGCGACTCGATCGTGCCCTGCAGGCTCGGCGGCGTGAAAATCCCTTCGGAGCGGTAGTGCGAGATGAGATCGCGGCACTTGCCGCGGTCGTAGAAGGTGAGCCCCCATGCGTCGTGCGGCGTCACCGCCGCGTGCGACACGAGCGCCGGTGTCGCAGGAAACGGTTGCGTCGGCGAGGTCGCTTCGCCCGGCACGTCGGATTGCGGCACGGGCCGTTCCACCATTTCGAACACGGGCTCGCCGGTCTCGCGATCGAACACGAACAGCATCCCGGTCTTCGTTGCCTGGACAACGGCCGGGATCGATTTGTTGTCGCGCTCGATGTCGATTAGCATCGGCTGCGCCGGCACGTCGTAGTCCCACACGTCGTGATGGACCAGCTGGCGATGCCACGCGACCTCGCCGGTGTCGGCGTGCAGGGCGACGAGCGAGTTCGCATAGTTGTTGTCGCCCGTGCGCTCGCCGCCGAAGTAGTCCGGGCTGGCGGAGCCGGTGGGGACGAAGATGAGGCCGCGGCCCGCATCGACCGACAGCACTGACCAAGCATTCGCCGCGCCCGTGCGTTGCGCTGACTGCGGTTGCCAGCCGCGGCGCGTCGCTTCATCGGCGGATGTCGGAATCGGGTCCCACGCCCACAGCTTGTTGCCGCTGCGAACGTCGAATGCACGCACGATACCGCGCGGCATTTCGACGGCGCCGTTGTCGCCGACCGCAGAGCCGACGACGACGATGTTGCGATAGATCGCCGGCGGCGAGGTCACGAGATAGTTGCCCGCCGCGCCGGCGCGCAGGCCTGGATTCAGATCCACTTTGCCGCCGCTGCCGAAGTCGCGGCAGGGCCGTCCGGTGCGGCCATCGAGAGCGATCAGCCGGGCATCGAGCGTGCCCACGATGATGCGATGGGCGCACGGCGCCGCGGGATCCGCGGTCGGATCGATCCACGACGACACGCCGCGCGAAGTGGCTTCCGAATAACGCCGCGCACGATCGATGCGCGGGTCGTAGCGCCAGCGCTGCACGCCGGTTGCCGGGTCGAGCGCGATCACGATGTTGGTCGCGGTGCTGAGGTAGAGCGAGTCGCGTACGAGGATCGGCGTCGCTTCGAATGTGAGCGTGTCGGCGCGAGCGAAGTCGGCGCCGAGCTCGCCGGTGCGATAGGTCCACGCGATTTCCAGCTGCTCGACGTTCCCGCGGGTGATCTGCGTCAAGGGAGAGTGGCGATTGCCGCCAGGGTCGCCGCCGTACGATCCCCACTGTGGCTCATCGTCGTCCGACTGACGTCCCGGCGGTGCGGCGGCGGCCGCGAACATCGCGAGCCCCAGCATCGCGATGGCCCGAATGCGTCGACTTGTCATTGAGTCAGCCTATCAGCCGCCATTCAGCGGCCACAACTGCTGCTAGTATTCGCAGCCGATGAGACTGCTTCAGGTAGCGACCCTCTGCCTGCTCCTGCTCGCCCAGGGCGTGCATGCTGCCGAAGGTGAACGGCCGCGCGTCGGGCTCGTGCTCAGTGGCGGCGGCGCACGCGGCGCGGCGCATGTCGGCGTCCTGAAAGTTCTGGACGAGATGCACGTGCCGGTCGATGCGATCGCCGGGACCAGCATGGGTGCAGTGGTCGGCGGCTTGTACGCCTCCGGCATGACCGGCGCCGAAATCGAAGCGCTGATCCGCTCGCTGAATTGGCAGGATGCGTTTCGCGATCGGCCGCCGCGCGAGGAGCTCGGCTTCCGCCGCAAGCAGGACGAGCGCAACTTCCTGGTGCGCTTTGCGCTCGGCGTGAAGAAGGACAAGGGGCTGGTGCTGCCGCCCGGCCTGGTGCAGGGACAGACGCTGGAACAGGTCCTGCGCAACGCCGCGCTGCCGGTCGCCGAAATCCAGCGCTTCGATCGCCTGCCGATTCCGTTTCGCGCCATCGCGACCGATCTCGAGACCGGTCAGGCGGTCGTGATGGATTCCGGCGATCTGGTCACGGCGATGCGCGCGAGCATGTCGGCGCCCGGCGTGTTCGCACCCGCGCAGCGCGAGGGCCGGCTGCTCGTCGACGGCGGCCTGGTCGACAATCTGCCGATCGACACGGCTCGCGCGATGGGCGTGGACGTGCTGATCGTCGTGGACGTGAGCTTTCCGCTGTACTCGCGCGACGAGCTGAAGTCGCCGCTGGAAGTGACCAACCAGGCGTTCGCGATCCTGATCCGCGGCCGCACGCTGGAAGAGCGCGAGAAGCTCAAGCCGACGGACATCGTGCTCGACCCGCCGCTCGGGCGCTTTGCCTCGGCTGACTTCGGTCGCGTGCCGCAGGCGTTGCGTGCAGGAGAGGAGGCGGCACGCGGTGCGTCGGCATCGCTTGCCAAGCTGTCGCTGAGCGAAGCGGACTATCGCAACTACCTCGCTGCCCGCAACCCTCGCTCGACCGAGCTGCCGGTAGTCCAGTTTGTGCGTGCGGATACCGCGTCGGTGCAGTACGACCCGCTGATCCAGGAGACGATGAAAGATCTGGTCGGCAAGCAGCTCGACAAGGAGCTGGTCCGCCGCAAGCTGTCATCGCTGTACGCGCTCGATCGCTTCGAGTCGATCGACTATCAGCTGGTCGAGGACGAAGGCCGCGCGGGCCTGCAGCTCGACCTGCGACGCAAGAGCTGGGGCCCGAACTACGTGCGCATGGGGCTCAATCTCGAGGACGACTTCGAGGGGAACAGCCGTTACAACGCCGCCGTGCGCTTCATCGCCACGGAGCTGAACGTGCTCGGCGGCGAATGGCTGACCGATATACAGATCGGCGAGAACCCGAAGTTCTTCACCGAGTTCTACCAGCCGCTGTCGCTGGCCAGCCGCTACTTCGTCGCGCCGCAGTTCGATTTCGAGGAGCGCAGCGTGTTCGAGCTGCGCAACAACAACGATCGCGTCGCCGAGTATCGCGTGCGCGAAGTGGAGGGCGGGCTCGACTTCGGCCGCGAGATCTCCAACTGGGGAGAGATCCGCTTCGGCGTGCACCGGGGTACCGGCCGGCGGCGGTTGCTGATCGGCGACCCCTCGCTGCCGGCCACCGAGTTCGAGCGCGGCGGTTATTTCACGCGGTTCTCTTACGACAAGCTCGACAGTATCTTCTTCCCGCGTCATGGCCAGCAGTTCGATGTCGAGTGGCGCGCGGAGCGTGAGAGTGTCGGCGCCGATCGCAACTTCGACATCGTGCGCACGAGCTGGCTGATCGCGCGCTCGTTCGACCGGCACACGTTCATCTTCTGGACCGACGAGGGGACCACGGTCGACGCGCTCGAGACGCCGGAGAATTCGTTCACGCTCGGCGGATTTCTGAATCTCTCGGGATTGACGCCCGGCTTCCTGTCGGGGCCGCACTATGGCATCGGCCGACTCATCTATTACCGCAGGGTCGGTCGCGGCGGCTCCGGCGTGCTCGATCTGCCTGCGTACGCGGGTGTCTCGCTGGAGGCCGGCAACACCTGGCTCGATCGCAAGGATATGTTCAGCGACTTGCGGCTGAATGGCAGCGTGTTCTTCGGGCTCGATACGCCGCTCGGACCGGTGTACCTGGCTGCCGGCTACGACGAGGGCGGCGACAAGGCGTTCTACCTGTTCCTGGGCCGCACCTTCTGATTTTTATTTATCGACCTTCTCAAATTCCAAACTGGGTTGGTCGCCGGGCCGGAAATACACGTAGCGTCCGCTCATTTCCTTCAGCGCACGGTCGCGCTCCTCGCGCGTGGCGAACCAGTGCTCCTTGTTCCACTCCGCTCCCACCAGGTTCTTGAACGGGTCCGTGCTGCGCAGCTTTACGCGAATGCCGAACTGGCACTGCTTCGGAATCGGGCGGGCGAGATTGTGTTCGTGAACGATGGTGGGCATAAACGGCCAGTGCAGGTTAGGAATGGGCAGGCGCGATTCTAACGTGCTCTGCGCCGCGCGCCCTAAAGTGTCCGATGTGTCCGCTGCAACCGGTAAAACTACGCATATGACCGGTGAATGACGCACGCGCGCCACGTCGCTGCAACGGTTCATCTCTTTGGCGCATCACAAGTTTCGAAGTAGCGTGTTTTCCAGTTCGCAACGTCGGTGGCATGTGTTGCGCAATTGTGTGACCCGCGCGCCGAACGCGTGAGAGCCCTGAAACCTTTCGTCGCATGCTGCGATCTGATCATCGTAATTCCCTTGTAGGCATGGGAACGCATCCGCGTAATGACGATCAATCACAAGGCAACTGATCGAGACGCGATGAGCAAGTTCTCGGGTGACGCCGGCGCCGTTTCCGGCGGTTGTTTCGACGAACGGGGAGGGGTGTGCGGATGATTCTCCGTAGAGCCCATGAGATGACAGGCGGCGGCGATTTGAATCCCGGCGTGGTCCGGCAACTCGACACCGGTAACGCAATCCTCAATGTGAAGACGCAAGTGGCGGACTACGCGCTCGATGCCGAGCGCCTGGCCGTGCTCTGCGCCTGGAACGGGCGACAGGAAGTCGCGCTCGACGGTCGACGAGTATTCGTCGACGATGACACCTGGATGACAGTGCCTGCATGTCCCGCGAACGTCCGCATCCGCGGCGCGCGTGAAGTGCATGCCCTGACGATCCTGTTCCGGCGCGGCATGCCGGAAGAGACGCTCGGCGCGTTGATCACGCCCGAAGATCGCTTGCTGGAGAGCGGCGAGGTCGTCCAGTCCGCGGCACTGCCCTTCATGCCGCATCTGTACACGCACGATCGCAGCGTCACGCCGGTGCTGCTCTTCATTCGTCGTCACTGCGAGATGGGGTTGGATGACGCGCTCTGGTACGAAGAGCAATTCGCCTTCCTGCTCGAGCGGCTGCTGATGCGCCACCGGCAAGTCGTCGCACGCGCGCATTCGGTTCCGGTGCGCCGGGCGGCAACACGCCGCGAGATCCTGCGGCGCGTTTCGCTCGCGACCGACTTCATTCATTCGAATTACGACAAGCCGCTCATGCTCGGCGACATGGCCCGGGCCGCGTTCCTGTCGCGCCATCACTTCCTGCGGCTGTTCAAGCGCATCCACGATGTGACGCCGCACGAGTATCTGCAACGCAAGCGCACGACTGTCGCCGCGCGCTTGTTGCGCGGTACGGAGTTGGCGGTCGAGGACATCGTGAAGCAGGTCGGGTTCGACTCGCGCTCGACGTTGTTCCGCGCGCTGCGTCGTTTCCACGGAGTCACGCCGCGCGAATGCCGTCGTGCGCCGGATGGCTTGGCATTCATGGGCGGAATCGGCACGGCCGGATTGACGCCTTCGCTCGAGTCAGGCTGAAGCCTGACATCCTTCTACGACTCCAGCAGGTGCCTCATGCGCTCCTGCTGGAGTTTTTCCTGACCGCGCGCGATCGCGAGCGTCTTCTGTAACGAATCCGAATCCGGGTTGAGCTGCAGCCCGCGCTGAATGTCGCGCAGCGACTCTTCGATCTTGCCCAACCCCAGGTTCGCGGCCGCGCGGTTTTGCCACGTCCGCCAGTTGTCCGAGACGAGCTCGATCGACTGATCGCAATGTTCGAGCGCGCGCTGATACTGCTTGAGCGCTGCGAAACCGGCGCACAGATTCGCGAGCGCCGAGGCGCGATCCTGCTGCGTGACTGCGAACGTGAGTCCCATCTGCGTGAGCTGAATGCCACGCTGCCAGTCGCCGCGCATCAACGCTTCGGCGCCATCCGCGAGCATCACGTTCGGTCCGATCACGGTGTTCGAGCTCGCGGCCGGGGTCTCGGCGGCGACCGTCCAAGGCAGCAGGGCGGCTGAGAGGATCAGCGCTGCAAACGGCTGGGAAAGCGCGTTCATGGGCAAACCTTGCTGCCATTAATACCACCGGGGCAGGCCTGCGCAAGGACTGTCCCGCTATTGCGGGGCATCACGCTGCGGAAGAGTGATGGAGGTCACGCCCGGGCCGGGTAGCCGGCTGTTTGCCCCGGCCGTGGTCTCTTGCTTACCCTTGCCGCGACCCCACGTAGAGCCTCCTCCCCGTTTCCGCTCAAGGAACTCGCCATGAACCCGTTCCGCAAAAAAGCCGTCATGCCGGAGCCCTCGGATGTGTTGCCGGGACGTCCAGCGCCAATGCCGGTGCCTGAGCGTCACGCCGTAAACGGCAACCGCATCGTGCCGCCGTTTCCGGAAGGCACGAAGCTCGCGCTGTTCGGCCTCGGTTGTTTCTGGGGAGCCGAAAAGAAGTTCTGGCAGCTGCCCGGCGCGTACAGCACCGCCGTCGGCTATGCCGCTGGCTCAACGCCGAATCCGACTTATGAAGAAGTGTGCTCGGGCTACACCGCCCACAACGAGGTCGTGCGCGTCGTGTACGACCCGCGCAAAGTCAGTTACGAAACGTTGTTGAAGACGTTCTGGGAATCGCACGACCCGACGCAGGGCATGCGTCAGGGCGGCGACGTCGGCACGCAGTACCGCTCAGGCATCTACGTGTACGACGCCGAGCAGCGCGCCGCTGCCGAGGGGAGCTTGAAGAGCTATGGCGAGCGACTGAAGAAGGCCGGTCACGGCGCGATCACCACCGAGATCAAGGACGTGCCGGAGTTCTACTACGCCGAGGATTACCACCAGCAGTACCTGCACAAGAATCCCGGTGGGTACTGCGGGCTCGGCGGCTGCGGCGTCTCATACGAGGAGCCTGTGAAGGCGTGACACCTTCGTTCAGTTCAATGCTTGCATGATCCCGCGGGCAGCAGCACGGCCGCAGTCTCGGCAGATTTCCAGGAAGGAGTAGCGCAGCTCCAGCGAATATCCGGCATTCAGGAATTTCGCGAGGTCGGCATTGGCACATGCGCTGGCCGGTCCCATTCATTTGAAATGGGGAATCAGTTTGGCGCCGATCCCCGCAGCGCGCGGCGGGCCGACCGCCCCTCGGTAGGCTACTGCCGTCGCATACATGCCCACGAAGCGTGGCGACCACCTATCAGCCGACATAATCCTCAGGCGTAGACTCCGACGCCCAACCTGTTTCCGGAGGGTACGACCATGGGTGTGCTAGACCAGTTTGGCGGCGCAGTCGGTAGCGTTCTCGGGCAGGGCAAAGGCGCAGGCGTCAGCGCGGTGCTGCTGCAACAGCTCATCGCGATGCTCAGCAAGCCGGGCGCACTCGCGGACCTGACAAGCAAATTCCAGAGCGCCGGGCTCGGCAACGTCCTGCAGTCATGGATCGGCACCGGGCAGAATCTGCCGATCTCCGCCGATCAGGTGAGCAAGGTGCTCGGCGCGGGCACGATCGCGGACCTCGCGAAGAAAGCCGGCATCGGTGAGTCGGAGACGACCAGCACGCTGGCCGGTCTCTTGCCGCAGGTCGTCGACAAGATCTCTCCGGGCGGCAAAGTGCCGGCGGCGAACGATCTCGGCGGCGCGCTCGCATCGCTCGGCAAGCTGCTCGGCTGAAAACATCTTCCGGTTCGGCATGCGTTAAGCTCCTCCTCGTAGCACGCGAGGAGGAGCGATGACGAACGACGGCAGCTATCTGCGCCGCCAGTTCAGGACGGCGTGGCTGCTCACTGATCTGCATCTCACCGGACTCGACACAGAGGAATGCTTGTGGCGGCCGGCAACGCGGGGCCTGCACGTGCAGCGCGCTGCCGACGGAACATGGCGCGCCGATTGGCCCGAGCACGAGCGCTACGATCTCGGCCCGTCCAGCATCGCCTGGATCACGTGGCACATCGGATTCTGGTGGTCGATGGTGCTCGACCATTCCTTCGGCGCGGGCAATCTGACGCGGGAAGCGGTGACCTGGCCGGGTACTGCGGACGGAGTGCGTGAACGGCTCGGCCAGCTGCGCAACGAATGGGTCGCGGCGCTCGACAAAATCACCGACAGCGACCTGCAGTCCACTCAGCTCACTCGTTGGCCGTTCCGTGACCGCCCGTTCGGCGATGTCGTCGCCTGGGTCAACGTCGAGCTGACGAAGAATGCGTCCGAGCTCGGCTACGCGCGCTTCCTGTACGCTGTCCGCCGATGATGAAACATATCGATCTGCGCGCAATCGTGCTGGCGACGCTGGCCGTGTTCGGCATCGATTTCGTCACAGGCATCGTGCTCTTCAGCACGTTTAGCGATCTGGTCGCGAATGCCACCGATGAACAGGTGCGCGCGGCTGCAGTGGCGCTGGCCAACGACCGGGGTTATCTCAGGGCCGCGCTCATTCTCGGCACGGGGTCGACAGTCGTGGGCGGCTATCTGGTGGCTCGCCTCGCGCGCCGCATTCCGTATTTCAACGCGCTCGCGTACGGCGTGCTCGGCATGGTGCTCAGTACGTTCACCACTGGCGAGCTGCCGCCGTGGTTCCGGGTAGTCGGCATCGGGCTGACGATTCCGGCCTCGCTGCTCGGGGCCTATTTCTGCAAGCGTCCCTTGTCGAAGTGATGCTCGACGGGAATCTTCACCCACGCATGCCGCGAGCGCTCCCATACTGAGCGCACAGGCACGGGAAAAGACGGATCCGCAAATGCTCCGATCGCGATCCCGGTCATGCCTGGATTGCGATTGGAACGCCAGAACACGGACGTGCCGCACGTCGGGCAGAAGTATGTGAAGAACTGATTGCCGGCGTCGGTGGGGCGGACGAACTCGCGGGTCGGCCCGGTTGTCGTGATGTGCTCATCCGCGTAATAGGCGCCGACCCCGAAGGCAGAGCCCGTGCGTCGCTGGCAATCGACGCAATGGCAAGCGACCACGCTTGCCGGTTCGCCTTTCGCGACGACCTTCACAGAGCCGCACGAACACTGTGCTGTACGTTGCATCGGGCATGCATAATATCAGCTGGTGCAGCAGTCCCGATGATAACGATAAGAGGGATGTGTCCAATGAAACGCACGGGAACCCAAGCGTTCGCAGTCATACTATTTGCCGCGTTGAGTACCTGGACGGCGCTGGCCAGCGGCGTTGAGCGGCAGCTCATCAGCGCTGCCGATTTCGGCGCGTTGCCCTTCATGGTCGGGCCGAAAATGTCGCCCGACGCGAAGCACGTCGTCACCGAGGCCCATGTCAACGGCGGCAAGCGGCTGGTGATTCTCGAGCTCGGCGCGAAGCCCGGCCCGTCGCACTCCTTCCACATGCCGGGCAAATGGGAGCTCGTCGGGTATCGCTGGGCCGGCAACGATCGCGTGCTGGTCAGCATCGGTCACTCGGACGTGCTGTTCGGCGACGACGTCTACGTCACGCGCCTGGTGATGTACGACCTCAAGACCGACAAGGCCGCGTTCATCGGCAAGAAGAACGAGGGCGTCGAAGGCGACAACATCATTTACGTCGATCGCGACGGCCACTGGCTGCTGTTGAACGTGCAGAAGACGATCTACGACTATCCATCGGTCTATCGCGTCGACCTGGACACGATGGAGATGAAAAAGGTCGTCGGCGAGCACCCCTACGTGTGGAACTGGTTCGCCGATTCCAGCGGCACGGTGCGTGCCGGCCTCGGCGTCCAGAGCCACCGCTGGTGGCTGCTCTACCGCAAGGACGCGGATGCCAAATTCGAGAAAGTCATGCGCCGCGTGCTCAAGCAGGGCGATGACGACGAAGGCTCGATCGAGCGCTTCATCCCGCTGAACGGCAGCGATCACGGTTACGCCGTCACCAATGCGCGTACCGGGCGCTACGGCCTGTATCACTACGATTTTTCCAGCGATTCCATCGGCGAGCCGGTCTTCGAGCATCCGCAGGTCGACATCGACGACTTCCGCATATCCGAGCAGAACGAGATCACGGCCGTCTACTACACGGACGATCGCAGCCGCGTCGAATGGCTGGTCCCGCGCATGAAGGAACTGCAGGGGAAGATCGACCGCGCACTGCCCGATCGCATCAACCGCGTCATCTCGATGAGCAGCGATGGCGAGAAGATGCTGATCTGGTCCGGTAGCGCCGCGGATCCCGGCGTGTACTTCTACTATGACGCCCCTGCCGCCAGGATGAGCCAGCTCGCGCGACCGTACGGCAAGATGACTGACAAGCAACTCGCGGACATGAACAGCGTCAGCTACGCGGCCCGCGACGGCTTGCAGATTCCGGCGTATCTGACGCTGCCGCCCGGCGTGGAGGCCAGGCAACTGCCGCTGATCGTCATGCCGCACGGCGGTCCGTTCTTACGCGACGAGTGGGGCTACGACACCTGGGTGCAGTTCCTCGCCAATCGTGGCTATGTCGTGCTGCAGCCGAACTTCCGCGGCTCGACCGGCTATGGCCGCGACTTCGTCGTCAAGGGCGAAGGCCAGTGGGGTCGCACGATGCAGGACGATCTCGACGACGGCGTGAAGTGGCTGGTCGAGCAGGGCAAGGTGGACCCGAAGCGCGTCTGCATCATGGGCGGATCGTATGGCGGCTACGCTGCGCTGTGGGCTGCGGCACGCAATCCCGAGATCTACCGCTGCGCGATCAGCTTCGCCGGCATTTCCGATCTCGCCGCAATGATCAAATACGACCGGCGCGCGTTCGCGGCCACGCGCTACTACACCGCGTGGCGGGAGCGGGTGCAGGGAGACAAGAGCTTCGATCTGAATACTGTCTCGCCGCTGTACGCCATCGACCGCATCAACATTCCGCTCTTGATCGCGCATGGCTCGGACGACGAGAACGTGCCGCTGGCACAGTCGAGGAAGCTGCACGAGGCGCTGCTCAAGGCGAAAAAGCCGCACTCGTACATCGTCTACGAGGGCGAAGGCCACGGCTTCGACAAGCCCGAGAACGCGACCGCGTTCCTCGAGCAGGTCGATCAGTTCCTGCGCACGAACAATCCGCCCGACTGAGCGGCTTGACGCGCCGAGGATCGCGCCCGCAGGCTACGCGCCCGTGACGCTCATCCTGATTCGCAACGCGAACCTCTACGCGCCGCAGCCGCTCGGCATCCGCCATCTGCTGCTCGGCGGCGGGCGGATTCTCTGGGTCGGCGACGAAGCGTTCGATTTGCCCGTGCCGTTGCGCGCGGTGTCGCGCATCGTAGATGCCGCCGGGCGCGTAACCATTCCTGGATTGATCGATGGCCACGTACACGTGACGGGTGGCGGCGGCGAAGCCGGATTCCGCACGCGTGTTCCGGCGCTGCCGCTGTCGCGCTTCACGACTGCGGGCATCACCACCGTCGTCGGTCTCCTCGGCACAGACGACGTGGCGCGCGGGCCCGGCGAGTTGCTCGCCACTCTCTACGGGCTGCGGGAAGAGGGATTGAACGCGTATGGCTACGCTGGCGGCTATCACGTGCCGCCAGCGACTTTGACGGGCAGCGTGCGCGGCGATCTCGTCTTCGTCGAAGCGCTGATCGGCATCGGCGAGGTCGCGATCAGCGATCATCGATCGAGCCAGCCGACGCTCGATGAACTGCTGCGGATTGCGTCCGAGTGTCACGTCGCCGGCGTGATGACGGGCAAGGCCGGCATCCTGCACCTGCATCTCGGCGACGGTCCGCGCGGTCTCGAGCTGATTCGCGAAGCGCTGCGCACGAGCGAATTGCCGGCGCGGGTGTTCAATCCCACGCACGTCAATCGGCGCCGCGCTCTGTTCGCCGAGGCGCTGGAACTGGCGCGACAGGGCTGCACCGTCGACATCACCGCCTTTCCGGTGGCAGAGGGCGAAGACGCGTATGCCGCTGCCGAGGCTCTCGAACGTTATCTAGCCGCAGGCGCGCCCGCCGATCGCGTCACCATCAGCTCCGACGCGGGCGGCTGCCTGCCGTGCTTCGATGCCGAAGGTCGTGTCACGCACATGGACGTCGGCTCGTCGGGCGCGCTGCTGGAAACACTGCGCGCGGCGCTCGACCGCGGCCTCGCTCTCGAAGCTGCGCTGCCGGCGTTTACGACAAACCCTGCAAGACTCCTCAGGCTGACGCACAAGGGCAGCCTTGCCGCCGGCCACGACGCCGACCTCGTCATGCTCGACGAGTCGCACCGCGCCGACACGGTCGTGGTACGCGGCGAGATCCACGTCATAGATCGAACTTGCGTCCGGCGCGGTGCGTTCGAATAAGGTTAGAATTACACGCGAGGAGTACAGCCCACTACATGTGTCCCAGCAGAGTTGCCGAAGGCGCCACGCGCGGCTGGATCGTCCCGATCGGCGGAGCGGAGAACAAGGAGAACGACCGCCGCATCCTGCGCCGGTTCGTCGAGGTTTCCGGCAGCGCAGACGCCGACATCGTCGTGATCCCGACCGCCAGCAAGATGCACGAGACCGGGACCCGCTACGAAGCGATCTTCCGCGACCTCGGCGCGGCGCGCGTCACGGTGATGGACTTCGATACGCGCCGTGACTGCCAGGAGCCGAACCGCCTGCAGCGCATCGACGAAGCCACCGGCATCTTCTTCACCGGCGGCAACCAGCTGCGGTTGACAGCTCTACTCGGCGGCACGCCGGTCGCCCAATTGATCCGCAAGCGCAACGCCTCCGGCGTGACTGTCGGCGGCACGAGCGCGGGCGCCAGCATTCTGAGCGAGCACATGATCGCCTTCGGCGACGAGGGCTCGTCGGTCGTCGCCGGCAGCGTGCGCCTGGCGCCGGGCCTGGGGTTGACGAATCGCTTCGTGTTCGACCAGCACTTCCGCGAGCGCGACCGGCTTGGCCGGCTGATCACGGCACTTGCATACAACCCGTTCGCGATCGGCATCGGCCTGGACGAGGACACCGCTGTGTTCATCGGTCCGGACGAGGTGCTGGAAGTGGAGGGCAGCGGCGGCGTGACCGTCGTCGACGCCTCGGACGTGAGCTTCTCTTCGGCCGACAGCGTGTCCGAGGGGCAGCCGGTGGCCATCCTCGGGCTCAAGGTCCATGTCCTGACGCCGGGCACGACCTTCGATCTGAATACCCGCACGGCCGCCGCCGCACGCCTCATTCCCACCAAAGAATGAGTCAGGCTGCAGCCTGACCCACGGTCCTTGTGGGTCCGACTTCAGTCGGACATGATCGGGTCGGACTCCCGGGGAGCGTCGCCCACTCATGCAAATTCTCGATCGTTCGGTCTACGTCGGCCCGTCGCTGTACGCGCATTTCCCCGTCATTCGCCTGGAGCTCGATCTCGGCGCGCTGGAAGCATGGCCGACGGGCAAGCTCGGCCCGCAGTACGTCGACGGCCTGGCCGCCGCCCTGCCCGGACTGGCCGAGCACGGGTGCTCGTACCGCGAGCCCGGTGGATTCCTGCGGCGCATGCGCGAGGACGAAGGCACGTGGCTCGGTCACGTGCTCGAGCACGTAGCGATCGAGCTGCAGAACGTCGCGGGCGAGGCAGTCACTTTCGGCAAGACGCGTAGCGCCGGCAAGCCGGGCGTCTACACCGTCGTCTACGAATATGCGCAGCGCGACGAAGGTGTCGCCGCCGGCGATCTCGGACTGCGCCTGCTGTGCTCGCTATTGCCGGATGCGATTCGTCCCGCCGGCTCGGTGCCCGCAGGATGGAGCTGGCCGGAAGCGCGTGACGACTTCATTCGCTTCGCGCAGCGCCGGGCACTGGGTCCTTCGACCGCGTCGCTGGTGCGCGCGGCGGAAGGCCGCAGCATTCCGTGGCTGCGGCTCAACGACCAATCGCTCGTGCAGCTCGGTCACGGCAAGTATCAGCAGCGCATCCAGGCGACGGTCTCGGGGCGCACGCCGCACATCGCCGTGGAGTTGGCGAGCGATAAGGAAGAGACGAACAAGATCCTCGCATCGCTCGGTTTGCCGGTGCCGCGACAGGAGCTGGTGCAGAACGACGGGCAGGCGGTACGCGCTGCCAAGCGCATCGGCTATCCAGTCGTCACCAAGCCGTACAACGGCAATCACGGCCGTGGCATTTCGATCCGCCTGACGACCGACGCGGAAGTCGCGCATGGATTCAACGTCGCGCGCGAGCACTCGCGTTCGGTCATCGTCGAGTCGTTCCTCGAAGGCGACGATCATCGCTTGCTGGTCGTCAACGGCGAGCTGGTCGCAGCGACCCGGCGCACGCCGGGACACGTCGTCGGCGACGGCGAGCACACGATCGTGCAGCTGATCGAGATCGTGAATCAGGATCCGCGCCGCGGCGTCGGTCACGAGAAGGTGCTGACGCGCCTCGAGCTCGACGCGCAGGCCGAGAAGATGCTGGAGCGTGCCGGCCTCA
The DNA here is from genome assembly GCA_035606615.1 of Steroidobacteraceae bacterium. Taxonomy (GTDB): domain Bacteria; phylum Pseudomonadota; class Gammaproteobacteria; order Steroidobacterales; family Steroidobacteraceae; genus Steroidobacter. The sequence continues at coordinate 18,925 of DATNFA010000169.1, forward strand.
CGGCGCAATCCGTGCCGGAGCGTGGACGGGTCGTGTACCTCCGCTCGACTGCGAATCTCTCGACCGGCGGCACGGCCACCGACGTGACGGACATCATTCATCCCGACAACCGCGACATGGCAGTGCGCGCGATTCGTGCCATCGGCCTCGACGTCGGCGGCGTGGATTTCCTCTCGTCGAACATCGCCGAGAGCTATCGCACGATCGGCGGCGGTATCTGCGAGGTCAACGCAGCGCCGGGCTTCCGCATGCACGTCGCGCCGAGCGAGGGCACGTCGCGCGACGTCGCCGGACCAGTCATCGACATGCTGTTCCCGCCAGGCGCGCCGTCGCGTGTGCCGATCGCGGCAGTGACGGGCACGAACGGCAAGACGACGACCGCTCGCATGCTCGCGCACATCACCAAGATGGGTGGTTACACACCCGGCCTCACGACGACCGATGGCGTGTACATCGACGGCCAGCGCACCGTTCAAGGCGACATGACCGGCCCGATGTCCGCGCAGATGGTGCTCGCCGATCCGCAGATCGACGTGGCCGTGCTCGAAACCGCACGCGGCGGCTTGCTGCGCGCCGGCATGGGCGTGCGCCAGGTGAACGTCGGCGCGGTGCTCAACGTGCAGTCCGATCACCTCGGTCTGAAGGGGATCGATACGTTGGAGCAGCTCGCTGAAGTGAAGCGCGTCGTGATCGAAGTCGCGACCGACTGCGCGGTCCTGAATGCCGACGATCCGCTCGTGCTCAAGATGTCCGGCTACACGGAAGCGAAGAACATCTGCTACGTGACGATGAACCCGCAGCACCCGCTGGTGCGCGAGCACATTCGCGCCGGCGGCCGCGCCTGCGCGCTCGAAGCCGGCGTCAACGGGCAGATGATCACGCTCTACGATCGCGGCAGCCACATTCCGCTGTTGTGGACGCACCTGATCCCCGCGACGCTCGAAGGTCGCGCGATCCACAACGTGCAGAACGCGATGTTCGCCGCGGCGATGGCGTTTTCGCTCGGCATCAAGCTCGACGCGATCCGTCAGGGCCTGCGGACGTTCGACACGACGTTCTTCCAGGCGCCCGGCCGCATGAACGTCTTCAACGAGCATCCGTTCAAAGTCGTGTTCGACTACGGCCACAACGCGCACGCGGTTGCCGCGATGGCGGAGCTGGCGCAGCGGCTCGACGTGACCGGCCGACGCATCGTCGTCGTCGCCGGACCCGGCGACCGGCGCGACGAGGATCTGCATGCGATCGCCAAGGCGGTCGCCGGCCGCTTCGATCACTACATCTGCCGCCGCGACGACAACCTGCGCGACCGCGCGTCGGACGAAGTGCCGCGCATGATCGCCACCGCGCTGATCGGCGAGGGCGTATTGAACAAGCAGATCTCCATCATTCCCGACGAGCAGGAGGCGATCGACGCGGCGCTCAACATGGGGCAGCCCGGCGACCTGCTGCTGGTTTTCGCGGACGCGCTGGTCCGCTCGTGGAAACAGATCACGAAGTTCCGGCCGGCCGGCGCGCCGGAGCCGCAGGCGCGTGCCGCTGCGCCGGTGCACGCCCCCACATTCTCGGACGCAACCACTGAGCTGCCACCGCTGCCGAGCCTCGAAGGTCTGCTGCGCGACGAACGTGGCATTCGCCTCGCGCCGGAGGTCGATGACTGAGCGAACCGGCCGCATTGCCGTTCGACAGCTCGCGACGCCTGACCGGCAGCAACCTGTTCTTCGCTTCGACCGGCGCAGTCCTGGAGACGCTCGGAGTCGAAGTCGATGCGACGGTGCAGGCCGAGTGGCGCAGGCGCGTCGCGCGCGCGCGCGCGTCATTGCGCTGGCCTGATACCCCACCAGCGATCGTCGCGCGTCGACACGCGTCCGGAACTTCTCTGGCGATCTCCGCGCCGCTCGATCAGCTGTTCACCGCGACCGAAGTCAATGAGTGGGCATTCTGCGCGTCGCTCGTCGCTGCTGATCCGACTCGGTGGCGGCATCTCGAAAACGCGTTGATCGATGCCGCACGCGTTGCCGCGGAGCAGTCGTCGATGTCGGCGGCGTTTGCAGCTGCACTGCCGGTCATCGACGAGCCGGCTGCGTTCGCACGATTCGCAAAGTTGTCGAGCATCGAGGGCTCGCCGCGCCTGCGCGCCCTGGTGGCTGCAGCTCATTCACGTGCGTTGTCGGTTCTCGCGGACGACGATTGCCTGACGCTCGGCTCCGGCGCCGGCGGTCGCACGTGGCCGCTCGATGCGTTGCCCGACGCCGAGCACGTGCCGTGGAACGAGCTGCGCAACGTGCCGACTGCAATCGTGACCGGTTCGAACGGCAAGACGACGACGGTGCGATTGCTTGCCGCCTGCGCGCGAGCGCAGGGATGGCGTGACGGTTACAACTGCACCGACGGCCTGTTCGTCGGCGGCGAGCAGATCGAGCGCGGCGACTACTCGGGCCCGGTCGGAGCGCGGACAGTTTTACGCGACGAGCGCGTGCAGGCGGCGATAATCGAAACCGCCCGCGGCGGCATCCTGCGCCGCGGGCTCGCGCTACAGCGCGCGCGCGTCGCGGTCGTCACGAACATCAGCGCCGATCACTTCGGCGAATACGGCATCGACGATCTGGCGGGGCTCACCGACACCAAGCTGGTCGTCGCGAGCGCCATCGACGATCGCGGCCTGCTCGTGCTCAACGCAGACGACGCGATGCTGCGATCGCGCGCCGATCAGTTCGCTTGTCCACTCGGCTGGTTCTCGCGCAACTACGATGACCCGGTGCTGCTCTCCCATCGCATGAAGGGCGGCTCGACCAGCGGAGTGCGCAATGGGCGGCTCATCGTGAGCTGGGCGCGCGACAGCGCCGCCGAGGAGTTCGATCTCGGTGCGGCGGCAGACATGCCGCTCACGGTGGACGGCACCGCCGATTACAACGTGCAGAACGTTGCCGGCGTCGCGCTCGCTGCGCTCGGCCTCGGAATTCCAGCCTCGATCCTTGCGGCAGTGCTCGCGCGTTTCGGCGCGGACCCGACCGACAATCCGGGGCGGCTGATGCGCTATGAGTATCGCGGCGCGCAGGTGCTCATCGACTACGCGCACAACCCAGACGGCCTGCGAGGCCTGCTGAACGTTGCGACGCGTCTACGCCGCAACGGACGCATCGCATTGCTGCTGGGTCAGGCCGGCAATCGCTCGAACGCGGACATCGAAGCGCTCGCTGCAATGGCGGCGCGCTTCCGACCGGATTTCGTCGTGGTGAAGGAAACGCAGTCGTACATGCGCGGCCGTGCGCCGGGTGAAGTCCCCGAGATTCTGCGCTCGGCGCTGTTGCGCGCCGGCTTGCTCGAATCCTCTATCGAAGTACAGCCCAGCGAGCTCGATGCGGTCAATCGCGCGCTCGACTGGTCGCGGCCGGGCGATGTGCTGGTGATGCCGGTGCACGATCGCGCAGTTCGCGACCAGGTGATCGCGTTGCTGCGCGACGGTTCCTAAGAGATTTCTCTCGCCAAGATCGCCAAGCCCGCCAAGAAGAACCAGAGATTCGGATCCAAATGTCTACAGATCCATAGATCTGAATTCTGTCCCTTGACGATCTTTGCGTCTTGGCGAGAGTCATTCTCCTATCGCTGCAACAGCGGCGGCAGGATGTTGCTCCACGTCTCGGTCAGCACGTCGTTGCCGCTCTGCAGGAAGCCGCGCAGCTCCGTCGGTTCGTTACGATTGAGCTGCTTGACGATCACCGTCATGCGCCACGCGCCCGTCGCCTCGACACGATAAGCGTTGCTCTCCCGTACCTGACCGTTCGACGGCGCGGTCACGACTGCTTTCACTGTCGCGTCGGCGGGCAGCGCAGCGAGCGATGGACCGCTGAAGTCGACTACGTACTGTTGCTCGTCTTCGGCAAGCTCCGCATAGCCGCGACCGGCGCGCGACTGCAGAACCCATGCGCCCGGCGGATGCTGCTCCTGTTGCTGTCCTTGCCAATGCAGTCGGTACGTGAAATCGAGCGGCTGACCGGGCGCCGGCGGGTCGCGGGGCACCCAGTACGCGACGACGTTGTCGTTGGTCTCGTCGGGCGTATTCAACTGCATGAGCTCGACCCGTCCCGGCGCCCAGGTGCCCGTCGGCTCGACCCACGCGCTCGGCCGCAGCTCGTAACGGGCTTCGCTGTCCTCGTAGTTGCGGAAGTCGCGGTCGCGCTGCATGAGCCCGAAGCCGCGCAGAGTCTCCATGGAGAACGACGTCGTCAGCGTTTGCCGCGGATTGAGCAGCGGCCGCCAGATCCACTCGCCGCTGCCGGTGGCGACCATCAAGCCGTCGGAGTCGTGCACCTCGGGCCGGAAATCCGTGCGATGCGGCTGGTTCTCGCCGAAGAAGAACATGCTTGTCAGCGGCGCGATGCCGAGCGTTGCCACACTCGCGCGCAGGAAGATGCGCCCGCGTACGTCCATCACCGTCTCGGCGCCGGGATGCACGTCGAACTGATACGCGCCGGTCGCGCGCGGCGAGTCGAGCAGCGCGTAGATCGTCAGCGTCGTCGCATCCTTCGCAGGCTTGACGACCCAGAATCGGGTGAACGCCGGAAACTCCTCGCCCTGACCGCCGACGGTGTCGATTGCCAGACCGCGCGCCGACAGGCCGTAGCGCTGGCCGGCGCCGAGCGCGCGAAAGTAGCTCGCGCCGAGGAACACGACCAGCTCGTCCTTGTACGCGCTGCCATTCAGCGGGTAATGCGCGCGGAAACCGCCGAAGCCGAGATCGCCCCAGCTCTGCGGCGAGAGCTTGTTCTTGCCGAAATCGAAGTCGCTGGCGCGGTAGGGCAGGTGGCGCGTGCCGTCGGCGTTGACCTCGTCGATCCGCACCGACTCCTTCTGGAACTTGCCGAGGTGAAAGAACATCAGCTCGAACGGCAGCTGATCCGCCCGCCAGATGGCGCGCGCGGGACGAAAGCGAATGTCGCGGTACTGATCGTAGTTGAGCGCTTGCAGCTGTGCGGGAGCCTTGCGGCTGGCGCTGCGGTACGCCTGCCGCGCCTGCAGCTGCGCCAGCTCGGCGACGTCATCGAAGTCGAAGGCTGACGCCAGGCCTGCGTGCAGGGCCACCAGGAGGATGCAGAAGCGCGCGAAGCTCATTCGGATTCGCATGATCAGGGGCGTCGATTCTCGTTCGGATTATCGCCTGGCCGGGCCAGGGGACGTACCGCTTGCACGAGGCTCAGCAGCATCTTGCCCGGCTCTTCCCAGGGAATCATATGCGAGGAGCGCTCGAACCACACACCTTGCTTCGCCGGCGCGCTCACCTTGGCGAGCCAGTCAGCCGTGGGCTGCGCCGGCGTGGTGTAGTCGTGGCGCCCCATGAACATGAAGACCGGGATCGACAGCGAGCGCACGCCCTTGTAGTCCACGTTCAGGAACTCAGGCAGCACTCTGCCGAGCGTGAACACGTTGCCCTGGTCGACCGCGCACACGTCCGCCGCCGAGTACTCCGGCGAAAGCAGCGGCGCGTTGAAGAAGTAGCGCGACTCTTCGCGAAAGGCAGTGAGGCCGCCGTAAAACTGCGCCCACTTGCGCGCGATGATGATGCGCTCGCGCGTGATCGGCTGGTCGCCAGGGTAGGGCGCGATGCTCTCCATCTCTTTCACTGCTTCCGTGTTGCCGCGCGCCCTCGCCTGCTGCAACCCGTACTCGAAGCTGATCCGCTCGTTGTCGCGCGTGTTGATGACCTGGCCGACGCCGACGTACGCGTAGAACAGGTCGGGTCGCTTCAGCGCCGCGCCGAGGCCGATCACCGTGCCCCAGCTGTGCGCCATCAGGATCACCTTGCTCTTGCCGTAGCGCTTGCGGACGTGCTCCGCGACTTCGATCGCGTCGTCGATGTAACGCGGAATGTGCAGGCTGGCCGCGACGGCGTCCGAGTGATCCTCGACGAACGTCTTCCCCGCGCCGCGCTGATCGTAGTTGACGACCGTGAAGTACTCTTCCAGCGGGCGTTGAAATTGCCACAGCGTGGGAATCAGCGGCGATGCGGGGCCGCCATGCACGAACAGGATGATTGGATTGGCCTTGTCCTGGCCGCGCACGTTGATCCACTGGTCTATGCCGCCGACCTTCGTCTTGTACGACTCCTGAATCCCGGTCGGCGCGACGACTCGGCCGAGATCGGCGATCGTGTCGCGCGCTTTCTGATACGGCGCGATGTCGGGGCACTGCTGCGCACGCGCACTGAGGCTCGCGGCGGCGAGGATGACAAGCAGCCACGTCGATCGCACGGGACTCGATCTCATTCCTGCGCCAGCTCCAGCAGCTTCCCCACCGTGCGCCAGTTGCGCGCCGTCATCTCTATCTCTACGCCGAGCAGTCGGCCGACTTTCGCTGCGAGCTTCGAGGTGCCGAAGCCGTCGGGTGCGTAGAAGTAGAACACCTTGTTCGTCAGCACGAACTGCTCGGATTTCGTCTTCAGCTCGTTCATGGCGTCGAGCTGCGGGGCCTTGGCGGGCTTCGAGAGGAAGAACAGGTGCAGCGTCTTCGGCTCCCGGTCGGCCTGCGGGAACGGATTGCCGGCGGCGGCACGCTGCAAATCACCGACACTGAGGACGAAGGTCTTGGAATGGAAGCCGAACTTCTTCTCGATGCAGCGCTCGATCTCGCCGGCGAGCCGCGTCGCGGCTTTGGTGCTGTTGAAGACGACGTTGCCGCTCTGGATGTAGGTGCGGACGTCTTTCAGCCCGATCCCCTCGAGCGCTACCGTGAGATCGCGCATCGGCAACGGCCGGATGCCGCCGCCCACTCCACGCAGCAACGCGATCCAGGTCGCCATCCGGGAGGAAACTTACTCCGGCGGTTCCTGACCCGGATGCTGATCTTCCAACGGGTACGTCTGCGCCGGCTTCGCCTGCGATTGCTGGGGAGCCGGGGAGGACGCCGCGGGAGCCGCTTCCGCCGTCGTGGTTCGCGGAGCCGCGTTCGACGCGGCCACACCGGTCGCTGAGCGCTGCAGCACGGCGATGAATTCGTTCGACGGAGCAGGTGCCGGAGGTGCATCCGCACGGATGAGGTCGCTCGCCAGCACGCCGGGCCGGCCGTAGAACGACTCGTTCGATTTGCCATCGATCGTCATCGCCGAGCCATCGAGCGCCACGCCCGCGAACAGACCCTGCGCGCGCGAGTACGAGTAGACCTGTGCGGAGAGTCCTACGTCAGTGGCGGCCGAGCTCTGGCGACCGACCGGTCCGGCAGCCACCGACGCATCGGCGCCCAGCGTGACCTTGCCGCCGACGATGCCTTCGATGCTCTTCCGGGAAGTGAACACCAGCACGATGTCCGTCGACTGCACGCCGACCTGGAAGCCGAAGCTGCCGCCGGTGAGGTTGACGAACACTGGATTGCTCCACTCGCCGTTGTCCTTGCGGACGACGAGGACACCTTTGCCGCGCCGTGCGCCGACGCCGAGCCCGACTTTGATCACCGCGGGAATCACCGCGACGGCGTGGGCGCGCTCGAGCAGCCAGGTCGGAATGTTCTGCTCCGGCATCTGCATCAGCTCGGTGAGCACGCGCGTCGCTGTCGTGAGGCGCGCATCCTGTCGCTCGCCTGCGACGGCTGCGACGCTGAAACCGGCGACGATCAGGCAGATCGCGATCTTTGAAAGAAAGCTATGCGTTCGCATTGCTATCGAAGCCCCCGTGACTTGACTCACGTTGAGACTTTAACAGATGCGAGTTGTTCCGGCTGTGGTCAAGCTGCAGCCTGACTTCTTCTTAATGCCGTTCTTCCATTCGAAATTCGACGCGCACCAGCACGCGTTGCGAGGCGAGCGGGTCGGCGGAGGCGAAGGGCTCGTATCGCCACTTGCGTACGGCGGCGAGCGCTGCGCGATTGAACAGCGTGCCGTTGCTGCTTTGTTCGACTCGCGGATCGACGACGTTGCCCGCCGGCGTGATCGCTACGCTCACGTTGACCCAACCTTCGGCGCCAGTGCGCAGCGCTTCGGACGGATACTCCGGCCGAACCATGCGGGCGAGGCGCGGAGTCGGTGCCGCGGGCGCTGCGGCCGCAGGAACAAGAGCCACCGCCGGCAATGGCGCGACGACCTCTTTCTCCTTGTGCACAGCTGCGAGCTGCGCTTCCGCGGCTTCGATCTTGGCTGCGAACTGCTGCTGGGCGTTCGCGAGCTCCTGCTGATCGCGCTTCAACGCTGCTGCGGCTTCGGCGACGGCGCGAGCTTGCGCCTCGACGTGCTGCTGCAACGCTGGCTTGACCGCAGCCGGAGGTGCCTTCGGCGCCTCAGGAGTGGGCTGCATGCGCGCCGGCACAGCCGCGGCCAATGTCTCCTGTGCCGCATTGAGTTGCGCTTCCAGCTCCTGCAGCCGCCGATGCTCCGGTCGCACACGCCGGAGGCTGTCGAGAGCGACGATGGCCGCTGCCATCTGTCCCCGGGCGATAGCCATGCCGGCCTCGACGGCGAAACGATCTGCAATCTGGTCGATGCCCTGGTGCGCGGCCGCGTTCGCGGGTTCCAGCGCGAGCACGGTGTTGTAGTAGTCGATTGCGCTCTGGCCGCGTGGCTCGAGTGAGTGACCTTCGCGGAACGCGCGCTGTGCAGCGGCGAGATTGGTGGCGATCACGGCCTGCGGATCGATGCTGGGCCTGCGCTCGGCAGCGATCCACCACATCAGGCCTGCAACAGCGAGCAGTGCGGCGACGACCGCGATCCACGGCGGACGAGGAATATCTTTGGGCCGGGACGGCGCCGCCGGTCCGACCGTCGAGGCCGGCGCCACGACCTCCGCCGGCGACGGATGCAGGTCGAGCCGGGCCTCGCTCATGTCGTTGGCTGCATGGCGTTGTAGCTCGACCAGGACGACCGCGGGCTCCGGTTGCGGAGATTGCGGCTCGATCAGGGTCACGGCCGTGCCGGCACCTTGCAGCGTGCGGTGCTGCTGAACAGCGGACTTGAGCACGATCTGCGCGAGCGAAGGCGTGACTGGCTTGAGCATCAACCGGTCGACGATGCCTGCGGACAGCAGGCTGATCAGCCCGTTCTGATCGCCGGTGGTGCCGACCGCGACGACGACCAGCGCCGGCTCGGCCTGGCGCAGCCTTTGCGTCATCTGCCGCAGAGCCGACTGCGTGGAAAGTTGATCGGTGATGAGGATGGCGCAGCGGCCGTTGGCTGCGAGCTCGAGCGCTTCGTCGAGGGTGCTGGCCGTGGCGACCGGGTGGTTGGCGGCCGCGGCATCGTGAATTGCGTCGGCGAGCGTCGAGTCGTCGGTCAGGACCGTGATCGGCACGCTCGCGGCCGGATCGTAGCTCGCCTGCTTCGAGCGCCGGCGCACTCGCGTGACAGCGAATTCGCCGGTGCGCTCGACGTCGTACAGGTCGCCTACGCTCATTGCGCAACGTTACTGACGTTGCGCCCGCCCCGATATTGGACGGAGGGGCGACCTCGGCGAACTTTATGCGACGTGCTTCACGACCGCGGCGACTGCGTTGCGCTCGGCGACGTGCATGCCGAAGGCGCCGGTCGCGAGGCCCATGCTGACGATGAAGCCGGCGAGCACCAGGCAAACGGCGCGCTGCACGGAGTTGCGATTCTGTTGGATGGCGAACATGGCGATCTCCTTGGCTCTCTACATTTGTGGCCACGCTGTGTGGACACTCGAACTCCTTATTGCAGAGGGCGTGCCAACTTCGCGATCGCGCGCCTGCAGTTGGCGTTTTCCCTGGAAATCCTGGACTTAGCGCGTTGGCTGCGTGCCTGGCGAGCGGGCCGAGCGAGGTGCCCGGACCTGTCCGGACGCGTCCGCCGTCCGCTGCCGAGTGTCCGCCGGTCAGGCCTGGACGACCGACAGGCCGAGTTTTCGATACTCGGCCAGCGTCTTCTTTGGTATGTCGGGGGCCACGACGAGGCCATCGACGTCCGCGAGCGGACAGATCACGTACGGCGACGCGGTACCGACTTTCTCGGCGCTCGCGAGCACGTGGGTTTCGGCGGCGCTCGCCATCAGCGCCCGCTTCATGTGCGACTCCTCGAGGTCGCCGGTGCTGAGCCCTGCTTTAGGATGAATGCCGGTCACGCCCATGAAGTACAGATCCGCGCGGATGCGCGCGACGGCCTCCACTGCTGCCGCACCGACCGTAACCACGGAGTGTTTGAACAGCCGGCCGCCGAGCAGGATGACTTCGATCGACGGATGCTCGACCAGCGCGACCGCAATCGTCGGGCTGTGCGTGACGATCGTCGCGCGCAGGTCGTGCGGCAGGTGGCGCGCGATCTGCGCAGTCGTCGTGCCGCCATCGAGGATCACGACCTGACCGCGCTGGATCATCTGCGCCGCCGCGCGGCCGATCGCCACCTTCGCATCCGACGCGATCTGCTGCCGGCCGGCGAAATCGACGACGGCAGGCGAGGCTGGCAGGGCACCGCCGTGCACTCGCTGGAGTCGCCCGGCCGCGGCCAGCTCGCGCAGATCGCGACGGATCGTGTCCTCCGACAGTTGCAGCTCCTGGCTCAGATCCTTGGCGACGATCTGCCCCTGCGTCTGCAGGACCTGGAGCAGGTAATCCTTGCGCTGGCTGGCGAGCATGCCCGGGACTATGCACGAATTTTCTTGACTCTGCACGTTTTTGCACGCTAGCCTTTTGCCAGGAGGAGCTCGTGACCAGCCATGTGGAAGTCCTGAAGACGGAGGTCCTCTCCGACAACTGGTACGTGCTGCGCAAGGTGACGTTCCGCCTGCGCAAGCGCGACGGCAGTTGGGAGGTGCAGAGCCGCGAGGCTTACGATCGCGGCAATGGCGCAACCATCCTTTTGTACGACCAGGCGCGCCGCACGGTCGTTCTGACGCAGCAGTTCCGCCTGCCGACGTACGTCAACGGCAATGCGTCGGGGATGCTCATCGAGGCGTGCGCGGGATTGCTCGACCAGGACGATCCGGAAACCTGCATCGCGCGCGAGGCGTTCGAGGAGACCGGCTATGAGATCCGCAATCCGCGCAAGGTGATGCAGGCCTACATGTCGCCAGGGTCCGTCACCGAAATCCTGCATTTCTTCGTGGCCGAGTACTCGCGCGTGCAGCGCGTGAGCACAGGCGGCGGCGTCGAGGAGGAGGACATCGAAGTGATGGAGCTGTCGTTCGAGGACGCGCTCGGCCGCATCGCCTCGGGCGAGATTCGCGATGGCAAGACGATCATGCTGCTGCAGTACGCAGCGTTGCATGTGTTCGCAGCGCAATGAACCGTTACGCGATTATCGAAGCGCCGTCGATCCTCGGCCTGAAGCCTACGGGCGTCGAGCGACTGCCGGCTGTGCTGCTTCAGCATGGCTTGGCGGACCAGTTGCATGCGCGGCGCGCCGGCCGCGTCGTTCCAGCCGCGGCCTACGACACCGAGCGTGATCCGCAGACCCTCATGCGCAATGCGCCCGGCATCGCAGAATATTCCGTGCGGCTCGCGGACACGGTGGCGGACGTGGTCGAGCGCGGCGAGTTTCCCATCCTGCTCGGCGGCGATTGTTCGATCGTGCTCGGCAGCATGCTTGCGCTGCGGCGTCGCGGCCGCTACGGCCTGTTGTTCATCGACGGCCACGCGGATTTCTATCAGCCGGAGGCCCTGACGAGCGGCGAGGCTGCGTCGATGGATCTCGCGTTCGCGACCGGACGCGGCCCGGCGGTGCTGACGGATCTCGAAGGACTCCGGCCGCTGGTGCGCGACGAGGACGTCGTCGCGTTCGGCTTTCGCGACGCGCAGGAGCAGCGCGAGTACCACAGCCAGCCGTTGCCGCAAGATCTGCTTGCAATCGAGCTGAGCGAAGTACGGCGTCTCGGCGCAAAGCGCGCCGCGGAGCGCGCCGTCGAGCATCTCGCCTCAGCAGAAAAACCGACGCAGGGTTTCTTCATCCATCTGGACGCGGACGCCGTCAGCGACGCACTGATGCCGGCCGTCGACTATCGAATGGCCGATGGCTTGAGCTGGGACGAGCTGTGCACCGTGCTGCAAACGGCGCTCGCATCGGGGCGTGCGGTCGGCATCGAAGTCACCATCTACAATCCGTCGCTCGACGCGGACGGTTCGAGCGGGCGCGAGCTGGCGCGCACCTTGATCAAGGCTTTGCGGGGCTAGCGGCCAGCGATTCGAGAAAGCTGCGTGCCTCGCGCGCGACCTGCTCCGGCGGCATCCGTCCAAGAGCAGCGAGGTCGCCGTGATCCAACTGCTTGGCCATGACGTAACCGAGATAGTAGCCGGCGCGTGTCGGCAGCCCGGGCGGGTTGGAGCCGGCCGTGAACCAGCGCTCGTAGCCGTCGTGACCGTCCAGGTCCGCGAGCAGCAGCCGTGCTGCCTCGGCAAGCTTGGGCTGCATCTGCGCCTCCATGTCGCGCGGCATCCAGAAAATTTCCGGCGCGCTCAGCGTCGGATTCAGCTTCCAGCTTACGTAGGTCGCCAACCCTTCAGCCCACATGGCCCACCAAAGCGGCTGCGTTTCGTCCGGCGGGGCGGCGGCGCCGACTTGCTGCGCCTGGTAGATATGAAACAACTCGTGATGAAAGAACGCAGGCAACTCTCGCTGCGGATGCAGCAGCGCGATCATGTCGACGCCGAAGCGCATGCGCGGCTTGCCAGGCGCATCGGATGCCTGGTTGCCGTCGAACTGGTAGAGCGACAGGCCGAAGCTGATGGGCGTCTCGCAACGATAATCGGCGAATGCCTTGCGGAAAGTCGCTTCGATCCTCGCATAGTCGGCAGTGATGCTGCGGCCGGTGGCGAGCACGTCGTCGAGCGCAATCGGCCGCGCCCCCGGAAATTTCGGCGCCCCTTGCGGATCGAACAGCCGTTTGGCGCGCTGGAGCTGCTTGTCGCGCGTGCCGAACATCTGCTCGCTGTAGAAGTCCCGATGCTTGTCGGCGAAGCGCGCGACGAAAGCCTCGGCGCGTGCCTGCGGGCCGAGATCCGCGGTGGCCGCGACGAACTCGGTGAATTCGGGCATCAGGTTTTCGTACGGGCAGACCTGCGCGTGCGCCGGCGACACGACGAGCAGCGCGAGGACCGCCATGAGGTTCGACAGCTTCATCGGCGCCAGAGGATACTTAAAGCACGGGAACGCCGTAAATGGCGCGCAGTAACGGGAGCAACCAGTGAGTGCATTGTTGCGGGATCGAAGCCGGGCCGGCAGCGGACGGGTCGGCATGGTCGAGCTGTTCTTCGATCTCGTGTTCGTGTTCGCAGTCACGCAACTCTCGCACACGCTGCTGGCGGAGCTGACATGGGCGAACGTCGTCCGCGTGACGATGCTGTTCATGGCCGTGTGGTGGGTCTGGATGTACACGGCCTGGACGACGAACTGGCTCGATCCCGAGCGGATCCCCGTGCGGGTCTGCCTGTTCCTGCTCACCATCGCCGGGCTGTTTCTGTCCGTGTCGATTCCGCATTCGTTCGCGGAGCGCGGCATCGTGTTCGCGGGTGCGTATGCGTCGATGCAGATCGGCCGCACGCTGTTCGTGCTCTGGGCAGTGCGGCGCGCGCCGGGTCGGCTGTCGAACAATTTCCAGCGCATCGCCGTCTGGCTCACGCTCTCCGGCACCTGCTGGATCATCGGCGGTTTCGCGGAGCCGGGCGTGCGGCTCGCGTGGTGGACGCTGGCGCTCGGCATCGAGCTGGCGGGTCCGTGGGCGCTGTTCTGGGTACCGGGGCTCGGCCGATCCTCGGTGACGGACTGGAATGTCGACGGCGGCCACATGGCCGAGCGTTGCGCTCTGTTCGTCATCATCGCCCTCGGCGAGTCGCTGCTCGTCACCGGAGCGACGTTCGCCGAGCTGACGTGGGATGCGCCGACGCTGATCGCATTCTTCAGCGCCGTCCTCGGCAGCATCCTGATGTGGTGGCTGTATTTCGACACGGGTGCAGAACGTGCTCAGCACCGCATCGTGCATGCCGGCGACCCCGGACGAACGGCGCGCTCCGCTTATACATATGTGCACATCGTGATCGTCGCAGGAATCATCGTGTGCGCGGTAGCGGACGAGGTCGTGCTGATGCATCCGCTGCACGGCGCCGACGCAGCGCTTCTGACGATACTCGGCGGACCGGCGTGCTACCTGCTCGGCGCCGCGTGGTTCAAGTGGTTGACCAACGATCGCAGGACACCGCCGCTCTCGCACATGATCGGCATTGTGCTGCTCGCGATGCTCGCGTGGCCGACGCTGGCGCACGCCATTACGCCGCTCGTGTGCAGCCTCGCTACGACACTCGTCTTCGCTGTGGTTGCTGGTTGGGAGACGGTCGCGCTATCGACCCTACGAACTCAAGCACAGCCGGATCATCGGTGAACAGCGGCACGTCGAAGAAGCGATACGCATCGAGCCAGTCGCGCAGCGACTCGGCAATCGCCAGCGCCGAACCGAGCGTGTAAGCGGACCCCGACGCGTCGCACGCTTGCTGCGCCTGGCTCCACGCCCACGGCTCGAACGATCCGCTCAGACGCTGCAACTCGCCTCGGATGTAAGTGCCCACATCCATCACGTACGAGCCTTCGTGCTCGACGAGGAACGAGCGCAGCCGCTCGTCGGCGCTGCCGAACTGCACGGCGCTGAACCACTCCGTATGACCGCCGGCGTCCAGCGGCACCCAGTCCGGTGAGTCGGTGCGGTTTACAGCGAGCTCGCTCTTGAGAGTCGCCTCGATCGCGCGCGCCTTTGCCTCGGCATCGAGGCGCAGCAGCAGCGATTGTGCGACGTCGAAGCGCTCGTAGTAGCGGCGGCTGAACGTGTGGATCCGCTGGAACGGGTTGCACGAGAACCCCACCTTGAACGCCGAGCAGTCGCTCAGCGCGAACAGGTAGACGAACCAGGCGGGGTCGTTGGTACGCCAGTCATCCATCGCTTTGCCATTCCGCAATTGGGGCCTGTTCTAGGTACAGCCGCCGCCGCAACTTGGGGGTGCCGTCGTCGCAACTTGGGTAGCTCGCCCGATTCGGCCCGCGGGTCGCAATTTTATCCTGATAGTGCAGTGCTGCAGACGCAAGCCGGGGTTTCGATGCCGGGGATGGCTGAATGCCGGGAGCGTTCGCTGGGGTTTCGCGTCTGGACCTGCTCCACACACTTTGACCCATCCGGGGAAGGAAGCGATATGAAAGCGAATTTGATGACAAAGGTCCTGCCGATGCTGACAGCTGCAATCTCGTGCACGCTGTCGCTGGCCGCGGGCGCGACCGACAACGACTCCTCGTCCGACAATGACCGGCACTTCTCGTCCAACTTCACGCCCGTCGTGAACGAGGTGCGCAAGGCGGTGTTGAACCTGTCGAAGAAGGACCTCGACAACTACGGCAAGGTCCTGCGGACGCCCTGCGTCACGGGTCCGGATTTCGGCGCGATGGGCGTGCACCTGATCAACCACGAATTCGTGGATGGCGTGGTGGACCCGAACAAGCCCGAGGCGCTGATCTTCGAGCCGCAGAGAGACGGCAGGCTGCGCATCGTCGGCGTCGAGTACATCGTGCCCAAGGACGCCTGGGACGCGCTGCATCCTGCGCAGCCGCCCTTGCCGGACCCGCGTCCATCCCTGTTCGGACATCTGATGAACTTCGTGGGATCGCCGAACCGCTACGGCATCCCGGGCGGCTTCTTCGAGATCCACGTCTGGGCGTTCGAGGACAACCCGCGTGGCGCCCTGCACGACTGGAATCCCGACGTCACCTGCGAGAAGCAGCCGATCCCGCGCAGCTAACGGGATAGGTTGGCTGGGACACGCCCGCTTCGGGGAGGAGGCGGGCGTCGTCTCTGCGTCATTCGGCTGCGCACGCGGCGAGAAACGCTTCCACGAGCGGCGCCGGTTTGCCGCGCAGCGCTGCCCGCTCCGGCTGAAACAGAGTCGCGACGAAGAACGGGTGATCGTCCAGCTCGACAGCGCGCAGATCGCCCGTGTCATCCCGTGCCGATTCGCGCAGCGGACCGGCAACGAGCGACGCGCGGAAATCGGGATTCACGCCGTAGCTGCACAGGTATTCCTCCGTCGCTTCATCCGAGCCGTACGCTGCAGCGATACGCGAGCCAGCGAGCAACTGCACCGAGCCGCTGCCGTCGATGAGCCCGCAGGAAAGCGGTGAGATGACCGCGAGCGTCGCCGTCGAATCGGTTTCGCCGTGCGTCGCGTCCTGCCAGCCGAGGACATTGCGTGCGTATTCGATGATCGCGTGCTGAAAACCGCCGCAGGTGCCGAGAAACGGGATGCGGCCTTCGCGCGCGCAGCGGATCGCGAGCAGTGCGCCTTCCATGCTTCGGTACGGACTCGCGGGCACGCACCACAGCCCGTCGTACGCCGCCACGCGGCTGGCCGACCGAATGCGCTGCGTGGGCACCCATTCGTACGCTGCCGCGATCCCGACCGCCGCAGCGGCGTTCTCGAGCGCCAGCGGAATCGCCACGTGCGCCGGCACCGAATCGTTGCGATCGCCGACGAGGCCGATGGTCACTCGTCCCTTCATGAGCACTGCTTCCCGACCCGCCAATCGTTGTTATGGGTTGTTCGATGAAACGGTGCGCAAGCGTACGCTCGGCGGCCGAACATCGTCCATCCTCCGCGCACACTGCGGGAGGAGCCGGCCATGGTCAGAGCGGCTCGATGCCGGCGATCGCCGCCTCGACCTCCGGCCTGCTCACGTAGCGTTCACGAAACTCGGGCGGCCAGCGCGTCGGCCGGCCGCTCGACAGCTCGATGCAGACATATTCGATCTCCGCCCGCGCCAGCGTCGTGTCGTCGGCCATGCGCTTGATCTGGAAACGCCGGCGCACGCGCAGGCGGCTGTCGACCGGCACGATCCAGGTTGCGACGTGCACGACGTCGCCAAGTAATGCCGGACGCAGGTACTGAATCACTGTTCGCACGACAGCCATACCGCGATCGAGCTCCAGGCAGCGCTCCAGCGGCAGACCCAGCGCGGCCGAGTGTTCCCAGGCGCTGCGATCGCACCAGGTGACGTAAACCGCGTTGTTGACGTGGTCATAGGCGTCGATGTCGGCAGCGCCGACCGTCAGCTCGATGAGGTGCGGCAGCGGCAGGTCGAACGCTTCAGGCGCGCTCATTCGCGAACCACCTTGCCGCCCTTCATCGCCATGCGAACCCGGCGAAGTGCACGGATGTCGGTGCTCGGATCGCCGCTCACCGCGACCAGATCCGCGACCAGCCCGGCGCGGACGGCGCCGACTCGATCGTCGATGTGGAAAACTCGAGCGTTGACCGACGTGACTGCCATCAGCACCTCGCGTGCCGTCATGCCAGCGTCCTGCATCAGTTCCAGCTCGCGCACGTTTTCACCGTGGGCGAAGACGCCGACGTCGCCGCCTGCGCAAATAGTTACGCCGGCCGCGCGCGCAGTCTTGAAGCTCGTGCGCGTACTCTCGACTGCAGCCGGTGCCGGCTCCCGGCCGTCCCAGCCTTGATAGCGCGCGACAGCGTCGGATGCGGCCAGCGTTGGGCACAAGGCGATACCGCGATCCTTCATCGAGCGGAAGATTTCCTTCGTGCCGCCGTAGCCGTGCTCGATTGTGTCGACGCCGGCCGCGACGGCGCGGCGCATGCCCTCCTCGGTGGTGGCATGGACAGCGACGCTGCGCCCGGCATCGTGGGCCGCTGCAGTCGCGGCGCGGAGCTCGGCTTCCGACATCGTGGGACGGCGATCCTCACCTGGTCGCCAGCGATAGTCCGCATAGAGCTTGACGATGTCGGCGCCGGCCGCGATCTGCCGGCGGACAGCACGCACGACGTCTTCGCCCGTTGCTTCTTCGGCGCCTTGCGGCACTTCGACGCCGGGCTCGAAACCTTTCGGTCCGTACGCACCGCTGGCGACGATCGCGCGCGTTGCGACCAGCATGCGCGGACCCGGGACGATCCCTTGATCGATGGCCTCCTTCAAGCCGACATCGGCAAAGCCGGCGCCTTCGGTGCCGAGGTCGCGTACGGTCGTGAACCCGGCCATCAGCGTCGCGCGGGCTGCAGTCACTGCGCGTGCCGTGCGCAGTGCGAGGGACTCGTGCAGCACCTGGTCGTCCCAGCTCGTCTCGTTGTACGGATGCAGGAACAGATGAGAATGGCCTTCGATCAGGCCGGGGACGAGCGTGGTGTCGGAAAGATCGATCTCGCGTGCGCCGGTGGCGGTGATGTCGCTACCCGCCGCGACGATACGATCGCCCTTCACGAGCACGCGCCAGCCGGCATGCATCGTCGTGCCGTCGAACACGCGGGCAGGGCGGAGCAGGATCGGCGTCTCGGGGGCCGGCTCGGCGCGCGCGGCGGCGGTCGCTGCCAGCAGCGCCAGCAGTATCAATGTACGCATCGGGTATCGTTCGTCCTGTTCAGTCCGATCGCTGCATAGAGTAACGCAGGACGGCACGGCCGCCCGGCCGGAGACGGAAAGTCCAGCGCACGTCCCCTTCTTTCAGACTGTGCGAGCGGGACTCCCGCACGATGCGGAACCCTTCGCCGTAGGCCGGCTGGCGATACTCGAGCGTGATCGGCACCGGCTTGTCGTTGCCCAGGCGGACTTCGACGCTGATGCGCTCCTCGTCGTGGTCGTCGCCTTCGATCGTGCGCTCCTCCGTGATGCGCGGCTCGATCCAGACATCCATCGCAGTGCCGAGCTCGAGCTCGATCGGCAGCCCGACCGGCGTGTCGTCCAGCCGGTCCTGACCGGCGAGCATTGCGCCGCCTGCGCCAGCTTCCATGACCGAGACGATGCCGCGGGGGAGCGGCTTGCCGAGGCCGTCGCTCTCCTTGTTCTGCAGGCGCAGGAGCGTCGTCGCGCGCTTTGGCTCGAAGTCGTTCTTGTCACTGATCGAGTTCTCATCGACCTTGAACATGTAGATGCGAGTGAATGGCACGTGCGACTGACTCAGGAACGACACGTGTTTCGACTGCCGAGCCGCGATCGTCGTCGGCTCGGGCACGGCGTAGAGCTTGTAATCGCCGAGCTCGCGCATCTGCGCTTCGAAGGGCACGCGCGAGCCTGTGACGACGACTTCCGAGAGGTCGTACTGATCCGCCGATCCGAAGACGGCGCTGCGCATCAGGCCTTCGTTGGCTCTCTTGAACATGCGCTGTTCGATGATCCGTGCGAACTGTCCGATCGGCCAGCACGACGTACTTTCGTTGAGCTGTGTCGGTCCGGGCGGCTGCGTCTCCTCCTCGTCGCGCGCCAGCTGACCAGCAACGACCTCGGCTGGCGTGTTCGCGAATGTCGTACCGCTGCGGTTGACGAGCGTGATCCAGCCCGTGAGATCCAGGTTCTCGCCATCGGGCGCGATGTGGGCGACGTAGTCGGCCGACCAGTCCATGCCGAGCGCGAGATAGTTGAGCTGGACCGTGTGTCTGCCGGGCCGGTCGGCTCGGACGGTCATCGAAAGCCGCGGCTCGTCGGCGAGTCCCGGCGGAACGCGCGGGAAGATCAGTTTCTCGCTGAGACCGCTGCAATCGAGCGCCTCTATCTTGCCGTCGATCTCCAGCACCACGCCCTCGGGACCACTGCGCAGGATCGCCTCGCGGTCCGTCATGCGCCCAGTGGCGCTGTCGGTGCGCACCAATCGCACGCGTTCGCCGTGGGACCTGGCGATCACGGCGCCGGGCGTGAGCAGGTCGTAGTCGAAGTTGCTCTCGATGATCGCGGCCGGCAAACCTTCGATGCCCGCGGTCTGCGGCACGATTGCATCGGCCACGCCGAGAAAGACGATTCTCGAAGTGCCGGCGGGCAGATCGATAGTGCGCGTTTCGCTGACCATCACGAGACCGCCGGTCTGGGTCTCGTCCGTGTCGGACTCTTCCTCTTCGTAAGTCGAGCTCGCGGCGAGATTGCCGTAGAGCGTGACGCGCACGGAATCGGGCGCCGGCGAGACGATATCCGCTGTCGCCGCGAGCGAGAGCAGGACCAATGCGAGCGCTGCGAAGCGCATGGGACTACCAGCCCGTCTCGACTGTGAACGTCAGCTTCGTCTCGCCATTCGCGGCGACCGGGACACTCCACTGCAGCGTGTACGCATCCGGCCGCGTGCTCTTGATGCTCTCCTCCAGCACTTTGCCTTCGCGCCACAGCCCTGCTTGGCGAATCTCCAGTGTCGTCGCCTGGCTGCGGGCGTTGCGCACCAGATATTCCATCGAGTAGCGCGAGCGCCAGAATCCTGCGCGCTCCTGCTGCACGACGGTCGGCTGCACGGTCACGTCGAACGCTTCACCCGTCTTGACCGAGATCTCCGACCCTTGCGGGATGTGCTCGATGCGATTCTCGCCGACGAAGCGCGGCTTGCCGTCCGTGTCGCGCACGTAGACGCGCACCATTCCCGCCGGCAGCTGCGCGCCGAGCCCGCCACGAGAAGAATTCGAGAAGCGAACGACGACCGCAGCGTGCGCGGGATCATTCAGCGTGGTGAACCAGTCGGCGTAGTACTCGTAGACCTTGCGCGCCGCGACCCCGTGCGCATCGATGAAGCCGACTTGCTTGGTCTGGTTGTCGGCGACCGTCGTGCGCTCGGGCAACGGATAGACATAGTAATCGGCGAGCGGCCGCCGCGCGCCTTGCTCGGTGCCGCCTCGCTGGGCGGCGAGCGCACGTTGCTGCTGCATGTACTGTTGCTGCTGGAGATACTGCTGGTACTGCCAGTCGTCTGCCGCGCGCACGATGTTGATGTCGCCCGCGACCAGCTGCGTCACGGCATCGTTGAACGTCGTTCCGGACTTGTTGGTCAGCGTGACCCAGCCCTGCATGTCGAGCTTGTTCGCCTGCTCGTCGAACAGCGCGACGTAATCTGCCTTCCACGACAAACCCGTCGTGAGATAGCTCAGCGTCGCATCGCGCCGGCCGGCGGCATTCGACTGCACGTTGACCGACAGCGTCGGCCGGGCGCGCAGGTTCTCCGGCACCTTGTCGAAGATCACGCGGGTCGGCGCGCCGTCGGCACGCAGCACTTCGATACGATCGCCGATCTTCAGCACCACGCCGTTGTTCACCGAGAGAACCGTTGCGGTCTCCGTGACCTCGGCGCCGTTGCCCGGATTCGTCCGCACGATCTGCACCTGCCGGCCGACTGCTTTCTCCATCATCTTTTCCGGCGTCAGCAGGTCGAAGTCGAAGTTCTGCTCGACGATGTCGACGCCGGTCGCGGCAAGCGTGACCGTCTCGGGACGGATGCTCGCCGACACGTCCTTGAACTCCAGCCGCGAGCGCCCGGCGGCGAAATCCAGCGAGCGCACGTCCTGAATCAGCGCGAGATCGCGGTTGTAGATGGTGAGTGCTAGGCGCTGCCCCTCGGGGCTCGCAGCCAGCGCTTGTCCGGACAACGCGAACGCAACCGCGAGCCCGATGCCATACCTGTTCATTGTTGTGCTCCTGTGGCTTGCAGTTCTATTAACGGTGTCGTGCGTGCGTCGGGTCAAGTACGATTGCGCGCATGAACAGCTTGCCGAATCGGACTTTGCTCGCGCTCGTGTTGGTGCATGCGGCAGCGAGCCTGGTGCACTTCGTCCACAACGCGACGTTCCTCGCCGACTATCCGAACATGCCGATCTGGATCACGCCCGGCGGCATCTATGCGGTATGGCTGGCCGAAGCAGCTGTCGGTGCGGCGGGTGTGTGGCTGTATCTGCGCGGAAGGATGATCGGCCTCGCGCTGATCGCGATCTATGCGGTGCTCGGCTTCGCCGGGCTCGATCACTACATGCTCGCGCCGATCTCCGCGCACACGGTTGCGATGAACGCGACGATCTGGCTGGAGACCGCGACGGGGGTCGTCTTGCTCGCATTCGCAGCTTGGATGGGATGGTCAATGGAACACAGGTCCGAGTCCTACTAGCGTGTTGAGCTACGTCTATTTCGGTACCAACGACCTGGAGCGCGCGATTGGCTTCTACAACGCGACGCTCGGCGCCTTAGGCATGCGCCGCGTGATCACGAACGATCCTGCTTGGGACCACGTCTCGGCGGGTTGGGGCACGTACGAGGATGACGGCGTGCGCGAGCTCGCGTTCTGGATCGGCAAGCCGTTCGACCAGCAACCGGCGAGCGTCGGCAACGGCAGCATGGTTGCGTTCCGTGCCAGCTCCTGGAAGGAAGTCGATGACTTCTACGCCGCCGCGCTTGCTCACGGCGGCAAGTCGGATGGCCCGCCGGGCTTGCGCCTGCACTACAACCCGGATTTCTATGCGGCGTACGTGCGCGATCCGGACGGCAACAAGCTCTGCGCCTTGTGCCGTGGGTTCACTGAGAGGCAGTGATCAGCGGCTGCACGCGCGCAATCTCAGCGAGCAGAGCGCGCGCGGCAGCAGGGTCGCGTTCATTCAGTGCAGCCGCCATGCGCAACAGCGGATCGGCAGCGGGCCGGAAATCCGGGCTGATGCGCAACACGCCCAGCAGTCCTTCGCGCACTTGCGCCAGCATCCGTTCCACGTCGGTTGTCGGCTCAACGTCGCGGCCCACTTCGATGAAACGATCGCGCGCCGACCAGTAAGCGCTCAAACGTGCGCTCCAGCCGCTGTCGGCTGCGTCGATGACCTCGCTGGGCGCGATGTCGAGCTGTCCCAACAGATCCAGCAATCGGTCACGCGGCAGAGAATCTGCAGCGTAGACGAGCCGCGGCGCGCGATAGGCGACGACCGGCCGATCGTCCGTGTTGATCGGCGCATTCCCTGCGAAGCGCTCGAGCGCACGCGAATCCGCGATGAACGTGCCCAGCAATGCGAGGTCGTCGCCGACTGCCAATTCGGCGGACCTGCGCGCGACGGCTGCGCCGCCGAATCTCGCACGGATCTGCGGCAGGTCGAACCGGCGATCGTCGCGGCGCGCGAGCAGCCCGACTACCGGAGTGTCGAGGCTGTTGGTTGCGAGAATCGCGTAGCTGCGCGGATACACGCTGATGAAGGTCCGCACGATGCTGCGCAGCGTGTCGAGATCGAGCTGATGCAAGGGCAGCCACTGACAGAACAGCCCGTCCTGCGCGAGCCGCGCCCGCACCGCTTGAAAATGCTCGACGGTGTAGAGTGCGCCGGATCCGCTGCGCGCCGGATGAAAATTGTCAGCGACGATCACGTCGTAACTTTCGCGGCTGGCTCGCACGAATCGTCTTGCGTCTGCCGCCATGACGTGCAGCGGCTCGCCACTGGAGAAGTACGACGAGGCGTCGATGACTTCAGGCAGCAGCTCCACTGCATCTACTGCAAGCGTCGGATCCGCAGTTGCGGATCTCGCAGTGATACCTGTGCCGAGCCCGAGAAACAGCGCGCGGTGCGGAGCAGGATGCAACAGGATCGGCAACCACGCCTGGCGCCCGTCAGCGAATGTCGTTGCGCTGCTGCCTTCCCGTTGTCGATTGTCGATGTGCAACGTGGCGACACCTGCTGCGTCTTCGACGACGCTTACTGCCGCCATGGCTCCGTCCGCGTAGCTCACCAAGCGGCCGCCTGCGGGAACATCGACAATGATGAGCGAAGGTGCCCAGAGCGCGAGCGCAGCGGTCGCAGCGACGGCCAACCATTGCGTCGGTGCCACCCACGCGCGGCGCGAGGCGAGCAGCAAATATCCCGCGGCGATCAGCAGCAGGGCGAACTTCGCGCCGACATGAGTGACGAGCAGTACGCCGCACAGGAACGGCGCGACTGCTGCGCCCGCCGTGTTGATCCCGATTGCTCGTCCGAAGCTGACGCCGGACTCGCCGGCGCGCGTGCTGAGATGGCTGAAGAGCGCGCCCATCACGAATGTCGGTGGGAAGAATGCGAGGAGCGCAAGCGTGGCCTCAGCGAACAGCGCCGAGCTCATGCTCATTCCCATTGCGTGCAGCAACAGCTCTTTCAGTGGCGCTGCTACTGCGAGGCTGATCGTCCCGAGGAGGCACGCGGCCCCGAGCGTTCGCAACAGCGTGTCCGTGTCTCGCCCTCGGAGGATGGCAGCGCCGAGCGCCGTGCCCACCAGGTACACCGCGAGCAGGATTGCGAACGTGTAGACCGTGTTCTCGGCCACCTGGCTCAACACGCGGACCACGAGCACCTCGTAGCCGATTCCCAACAGACCTGTCGCGGCCAACAGCACCTGGATACGACGCGCGCCGGGCTGCGCAGTGCTCGGCGAATCAGGAACTGCTTGATCGAACAGCTTGAGAGCCAGCACGGCGCAGAGGAGATTCAGCGCAATGCATACCGTCGCCGTCCGCACTCGACCGAACTCCGGCACGAGCCAGAACGCCGCACCTAGCACGCCGAGTACTGCGCCGAAGGTGTTGGCGGCATAGAGCGCGGGGATCGAGCCGAAGATGCGTTGCATCGCCGGCAACGTCGCGCCCATCGATGCCGTCGCTGGCAGCAGGAGCAGGAACGTTCCGCAGAACGCAACCAGCCAGTGCCACGCGGCGGAGGGCTGCGGACCGGTCAGGTTCAACAGCCATCCCGAAACAGGATCGAAGAGCAGGGCGAGCGCCAGGCTCCACACACCGATGACGGCCTCACTGGCGGCGTACCACCGCGCGGGGTTCGAGCTGCGATGAATCCGCGGACCGAGCAGCAGCGCCCCTGCGGCGAGTCCGCCGAAGAAACCCGCAACGACAGCCAGGACGCCGGCGGATTCGTGTCCGAGCCACAACGAGCTCTGCTGCGTCCAGACGATCTGGTAGCCCAGGCCCGCACAGCCGGAGGCCCCCATCACCCCAAGCGCTGCGAATCGCCGGTCGCGCACGTCAGCCGCTGAAGGCGATCTTGTAGCCCCACGAATCCAGGTGGGTCGGAATGGCGTTGAACGCCAGGCTGATGCGCCGCTCGCCGGGATTGGTCGGCACTGCGTGCAGCAGGTAGCTGGGAAACAGCACCACGTCGCCGGGCTCGGGCGGCATGCTGATCCACTTGTCGGCGTTGTACGGTCCCGTGTGCACGCCGGCGTGGTCGTTCTTGAACGAAAAATCAGTCCCGCCGAGCGGCCTCATGAACACCGTGCGTGCCTCCGGATGCGTGCGCGTGAGGTAGGCGACGCCGGAGATAAAGCTGTTGGCGTGGTTGTGCATGGCCTGCCGGCCGCCGGTGTCGAGCACGTTCACCCACATCTCTTTCAAGGACCAGCCGAGCCGCTCGCCGAACAGCAGCGCGCCGAAGTCGCCGATGAGCGGCGTGATCGCGCCCGCGGCTTCGACCAGCAACGGGCTGTCGCTCGGCTTGAGCATCGCGGTGTGTGCCAGGTTGGCGGAGGAATTGTTCTCCTGCGCGGCGTGCGCGCTGAAGTGAGCGACCAATCCGCTGACGAGCTCGGGCCGCAATGCGGCCGGGACTCGCATGAAAGGTGTTGGAAAAAGCCCGACGACTTCCTGCATGGCTCGCCATTCTAAGAAAGCGTGCGCTACAGATTTGTGACAGCTGCTTGCGCGTCACGCCTCCTTAATAGCTCGGTCACATTCGGCCGCTACAAAACGCTGCGTCGAATTCGTCCTTCACCTGATCCGACCAGAGGTGTGTTCTCCTATGAGCAGCAGATTCAACAAGAGCGGCGTCGCGCTGGCCGTCGCGACCGCGCTCAGCGCCGCAACGATGGGCGCCGCGTACGGCACGGGCCTGCAAGGCAAAGCACCCGGCAACTACGTCACCGGCGACTTCCACAATCACACGACCTGCTCGGACGGCTCGATCTCGATGCAGAAGCTGGTGAAGAAGGCGACCGACAAGCAGGACACCCCGTGGGGCCTCGACTGGTTCGTGCAGGCCGGCCACGGCGGTAACGGCAACCGCAACTGCACGCTCGCCGAAGACGCGACGCTCGCGACGCCGGCGTATCCGCTGGTGACCAAGCAGGACGGGACGATCATGGGCCCGACCACTACCTGGGTGAACAGTGTTCCGACCGTGCAGCCGAAGGGCACGCCATCGCCGGTCGCCGACGCCCAGTGCCCCGCGGGCAGCACGCCGCCGTGTCCGAACATGTGGCGCTGGGAATCGATTCAGGAATTCCAGTATCCGCTCATCGAGTACCTCTCGGCACTCAAGAGCAAGCCGCTGTTCCTGGGCATCGAATCCGTGGTCGCGGGTCACGAGCACAGCTCGATGTCCGTGATCAGCGGCCAGGTGCCGGCTGCAATCTTCGGCCAGCGCCTGCCGACCGGTCCGGGCTATACGCCGCTCGGTAATGCGAACGCGCTCGCCAAGTGGGAGTACTGCTTCGATCGCGGCGATAGCGATAAGAGCCGTGGCAACACGGTGGTCGGCGGCGTCGAAGGTAACAACTGGGATTGCTCGGTCGACGGCAGCCTCAATTCGGCCGACCCGAGCTGGGACGCGACGGCACAGAAGCTGGTCCCGCTGTCGGGCGCCGGCGTCGGCGTTCGCGGTCACGCCAAGACCGTCGAAGCCATCAAGTGGATCAAGCAGAACGACGGCGACGGCAGCTACTACGTGCCGGCGCACCTCGAGCGCGCCGGGCCGTTCAATCCGGACGGCAACAACGGCTACAACATCGAGAGCCTGCGCGACTTCAACAACGCCGGGCCGAAGATCGCGTTCGGCTTCGAGACGCAGCCCGGTCACGGCGCATCCAGCGAGCGCGGCGAGTACACGATCCGTCGCAACAACATCGGCGGCGTGAACGTCGACTCGGTCGGCGGCACGACCTACGGTGGCACCGGCGTCTACGGCGCGCAGATCGGCGGCGTGTGGGACGCGCTGCTCGGCGAAGGCCGCAACTGGTGGTTCTTCGCCAGCTCCGACTGGCACAACCGCGGCATGTTCGGACCGGACGACCGGCGCTCGACGCAGGACTTCTACCCTGGCGAGTACCAGCGCACGTTCGTCATGGTGCACGACCGCGATGGCCGCGGGCACTCGAAAGCCAAGGACGTGATGAACCCGCAGGAGATCGTGGACGGCCTGCGCACCGGCAATGCCTTTGCCGCGAGCGGCCAGCTGATCGATCGCCTGGCATTCGTGGCATGCGCCGACACCAAGCTGAACGACTGGCTCGGCAACCTCCTGCTCGAGACCTCGACCTTCCTGGCGGCGGCGAACAACACCGACGTGAACTTCGGCAACTGCGTCACGATGGGCGAGAAGCTGGTCGTGAAGCCCGGTCAGGAAGTCGTGATCGCGATCGCCGTGCGCGATCCTTCGGGCACGAACTACTCGCCGTACTCGTTCTCGAATCCGTCGCTGGCGCAGGTCGGTATCGAGCAGCCGCTCAACAAGCCGGTGCTCGACCACATCGACGTGATCCGCGGCATGGTCAGCGGCTACAAGAGCCCGAACTCGCCGGACTACGCGGGCCAATGGCCGAACGACTGGATCAGGAACCCGAACATGGACAACGTGCCGGCGGGTGCCAAGAACACCACGGCCACCGTAGTGCGCACGTTCAGCAGCAGCAACTGGAAGAAGGCTGACGGCCAGTTCCGCGTCATGACCTTCCGCATTCCGCACGTGAACGCCTCGCAGTACGTGCGTCTGCGCGGCACGAACATGCCGGCGCTGGTGCCGTTCGAGACCGATGCCGATGGCAATCCGCTGCCGGATCTGAACACGAACGCGGGCCGCGTCAATCCGAGCGTCCCGGGCGGCACCGACACGATACCGGCGGGCGCCAACCTGCGGATTCCGTGCACGGCTACCGGCACGGACGAGTTCAATGGCTGCCCGTCGCACCTGCCCGTGATCAACGGCCAGAAGATGGTGGCATTCGACGTCGCGGCGTGGGCGGACCTGTGGTTCTACAGCAATCCGATCTACATCGAGGTCAAGGGCGGCACGCGCGTCGCGGGAGTGAACTAGAACGCGATGTCGACGCAGCTACTGACTTCGGTCCGACAGTCAGCAGCGTACGGCCGCGCAGCCATCCCCAAATGGCTGCGCGAGCCGTTGCTGCATTTCATCATCCTCGGCGGTGTGCTGTTCGGTGCCGATCATTTCATCGTCGCGCGCAGCGACGACCCGCGCGTCATCGTCATCGATGCCGCCGTCGACGCGCACGCGCGCGAAGTTTTCAAGCAGGCACGCGGACACGAGCCGAATGCAGAGGAGCTGTACGCATTGCGGCGCGTGTGGATCGAGAACGAAGTGCTGTATCGCGAAGGGCTCGCGCTGCAGCTCGACCAGGGCGACGACATGATCCGCGAGCGGGTCATCTTCAAGCAGCTCAGTGTCATCGACGCGAACACCAAGCTGCCGCCCTACGACGACGAAGTGCTGCGCGAATCGTTCGAGAAGAATCGCGCGAAGTACGACGAGCCGGCTCGTTATGACTTCCAGGAGGCGATCCTGGTTGGCGACAGATCCGAGAGCAGCGTGCGCGCCTTCGTGAGCTCGCTTAACGCCGGAGCGCCGGGCGACGTCAAGGCCGATCTGCGCGTGTTCAAGCACCGGCCGCGTGAGAATCTCGTGCAGAGCTACAGCGCGGAGTTTGCGGCGGCGCTTGATGCCGGCCCGGTCGGCGAATGGCAGGCACTCGCGACCAGGGACGGCTGGCGCGCCATGCGCCTCGAATCGATCACGAAGCCGCAATCGGCCGACTTCGAAGCGATCAAGGACGCAGTCCACCACGACTGGGTCGATGCCACGCTCGCCGAGCAGCGCAGCGCCGCGGTGCGCGCACTCGCGAAGAAGTACACGATCAAGGTCGAGGCCAGGAAGGGACGATGAGGGCCCTGCTGCGTGTCGTGTCCCTATGTGCGCTTGCAGCGCTCGCTTTGCTGTCGAGCTCTGCGTTTGCCCATGAGATGACGATGGCCGAGATGGAGCTGCGCGAGAGCTCCCCCGGCGAATTCCTGTGGCAATGGACTGCGAGCGGCAACGTGCCGCCCAGCGAGGAGCTGCAGCTCGTCTGGCCGCACGGTTGCAGCGCCGACGCGAGCGTCGTGGAAGCGGGCACGCCGGACGCGGGCGTGGTTGACGCCGGCGTGGTCCGCTGTGGACCCGAAGGACTGCGAGGCACGCTCGCGGTCGAAGGCGTCGGCGACACGTACTCGGCAATGATGCTGAAGGTGTTCTGGCTCGACGGCCAGAAGCGCGTCTATACGTTTACCAGCGCGCAGCAGAAGGCACAGCTGTACGGCTCGGCCGAAGACAAGCGTGGGATGGGCGAGATCGCGCGGGCGTACACGGTGCTCGGCATCGAGCACATCCTGACCGGCTTCGATCATTTGATGTTCGTGCTCACGTTGCTGTTCCTGGTCGGCTTCAATCGCCAGCTGCTGTTCACGATCACGGCGTTCACGCTCGCTCACAGCCTGACGCTCGCGCTCAGTGCCCTCGGGCTGCTGACGCTGCGCTCACCGCCCGTCGAGGCGACGATCGCGTTGTCGATCGTGCTGGTCGCGGCCGAAGCGTTGCACGGACAACTCACACTGTCGCGGCGTTGGCCCGCGCTCGTCGCGTTTCTGTTCGGGTTGGTGCACGGGCTGGGATTCGCCGGCGCGCTGCGGGAGATCGGCTTGCCGCAGCAGCATCTCTCCATCGCGCTGCTGACATTCAACGTCGGCGTCGAGATCGGCCAATTGTTGGTCGTGACGCTCGCGTTCGCGCTCCATCGTGCGCTGGCGCGCTGGCCCACGTTCGTGATGGCGCGCACCCCTGCGCTCTACGCCATCGGCGCGATCGCGGCGTATTGGTCGTTCGGCCGCATCGTCACGATCCTCAGCGGCTGAAGTCTCGGCAGCGTCGACGGCCTTTACAGTGCCGGGGCCGG
Source organism: Steroidobacteraceae bacterium (assembly GCA_035606615.1). Taxonomy (GTDB): domain Bacteria; phylum Pseudomonadota; class Gammaproteobacteria; order Steroidobacterales; family Steroidobacteraceae; genus Steroidobacter. The sequence continues at coordinate 48,569 of DATNFA010000169.1, forward strand.
TTCGGCTAGCAGGACCCGTAATCGAATCGTCCTGCACAAAAAATTCCTACAAAATCATGAGGCCAGACGCCCAAATGTCCCGATGGCGCGGTACGTGGAACAGTGCATACTCGTAGCCGCCCGCCGCCAGCAACAAAGCACTCCGCCGCGGGCGCCCAGTCGAAGTCGATCAGTCGAGTTGACCATGCAAACACGCCCTGCCGCGGATGCGGACACCTCCATTAACGCGCTCGATCGCACCGACGTGTTGCCGGTTCTGGACGTCGAAGCGTACGAAGCGACCCTGGTCGAGAGTCAAAAGAGCCTGTCGCGCACCGACACCTGGACGGTCGAAGCGCTGCGCGACATCGACGAGCTGGTCGATTCCGCGACGCACGAAGCGCCGGTCGAAGTTCGCAGCATCAATGTCAACAAGGCGCCGCCTGCGCCGGAAGCCTTCACGGTCAACGTCGATCGCATCCTGAAGCGCATCGCCGACCTGGAAGCGGACATCGTCAAGGCGCACGACGCGAACGCAGCGCTGCAGAAGCGCAACGAAACGCTGCAGGCCGAGCGCGATCAGCACGCTGCACGCATCGACGCGCTCACTATCGAGAGCGCGCGCGTCGCCGAGCATCGCACGCTCGCCGAAGAGATGGCGCAGCGGACCGAGAAGCAGCTGCGCGAAGACTTGCACCGGTACGAAATGCAGCTCAAGGAGCTGCAGGGGAATCATGCCAAGGCGCTTGCGGCGAACGAACGGTCGCTGAGCGGCGAGAAGGCCAGCTCGGCGGAGCTGGCGCGTCGCTTCGCGGCCAAGCTGTCCGAGCACGACAAGCTGCACGCGATCGTCGAGTCGCACACGCGCACCATCGCCGAAGTCGTCGCGACTCGCGACGATCTCGATCAACGGTTGCGCAGCGAGCTGGCGACCAGCGCAGACCTCAAGGCGAAGCTCGCCTCGACCGAGGAGGCGATGAATGCCAATCGCGCGCTGCTGCTGGAGCGCGAGAGCGCGCTGGCCGAAGAAGGCCGACGCCAGGAGCAACTCGCCGAGCAGATCGAGGCGCTGCGCAGCTCGCTGCAGGCAGCGGAGGTCGGCACGGAAGACGCGCATCGCGAAGTGACGGTTGCGGCAAAGGCTCGTGGCGACGAAGAGCGCCGCCGCATCGAGATGGAAATGCAACTGCGCGACGTCGAAGGTCAGCGCGACGCGGTCATCGCCGAGCGCGATGGCGCGCAAGCGCAGATTCGTGCACTGACCGAAGAGCGCGATGCACTGATGCCGGCCGCGAAGGACCTTGCGACGCGCACCGGGGAGCTGGAGCGCAGTGTCGCGGCTGTCGCAAAGCTGCGTGAAGAGCTCGCAGGAGCCCGGACCGAGGCGCAGGCCAGCGTGCAGCTGGCGCAGGAAAGGAGCGACGAGATCGTCGCGATGCGCGAGAAGCTCACGCACTCTGCAGCCAACGTTCTGCGGCTCGAAGACGACATCGTGGCGGTAGAGCAAGTCGTCGAGGGGCTGCGCGTGCAACTGCAGACCGCACACGATGAGTGCGCGATCATGGCCGATCAGCGCGAGAAGGCGCGGGCCCGCTGCAAGCAGCTCACGCAGGAGATTTTCCGCCGCGATCACAAGATCGACGAGCTGGAAGCCGACCTGGCCGTGCATTCGGAAGCGCTCGCCGCGATCCGCCGCGACGTCAACCGCATCGGCGACAAGGCACCGCTGCCAGAGGTGGAAGACAGCGAGTGGGTGCTGGAGCCGATCGAGCACTCCGGTGAGCTCATCCGCCTGACCGGCACCATGCTCACGATCGGCCGCACTGCCGAGAACGACATTGCGCTGCCGTCGAAGATGGTCAGCCGCCATCACGCGCGCCTGCTCATCGGCCCGAATGGCATCATCGTCGAGGATGCGGGCAGCACCAACGGCTGCTTCGTGAATGGCGAACAGGTGCGCCAGCACCTGATGCACGACAACGACGTGCTCGAGCTCGGCGATCTGCGCTATCGGCTGCGTCTGCGCGGTTCGCGCGAAACCGCAGTTCGCGCGAACGTCGTGCCCTTGTTCGAGCAGAACAGCGACTGACGCGCTTCCAGCTCAGGGGAGCTATAGAATAGCTCCCCCATGCACGCAAGAATTGCAACAGCTGTCCTGACGGGCATCGCGGTATTCGCCGCTCGCGCGGCCGACGCGCCAAGCCAGCCCGAGGCCAACGCGGCGCTGTCGCGCGCCGTACTGACGGGCGACCAGGTCGTGCAGATTCTCGACGAGACTGTGGACTGGTATCGCACACTCGGCGTCCAACAGCAGGCGGCCACGCAACCCAGCGACCTGCTGCTCCTGTATGCGAACCGGCAGACGGCCGACCGGATCATGAAGCTGGCATTCGACTTCGCGCGCGCCAACGCCGAGCTGCTGAGCAGCGAAGCCGGTGTGAAGAAGGAAGCGGCAGACTCCGCATCGGAGCAATCGCTGAGCCGGCTGCGCAAGCGGCTCGACGAGCGGCGCGCGTCGATCCAGGCGGACATCGAGGCGAGTCGGCGGCAGCTGGCCAGCGCGCCAAAGAAGAATCGGGCGACGCTGCAATCCCGGATCGCGGTGTTGCAGGGGCAGCTGGATCTGCTGAACGCACGGCGCAACATGCTCTCGAACATGGCGCAGTTCGACAGCGAGACTGATGCGACGGGCTTCGGCGCGAACGCGCTCAAGGCGCATATCGATGCAATCGCCGCTTCCATTCCGGCCGCGAGCGGTGCTCCGGCCACTCCCGTGGTATCGACCTCGACCGACGCGGACTCTGCGCCGGACGAGTCGCCAGTCGCCGGCAGCTCGCTGCGCCGGTTCGGCATCTGGGATCTGGCGACCGCAGTGCTGCGGCTTTCGGCCAAAGGACACACGATCGAGCAGATCGATCAGCGCACCGCCGAGCTGCAGCAAACGTTCAACACCGTTCGTGCGCAACCGCTCGAGCAGTTGAAGCGGCTGACTGATCGCGGTGACGCGCTCGCGGCGCAGGTCGACTCGACGAACGGTACTGCTCTGCGTGGCGCGCGCGATCAGTACGACACGCTCGCGTGGCTGTTTCAGCAGACGTCTTCCATCGTGACGCCTTTGAACAAAGCCAGCGTGCTGCTCGATCAATACCGCCGCACTCTCACCAACTGGCGTGACGCGACCAACAAGCAATTCCGGGAAGCGCTCGAAGCGCTGGGACTGCGCGTGGCGTTGTTCGCCGGCTTGCTGGCAGCCGTGTTTCTCATCGCTCATCTCTGGCGTCGTGCCGCGTATCGCTACGTGCACGAGGCGCGGCGCCGCTCACGCCTGTTATTGCTGCAAAGGATCGTGCTGTGGTCGCTGGTCGTGGCGATCGTGGCCTCGACCTTCGTGACCGAGCTGGGCTCGCTGGCGACGTTCGCCGGTTTGATCACGGCCGGCCTCGCGGTCGCGATGCAGAGCGTGCTGGTCTCGATCGTCGGCTACTTCTTCCTGATCGGCAAATACGGCATCCGCGTCGGTGACCGCGTGCAGATCGGCACGGTCACCGGCGAGGTCATCGAGATGGGACTGGTGCGCTTGCACCTGATGGAGCTGTCCGGCGATGGGCCGATGGCGCCGACCGGCCGCGTCGTGGCGTTCGCGAACTCGATCATTTTCCAGTCGTCCGGCGGACTGTTCAAACAGATCGCGGGCGTCAATCTCGCCTGGCACGAGGTGACGTTCGGCCTGCCGACGGGCGCGGATTACGCGGCGCTCAAGGACAAGATGGTGGAGGCCGTGACCCGGGTCATCGCCGACTACCGCGAGGACATCGTGCGGCAGACTCGGGAAATCGAGAAGGCCGCGTCTGCCTCCGAGGCCGGCGACCCGCTGCCTTCCGTGCAGCTGCGCTTCTCGGCTTCCAGCGTCGATGCGATCGTGCGCTACCCCGTGCAGCTGTCGCACGCTGCGGAGATCGACGAGCGCGTATCGCGCGAGCTACTGAACGTCATCTCGGCGCACGCCAGCGCCGCGGCGTAAGACCGGAAATTCTCTCGCCAAGATCGCAACGCCCGCAAAGAAGAACCAGAGATTCAGATCTGAAGGTCTACAGATCTATGGATCTGAGTTCCGGACCTTGGCGATCTTGGCGTCTTTGCGAGAGATCTTTCCAGGTCGCCGCGTAGACGGTCGACCTCACTCCGGAGTGTCGAGACCCGCGAAAGGCTGCGCAGCGGTTGTGTCCTTGCCGAACACTGTGATCAGCGCGCCATCGAGAAACGCCAGCGCGTTGCCGACCCGCGGGTGATGCATCGTCTTCGGCGCATCTCCCGGCGTCCATTCGCCGCCGTTCTCCGGAAAGTACACCGCCCAGTTCGTGGCGGGGACCGCGGGCCCCTGCGGAGTGCCGATGTCGCCGCCCGCAATCGCAATGATCGTGTCATTCACCGCGCGCGGCGGACGCATTCGTCCATAACCGGGCGGCAGCGGGGCACCCGCATGCCACGCGTTCGATTCGGTGTCGTAGAGGAACGAGGCAAGAGCGAGCGAGTCGCCGTTCCAACCTGCGTAGTAGATCGCAGAACCCGCTGTGGTGCGCGTCAGGGCACCGCGCGTTCGCGGCTCTGGAAGGGGTGGCGTCGTTGCGATCCGCTGCACCACGCAGTCAGCCGTGACCTCGATGATCTCGCTGTCGCTCAATACCGAGCCGTTGCGAGTTTCGCCGCCGACGATGAGCAGCTTGCTGTGCGCGTCGTCGATGGATGCGGCGCTGGCGAAGCTTCGCGCGGTTTTCAGCGTGACCTTTCGACCCACGGCGTCACGCAGTGGGGCTACCACCGAGCGTTCGGGTGCTGCCGCCTGGAGCTCGATTACCGTGAGATCACCGCCGATCACGAGCACACGCGGGCCGGTGCCGCACGGCACGACCTGATGGTGGACTAGCCCCGAAGGCAGTTTCGAGGCCACCAGCGTCCTCGTACCCGTGGCGTAGTCGAACGTTTCGATCGCGTCCACGGATGAACCCTGTGCGTTCGTGCCGCCGACGATCGCAACGACGGTCGTGCCTGGAAAGATTGCGATCTCCGGTTCGCGCCTCGCGACAGCGAGTGAACCCCGGGCTGTCCACGTTGCAGATGCGGTCGCGCGCGAGAACGTGAGCTCGTAGATCGCATCGTTCGCTTTCGCGGCGGCGCCTTCTCCACCGAAGACGAGCAGGCGGTCCGGCGACCCGGAGATCTGCAGATACGCGGGATAAAGCGCATCGAGTCCCGCCGCCGCCAGCTGCGGTTGGGCGCTCGCAACTCTCAGCTGCGCCGTGAACAAATTCGCAAGCAGCAGGGCAACGATCGATGCGCGTTTCATGGGCGCAATGATGGCGAGTCAGAGGCAGCCGCGCCACGGTAGTCCCGCTGTCCAAAATATGGGTAGTCCCGAGCCGCAAATTGGGTAGTCGCTGCCGATTCGGCGCGCGGCTCACGAGCGCACTCTACGTCCCGTGCTCGGGTTCGCGTATGGCCAAATTTTTGTTCTGCCGTATTTTCGCGACGCGCACCATTGTCACTCGCGGCTCGGGAGAGCGCGGCGCGTTGGGCCGTCGCCGCGCCTCACGGGCCGCGCAGTGATTTGTAGTAGACAGCGGTAGCGCAGGGCGCGCCATCCGGCATGAACGCGTAGTCCGGGATGCGGCCGCACAGCTGCCAGCCTTGCCGGACGTACAACCGCTCGGCGTCTGCGGAAGCCGTGTCCAGCACGAGTACTGTCTTGCCGGACCTCAGCGCATGACGTTCTGCAGCCAGCAGCAACGCTGCACCGACACCGTGCCGCCGTCCGCGTCGATGCACCAGCATCTTCGCGACGTCGGCGCGATGCAGCTGGTTCTCAGGCTGCGCGAACACGACTTGCACCGTGCCGACGATCGTTTGCGCCGCGTCGTATGCGGCCAGCACGATGCGTTCGCAGCGCGCCGCGCTCGCGGCCACCTCACGCCAATAGGTCAGCGCCTTGCCGCGGGTCATCGGCAACATGAAGCTCACGGAGGCACCGCCTTCGACGCAGTCGATCAGCACATCGCTCAGGGCCTGCAGCTCTTGGTCGCCGAATTTCTGGATGGCGCGGACGTCGACCTCGTGCAACATGGCTCATTTCCTGGTCGAGCGCTGGCGGTCCGACGCCAGCACCACGATGTAGCGCGCCGCCTTGCGCGTGCGGTTCCGGAACGTGATCGGCTCGTCGAGCTGCATCGCGAGGCAATCGTCCTTCGCGAGCCGATACGTGACGTTGCCGACCGTCACTTCGATGGACCCGTCCTGGATCCACAGCTGCTGATGCAAGCTCACATCGCGCGCACCGCTCTCATACGCCACTCGCGCGCTGGCCGGCAGGATCACTTCCACGATCTGAGCGGGGGAGGGGTAATTGGCCGGCGAGATGTTTTTGCGCAGGTAGCCGGACTGCGGGTCGCGCCAGGTCGTGCGGTCGGCACGCCGGGATAGGGGGCTGGCGGGCGCGCTGGCGTCGTCGAACAGGCCGGCCAGAGCGATGCCGAGCCCGGTCGCGATCTTCTCGAGCACGACGGCCGTGGGGCTGCTCTCGCCGCGCTCCACCAGCGACAGCATGGAGCGGCTGACGTCGCACTTGGCGGCAAGCTGGTCGAGCGTCATGCCGAGCTGCGTGCGCAGCTGGCGCACGCGGCGGGCGATGCGGGAGTTGATGTCGGGAGCGGCAGCGGCAGCGCGTTCCTTCATACTGGACGTACTGTCCAGTAAAGTGGATAGGCTGTCAATTACTCGTCGATGAGTCGATAGCCGACGCCGGTCTCGGTCAGGAGATAAACCGGTTGTGCCGGGTCTGCTTCGAGCTTGCGCCGTAAGCCAGCCATGTAGATCCGCAGGTAATGCTGCTGATCCAGCTTGGCCGGCCCCCAGGCTGCGCGCAGCAGCTCGGCATGGGTGACCACCTGGCCCGCCTTGGCGATCAGCGTCGTCAGCAAGCGATACTCGATCGGGGTGAGATGCGTTTCGGCGCCGTGCAACGTCACTCTTCGCTGAACCAGATCGACGCGCAGCTCGCGCACTGTGAACGCTGCTGGTTCGCTCGTCGCCGGCCGTGGCAGCGCGCGGCGCAGCGCAGCCCGCAAGCGCGCCAGCAATTCACCCGTCGCAAATGGCTTGGTGACGTAGTCATCGGCACCAGCGTCCAATGCGGCAACCTTCTCCGCTTCCTGCGAGCGTGCCGATAGCACGAGGATGGGAACGGCCGACGAGCGCCGCGTCTGCCGGATCACGTCGAGCCCGTCGCCGTCTGGCAGTCCCAGGTCGGCGATGATCAGATCCGGTCGCTGCGTCTGCGCGCGCGACAGCGCTTCCCTCGCGGTGGCCGCCTCTTCGCAGCGCATACCGTTGCTTTCGAGAGTCAGCCGCAGCAGCCGGCGAATCTTCGGCTCGTCTTCGACGATCAGGACCAGGGGCGCGGATGAAGTCATGGCGGTGCCGCCGGCGGCGCCGGCTCGACCGGAAGCTTCAGCGTGAATACCGCACCTCCGCCAGAGCGATTCGCGGCCGCGATGCTGCCGCCGTGCATCTGCGCGATCGCGCGGCAAATCGACAGGCCGAGCCCGGAGCCGGTTACCGCAGCTTCCCGGCCGGCGCGGTAGAACTTGTCGAAAATGCGTTCCTCGTCGCCGCTCGGCAGGCCCGGACCTTCGTCCTCGACGCACAGGACGATCGCGCCCGGCGCGTTCTCGCCGACGACGGTGACGAGCGTGCCCGCGGGTGTGTACTTCGCGGCGTTCTCGAGAAGATTGACGAGCAGCTTCTCGATCAGCACGCCATCCACGTGCAGCAGCGGCAGCTGCGGATCGAGACGTGTCTGCACGCGATGTTGCGCCAGCTGTCGTTTCGAACGCTCGATGGCCGCGCCAACCAACTCCTCGGCCGGATACCACTGGCGATCGAGCTCGACCCGGCCACTGTGCAGTCGGGTCATTTCGAGCAGATCGCTGACGGTGAGACTGACTTGCTGGGCCTCGTCGTAAAGCGTATCCAACAGTTGATCCTGTTCGGCCTGCGACAGCCGTGCCCGTTCGTCTCGCAAGCTGCTCGCACTGCCGGCAATGACGGCCAGCGGCGTGCGCAGGTCATGTGACAAAGATGCAAGCAGCGAATTGCGCAATTGCTCCTCGCGCGCGAGCAGGGCCGCTTGCGAGGCGGCTCGCGCACGTGCGGCCAACGTGCTGATCACCACGCCGACTACGAGCAACGCGAATCCGGTGACCACGTATTGAGTGTCGTCGATGCGCAGCGTCAACACCGGCGGCACGAAGAAAAAATCGAACGCCAGCACGCTGAGCAGCGCGCACGTCATGGCGGGTCCACGTTCGTAGCGCGCAGCGATAGCCACGACGCCAAGCACGTAGACCATCGCGAGATTCGTCGGCGCCAGCCACAGCGACAGCGGCCAGTTCAAGGCCGTGCACAGAATCACTACCAGGATCGCCGCGACATAGCTGCGCATGTTCCGACCGCATCGGACGAACGCGAATAGCTTACGGCCAAACTGCGCCGTGCGCCGCGCCCGCCGGATTTTTTGCGGAATCTTTACGCGGCTGGCCGCTAGTCTTGCGCCATGACCTCAACGGCCAGCCCGCAGGCCTCGCGGGCGCTTACCATTGCCGCCCTCGGCGTGGTCTTCGGCGACATCGGTACCAGCCCGCTCTATGCGCTTCGCCAGTGCTTCGCTGCCGGGAACGGCGTGCCGCTGACGCGCGCAAATGTCCTGGGCGTACTGTCGCTGATTCTTTGGTCGCTGATCGTCGTCGTCTCGATCAAGTACGTCCTCGTCATGCTACGCGTGAACAATCGTGGCGAAGGCGGCGTGTTGGCGCTGAGTGCGCTGTTGGGCAATGCGACTCGGAACTGGCGGCTGTGGCAGCCGGTGGTTGCGGCGGGCATGCTCGGCGCGGCGCTGTTTTTCGGCGACGGCCTGCTGACCCCCGCGATCTCGGTATTGAGTGCGGTCGAAGGCGTGGTGGTCGCGCAGCCCAATCTGCATCCCTTCGTGGTACCGCTGACGGTCGGGATTCTGGTCGCGCTATTCATCGCGCAGAGCAAGGGAACCGGTGCGGTCGGCCGCGTGTTCGGGCCGATCATCATCGTCTGGTTTCTCGCGCTCGGCGTTCTCGGCGCGGTACACATCTTCGCTGCACCGTCGGTGCTCCTGGCGCTCAATCCGCTGCACGCGCTGCAGTTCTTTGCAGCGAACGGCTGGCAAGGCTTCGTGACTCTGTCAGCGGTATTTCTCGCGGTGACCGGCGGCGAAGCGCTGTACGCCGATCTTGGCCACTTCGGCCGCACGCCGATCAGCCGGGCCTGGTTTCGGCTCGTGCTGCCGGCGCTGATCCTGAACTATTTCGGTCAGGGCGCACTGTTGTTGGGCAATCCCGCTGCAATTCAGAACCCGTTCTACCTGCTGTCCCCGTCGTGGCTGCTCGCACCCCTGATCGTACTGGCGACGGCAGCGACGATCATTGCCTCGCAGGCGGTGATCTCCGGCGTGTTTTCGGTCGTGAGCCAGGCGTTGAACCTCGGTTATCTGCCGCGGCTGCGCATCGTGCATTCCTCCGCAGCAGCAATCGGCCAAATTTACGTGCCGTCGGTGAACTGGGTGCTGCTGGCGGGCAGCGTGTTGCTCGTCGTCGGCTTCGGCTCGTCGGAGGCGCTGGCAGGTGCTTACGGCATCGCCGTCTCGGCAACGATGCTGCTCGCGGGAATTCTCATTCTGGTGTTGGGCTACATCCGCCAGCGAGAGCACCGCTTCGCGACGCTGGCGCTGCTGGTCGCGATCAGCCTGGTCGATCTCGCATTCTTCTGCGCCAACACTCTGCGTGTGTTCGAAGGCGGGTGGATTCCGCTCGTGCTCGGGCTGGCTGTCTACACGCTCATGGCGACGTGGCGCGAAGGTCGGCGGCTCCTGAACTGGAACATTGCCCGCGAGCAGTCGTCGACCGCGGAGTTTCTCAAAGGGCTGGAGCATGACCCGCCGCACCGCGTGGCCGGAACTGCCGTTTACCTGACCAGCGAAGCCACGGTCATCCCGCGGTCACTCGTCCAGCAGGTGCGCCTGCAACGCAGTTTGCACGAGCGCTCGATCATCCTGACCTTCGTGCGGACCGAGGTGCCCCGGCTCACCCGCGACGAGCGAGTTGCCGTCGATACGGTCGCGCCGGGAATTTACCGAGTCATCGCCCATTACGGATTCATGGAGCAGCCCGATGCAGTCGCGGCGTTGCGGCTGGCGGAAGAGCAGGGGCTGACGTTCGAGGCCGGCCGCACGGTTTACATCGTCGGCCGCAACACGCCCATCGTGACGGGCCGCCGGACGATGGCGATGTGGCGCAAGCGCCTGTTCGCATTGATGGCGCGCAACAGCCAGCTCGCGTACCGCTATTTCGGCGTGCCCACGCATCGGCTGCTCGAGGTCGGCGGACAAACCGAGCTTTGACGGCCTTCCGCCTCCGCGGCAAGCTAGCGGCATGGCCAACGTCGAAGTCGTCATTGCAGCGCGCGAGCAGAGACCTGTCTTCGAGAATCTGATGCAGCTCTACACGCACGATTTCTCGGAGCAGTGGTACGACCGGCCGTCCGGCGAAGTGGATGACGAAGGCCGCTTCCCGGCGTATCCGCTCGATGCCTATTGGCGCGACCCGGAGCACATCCCGCTGCTGCTGCGCGCGAATTCGCGCATCATCGGCTTCGCGCTGCTCAACCGCCTGACCCACACGAATCGGCCGCTCGATCGCAACATGGCGGAGTTTTTCGTACTGCGGAAGCATCGCCGCTCGGGCGCCGGCACCGCGGCGGCCCAGGCAATCTTCAGTCGCTATCCCGGTATGTGGGAGGCAGCAATTGCGCGCAGGAACGTCACCGGCGTGGCGTTCTGGCGCAAGGCGATCGGCGAGCATCCGCTCGCGCAGCACATCGAGGAGATCGACCTGAACAGTCAGGTGTGGAACGGGCCGGTGTTGCGGTTTCGGATCCGCGCCTCGGGTTGACCTGACTCTAGCTGGCTGCCAGAGCGGACTGCGCGGCCGCGGGGTGGAAGCGCCGGACCGCGATAAAACCTGCGATCACGAACAACACCAGCACCAATCCTTGCGTGAGGACGAACGCCGGCTCGGTGCCCTGCGGCGCGAGCGCGTGCAGCGCCGGCACTTTCAGGAAAGCCTGGACGACCAGCACGAAGCAGTTCAGGTACAGCGACACCACCGCACCGACGACGTAGATCCAGCGCCACCGCCCGGCGACATTGAACGTGTAGCGCGCGAGAACCGTTGGTGCGAGCACCAGCGAAGACACGATGCCGGTCCCGATCGCCGGCGTGAAGCCGCGGAACGGGAACAGGAAGCCGGTCAGCGTGGTGGCCACTGTCGTGACCAGGAACACGAGCGTCCAGCTGTTGAGCGGGTTGTTCCTGAAGAGCCCGAACAGGGCGACCAACCCGGCGAGAATACCGATCAGGCTCAACGCGACGTGCAGCAACGTGAAAGTCTGGCTCGCGAAGAAGCTCATCGGTCGAGTCTCCTGACCGCTGCTTCCACGCCTTCCATCAACGCATGCATGCCGAAGGAGACGTCGTGAATGACGCCGTTGATGAAGAAAGTCGGCGTGCCGCGCACGTGGCTGCGAGTGCCGCCGGCCATGTGTTCGCGCACGCGCTGCAGGTAGATCTCGTCGTCCATCTCCGCGATGAAGCGCGGCATGTCGAGTTCCAGCCGCTGCGCATACTCGCGCAGGTTCGCCATCTTGAGATGACGCTGGTTCTCGAACAGCAGGTCGTGCATCTGCCAGAACTTGCCTTGCCCGCCCGCGGCCTCGGCGGCTTGCGCGGCGTGCATGGCATTGGGATGCGCCGATTCGACCGGGAAGTGGCGCCAGACAAAACGGGTGCGGCTACCGAACCGCTCGAGCACGAGCTTGACCGCCGGCGCGGCCTGCTTGCAGGTCGGACATTCGAAATCGCCGTACTCGACCACGGTCACGGGCGAATGCTCCGCGCCCAGGGAGTGATCGACGGCGCTGATGGGGATTGCGAGATCGTAGCGGCTCATGCCGCGAAGTTACTCGCTCGGCAGATCGAAGACCAGTACCTCGGCGTCGCGCCCGTCTTTCAGTTGTAACTGCTGCGTGCCGCTCAGTTTCAGTGCGTCGCCCGCTTCCAGTGCAACGTCATTCGCTTGTACTGCGCCTCGCGCGACGTGAACGTAAAGCAGTCGACCCGGCGCGACTTGCAACGAAGCGTTCTCGGCGCCGTCGAACAGTCCCGCGTACACGCGTGCGTCCTGGTGGATCAGCACCGAGCCGTCGCTCTGATCGGGTGATGCAATCAAGCGCAGACGCCCGCGCTTCTCCTCGGCGCCGAAGCGCTTCTCTTCGTAGCTCGGCTCGATGCCCTCGACGTTCGGCTGGATCCAGATCTGCAGGAAGTGCACCAGGCTCGCGGGCGAAGGATTGAACTCGCTGTGGCGCACGCCGCGGCCGGCGCTCATGCGCTGCACGTCGCCGGGGCGAATGGTCGAGCCGTTGCCGATGGAATCGCGATGCGCGAGCTCGCCCGCGAGCACGTAGCTGATGATTTCCATGTCGCGGTGGCTGTGCGTGCCGAAGCCCTGGCCGGCGGCGACGCGGTCCTCGTTGATGACGCGCAGCGGACCGAACTCGACGTGCTGCGGATCGAAGTAATCCGCGAACGAGAACGAGTGATACGACTTCAGCCAGCCGTGATCGGCATAGCCGCGCTCTTTGCTGCGACGGATTTCCTGCATGATCGTTACTCCCGCAACGCCGGGGTGAGGGCAAACCCGAGCTGGAATCCGATATCTGGGGTGTTGTTGAGATTCTGCAAGTTCTCGGTGACTGCGAACGAGATCAAGCCCGCGCCGATGCGGTGATAGAAGCCGAGGCTCGCCTGGTACTTGGTCGCGAGCAGCTCATCCAGGTCGGTATCGCGATGCGAGTAGACGCTCGGGCTCGCGTAGCCCTGCAGAATGACGTGCGTGTTGTCCGTCAGACGCCGTTCGTAGCCGACGAGGATTGTCGGAATCACCTTCGAGTCGTTCGGCGCGAAGTTCGGGCTGCCGGCGTAGTAGACCGCAGAGCCGGCCAGGTACCAGGCGTGGTTGTCGCCGAAATTCTGCAGCGTCATCTGCAGCCCGTAATCCGTGCGTCCAGTCGACAACAGATCGCGCCTGCCGCTCACGGGCACTTTCGCGGCCGCTTCGAGAACGACCTGCCAGTCCTTGCCGAGCGTGAGTCCGGAGTAGCGCAATCCGATCGTGGGATCGAGATAGCCGCCGCTGGTCGGCGCCTCGAACAGCGCGACCTGCGAGTTCTTCAGATCCAGGATGTAGCTCGTGCCGTTCTTGACCACTGCCGGACGGCCGAAATCGCTGAAGCCGAACGCGTCATGAAAGCTTTCGATCGAGCTGTCGAGAAAGCCGCCGCCGTAGTGCACGCCGCTGAGCACCAGGTACGCGCCCCATTGCGAGGAGAATTTGTACTGAAAGGAGATGTCGAGCAGCCCCAGCTCGAAGTCGGCGAGATAGTTCTCGCCCGGCAGCGCACGAATCGCATCGAGCTCGGCCGGGCCGATCTCTCGTCGGCCGCCCTGCAGCGTGCCGAGCCAGCTCTCGACTTCCGGACTCAGTGCCCAGGTATTCTGATACGCCGCTTCCATCTCGAAGCCCCAGTCGCCGCTCGGAATGTTGAGAGCGTGGGTCGGACGCATGTCGAGCCGCAGGAAGCCGAATGGTGTGATGTCGCGGGCCCGCAGCAAACCGAAAAAGTCTGTTTCGTCGGCACCGGCCGCGCCCGCGACGTGCGCGACGAGGCTCAGCAAAACGATGGAAAAGCAGCGAACAGCCACCCGCATCATTTCCTCCTTGCGACGATCGCTTCCTCGACGTCGCGCAATCTGTCTTTGCCGAAATAAATCTCATCGTCGACGAAGAACGTCGGTGCGCCGAACGTGCCGCGCTCGACGGACCGCGAAGTGTTGGCGGCCAGCTCGTCCTTGACTGTCTGATCCTGCGCCAGCGCCATGAGTTTCGGCGCATCGAAGCCCGATTCCTGGAGTGCGGAGCCGATGACTGCCGGATCGTCCATGTCCTTCGGCTCTGCCCACATGTGCCGGAACATTTCGTCGACGTAACGTTCGAACACGCCGAGGCGTTGCGCGGCCACCGCGCCGCGCATCAGTGCGAGGGTGTTCACCGGGAAGAACGGGTTGAACTGATAATTCTCGATAGCGTGCTTCTTGATGAACCGCTGGGTTTCAAGATGCTCATACGGGAGCTTGTTGCGGATGCCGGCGTAGCTTTCCACGGGCGAGCGGTTGTTCGTCAGCTTGAATACGCCGCCGAGCAGGATCGGCACGTAGACGAACTTCGCGCCGGTGCGCTGTTCGATGCGGGGGATGACGACATGACTGAGATATGCATTCGGGCTGCCGAAGTCGAAATGAAACTCGACGTGCATCACCACTTCTCCGCGAACGGACGAATCTCGTGCTCGAAGCTCCACGCATCGCGCGGCTGCTGATACAGCGCCCAGTAGGCCGCTGCGACCGATTCCGGCCGCATCAGCTGGTCGGGCTTGATGTTCGCGAGCGCTTCCTCGCCTCCTGCCGCCTTGATCCGCTCGCGCACGAACGCGGTGTCCACACCTGCGTCGATAATCAAGTGCGCGACGTGAATGTTCCTTGGGCCCAATTCCCGAGCGGCGCTTTGTGCTACGGCCCGCAGTCCGAACTTGGCGCTGGCGAATGCGGAGTAACCGACGCCGCCTCGCAGGCTCGCTGTCGCGCCGGTGAGAAAGATGCAGCCGCGGCCGCGCGGTAACATGTGGCGAGCCGCCTCGCGAGTGGCGAGAAATCCCGAGTAGCAGCCCATCTCCCAGACCTTGCGGAACACGCGCTCGGTGGTTTCCAACAGCGGAAAATTTACATTCGCGCCGATGTTGAAGATGCAGACTTCGAGCGGTGCGTGCCGCTCGGCATCAGCAAGGAATGCGACGATTTCTTCTTCTTTGCGTGCATCGAGCGAACGGGCAACGACCCGGCCGCCCGCACCTTCGATGTCTGCGACCAGGGGTGCGAGCTTGTCGCCATTGCGACGGCCAGCGAAGACAGTGAAGCCCTCGGCCGCGAAGCGACGGGCAATAGCGGCACCGATGTAGTCGCCAGCGCCGATGACGGCTGCAGTAGCGTTTCGTTCGGCCACGCGCGCGCTCCTGTGAGGGCCTGAAAAGCAGGGTTTGAGACTATACGCCAGGTCGGCCGTGGCGTTGACGTACGGCCCCCGCGCGGCTCATTGTGTGGTCGGGCGATAACAAGAAACAAACGGAGCAACGATGAGCCTGGGCGTTCGAGTCTTCCTGGCCATCATGGCCACACTGATGGGCCTGGTCATGTTCCTCCACGGCACGACCGCGGATGAAGACAAGGCTTGGTTCTCTTATGCGTTCGGAGCGTTCTGCATACTGATTGCCGCAGCGGCCGTCCTCAAAGGTCGCGCAGCGCGGTTCTGTGGAAGTGTCATCGGCGCCTGCGTTTTCCTCATCGCATTGGGGTATCTCGGGTATGAGTTGCTGAAAGGACCGATCGCATCCGGCAGCCTGGGCGGGGCGTCGATCATCAAGGCGTGCGGGTTCCTGCTGGTGTTCGGGATCCCCGGGCTGCTCTACACGATCAGGGCGCGGTTCGGATTCGGCAAGGACGAGTCAGCTCAATGAAGAGGATCGTTGTAATAGCGATCGCGTTCGTTGCTGCATATTTCGTCATGCAGAGCGGGCTGATTCCGCGAGAGCATGACGCTGGCAGCAGCACCGGCACTACCGCTGGCAATTCGAACCAAGCGTTGGTTGCGGCTTTCGAGAATCACCGTAGCAACGTTCAGGTCCAGGGCAGTGGCCACGTCACGAAAGTCCTCGCCGACGACAATGACGGCAGCCGACACCAGCGATTCATCGTTCGCGTGGATTCAGGTCAGACCGTGCTGATCGCGCACAATATCGATCTCGCGAATCGTGTTGCCTCGCTGAGCAATGGAGATCGCATCGAGTTCTACGGCGAGTACGAGTGGAATGCGAAGGGCGGCGTCATCCACTGGACGCATCGTGATCCTCAACACAGGCATGTAGACGGATGGATCAAGCACAATGGCCGTACGTATCAGTAGTGCTCTGGTCGCAGCACTGATCCTGGTCGCTGCGTGCGGGCAGAACTCCGCGGAGACTCGAAAAGTGCAACCGCCGAATCTCGCAGCGATCGCCGACGACCAGGTCGAGTACGCGATCCTCGATTACGTGCACGCGAAGATGGAAGGTCACTATGACCAGGAAACTGAATTCCTTGCGACGCTGCCGCCAGGAATCCGCGCGCTGTACGTGACCTCCGGTGTCGAAGACGAGGTGAATAACGGCGGCTTCAATCAGTACTACTGGAACTCGACTGGAAAATTCGCCAACGAAGCCGTCGCGGCTTTCGAGTTCTTCTCGGCCCAGAAGCACGCTGAGCTCATGCGGGAGGCGAACCGCATTCACGCCGCGGAGCAGGCGGAGATCGAAAAATTCAAAGAGCAGGGGACGCTGCAGGCGTTCTCCGATTCATACAAGGTCTCCAAGCTCGGGCCGCTCGACGAGCGCTTCTACAGCATCGACGAGAACCTGAGTGCGCTCAGGGTCGCAAAGATTCGTGCGGATCCGGCGTCGTTCGCGATGCAGTAGTCATGACAGACACGATCGACGCACTCACCTTTCGCGCGGCGACTGAGGCGGACATTCCATTCCTGCTCGAGCTCCGGCGCCAGACGATGAGCGAGCATCTGCGCGCCTCTGGCATAGAACCGTCAGAGAGTGAGCGACGCGCACGGGTCCTCGCGAGCTTCGACTGTGCCGAGATCATTCTGCTCGCAGGGGCTCCGGTTGGATTGCTGAAGGTCGTCAGGGGCCCGGACAACTGGGATCTGGTGCAGATTCAGATCGTCCCGGAGAAGCAGGGCAGGGGCTTCGGCAGCACGATCCTCGAGAAGTTACTGGCGGACGCGGAGCAAGCGCACGTCACAGTCAGCCTGAGCGTGCTCAAGGTGAATCCGGCTCGACAGCTGTATGAGCGCTTGGGATTTCGCATCGTGGCGCAGAACGACCACGCCTATGACATGGAGTTTGGAGCCAAGTGATAGCACGTGCGACAGGTACTACGTACCGTTTCATCTGCGATCCCGGCGCGTCCAATCCCGTTGCCGAATGGTTCCGTGCGTTGCCGGACGCACCGGCGGAGATCCAGGGCAAGGGAGTTCTCTGGCTGCATTTCCGGACTTTGGGTCCGCTCGCAAAGGCCGCTGAGAATTCGTTTGATCTCGAGCGTTCTCCTCTCGCCGGCCTGGTTCTGCCCACTGTGCGGCGAGGAATCTTGTGGACCGTCGGCAAGGTGCATTTCATGCCGATCCGGATGCGCTCGACCTATCCGCGCTTGCACGCGATAAGTGCTTCGCTGCGCAAATGGCTCGAAACCTTCGACTGCGTGCTCTCGAATCAGCCCGGGTTTCGCAACGAATGGGATTACTACTTCGAAGGGTCGGTCAAGAATGGTGCTCCGGTGTATGCACTCAGCGGTGGCCTCGATGCGCTGCGGCGTGGACAATACTTCGTGGATATCGATGACAATGACTTCGTTCTGGATAAGGTGTGTGCCCAGCTTCGGCTTCGAGGTGTCCAATGCGAGCCTATCCGCGAGAACGCTTTTCCTCCGAGGTGACGCTGTCGCCTGAGACTGTCGTCTCGTTTGCGAACGCCGCAGGCGACAACAACCCGATTCATCACGATCCGGCGTTTGCCGCGACCACGCGGTTCGGCAGACCGACAGCGAGCGGTCCTCACACCACTGCCTTGTTGCTCGCGCTGACGGCCTCGCACTTTTCCAAGAAGGGCGCGATGCTGGGGTTGGAGTTCTGGGTGCGCTTTCGCCGGGCGATTTACGCCGACGAGAAGATTCGTCTCGAATGGATGGTCGTGAAGGTCACGCCGAACGAGAAACTGCGCGGCGAGATCGTCGAGTTGCGCGGCAGGATCCAGGGGCAGGATGGCAAGACTTCGCTCGGTGCGAGAGGTCGCGTGCTGGTCACCGATCACCTGTGAGGGCTGACGTGGAACAGGACAAGTCGGACTATTGGTTTGCAGTAAAACGGTTTGGCTGGGGATGGGGCCTGCCACTCCGCTGGCAAGGCTGGGCCGCGCTGGCGCTCTACTTCGGCTCGATCTACTGCGCGACGCGCTATTTTCCCCCACGCCACAGCGTGGTGGGTTTCCTGCTGTGGTTCGTCATTTCCTCGATCCTCCTGGTCGCGGTGATCGTGTGGAAAGGCGAGAGGCCGGTCCGATGGCGATGGGGCGAATAGGATGATGAAGAAGTCGGTCCCGGCGGCGAGTCCCGACGAGTACGTCGCGGGCCTCTCAGGTTGGCGGCGCGCCTGTGTCGAACACCTGCGCGCCAACGTTCGCGCTGCGAGTGATGTCGAAGAACACGTGAAGTGGGGACATCTCGTGTATTCCTCGAACGGGCCGGTTTTGCTCATTCGCGCTGAGGACGAGCGCGTGCTGTTCGGCTTTTGGCGCGGTCAACGCCTGCAAAGCATCGAGCCGCGCCTGAAGGCCAGCGGCAACTACGAGATGGCCACACTGGAGCTGCGCGAAGGAGCGACTGCGAGCGCGTCTATCGTGCGCAAGCTCGCGAAGGAAGCGATCGCGCTCAACAAATCGCTCGGCGATCCGCGGGACGCTGCGAAGCCGAAGAAAACGCGCAAGAGATCACGCACGAAACGTGCTCGGGCCTGACGTCTGACAAGGAGACTTCAACATGGGGATTGGATTTGGAGAGGTGATATTCATATTGATCATGCTTGCGGCCATGGGGCTCCTGATCGCCGGAATCGTCTGGTTGATCGGCACGGCCAGCAAGTCGCCCAAGGTGGCCATGCGTTCCGCGAGCGAGCGGCTGGCCGAGCTGGAGTCGCTGCGGAAGGCGGAGCGGATCACGGCGGCTGAATACGAGAAGCAGCGAGCCGCGATTGTTGCCAGCATCTGATGAGGAGAGACTTTTGATTACCTGCTACCTGCGTTACGTCGTGGATCCCTTCAAGCTCGCCGAGTTCGAGAAGTACGGGCGAATGTGGATTCCGCTGGTGGAGAAGTTCGGCGGCCAGCATCACGGCTACTTCATGCCGAGCGAAGGTACGAACAACGTCGCGCTGGCACTGTTTTCCTTCCCGTCGCTCGCAGCCTACGAAACTTACCGGCAACAGGCCGCGGCGGATCCGGACTGCCAGGCTGCGATGCGCTACTACGAGCAGACCAAGTGCTTTGTCAGCTATGAGCGCTCGTTCTTCCGGCCCGTTTTCAAGTGAGTCGTTGCGGCCGTTGAGGTTATGATCCGTCCATGCACCTGCCAGCCGACTTGGCGATATGACACTCGAGATTCGCCCGCTGACGCCCGACTTGTGGCCGGATCTCGAAGATCTGTTCGGCAAGAAGGGCGCGTGCAACGGCTGCTGGTGCATGTACTGCCGGATCGGCTCTGCATATCGCAAACAGCCTGCTGATAGGAACAAGGCTGCGTTTCGCGCGATCGTGAAGCGCGGTCCACCACCGGGGCTGCTTGCGTTCGATGGAGATAAAGCAGCGGGCTGGTGTCAGCTGACACCGCGCGACGACTTGCCGGCACTCGATCGCAGCTGGCGACTAAAGCGCGTCGACGATTTGCCGGTCTGGGCGCTTTCCTGTTTTTACGTTCGCATCGGCTATCGACGACAAGGTGTGACGCAAGCGTTGATCCGCGAAGCGTTGAAGGTCGCGAAGCGAGCGAAGGCGCCTGCGCTCGAAGCGTATCCGTTCGACGCCGCGGTGTCGCCGAGCTCGACGAGCACCGGCTACGTCAGTACTTTTGCACGAGCCGGGTTCAAAGTAGTCGCGCGTCGCGATCCACCGCGACCGATCATGCGCCATGATTTGAAGGGGGTGCGCCATGCCGGCAACCAGTGATGTCCTGATCGTCGGTGGCGGCCACAACGGCCTGGTCTGCGCTGCGTATCTCGCAGCGGCTGGATTGAAGGTGACGGTGCTCGAACGACGTCATGTGGTCGGCGGCGCGGCAGTCACGGAGGAATTCCATCCGGGATTCCGCAACTCGGTTGCGTCGTACACGGTTTCGTTGCTGAACCCTAAGGTCATTCGCGATCTCGATCTGCATGCGCATGGATTGAAAATAGTCGAGCGCGAGATCGCGAACTTCCTGCCGACGCAGGACGGGCGGTACCTGAGCATCGGCGCGGGCCGGACGAAGGAAGAGGTCGCGAAGTTCTCGCGCAAGGATGCCGATCTGCTCGATGTGTACGCCGAGCGGCTCGAAGTCATCGCCGACGTGTTCCGCGAGCTGGTGCTGGAGACGCCGCCCAATGTCGTCGAAGGCGGCTGGCGCGTCGCGCTGCCCGAGATGCTGCGCGCGGC
>DATNFA010000170.1:0-5103 GCA_035606615.1 Steroidobacteraceae bacterium
GGCGTCGTGCCGATGATCGGCGCGCCGGCAGCCTCGAGGGCGCGGGACAGCTTGAGCGGCGTCTGGCCGCCGTACTGCACGATCACGCCGATCGGCTTCTCCTTGTCGATGATCTCCATGACGTCTTCGAACGTGAGCGGCTCGAAATACAGCCGGTCGGACGTGTCGTAGTCGGTCGAGACCGTCTCGGGGTTGCAGTTGACCATGATGGTTTCGAACCCGGCCTCGCGCAGCGCCAGCGCGGCGTGCACGCAGCAGTAGTCGAACTCGATGCCCTGGCCGATGCGGTTCGGTCCGCCGCCGAGGATCATGATCTTCTTGCGATCGGTCGGCGCTGCCTCGCACTCCTCGTCGTAGGTCGAGTACATGTAGGCCGTCGAAGTGGCGAACTCGGCGGCGCAGGTGTCGACGCGCTTGTAAACGGGCCGGATGCCCATCGTGATGCGCCGGCGACGCACGCTGTTCTCGTCCATTCCCAGCAAAGTGGCGAGACGTCGGTCGGAAAAACCCTTGCGCTTGAGCGCGCGCACTCGGTCGCGGTCGAAAGCTTCCAGGCCTTGCGCCTGCACCGCCTGCTCTTCGCGCACGATGTCCTCGATCTGCGCGAGGAACCACGGATCGATGCGCGACAGCGAATGCACTTCATCGAACGGCAGACCGGCGCGGAACGCATCGCCGACGTAACGGATGCGATTCGGCCCCGGCATGCGCAGCTCCTCGCGCAGCCGATGCTGATCGCTCTCGGCGAGCGGCAGCCTCATCAGCGGATCGAGGCCGTCGGTGCCGACCTCCAGGCTGCGCAGTGCTTTCTGCAGCGACTCCTGGAACGTGCGGCCGATCGCCATCGCTTCGCCGACCGACTTCATCTGCGTCGTCAGGCGGTCGTTGGCGCCCGGGAATTTCTCGAACGTGAAGCGCGGGATCTTGGTCACGACATAGTCGATCGTCGGCTCGAACGAGGCCGGAGTCGCGCCGCCGGTGATGTCGTTCTTCAACTCATCGAGCGTGTAACCGATCGCGAGCTTCGCGGCGACCTTGGCGATCGGGAAGCCGGTGGCTTTCGAGGCGAGCGCGGACGAGCGCGAGACGCGCGGATTCATCTCGATGATCAGCATGCGTCCGTCGGTCGGGCTGAGCGCGAACTGCACGTTCGAGCCGCCGCACTCGACGCCGATCTTGCGCAGCACGGCGATCGACGCGTCGCGCATGCGCTGGTATTCCTTGTCCGTGAGCGTCTGCGCCGGCGCGACCGTGATCGAGTCGCCGGTGTGGACGCCCATCGGGTCGAGGTTCTCGATCGAGCAGATGATGATGCAGTTGTCGCGGCGGTCGCGGACGACCTCCATCTCGAATTCCTTCCAGCCCAGCACCGACTCTTCGAGCAGCACTTCCGAAGTGGGCGAAGCGTCCAGGCCGCGCTCGACGATCTCCTCGAACTCCTCGCGGTTGTAGGCGATGCCGCCGCCCGAGCCGCCGAGGGTGAACGACGGGCGGATGACGGTCGGGAAGCCGATCTCGGCCTGCACCGCCAGCGCCTCCTCCATGCTGTGAGCGATGCGCGAGCGCGGCGACTCCAGGCCGATCTCGCGCATGGCGTTGCGGAAGCGCTCGCGGTCTTCCGCCATGTCGATCGCTTCGCGCGAGGCGGCGATCAGCTCGACGCCGTATTTTTCGAGCACGCCTTCGCGCACCAGGTCGAGCGCGCAGTTCAACGCCGTCTGGCCGCCCATCGTCGGCAGCAGCGCGTTCGGTTTTTCTTTCGCGATGATGCGCTCGACCGTGCGCCAGTTGACCGGCTCGATGTAGATCGCGTCGGCGGTTTCCGGGTCGGTCATGATCGTCGCGGGGTTGGAGTTCACCAGGACGACGCGGTAGCCCTCCTCTTTGAGCGCCTTGCAGGCCTGCGCGCCGGAGTAATCGAACTCGCACGCCTGGCCGATGACGATCGGGCCGGCGCCGATGATCAACACACTCTGGATGTCTGTTCGCTTAGGCAATCACATCTCCATGCAGAGGGCCTCAACCCTCCGCCACTTTCTTGCCGGCCTCGCGCGCCGCGCTCTGTGCATTGAGCCGATCGTGGATCATTGCAATGAAGCGGCCGAACGAGCCGCGCACCTCGTGCGGGCCGGGGCTCGCTTCGGGATGCCCCTGGAAGCTGAAAGCCGGCCGGTCGGTGCGCTCGATGCCCTGCAGCGAGCCGTCGAACAGCGACTTGTGTGTCACTTTCACGTTCGCGCCGAGCGTGGTCTCGTCGACCGCGAAGCCGTGGTTCTGCGACGAGATCAGCACCCGGCCGCTGGCGATGTCGAGCACCGGATGATTCGCGCCGTGGTGGCCGAACTTCATCTTCACCGTCTTCGCATCGCTTGCCAGCCCGAGCAGCTGATGACCGAGACAGATGCCGAAGATCGGAATGTCGGTCTCGAGCAGCTTCTTGATCGCGTCGATCGCGTAGGTGCACGGCTCGGGATCGCCCGGCCCGTTCGACAGGAACACGCCTTCGGGGCTCAGCGCCAGCACCTGCTCAGCCGGCGTCTGCGCCGGCACGACCGTCACGCGGCAGCCATAGTCGGCGAGACAGCGCAGGATGTTGCGCTTGATGCCGAAGTCGTATGCGACCACGTGCAGACGCTGGCCGGGCCGCGCTTTCGGCCCCTGTTCGAGCTGCCAGTTCGTGCCCTCGTTCCACTGATAGACGCGCTTGGTCGAGACGACTTTCGCGAGGTCCATGCCCTTCAGCCCGGGGAATTTGCGCGCCGCGTGCACGGCAGCTTCCGCCTTGGCTTTCTCGCCCGTCATGATGCAGCCGGCGAGCGCGCCCTTCTCGCGCAGGATGCGCGTGAGCTTGCGCGTGTCGATGTTGGCGATGGCGACGACCTTGCCCCGCTGCAGGAAGCTCTCCAGCGATTCGGCAGCGCGCCAGTTCGAGTACACAGCCGGCACGTCGCGCACGATCAGTCCGGCGGCGTAGACGGCTCCCGCCTCCAGGTCGTCGTGATTGGTACCGGTGTTGCCGATGTGCGGATAAGTCAGCGTGACGATCTGGCGGCAGTACGAGGGGTCCGTGAGGATTTCCTGGTAGCCGGTCATGGCGGTGTTGAACACAACCTCGCCGGTGGTGTTGCCTTTCGCGCCAATGGAACGGCCGTGGAAGACAGTGCCGTCTTCGAGTGCGAGTACAGCGGTGTCTGCCTGGGTCACTTCAGGGCTCCGTCGTCAGTCGTTTCAGACACGCGCATGCTGACGGCGAGATGGGCTTTCAAGCCGATCCCGCTGACAAGATTTCACCGCGTGCTAAGGGATGGGAGTCTACAGATTGATGGCACTGGTGGCCAGCACGTCCTGCATCGAGTACAGGCCCGGTGGACGCCCGACAAGCCAGCGTGCCGCCAGCACGGCGCCGCGCGCAAATGCCAGTCGATCGCTCGCGCGATGCGTCAGTTCGATGCGCTCGCCAATGCCGGCGAACGTCACTGTGTGATCGCCCACGATGTCGCCGCCGCGGACGACCGAAAAACCGATCGCTCCACGCGAGCGGCCCGGACCAGTGCCATGGCGGGGGTGTTCCTCGACATCGCTGAGCTTTACGCCGCGGCCCGCGGCGGCGGCCTTGCCGAGCGCGAGCGCCGTACCGGAGGGCGCATCCTTCTTGTGGCGATGGTGGGCTTCGAAGATCTCGATGTCGTAGTCCGCGTCCAGCTTTCCTGCAGTCAACTCAACGAGCTTGAGCAACAGGTTCACGCCCAGGCTCATGTTCGGCGCCATCACGATGGCGATTTCCCGCGCGGCCGCGGCGATCTGGGCGCGCTGCGAGTCGTCGTGGCCAGTCGTCCCGATGACGAGCGGCCGCTTCGCAGCGACGCAGGCAGCGAGATTGGCGGCAGTCGCCTGAGGGAGCGCGAACTCGATAGCGACGTCGGCGCCGCGCAGCGCAGCGGCTGGGTCGCCGGACGACGTGACCGTGCCTTTCACCGCGGCGTCGGCAGACTCCTCCACGACTGCCATCACCGCCTGCCCCATGCGTCCCGAGGCGCCGAAGACCGCGACCTGCAGCTGCGATGCGCTCATCAGTTACGCATCGCTGAGAAGAAACGCTTCACGCCGTCCAGCCACGAATGCTGCCGCGGGCTGTGGTTGCGAGTGCTCGCGTGCATGGATTCCTCCAGCTTGCGCAGCAGCGCCTTCTGCTCATCCGTCAGATTCACCGGCGTCTCCACCACGACGCGGCAAAACAGATCGCCGGTCGGACCGCCGCGCACCGGTTTGACGCCCTTCTCGCGCAGGCGGAACACACGACCGGACTGGGACTCCGCCGGAACCTTCAGGTCGACGTTGCCGCCGAGGGTCGGCACTTCGACAGTCCCGCCCAGCGTCGCGGTCGCGAAGCTCACCGGGACTTCACACGACAAGTGGCTGCCGTCGCGCTCAAAGATGGCGTGCTCGCGCACCCGGATTTCGACGTACAGATCTCCCGGCGGCCCGCCGTTGCGCCCGGCTTCGCCTTCGCCGGCGAGCCGGATGCGGTCGCCGTTGTCGACACCGGCCGGTACCTTCACGGCCAGGTTCTTTTTCTTGCGGATCCGGCCCTGACCCAGGCAGTGGTCGCAGGGCTCGGTGATCACCTGGCCGCGGCCCTTGCAACGCGGGCAGGTCTGCTGGACCGCGAAGATGCCCTGCTGCATGCGGACCTGGCCGGAGCCATGGCACGTCTCGCAGGGCACGGTCTTGGAGTTGGGCTCAGCGCCGCTGCCTTTGCAGGGCTCGCATTCGCCGAGCGTCGTGAATTCTACTTCGGACTCGTGGCCGAACACCGCCTGTTCCAGGTCGAGCTCGAGGTCGTAGCGCAGGTCCGCGCCGCGAAAGACTTGCCGGCCACCGCGCCGACCGCCGCCGAAGATGTCGCCGAACACGTCGCCGAAGATGTCGCTGAACGCGTCGGCCGCGCTGAAACCGCCACCCCCGCCGCGCGCGGCGAGTCCCTCATGGCCGTGCTGATCGTAGATCGCGCGCTTCTGCGCGTCGGTCAGCACTTCGTAGGCCTCCTTGCACTCCTTGAACTTGTCCTCGGCCTCGTGATCGTTCGGATTGCGGTCGGGGTGA
>DATNFA010000171.1:0-54072 GCA_035606615.1 Steroidobacteraceae bacterium
TCAATCAGGTGCCGCCGATCGAAGTGCATCTGATCAAGAGCGGCGAATCGCCGGGCGGCATCGGCGAGGCGGGCGTGACTTCCGCGCTGCCGGCGCTGCGAAATGCGGTCTATGCTGCGACCGGCGTGGCCCTGCGGCGCATGCCGATCGATTCAAGCCTGCTGGCCAAGCGGGCGAGCGCTTAGCGCTTTCAGCGCGAGGAGATAGATCTCCGAGAACGTCGGGAACGGCTGGATCGTGTCGAGCAGCACGTCGAGCGGCACGCGCGCACGAATCGCGAGCGTGGCCTGCTGTAACCACTCGCCGGCTTCCGGTCCCAGTGCGTACGCACCGGTCAAACGCTCGCCGTCGCTCAGCAGCGTCATGAATCCGTTCGACTTGTCGTACGCGCGCGTGTAGGCCGCTGTCTTCGCGACGTCCGAAATGCGGGCGGTCGCGGTGAAGCGCGCGTCAGCCGCGCCGACGGACGCGGCTTGCGGATCGGTGAACACGACGCGTGGGACAGCCTCGTAGTTAGCTTCGCGAGGCGTGCCGAGAATATTCGAGGCTACGACCCGGCCCTGGTACTTCCCGACATGAGTCAGTTGCCAGATGCCGTTGACATCGCCGATCGCCCACAGCCGCTCGCCGGCGCTCAATCGTGAGTCGACTTTGACCCCGCGCGGATTCGTTTCGACGCCGACTGTCTCGAGACCGATCCCATCGACCCGCGGCCTCCGACCGGTCGCGACCAGCAGGCGATCGCCGCTCAGCGTCCGGCCGTCGTCGAGCTCCAGAAAATATTGCCCGCCCGCGCGACGCGCGCCAGTCGCGTGGACGCCGAGCGCGAGCTCGATGCCATCACCACGCAAGACCTGAGTGAGCGCCTCGCCCAATGGCCGCGGCTCGCGCGGGAGCACGTGCGGGGTGTTGACGACGAGTGCGACCTCGCCGCCGAGGCGACGAACCGCCTGCGCCATTTCGACGCCCACCGCGCCGGCGCCGAGGATGATCAAGCGGCGCGGCACGGCCTTCATGCCCGTCACTTCGCGATTGGTCCAGATGCCGTCGACCTCGCGCAAGCCCGGCACGGAGGGAATGATCGGGTCCGAGCCATTTGCGAGCACGACGTGCTTGGCAGTGAAGCGCACGCCGTTGACTTCGACGACACCGGGGCCGGCGAGCTTGCCGCTGCCGCGAATCAGATCGATGCCGTTCGCAGCGAGCCAACGCTGCTGCCCGGCATCCGAGTAGTTCGAAACCATGAAGTCGCGCCATGCGAGCGCGGCCTCGACGTCGATCTTTGCAGTCGCCGCCGCATTGTTCGCGCCGTGCACTGCTTCGCCCGGACGCAGCAGCGTCTTGGATGGAATGCACGCGTAGTAGGAGCACTCGCCGCCGACCAGCTCGCGCTCGACGATCGCGACGCGCAGACCCCCATCGGCGAGCGCACCGGCGCAGTGTTCGCCCGGTGCGCCGCCACCGATGATGATGACGTCGTAGTTGCTGCTCACGTTGGCAGCGGCTTTCCAGACTGCTCCGCAATCATGTACGAAGCGTACCAGGTGGGCCAATCAGCGTCGCGCTGGCCACCGAGGCGCTTCTCGTGCTCGCCGTGTGCTGTTTCAGCGCGGCGCATTGCGTTCGCGAGATCGGTCGACGAGGCATACGTCGTCTCGGTCGCGTCGACACGTCCGGGCAGTCGCTGCGTGACTTCTTGCAGCAGCCAGGCGTTGCCATCTGGATCCGAGAATGAGGCGTACGAGAAATAGCTGCGACGTTGCGGGTCCGGGCCGCCGATCGGCGGTTTGCCCGGCCCGGCAGTGTGGAACACTTCGCTGATCGGCACACCGCGATCGACGAGCTCGGCGCGGGCCGCCACGATATCGGTCACGACCAGAAAAAGTCCCCGTGCCGAACCGGGCGCAGCGGGAGTGACGCCTTTGCCGAAGTGGATCGAGCACGGGGAACCTGGGGGCGTGTACTGCAGCGCGCGGAAGTCGTCACCGACGATGAACTCGCCGTCCAATCTCCAGCCGAGCGTGTCTCCATAGAAACGCTTGGCGCGATCGACGTCGGATACGGGAATCGCCAGGACTTCCAGCTTCAGATCGACGGTTTTCATGTGCTGCTCCTTTCATCGTGGGTCTGCAGGTGTTCGCCGACGAACCAGCTCTGCAGCTCGTTGCTGCGGACCACCTGGCTGACGATGAGATCGTTCGTGCCATCGTCGCCGCGCTCCGCCGCTTCGCGTGCGAGCGGCCGCGCTTCCTGCAGAATGATTTCGTGGGCGTCGAGGAGACGTTTCAGCTGAGCCTTGACGCTCTCGCGTCCGCGTGGTGCGCGCGCAATGCGCGATTCCTCCACGACGTCGTGCGCCAGTGCGAGCGCCACTCCGCCGAGCGTCTGCACTCGCTCGGCCAGCGCATCGACGATCTCGAGCTGCTCGCCATAGTGCTTGTCGAACATCAGGTGCAGCCCATAAAACGTGGCGCCGCTCGTCTGCCAATGCGCCTTCTTGTACAGGTCCCGCAGCGCCATCGAGTGTGCGACCAGTCGATTGAGGGCACCGACGGACTTGGCACGAACTGCTTCGCCGAGGCCGAGGCGGGAAGGTCCGAGAGTGCCGAACGCCTGGACGGTGTCACCGTCCTCGGGCGCCCGGCCGAGAATCACATTGCTCATTGCATCCTCCTTCGATTCGCTCAACCAAACGTAAAGTCGAAGATCTCCACACCGGGATCGAAAAACTCGATTTCGATCAGCCGGTCCGAGATCGGTGGCGGCTGCCGGATCAGTTGATACATGCGCGGGAAGCTGGCGGTGCCGTTCCCGGACTCGTCAACGTCGAGGCCGTGCGCCGCGGCGGGCGGCTGTCCGTCGATGCGCACGCGAAAGCGCACGGGTGCTGCGCTGCCCATGATCAAGTGCACATCGCGAGCGTGAAAGCGGTACGCGACTGTGCCGCCGCCCTTGTTCAGCCGCGCCAGGTCGTCCTTCCGCGTCCAATCGCCGACCAATGTCCACTGGTTGAGTTTCAGCGATGCAGGCTCGTGCGCTGAGAAGCGCTCGCCCAGCGCACGACCGAGATACGTCTCCGCAGATTGCAGAGTGGGCCAGTCGGCCTGCGCTTCGGCGCCCTGCGGCTCGACCGAGACCAGGCTGCGATCGACGTCGGTGTGACCGGCCTCTGCGAGCAGCTGCTGAATGAATCGCTCGGATCGCTCGTATTCGCCTTCACCGAACTGGTGATTCCGGATGCGTCCCTGCGCATCGATGAAATACAGTGCCGGCCAGTATTCATTGTCGAAGGCACGCCAGATCGCGTAGTCGGTATCGACAGCGATCGGGTAGTTCACTTGCTGCTCGGCAGCGGCGCGGCGCACGTTGTCGAGATCCTTCTCGAAGCTGAACTCCGGCGTGTGCACGCCGACGACGACCAATCCCTGGTCCCGGTACTTTTCCGACCACGCGCGCACGTACGGCAGGGTCCGCCGCCAGTTGATGCAGGTGTAAGTCCAGAAATCGATCAGCACCACTTTGCCGCGCAGCTCCGCCGCGCTCAGCGGGTGCGAATTGAGCCACGCGTTCGCTCGTCCGAGAGAGGGCATTTGTTGCTGCACCAAGTGCGTGTCCTCCGCAAATGGCGCGCCGCAGGCGCAGATCGCGCAGAGCAGCGCCCCGAACAACAACCTCCAGTTCATTTCAGCGACGTTACGCGTGTCCGCCGTCGGGCGCGATCACACGTCTGTATCAATACCATCGTGTAATCGCCTGGCAGCCACGAACCTGCTGTGATTCCCAACCCATTGCGTGCAGCGACCAGGAGCGAAAGCCATGAGCAGCATCACCACCAAAGACGGCACCGAGATTTTTTACAAAGACTGGGGTAGCGGACAGCCGATCGTGTTCCACCACGGCTGGCCCCTGTCGGGCGACGACTGGGACACGCAGATGCTGTACTTCCTCGGGCAGGGCTATCGCGTCATCGCTCATGACCGTCGCGGCCACGGCCGTTCGTCGCAAACCTCCAAGGGTCACGAGATGAACACCTATGCGGCCGACGTCGCCGAGCTCGTTGCGAAACTCGATTTGCGCGATGCGATTCACATCGGGCATTCGACTGGGGGTGGAGAACTTACACGGTATGTGGCGCGGCATGGCGCCGGTCGCGTGGCGAAGGCTGTCCTGATCGGTGCGGTGCCGCCCGTGATGGTGAAGTCCGCGCGCAATCCGGGCGGCACGCCGATCGAAGTGTTCGATGGCTTCCGTACCGCGCTCGCTGCGAACAGGGCGCAGCTGTATCGGGATATCCCGTCGGGTCCGTTCTACGGGTTCAATCGCCCCGGAGCGAAGGTGTCGCAGGGCGTAATCGACAACTGGTGGCGGCAAGGCATGGCCGGCGCTGCCAATGCCCACTACGAATGCATCAAAGCGTTCTCCGAAACCGACTTCACCGAAGATCTGCAGTCGATCGACGTTCCGGTGCTCGTCATGCACGGCGATGACGACCAGATCGTGCCGATCGCCGACTCGGCGCTGCTGTCAGTGAAGCATCTCAAGAAGGGGACATTGAAGGTGCATCCCGGTTTCCCGCATGGCATGTGCACGACCCATGCGGAGATCGTCAATCCGGAGCTGCTGGCGTTCATCCGCAGCTGAGCCCGGCTGCACGGCCAGGTGGGCGAGTGACGCATGCGTGCTACGATTTCTGCACGCATGCGTCAGTGAGAGGCCAGAGATGACCAAGCCCGTCAACGTGCTGCTGCAAACGACGATCGAGCCGACGGCGAACGACTGGCATATCGGTCGCTTCTCGATGCTGCGCGATTACCTCGCATCGCTCACAGCGAGCGACGGCAGCCGCTTGTTCGAAGTCACGGCGAGGGATCGGGATGCCATCGGCGCGCCGGATTCGGTGCTGTCAGCGCTCGACCGGTCGAAGTATGACCAGCTCTGGTTGTTCGCAGTCGACACCGGCAATGGTCTCGAAGATGCCGATCGTGCCGGCATCCTGCGCTTCCGGGAGCGCGGCGGCGGGCTCATGATCACTCGGGATCACATGGACCTGGGTTGCTCCATCTGTACGCTGGGCCCGGTCGGTGCGGCGCATGTATTTCACACGCACAACCTCGACGGCCCCGTCCCGCCGCCGGACGACCTGGAGACCTCGTACATCAGCTGGCCGAACTTTCACTCCGGTGCCAACGGCGATTTCCAGTCAGTCGAAGCTGTGCAGCCGATGCATCCGGTGATGCGCGAGGTGATGTATCTGCCCGCTCATCCGCATGAAGGCGCCGTCGTGGCGCCGAAGTCCGAGCCCCTGGCGCGGGTCATTGCAACCGGCAAGAGCCAGTCGAGCGGTCAGCGATTCAACATCGCCGTGGCGTTCGAGCGCTCGGCCGACGCAGGGCCGGCGATCGCCGAATCCACTTTCCATCACTTCGCCGACTACAACTGGGACCCGCGGCGCGGCAGTCCGGATTTCGTCACCGAAGCGCCGGGCGACACGCTGCCAAACACGCCGCGCGCGATGGCCTCTGTGCATCGCTACGTTCGCAACGTCGCGCTGTGGCTCGCGGGAGCGCTTTGATGATCGATGTGCGCTTCCTCGTCATGCTCGTGCGGCAGCAGCTCGGGCGGAGTGCCGCGATCGTGCAGGCCGTTCTGTTTGAGCCATAGCCGCGTTGCTGCTTCCGAGCGACCAATCAGGTCCTTGGTCTGCGAGAAGTCATAGGCCGTGACAGTCACCGGACACAGCGGCGGCAACACGATGAGCTCGACCCTGCCGGAGAAGTGCTCGATGTCGCTGACGAGTTGTCGCATCACCAGCAGGTTCAGCGCGTGCAGAGCGACAGCGACGGCACCATGCGGCGGGCGAGGCAGCGCACATGACATCCCCGTGGGCAGGACGACGATGCGCGTTGCGCCGAGTGCGACAGCGGTCGAAAGCGGCGTGTTGTTGGCTACGCCGCCGTCCATCAGATAGTCGCCTTCGATAGCAACGGACGGAAACACGCCCGGGATGGCGGCGCTGGCGAGCAACGCGGTCGTCACCGGGCCTGCTGTCATGACAACCTCGGCGCCGGTGAGGACGTTCGTGGCAACTACGTGACAGGGAATGCGCACGGCGTCCAGCGTGTCGCACGGCAGCTCCGATTCCAGCAGCGATTTCAGGAACCCCGAGGGGACGAGATGATCTCTACGGCCGAGCAGCGCGAGCAGGCTGTTCTTGATCGAGAAAGGAAAGACGTCGGCGGTGTGCAGCCGGCTCCAGATCCGCTCGAGCCGTGCGACGCCCGCCGCGTCCGGTTCGGCCGCAAAGTACGCACCGTTGATGGCGCCGACCGAAGCGCCGACGATGAAGTCCGGCAGCACCTGGATTCTCATTAGGGCTTTGAGCATGCCCACCTGCACCGCGCCGAGGCTGCCGCCCCCTGCGAACACGAACGCGGTGCGCCGCGGCTGTGAAGCAGATGCGTGAGATTCCATACGGTTGGGCGCCGGACCAATACCTTCGTGCTATCGCTGGCTGCCGTCGAGCCTGCTCCAATCCTGGCGGATATTCATCCCGCTGAACGTGGAAAAGTATATGCCGGCGGACATCGATGGCGTGCGGGCGGTCTGTGTCGGCCCAGCTGTTGTCTTGGGTCTGCTCGCCGCGCTGGCCGGTTGCGGCAAAGGAGCAGGCTCGGCCCCGCCGCCGCCGGAGGTGATGGTCGCGCAGGTCCTGCATCAGAAGCTCACCGACTGGGACGAATACACGGGCCGCCTGCAGGCGATCGACACCGTCGAAGTGCGGCCGCGGGTCTCGGGCTACATCGATCGCGTCCAGTTCCGCGAAGGCCAGGCGGTGAAGAAAGGCGAGACGCTCATCGTCATCGATCCGCGGCCCTACCAGGCGGACTACGACCGCGCCAAAGCGCAGCTCGCGCTGGCGAAAGCGCAGCGGGAGCTGGCTCAGCTCGAGGCGGAGCGCGTCCACAAGCTGAAGGACTCAGGCGCGGTTTCGCAGGAAGAGTTCGACGAGCGCATAAGCACCGTGCACCAGCAAGATGCAAGCGTCGCGGCTGCACAGGCGGCATTCAGTTCGGCCGCGCTCAATCTGTCGTTCACCAAGGTCGAGGCCCCGATCGACGGCGTCGCGAGCAGGGCGGAGGTCACCCGCGGCAACCTCGTCACCGGCGGCAACAACGGCGGCACGTTGCTCACCACCATCGTCTCCACCGATCCGATGTACGTGTACTTCGAAGGCGATGAGCACGCGTATTTGCGCTACCAGGAGCTGGCGCGCGCGGGCGAGCGGAAGAGCTCGCGCGATTTTGCCAACCCGGTGCGGATCGGGCTGGCCAACGAAGAGGGGTTTCCGCACGAGGGCCACATGGATTTCGTGGACAACCAGCTGAACGTGCGCACCGGCACGATTCGCGGCCGCGCCGTGATCGACAACAAGCAGGGCCTGTTCACGCCGGGAATGTTCGCGCGCGTGCAGTTGCTCGGCATCGGCGAGCGTGACGCCATCCTGATCGAGGAGCGCGCCATCGGCACCGATCAGACGCAGAATTTCGTGCTGGTGCTCGGCGCCGAAAACAAGGTCGAGTACCGGCCGGTGCAGCTCGGGCGCGCGTTCCAGGGTCTGCGCATCGTCAACCAAGGGCTCAAGTCCGGCGACGTCGTGGTCGTCAACGGCTTGCAGCGGGTGCGCCCGGGAACACCGGTCACGCCGAAGACGGTCACGATGGGCGCCGGCTTGCCGCAGCCGCCGACCCTCTCGGCGGATCGCTGACCGAAGTCTCATGAACATTTCGTCCTTCTTCATCGATCGACCGATCTTCGCGTCGGTGCTGTCGATCATCATCGTCGTCGCCGGTCTCGTGGCGCTGCCGCTGCTGCCGGTCAGCGAATTTCCGGAGGTCGTGCCGCCGACCGTCGTGGTGACCGGCCGCTATCCGGGCGCGTCGCCGACGACGATCGCGGAGACCGTCATCAACCCGCTCGAGCAGCAGATCAACGGCGTCGAGCACGCGATCTACCTGCAGTCCTCGGCCGACCCCGATGGCAGCTTCACCATCACGGTGACGTTCCGCCTCGGCACCAATCTCGACGACGCGCAGGTGCAGACCCAGAACCGCGTGAGCCAGGCCGAGCCGCGGCTGCCGGACGTCGTGCGCCAGATCGGCCTGGTGACGCAGAAGCGCTCGCCGGATCTCACGATGGTCGTGTTCCTGCGCTCGCCGGATCGTCGCTATGACTCTCTGTACCTGCGCAACTACGCGGTGATCCAGATCCGCGACGTGCTGGCGCGGCTGCCCGGCATGGGCGACGTCCGCGTGTTCGGCTCGGGCGATTACGCGATGCGGCTGTGGCTCGATCCCGGGCAGATCGCGGCGCGCTCGATGACCGTAGATGAAGTTCTCAATGCCGTGCGCGAGCAGAACGCGCAGGTCGCCGCGGGTCGGATCGGCGGCCAGCCCTCGCTGCCCGGGACACAGTTCGGGTACATCGTCAACGCGCAGGGACGACTCAGGAACGAAGCCGAGTTCGGCAACATCATCATCAAGACCGGCGACGACGGCGACGTCGTCTATCTGCGCGACGTGGCGCGCATCGAGCTCGGCCCCGAGACCTACAGTCTGCGCAGCATGCTCGATGGAGCGCCGGCCGTCGCCATTCCGGTGTTCCAGCTGCCCGGCGCCAACGCGCTGACGCTGTCGAACGACGTGCGGGCCACGATGAAGGAGCTGTCGCGCACCTTTCCGCAAGGACTGACGTACGACATCACTTACGATCCAACCGTCTTCGTCCGCAACGCGATCGAGGCGGTCGTGCACACGCTGTTCGAAGCGATCCTGCTCGTCGTGCTGGTCGTCATCGTGTTCCTGCAGAGCTGGCGCGCGAGTGTCGTGCCGCTGGTCGCGGTGCCGGTCGCGATCATCGGGACGCTCGCTGCGCTGCTGTTGCTGGGCTTCTCGATCAACTCGCTGACGCTGTTCGGGCTGGTGCTCGCGACGGGCATCGTCGTGGACGACGCGATCGTCGTGGTCGAGAACATCGAGCGGAAAATCGAGGAAGGGCTCGACGCACGCGCGGCCGCGCACGCAGCGATGGCGGAGGTGACGCGTCCCATCATCTCGATCATGCTCGTGCTCTGCGCGGTGTTCGTGCCGGTCACGTTCCTCGCCGGCATCACCGGGCAGTTCTATCGGCAGTTCGCGGTCACGATCGCAGCGTCGACGATCATCTCGACCTTCAACTCGTTGACTCTGTCGCCGGCACTGGCTGCGTTGTTGCTGCGGCCGAAGCATGCGACGCCCGACGCATTCCAGCGTCTTGTCGATCGCGTCCTCGGCAGGCCGTTTGCAGCGTTCAATCGCGCTTTCGAGCGCATCTCCCACTCGTACGGATTGCGCGTCGGGGATGTGGCGCGCTGGCGCAGGGTGATTCTGGGCGTATTCGTGCTCTTGCTGGCAGGCACGTGGTTGATGTTCCGCGTGGTGCCGGGCGGTTTCATTCCGGCGCAGGACAAGCAGTACCTGATCGCCGTGCTCCAGTTGCCGAACGCCGCATCGCTCGATCGAACCGAGCAGGTCGTGCGGCAGGTGTCGGAGCTGGCGCTGCAGACTCCCGGCATCGAGCATGCGATCGGCTTTCCCGGCCTGTCGGCGAACGGCTTCGCCAACATCGAGAATGCGGCGGTGATGTTCCTGCCGTTGAAGGATTTCTCCGAGCGCCGCAGCAAGGAACTGTCGAACGGCGGGATCATCCAGGCGCTGTCGGCGAAGCTCGCGAGCATCCCGGACGCATATGTCCTCGTCGTGCCACCGCCTTCGGTGCAAGGCCTCGGCACGACCGGCGGTTTCAAGCTGTACATCCAGGACCGTGCCGGTGCCGGGTACGACGAGCTGGCACGCGTGATCGGCGACGTGCTGGCAACTGCACGCCAGCAGCCCGAGCTGCTCGCGCCGGCTACGTACACGAGCTTCCAGAACTCCGTGCCGCAGTTGTTCGCGGACGTCGATCGGAATAAAGCGAAGCGCGAAGGCGTGCCGCTGTCGAACATCTTCGGCACGCTGCAGACCTATCTCGGCTCGTCCTACGTCAACGACTTCAACCTGTTCGGCCGCACGTTCCGCGTCTACGCGCAGGCCGAAGCTAAGTTCCGTGCGCGCCCGGAGGACATCGCCAATCTGAAGACGCGCAATGCGGCGGGCGATACGGTGCCGATCGGCGCCGTTGCGCAGATCCGCTTCATCACCGGCCCCGATCGCGTGTTCCACTACAACGTCTATCTCGCCGCAGACGTGAACGGGCAGGCGGCGCCGGGCTTCTCCTCGGGTCAGGCAAGTGCTGCGATGGAGCGCGTGCTCGCTCAGGCATTGCCCGCGGGTTACGGCTACGAGTGGACGGAGCTGGCCTTGCAGCAGAAGTCCGCAGGCGGCGGGTTGTCGGTGTTCGCGCTGTGCGTGCTGCTCGTATTCCTGATCCTTGCCGCGCAGTACGAGAGCTGGGCGTTGCCGCTCGGCATCGTGCTGATCGTGCCGATGTGCCTGCTGTTCTCGCTGCTCGGCGTCTGGCTGTCCCGATGGGACAACAACGTGCTCACGCAGATCGGCTTCATCGTGCTGGTCGGGCTGGCGTGCAAGAACGCGATCCTGATCGTCGAGTTCGCCCGCGAGCGGCTCGAACAGGGCATGGGCGTGATCGAAGCAGCCATCGAAGCATGCCGGCTGCGGTTGCGCCCGATCCTGATGACTTCATTCGCCTTCATCATGGGCGTGGTGCCGCTCGTGACCGCAACCGGCGCCGGCAGCGAGTTGCGTCGCGCGATGGGCATCGCTGTGTTCTCCGGCATGATCGGCGTCACGCTGTTCGGTCTGTTCCTGACGCCGGTCTTCTTCGTCACAATCGAGATGGCTCTGCGTCGCAAGCGCACTGACGCCGCGCCGGAAGCGACGGTGGGAGCACCGACGTGAGACAGGGCTTCGCGATCATCCTCATCGTGGCCACGCTGGCCGGATGTGCCGTCGGGCCCAGCTATCGGGAGCCGAAGCAGTCCGTGCCGGACCAATTCGGCAACGCGTCGCAGCCGAGCATCGGCGAAGGCGAGGTCAGCGCGCAGTTCTGGACGCTGCTCAACGATCCGGTGCTCGATCGACTGGTCAGCGATGCGCTGGCAGCCAACAAGGACCTCGCGCAGGCAGCGGGAAATCTCCAGGCATCGCGCGCAGCGGCGCGGCTCACGGGCTTCGACGCGTATCCGACCGTCACCGCCGGTGGTTCTTATCAGCGCACGCGCTTGAGCAGCCAGCAGCTTCCTGGTGCGACCGTCGACCAGCGGACGGTCGACACGTACGACGTAGGTTTCGACGCGGCCTGGGAGCTCGATTTCTTCGGTCGCGTGCGGCGTGCCAAGGAGGCGTCGCGCGCGGAGGCGGGCGCGGCGGAGGCGACACTGCGCGACGCCATCGTCAGTGTCACAGCGGAAGTCGCGCGCAACTATTGCGTGCTACGGGGTCTGCAGGATCAGCTGGCGGTCGCTGAACGCAACGAAGTCAATCAGCGTCAGACGCTGCAGCTCACGCAGACGCGATTGGATGCCGGCCGCGGCACGCAGCTCGACGTCGCACGTGCAGCCGCACAGCTTGCAACGACAGAGTCGACGATCCCGCCGCTGCGGATCTCGATCGCAACGACGATTCATCGCCTCTCGGTGCTCACCGGTCGGCAACCGAATGAGCTGGCGCCCCAGTTGTCAGCGTTGCAGCCGATGCCGACACTTCCGGCGCTGAATTCGATCGGCGGTCCGGAGGCGCTGCTGCGCCGTCGCCCGGACGTACGAGTGGCGGAACGCAACCTGGCCGCCGCAACCGCGCGCATCGGCGTGTCGGTCGCCGATCTGTTTCCGCGGATCACGTTGATCGGCTCGGCGAGCTACAACGCGGGCACGTGGCGGGACGTCGGCAGCGCGGACTCGCAATCCTATTCGCTGGGTCCCAGCATCACGTGGGCGGCGTTCGATCTCGGCCGAGTGCGGGCACGCATCCATATCGCGCGCGCCGAAACCGATATCGCGCTCGCCGGGTACGAGGCTGCAGTCCTGAATGCACTCGAGGATACGGAGAACTCGCTCGTCAGCTACGGCGAGTCGCAGCGTCGCGAGGAGACTCTTGCACGCGCCGCGACTCAGAGCACTACGGCGGCGCGACTTGCGAGGCAGCGCTTCGAAGGCGGACTCAGCGATTTTCTGAGCGTGCTGCAAGCCGAGCGCGACGCACTCGCCGCCGAGGATAGTCTCGCGCAGGGACGCACGCAGACCGCCACATCGCTCATTGCCGTCTACAAGGCGCTCGGCGGCGGTTGGATGACGCCATGAATTTCACCCGACTCTCGCTCGCAGCCATCCTCGTCCTGCTCGCATCGTGCGCGTCGAGCGACTTCGCATCCTCGTGGAAGGCTCCGGACGCGGAACCTCTGCAAATCACCGGGGCGAGAGTCGGCGCCGTTGTCATGATGCGGGATGAAGCTTCGCGACGCGTTGCGGAGGATGCCCTCGCACGCGAGATCGGCGCGCGCGGTGCTCAGGGCATTCCCGGGTACACGGTTATTCCAGACCGAGGCGCGACCGAGGCAGAGGTCCGCGCGGCGTTCGAACGTGCCGGCGTGGAAGGTATCGTGGCGATCAGGCCCGTGTCCGAAGATAAGAAAGTGGTCTCGACGCCGGTCGCATACCTCGATGCGCCCTACCGCGCATACTGGGACGGCTACTACGGCTACGCCTGGAACAGTCCGTCGCTCTGGCCCGCCGGCGCCGAAGTGCGCACCAACACTATCGTCACCATCGAAACGATGGTCTACTCGCTCCGGCAGAACAAGCTCGTCTGGGCAGGCCAGAGCCGAACCACGAACCCCCGGGATGTCGACGCGTTCGTCCGGAAGCTCGCAGCTGCGACAGCCAAGGAGCTGCAGAAGCAAGGTCTGCTTCAGCCGGCGCGCTGAAGCGCAGGAGCGGGAATGGAACGAGTCGTTGCAGTCGAGACCGGCGCACGCAAGTACGTCGAGAATATTTCCATCGGCCCGCATGCGTTGCAGGCGGATGAGCCGGTTGCGATGGGCGGCGGCGATAGTGCGCCGAACCCGTACGAATTGCTCTTGTCGGCGCTCGGCGCGTGCACCGCCATCACCGTACAGATGTTTGCCGAACGCCGTCGCTGGCCGTTGCAGAAGGTGCACGTGGAGCTGTCGCACTCGAAGGTGCATGCAACAGACTGCGCAAACTGCGCCGCGCCGAGTGCGCGGTTGGATCGAATCGACGTCGCGCTCCGCTTCGTGGGCGAGCTTTCCGAGGAGCAGCGACGCAAGCTCATGGATGTTGCCGAGCATTGCCCGCTGCATCGAACGCTGGCTGCCGGTCTGGAAATCAGCGTGCGCGAACACTGAGGCGCTCGGCCCGACGCCCTATTGATCGGCACCACCCCTGCGGGTGCAGAATGCCTTCCCCTCGGCGCGCCGCTGTACTGGATGAAGGCAATCCCGCTCCTTTGGCTGACTGCACTCCTGTCGTGGCCGGGCACTGCCCCGGCACAGACCGGTGACCTCACGCTTCGCCAATTGAATCAGCGCGTGTTCGGTGCCACGGACGGTGCGCCGACAGACATCTCAGCGCTTGCGCAGACTGCAGACGGCACGCTTTGGGTGGGTGGGCGTGCCGGTCTGACTCGCTTCGACGGCCTGCGGTTCGTGCCGTATCCCGGATCCGGCGACCAGCCGCTGCAGCAGACCAACGTTTCCGCCTTGCTGGCAACCGCCGATGGCAGCCTGTGGATCGGCTTTCGTCCCAACGGTGTCGCCGTGCTCAAACAGGGCCGGGTCACTCACTATGGACCGCGTGACGGCGTGCCGCCGGGTGCGATCCAGCAGCTGGCGTTGGCTCCGGACGGGTCCGTGTGGCTGGCGGCGCGATTGGGAGTAGCGCACTTCGAGGCGGGACAATGGATCAAGGTCGCCGGTGAGCCCGAACTGAACACTCCTTACGGAGTGCAGGTCGATGAGGCCGGTACGCTTTGGGTCGCCACGGTGGATGGGCTGCGCGCGCGCGGCGTCGATGAGGACCGTTTTCGCGAAGTCGACCGCAGGCGGTATTTCGGGTCGCGGGGAACACTGCTGACTGCGGCGCCGGACGGCAAGATCTGGGCGGCGGCCGAAGACGAGCTCGTTCGCGTCAGTCCCGCTCAGGGCAGCATCGAAGCCGCTTTCAAAGTTGA
Organism: Steroidobacteraceae bacterium; assembly: GCA_035606615.1. Lineage (GTDB taxonomy): Bacteria > Pseudomonadota > Gammaproteobacteria > Steroidobacterales > Steroidobacteraceae > Steroidobacter. The sequence continues at coordinate 14,241 of DATNFA010000171.1, forward strand.
GGGCATGGCTGGCGGACCGCTGCTGCTGGACTTGAAGGGAAACCTGTGGGCCGCAGACCCGGAAGCGCACGAGTTGCTGCACCTGACCTCCGAGCAGCTGGCTCGTCCGCGTTCGGCAAGCGTGAGTGCGAACTCGCAAGCCCTCTACGGCGGCGACGGCTTGGGCCCAGGGCGTGTGTACGCGGCGCTCGAAGATCGCGAGAGCAACATCTGGGTTGCGACCACCACGGCCTTGCATCGTTTCAGCCGCAGCAACGTGGTGCATGACGTGGTGCCGGCGTGCGCTGGCGTCGGCCTGCAGTCGCCCACGTTCGTAGCGGGCGACCGTGGCGTGCTGTGGATCGTCTGCGACAAGGTGACCGAGGGACAACTCAACGAGATTCATGACAGCAAGGTCGTCAGCAGCCAGGTCACTCCACCTTTCAGTGTGGCCGCTCGCGCTCGCGACGGAACAGTCTGGTTGGCGGGACCCACGGCGCTCGCACAGCTGCGCGATGGCCGGATAGTCGTGACGGCGCAGCTGCCCGCCGATCTTCGTGGCCGTCCCGTGCAGGCCTTGGTGCGCGATGGCAGTGGTGCGATCTGGTTGTCCATTACGCGCAGGGGCACGTTTCGTGTCGCAGGTGGAGAGTGGATCGAGAACGGCAACCTCGCCTTGCCGCGCGAGCCCGCATACACGCAAGTCCTGGATGAAAACAACACGCTGTGGTTCGGCTACACCGAGAGTCGGATTGCGCGCATCGACGCGCGCGGCGTGCGCATGCTCGATTCCAGGCAGGGCCTGCAGGTCGGCAACGTGCTGTCGCTGCTCGCCGAGGACGGCCAGCTCTGGGTCGGCGGCGAGCTCGGTTTCGCGCGCTTCGACGGCAAGCGCTTCTTGCCGGTGGTCGCCGGATCCGGCAAGCAGTTCGAAGCGGTCTCGGGAATCGTCAGATCGCGCGACGGCGATCTGTGGCTCAACGGCATCGCTGGCATTTCACGCATCGCACGTCGCGAGCTCGAGCGCCTGGTGCGCGACCCGACGCATCGCGTGGAATCGGAAACCTTCAACTACCTGGATGGCGTGCCGGGCACGGCGGTGCAGTTGCGCCCGCAGCCGTCCGCGGTCGAAACCTCCGACGGACGCATCTGGTTCTCGATGACCGAAGGCATCGTCTCCATCGATCCTTCGCAACTCGCGCGCAATCCGCTGCCGCCGCCGGTCACGATCTGGTCAGTGGACAGCGGCGGTACGCGCTTCCCCAATCAGGGCACGGAATTGCGCCTGCCCATCCGCACCACCGACCTGCAGATCGAATACAGCGCCGGCAGCTTGACCGTGCCGGAACGCGTGCGCTTTCGCTACCAGCTGCAAGGCCTGGATCGCACTTGGCACGACGTCGGCGGTCGCCGCGAAGCGCTCTACACGAATCTCGGGCCGGGCGATTACAGGTTCCGCGTGATCGCGGCCAACAATGACGGCGTGTGGAACGAGAGCGGCGCATCGATCGCCTTCGTCATCCCGCCCGCGTTCTATCAGACCCGCTGGTTCTATGCGTTGTGTGCGCTCGCAGGTGTGGCCATGCTGGCCGCACTTTATCGAATGCGCGTGCGGCAAGTCGCTGCGCGTGTGCGCGATCGCCTGGAAGCGCGCCTGGCGGAGCGCGAACGGATCGCCCGCGATCTGCATGACACGTTGTTGCAGGGAGTACAGGGATTGATCTGGCGGTTTCAGGCTGCCGCAGATCGCATTCCGGCCGATCAGCCGGCGCGGCACTTGCTGGAGCAGTCGCTCGATCGAGCGGACAAATTGCTCGAAGAAAGCCGCGACAAGGTGAAGGATCTGCGCGCCTCGGCGCACGATGCTGTCCATCTCGACGAAGCCCTCGCGCAAGAGTGCGCGCAACTGGCGCAGCTGCATCCGGCCAAATTCGCAGTGAGCGTCCAGGGCGCACGCCGCGATCTGCATCCGATCGTTCGCGAGGAAGGATTCTTCATCGGACGCGAAGCATTGACCAATGCATTTCAACACGCGGCAGCCACGAGCATCGAAGCCGAGCTGTCCTACGGCGATGCGGTGCTGCTCATCAGAGTGCGCGACGATGGCGCCGGCATCGATACGGCGGTGCTGGATGCCGGCGAGAGGCCGGGTCACTTCGGCCTGCTCGGCATGCGCGAGCGGGCCAGGAAACTCGGCGCTACCCTCGACATCTGGAGCAGGCCTGGCGCCGGCACTGAAGTGGAGCTACGCGTGCCCGCGCACGTTGCGTACGTCTCGCGGAAGCGGGCGGCCCGGATTGACTCGATGACGCCAGAAGCCATACACGGCAAGCGTTCCCATCAGAGTTAAGGCCAGTCCCGCCACTGTCATTGCAGCCTTGTAGATGAGGCCGCCGACCGTGGACGCGTGGATGGGATACACGATGTTGAACGCACGCGCGGCGAGCGGCAGCGAGCGGGCATCGAGGCTGTCGACGAAGCGCCCGTCCGCTGGATCGACCCAGAAGAGCGTTCGCCCGTTGGGCAACCACTCGTGCGGCTGACGCGCTCGAATGCGAATGAGCTCGCCGGTGCTCATAGGAATGCTCAGGCCGCGCAGTTCCGCCTCGGGGTAGCGGCGCTGCACTTCCGCCAGCGTCGTGCGCCAATCGAAGTTCGCAGCCAGCGCGCCGCCCTGCGTCTGCGGCACTGCCAGCGATTCGGCGATCGTGCCGGGCGGCGACATCGGCCAGAACAGGAAGTCGGCAACAGGTCGCAGCGTCAGCATTGCTCCGGTCAGCAGCGTCACGATGAGCAGCGGCGAGGTCAGCATGCCGATGTCGCGATGGTGGCGCACGATCTGCGAGCGCGACAGTCCTGCGGGAAGCAGACGGGGTGCGAACGATCTGCGCGCGCGCCACCAGAGCAGCACGCCGGTGATCGTGAAGCCGATTCCAATCAGCGCCAGCACACCGCCGGTCGTTTCACCGGGCTCGCCCATCCATAGATGGTGGTGCAGATCGAACATCCACAGCTCGACCCGCTCCCACTTCGATGACCAGCGGGCGACGATCGCGCCCGTCTGATCCGCGTACGCTCCTGCATCACCGAAGTATGTGAGTCGGAACAACCCCAGGCTGTCGGTCGGAAACAGCACGCCGGTGGGTCGCGAGAGTGGATCGGCCATGAGCCGCTCGACAGCAGCGATCGCCGCCGCATCGGAGACTCTGGCTTCAGCTGCGTGCGGCACGGTCGCGCGCAACCACGCGTCCTCGAACAGCAGCAGCGTGCCGCTCACTCCCAATGCAGCCAGCAGGAGTCCGATGAACGCTCCCGTCCAGCGATGGATCAGCGCAATCCAGAACAATTAGAAGCTCACCTGATAGTTCAGCCGGAAGCTGCGGCCCAGTCCTTTGAAGTAGCGAACATCGATGGCGTTGGTCTGCGAGTAATAGGTGAAGTAGTCCTCGTTCGTGAGGTTCTGAATCGCAGCCGTCACGACGCCACCGAAGGCCTTGATGTCCGTACTCGCGTCGATGGTCGTGTAGCCGTCGAACTCCGCAGTCGTGGCGCCAACGGCGTTTTCGAAATCGCGATCGAGCAAGTGATTCACCTGCAGCCGCGAGCTGACGAGGTCGGACCAGGTGCGATCCCAGCTCACGTTGATCCGGTCCGGTGCGATGTTCGCTCCGCCGAGGTCGGAATCGACCCGCCCGTCGTTGTTCGAATCGAAGCGGCCGTCGGTCGTGGCGTAGCGCAATCCCAGCACGTCGGCGCCGGTCGCGCGCCAGGTCGCGCGGAATTCCAGGCCGTCGATCGTGGTCTTCTCGCGCTGAACCGTGTAGATGCCGTCGGCGCCGCGTTGCAGGCGCTGGCCCAGGTCGGAGTCGGATCGGAACCACGCCAGCTGCGCTTCGACGCCGGCGCCGTTGTACTCGATGCCGCCTTCGAGGTTCTCGGTGAGGATCGGCTCGAGATCGAGAAAGCTGTCGACGCTCTGGCCGGGAATGTTGATGGCGCGCAGCACGCGGCCGACGTCGGGCATCGAAAATGCTTCGGCATAGTTCGCGAACACTCGCCACGTGTCCGTCAGGCGATAGGTCGCGCCGATGTTGTAGAGCGTGTCCGCAAAGTCCGGCTCGCCGCCGCGGACGAACTGGCTGCCGGAGGAGGCGAGTGTGGTGAAGTCGTGGACCTCGAGTTTCGCTTCCTCATGGCGGATGCCGGCCGTCACGGTCAGCTGCTCGATGCCGGTGAACTCAGCCTGCAGGAACGGCGCGTAGTTTTCCGAGCGCGTCTTCGGCACCCAGCTGCGGCCGGTGCGAATGAGCGACTGCCAGGTTTCATCGATCAGCACGTCGAAGCCGTAGACCAGGTTGAGCGGCAGCCCCGCGATCTCATCCCTGGCCAGCGTGATCTTGGCGCCGACCTTCTCCGAGTTGTTCTGCGACTGATCGATCAGGTTCGGGCCGAAGGCGGGATCCTGGAACGTCGCGAGCGGCGCGGCCTCGGCGCCGTAAGTCGATTCGAGATCCTGGCTGAATACCTGCGCGCGCAGGCTGTGGCCGAGGAAGGCAGGATTCGCGTAGGCCAGCGCGACGTTCGTGACCTTGTTGCGCGCACCGTCGCCGACGATGTGGCCCTTGACCGCGCTGCTCGGAATTCCCGCGGCGACATTGCCCGGCACGGAGATCCAGTCGTTGTTGCCCTCGATGTCATAGCGGTTGAGCGTCAGCTCGAGACGCTGATCCTCGCCCCATTCGTAGCCCGACTTGAGGAAGACGTTCAGCGTGCGCGAGTCCATCGTATCGCCCTGCGTGTTGTCGGAGCCGATCACGTCGCCGTTCGCGTCGTAAGCGATGCCGGAGTCGCGCAGGCTGAGGCTCGCCAGGAAGTCGGCATTGTCGAGGCGGTTGGAGATGCTGTAAGCGACGCCGTAGTCGCCGCTCTCGCCGATGTTCTCGGTTTGAAATGTGCCGTCGGCGCGCACGCTCTGCTGCAGGCTGTCCGTCGGCTTCTTGGTGATCAGGTTGATGATGCCGCCGGAGGCGCCGAGCCCGTGAATTGCATTCGCGCCGTGCAGCACTTCGATGCGCTCGATGACCGAATTGTCGATGAGGTGCCCGTCGCGTCCGCCCTCGCGCAGCGGACTGGATTGCGGCACGCCATCGATCATGTAGAGCGGCTTGCGCCCGCGCAGGCTCTCGCCCGCGTTCGTCATCTTCTGGCGGCTCGGCGAGAAGCTCGGGATCAGGTTGCCGAGCACGGTCGAGATGTCGTTATTGATGGCGAGCTGCGCTTCCAGCTCCGCCGAATTCACCACGGTCACCGTGTTCGGAATGGTGCTCAAAGGTCTTGCGACACGGGTCGCCGTGACCATGACTTCTTCGGGTCGCGCGCCCTCTGAGATATCGGCGGTCGCGGTCGCGGAGCACAGGCCCATAGCGATTGCGGCGGAAAGCGCCGACGTCTGGCGCAGCCGAACTATCGGATGCGGAAGGGATTTCGCGGCGCGTCGAAGCATTTCAGGAGGCCTCTCGGGATCAGCCCGAGGGGGGCGGACCAACACTACGTAACGCGAATCATTATCATTTCAGAGACAAAGTGCAACCGGGTGCCGTCAGGGGACTGCACTCATTAAATGAGTGGCTCAGCGCAGCGTCACTGTCTGCGCTGATGGCGTCGTGCAGATCTCCTCGCGCAGCAAGCCGCGCGCGGTGGCGAATATCAAGTCGAAGTCCTTGCTGGGCACCCAATCGGCGGTGACGCCCGGGAGCCCTGCGGTCGTCTCCATGTGTGTCGCACGGAACTGCTCGTCCGCGGTCGCCCAGGCCAGGCGTTCCTCGACTGCGCGGCGCAGCTCGTTGAGCGAGCGGAAGCAGAGCACGAAGGCGACCCACAGAGCGCTGCCGAGCTCCCGCGCCGTGGAAGATTGGGAAAACTCCACAGCGAGCGATCGGAGCCCGGCGAGGGCGCTCAGTATCCGGTCAGCATCGTGCTCGATTCTCATGCAGACCGCGCAGCCGCTGCGCTCGACTGCCTCGATCCCATAGTCGCCTCGATGCGCTTGACTGCTTCCGCGGTCGTCCACAGCGCATGCGCCAGAAACCGCCAATTGATCATCGCAGCGTGGTAGCCATCGCCTTCCTCGTTCGCGGCTCCCGCCGTAGCGTCCCGCACCATCGCGACTTCGAAGCCGTGCTCGATGAAGTCCCGCAGGTGCGCTTCGACGCAAAGATTGCCGACGGGTCCCCCGAGCACGATCTTCTCGATGCGGTAGCGACGCAGCTGCAGAATCATGTCATTCGTCGATGTCCCGTAGGCTTTGTGCGGGCTCGTCACGATCGTGTCCGCGTGGCGAACGAAAGGCTTGTACCGCTCGGGGAAATCCGCGCCTGACCCTTCGAGGTCTTCCGCGGTGAGCGGATCGCGCCGGTTGAGCAGACCGATCTGGTGCGCCAGGTCTTCGAGCGGCGTCGTCGGCGCGACCCACTTGTGATCGTGCGGATAGTAGTAGTGCGGCGAGATGAACACCTTCAGCCCCGCGGTCCTGGCGGCGCGCAGCAGGCGCTCGATGTTCTCGGCGGTGTTGTTGCGGACGAGGCTGTCCTTGATGAGCGGGAAAGCCTTGCCCTGCGGGGAAAGGAAATCGTTGTGCAGGTCGGTGAAGACGAGCGCGGTCGCTGTGGCGTTCAGTCTCATCTCGGGTGACTTGTGCTCGAACATTGCTGTGCTCCTGTCTGTGCGGGGTCGATCGATGTGAGGACGCTACGCCGATCGGGTTGGCTCCTGAACGACACAGACGTGCACATCCCTCTTGCGTGTCGTGCAATGGTGTCCACCAGTGGGTGGACACCATCACGCCTGGTCAGAGTCCGCAGCTGAAGCCGGCCGCGTCATCTGTGCGTCCGGAATCCCGGTTCGACACCGCTGCGAGAGGCAGGAACGTCATATTTAGGACCATTCTTGCCACGGCTGTTTTCGCCAGCGCCGGCGCGTGGTATCTGTAGCCGCCATGAAAGTGAACGTCCTCGCGCTGGATGGTGTTTTCGACCTGGGGCTCGCCGCCGTGCTGGATGCGTTGCAGACTGCGAACGAGCTGATCCAGGTTGCCGAACTGGCGGTGCCGCGCTTCGAGGTGAAGATCGTCGGGGTTCGCAAGGCAGTCAGGACGTCGCAGGGCCTGACGGTGCCGGTGACCGCGGTGCCCTGGCGCGTACCCGATTGCGTCGTGGTCCCGGCAATCGGCTTCAAAATGCCCGGCCCGTTGGAGTCGGCGCTCGCGCGGCCGGACATTCTCGACGCGGGAGCGGCGCTGCGGCAATGGGATCGCCGCGACGCGACGGTTGCCACGGCCTGCATCGGCACCTTCGTGATGGCGGAGTCCGGCTTGCTCGATCAGCAGCGCGCAACCACCACATGGTGGCTCGCGCCGCTGTTCCGGCGGCGCTATCCGCAGGTCCTGCTCGATGAATCCAACATGATCGTGAAGTCCGGCAGGTATGTGACTGCTGGAGCGGCTCTCAGCCACATCGATCTGGCGTTGTGGCTGGTGCGCGGGGTGAGCCCGAAGCTGGCTTCGCTGACGGCGAAATATCTGATCGTCGATTCCAGGCCGTCGCAGTCCGCCTATGCACTGACTGATCACCTGGTGCACTCGGATGCGCTGGTGCTGCGCTTCGAGAGTTGGGCGCGCTCGCGGCTGAAGCATGGGTTCTCGCTCGACGAGGCGGCAGAGGCGGTCGGTGCCAGCAAGCGAACGCTCGCGCGCCGCATGCAGACCGTGCTCGGCAAGTCGCCGCTGTCCTATTTCCAGAGCTTGCGCGTGGAACGCGCAGTGCATCTTCTGAGAACCAGCAGCGCGAGTGTCGATGAGATAGCGACCCGGGTCGGATATACGGAAGGCTCGATCCTGCGAGTCCTGCTGCGCCGGCGTCTCGGCCTCGGCATCAAGGAGATCAGGCGTTCGGCCTGATTGCATCGAGGAACGGATCACGCTGCGGATCCGGGCCGAAGCGAGCGACCAGAGTGTCGACGAACAGCCGTACCTTCGGCGGCAGGAAGCGCCGATTCGCATAGACCGCGAACACTCCGAACTGGCCGATCGTGTAATCGGCGAGGATCGGCACCAGGCGTCCTGCCTGCAGATCCTCGGCGAGGATGAAGCTGCCGAGCATGAGCACTCCGAGCCCCTGCACGGCGGCGAGCCGCAACACGTTGGTGTCGCCGCAGCGCAGGTTCCCGCGCGGGTGCACGACCGTGCGCTGGCCATTCTTCTGGAACGGCCAGTCGCGAAAATACGCGGAGTCGCTGAAGACGAGGCAGTTGTGCTTCTCCAGCTCCTCGGGTGTCCGGGGCGCGCCGTGCGTCTGCAGATACCCCGGCGAGGCGCAGGCGACCAGCGATGTCGTGGCGAGCCGTCGCGCGATCAACTTCGGGTCGATCGCCGCCGAGATGCGGATGGCGAGATCGATGCCTTCTTCGACGAGATCGACCCGGCGATTGGTGAACGACACGTCAATGCCGATCTTTGGATGGCCCCGCAGAAACTCGACCATCAGCGGCGCGAGATAGCTGGCACCGAAGTCGGCCGAAACGCTGATCCGCAGCGTTCCCTGCGGGACCGAGGCAAGGGCACCGGCGGACTCTTCAGCATCCGCGACTGCCGCTACAGCTGCGACACATCGCTCGTAATACGCGGAGCCGGCTTCCGTGAGACTCAACGCTGTCGTCGATCGGTTGATGAGGCGCGCGCCGACGCGTTTCTCGAGGTAGTTGAGGTACCGCGTCATCATGGGCGCGGAAACCTCGAGCCGACGGCCCGCTTCCGCGAGACTGCCGGTCTCGACGACCTTGATGAAGGCCTGCATGCAGGTGAGAGTGTCCATCGGACGCTCCGCTCATCAGCCCGGGAATGCGTTTTTCCAGGAGCGCAGTGCCTCGAAGCTGGCAACCCGCGTGCTGGCATCGACGCCGCGCTCATTGCGCAGAGTTTGCAACACCTGCGGCTCCATCACACGCAGGAATGGATTGGTCGCGCGTTCCAGCGCCACTGTCGAGGGCAACGTCGGCAGCCCTGCAGCGCGCTTGCGTGACTCCGCCTCAATGCGTGCAAGCAACTCGCGGTTGTCGGGTTCTACCGCAAGCGCAAAACGCAGATTGTCCAGCGTGTACTCGTGGGCGCAATAGACCTGCGTCTGCGCCGGAAGGCTGGCCAACCTGTCGAGCGAGTCGATCATGGCCTGCATCGACCCGCCGAACACCTTGCCGCAGCCGCCGGCAAACAGCGTGTCGCCCGTGAACACCCAGTTGCGCCGCCGCTCCACGAAGACAATGTGGCCCTTGGTGTGACCGGGAACTGCAAGAACCGATACCGCCATGTCCAGCGCATCGAGCTTCACTGTGTCGCCCTCGCCGACGACATGGGTGACGCAGTCGAGCGGCACGGTGCCCGGCGTCGGCCACGGCGGATGCGAAACCCGGTCGTGCTCGTTCAACAGCGGTCCGAACACTGGTATCGATCCGCGCTCGAGCAGGCCGGGAACACCGCTGTTGTGATCGAAGTGCAGATGGGTCAGCAGCACGGCCGACAACTGGAGCCCCTGCGCGTCCAGTGCCTTCAGCACCGGCGCAGCGGCACCGGGGTCGACGACCACTGCGTGCCTGCCGTCGTGCATCATCCAGATGTAGTTGTCCTTGAAAGCCGGGATGGGCTGAATGTGAATGCGGTCCATGGTCATGCACCCAGCAATTCCCAGGCGACCATCATCTGCGCGAGGAATCCGCCCACGAACGCGAGCGTGCGCAGCCACGGCACACGGAATGTGTAAGTCACCGCGTGCGCAACACGCGACCAGAGATAGAGCGGTCCAGCTGCTGCGGTCACGGGCGTGCTGATACCCATCGCATGCGCGGCCAGAACCAGGGCGGCAAAGACCACCAGATTTTCCACCGCATTTGCGTGCGCAGCGCGCAGACGCTGTGCCCAGTGCGCGAGCGGTTCGGGATCGGCCGGATAGCCCACGGTCGCGGGGATGCCGCGCACCACCATGCGATTCAGGACATAGGGCATCCACAGCAGGGCAGTGAACGCGCTGACTTCGACCAGCGAGGTCAGTTCGGTACTCATGTGCAGGTCGCTCTCGTTGCGATGTCAGTGGGGAAGGTCGGCGCTCGGGACGGTGTGCTTCCAGGCCGGGATCTCGTTGAGGCGTTGCCACCAGGCGCGCAGGTGCGCGAAGTCTTGAGTCGGAAAGCGTCCGCGTTCCAGATAGGTCACTGCTCCGCCGACTACGAAGTCGGCCAGCGTGACCGCGTTGCCCACCAGGAACTTCCGGTTGGCAAGCTGGTGGTCGAGCAGCGCAGCGAGCGGGCGAAACAGTGCCTCGCCTTGTTGCACTCTGGCCGCGTCCGGCTCGCCCACGCCGAGCATGGGTTTGCGGACGTTTTCATGCGTCAGAATTCCGGCTGCCGGTGACCAGGAGGAGGCCTCCCAGAACAACCAGCGCGCGATGTCCGCTCGTACGCGAGGCTCGCGCGGATACAACGGCGTGTCGCCCTCGCGCTCGCACAGAAATTGGCAGATGGCGTTCGATTCCCAAAGCAGCAGGCCGCTGTCATCGGCCAGCGCGGGCAGCTTTCCCGTCGGGTTGATCGCCAGGAACTCGGGCTGCCGGTGCTCGCCTTTGGCAAGGTTGACGATGCGATGCTCGATGTCGGAGATATCGAGATGTGCGATGACCGCGTTGACCTTGCGCACATTCGGCGAAGGCGGGAACGAATAGAATTTCACGATGCTGCATTCCAGGCTGGGCGCTCCGTGCAGGAGCACGATGTGGGGCGCATCCTATGCCGCGGCAGCAGCCTGGAACTATTGGCAATATAGCCATCATTGATAGCATTCTTGCCAAACTGGCGAAAGCTCGGAGCGAAAGGGTCGACCCTGCCGTGCGCAGGCGGTCACGCGGGATCTCACTTTTCCAGTGCCTGATAGACCAGATTGTTGAAGGGCTTGCCGAGCCTCGGCGGATCGTGCGGCAAGCCGCGAGGAAGGTGCTGCATCATCAGGATCGCGATGAGCTGCTCCTGCGGATCGATCGTGAACCAGGTTGCCGCCGCGCCGCTCCAGCCGAACTGTCCTGCCGAGCCGAGCTGGCCGCGGCGCGCGGGATCGAGCACGACGTAGCCGCCGAGACCGAAGCCTTCGCCGTCGTTGAATTCGTTCACCGGCGGCGACAGCTGCGTGAGGTGATTCGCCATCATCAGCTCCACGGTCTTGCGGCCGAGAATGCGCACCCCGTCGAGCTCGCCTGCGTTCAACAACATCTGGCAGAAGCGTGCATAGTCGCCGGCCGTCGAGTACAAACCGCCCGCGCCGCTTGGATAGCGCCTGAGCATCGCACCGGGCGGACTCGCGCCAGCGGTTGCCGTGACGAGATGACCAGACTCGTCCGTGGACGTCATCTCGACGATGCGCGCGCGCTGGTCCGGCGGCACGCTGAATCCCGTATCGAGCATGCGCAGCGGAGCGAGCACGCGTTCGCGAACGAATCGGTCGAACGGCACGCCCGCGACGACTTCGATCAGGCGAGCGAGCACTTCAGTGTTCACGCCGTCGTAGCTGAACCGTGTACCGGGATCGTTCGCCAGTGGCAGCGCTGCGAGTCCGGTCGCATAGGCCGCGAGGCTCGGCAACTCGTACAAACGCGCCTCGTTCAGACGGTCGACGGCTGGCCCGCTCAACTTCTCGCCCGCTGCGAAGCCTGCCGTGTGCGTGAGCAGATGCTTGATCGTGATCGGTCGGGTTGCAGGTCGCGTTCGCGCGAACTCTGGCAGGAAGCGGCTGACCGGATCGTCGAGCGTCAATCGACCTTCCTCCATCAGCAGCAGCGCCGCGACGGATGTGATCGGCTTCGTCATCGAATAGATCTGGAAGATCGTGTCGACGCGCATCGGGTCCGTGCGCGCAACGTCGCGATATCCCAGCGCCTGCCATTGCACGATCTGCCCGCGTCGCGCGACGAGCATGACTGCGCCGGCGTATTGGCCTTGATCCACGGCGGCCTGCAAGACGGCAGTCGCACGCTCCAGGCGGGCGGGGGAGATGCCCTGCGACTGCGGAGCGGCCAGCGGCAGAGGCGTCGTCGGTTCGGCAGCCGCCGACGTGCCGCACGCGACGAGCGCGACGTAGAGCAGTTTTCTCACGGCCTGCTCAGGAGATCGCAGAACCGCGCCAGCTCCTGGCGATCGACATCCGCGACGATCTGCACCGGGCGGCCGCCGATGCGGCACGGGCTCAGCCAATACCCTTGCTGCTGTATTTCCGGTGCCGGTGGCTGTGCAGCCGGCATCCAATAAACGTCGATCACATGCTGCCGACGGCGATACACGAGCACCGGCGTGCGCTGTCCGCCCACATAGTCGATGCGTCCGCCTACCAGCGGAAACCCCTCGCTCGCGAGATCCACGACCGACGGCGCGACTTCCACCTTGCCGGCAAACCAGGGCTTCACCGTATGTCGATCTTCGGAGATGACATCCACGGGGCTCGCGGCCGCGAGTGCACGCAAGTGTCCGTTGAGCATATCGTCGGCGAGCAGTCGTTGTGGGCTTGTCTGCGCCGCATTTCTCGCATACAGCCACGTAACGGTTGCGCCGAACGCAAACGACAACAGCAGCGACGCGGCCATCGCCCAGCTTGGCCACGCCGTGCGAGCGCGAACGCCTTCTGCTTGCGCAGGCAGATCCGTCAACGTTTCGAGCTGTCGGCGCAACGCGGGCGGCGCCTTGTAGCGCGGCGCTCGTGCGAGCCTCGCGTGCAGCTCTTCGAGCGCGGCGAGCTCGCTCCGGCAGTGCTCGCAGCGCTCGAGATGCATTTCGATTTCGTCCACGGCGGAGCGTTCGAGCTCCCGGTCGAAGTACGCATCGAGCAAGCGCCGGGCTTCGTCACAATTCATGGCGGTTTTCCCCGGTCGTTGTCAGAGCCTTGCGAATCAGGGCGCGGGCCCGTGCCAGGCGCGACATCACCGTGCCGATGGGCACGCTGAGGATATCGGCGATCTCGCGATACGAGCAATCCTCCAGCTCGCGCAGCACGAGAACCTCCCGATACTCCACCGGAATGGACTGCAGCTCCTTCAGGATGAGCGCTGCGGACTGCGCCAGGTGCAGCGACTCCTCGATCGAGTCGTCGCGGCGCTCGAAGGCGAGGTCGTCAGACTCGAGCGACTCCAGCGACACTTCCCGCTTGCTGCGCGCGCCGAGAGTCGCCAGGCAGCAGTTGCGTACGATCGACAACCACCAGGCGCGCGCATTCCCACCCGCGTAGGTATGCACGTAGCGCGCAGCGCGCAGGAATGCGGTGTGGACGACGTCGCCTGCGTCATCATCGCTGCCGATGATCCAGCGCGCCAGGTTGTAGGCTGCGTCCAGGTGCGGCAGCGCGAGATCTCGCACCAAGCCGAGATCGAGCGCCGCACCTGCACGCTTCGCCACGTCGGTTACCGGCCGCGCACGTGTACGACGCCGGTCATCTGCGGGTGCAGAGCGCAGAAGTAGGGATAGTCGCCTTCATGCTCGAACACGACGGCATAACGATCGTCGGTATCGAGGCCCGGCGAGGCGACCTTGCCGTCCTTCGACACGACGTTGTGAATCGTCTGGTCCCGATTGAGCCAGGCAACCGTCGTCCCGGCCGTGACCGTCAGCTCCTGCGGCTGGAACTGAAAATTGCTGATCTGCACTGTCTTCGTCTCCACGGGCTCGGGCCGCGGACCATTGTCCGCCTGAACCGAGGAGGTCGCTGCGAACAGCAACGAAACGAGGATCATCGAGCCCGAGCTGATTCGACTGTAGGTCATGGTGGCTTCTCGCTGCAATGGATGGAGCAGGTCAAACGAGCGGCGCGTCGACTACGGCAAGCTCATGCGAGCCCCGCACGACGCTGACTCGTCGGGTCCCCAGCACCTTTCCCAACTCGCCGGATGGCACCGTCTGCGGCCCGGGCTGCGCGGCCGTTCCCGGCGCAGGTTGCGGATAAGCAGTCGACCTCGCGGTATGAAACGACACGTGACCCTCGACTTTCTGCATCACCTGATGGATGTGACCGTTCAGCACCGTGACGGATCCGAACTTTCGCAGCGAGGCCATCGCTCGCGCGGCGTCGGCCGTGCCCCAGCCCCACGGCTCGTACACCGTCCACAGCGGGATGTGAGCGAAGACCACGATGGGCGTGCTCGCCGCGACGCCTCTGAGATCCTTTTCCAGCCAGGCGAGTTGCTCGTCGCCCAGCGACGGCATGCTGCCGGCCGCGAAGTTCGAGACGTTGTTCAGGCCGACGAAGTGGACGCCGCGATCCTTGAAACTGTAGTAAGCCCGGCCGTCCGTTGCGCGGCCGTAGCGCTGCAGATAGCCGCTCAGTCCGTTGTCGAGCGCGTCGTGCTCGCCCGGCACGTAGTGAATGCGATCGACCTGCAGCTCCTTGAGAACCTCGGCGGCCTGATCGAACTCCGCGGCTTTTGACAGATGAGTGATGTCGCCCGTGTGCAGCACGAAAGCGGGCTGCACTGTGTTGATCTCGCCGATCGCGCGCCGCAGCGTGCCGATGACGTCGGGGTTCGCTTCCTTGCCGAAGCCGATGTGCGTATCGCTGATCTGCGCGAAAGTAAATTGTCTGGCGGCAGCGTCCGCGACCTTGGGATCGTTCGCCATGCCCAGTGCGCGCGGAATGCCGCCCGCCAGGCCCCAGACGATGCCCGCGCCGGACCAGGCGCCGAGGCACTTCAGCGCTCCGCGCCGCGTGAACATTGCACGGTTGTAATCTTCGTCGCTCATCGCTCTCGCCCTCGGTGTGTGTGTCGTGAACAGAAGATCGATCGACACGCGAATTTATTCCCGAGCGCGAGCGCCAACGAATCAAGCGCGCAAAACGGCTCACATTAAATCGTAGGAGATCTTGCGAGGCCGAACGTAAGTCATGCGAGATGACTGCCAGCAGTGCTGCAACGGATGGCAGCACTCCAGACTTTCTGCGCGCTACAGGCGCAATCTTTTTTTCATTCCACAGATACGTTGATCAGGAGAGTCCCATGAGGAAGTACGTTTCGGCCGCGATCGGCACGCTCGGCACGATCGGTTGCATGCTCGCTTTGCCGGGAACCGCAACGGCGGCGAGCAGCCTCAGTTTCGCTATGGCCCGCTCGGCAGCCGTCGAGAATGCGGGTTGCGCATTGGATGCCAAGGCACGGATCACCGTCAATTCACTCGGACCGGTCGAGGTCATGCACGTGGAGGCAACCGGCCTGCCGCCGAATCAGGAATTCGATCTGTTCGTGATCCAGCAGGCGAATGCTCCGTTCGGCATGTCCTGGTATCAGGGCGACATGGAGAGCAACGCCAGCGGGCGAGCCGTCGGTGAATTCATCGGCCGGTTCAATCGCGAGACCTTCATCGTGGCGCCGGGCCCGCTTGCAGCGCCTGTCGTGCATCACAACCCGCCGTTCCCGGATGCTGCCACCAATCCTGTGACTGCTCCGATCCACACCTTCCACGTGGGCCTCTGGTTCGGCTCGCCGGAGGCGGCGGTCGCAGCGGGATGCCCGAACACGACTACGCCGTTCAATGGCGATCACACGGCAGGGATTCAGGTGCTGAGCACGCGCAACTTCACTGGGAGTGGGCCCTTGCGCAATCTGGCTCCGTAGCCAATCGCCTCAGAACGTGAGGTGATTAGCCGGTTAAATCACCTCACGCTCTCGTCCAGTCACTGCATCCAGTAGCGCATGCCGCTCGCGCGCAGCATCTGCTCGGCATTTTCACCCTGGAGCATCGCAAGCGTCGTGATCGTGCCGGCTTGCGTGCAGGTGTCGGCTGCGACAGTGATCGAATGCGGCGCGTTGCGCACCGGCCAACCCGTGCGTGCGTCGAGAATGTGGGAATAGCGATGACCGCCGCGGAATACGAAGCGTCGCGAGTCGCCGCTGGTGGCGAGCGCGCCGCGCGTTAGCTGCACGACACGATCCGCCGCACCCATCCGCGTGCAGTTCTCGATTCCGACGCGCCACTGTTTGCCCCCCTGGCGCGCGTTGCGGACGGCCACGTCCCCGCCGAAATTGATCAAGCAGCTCAGTCCGGGAGCAATCCTTTCCGCCAGCAGTGCCGCTGCATCCACGGCGTATTCCTTGCCGATGCCGCCGAGGTCGATCTGCATTCCCCGCTGCAGCTTGAGTATCGGACGCCGCCACTCGACCTTGTGCCAGCCGACCGATTCGAGCAGCGCATCGAGCTGCAGCTGCGAAGGCACGTGCTCGCCGCCGTCGAACGTCCACGCCTTGCGCAACACGCCCGAGGTGATGTCGAACGCGCCATCCGACAGTCGAGTGAGCGTGGCGGCAAAGTCGAGCAGGTTCGCGCATTCGTCGTCGACCACGGTTTCGCAGCCGGCGTTTTCGTTGATGTTGTGGACTGCGCTGTCGATGCGATAGCGGCTGAACCTGCGCTCGATGCGCCACGCTTCGGCCGCGACGGCATTCAGGACCTGCTGCGCCAGCGAGGACGGCCCATTATCGATGAGAACCTCGCACGGGCTCGCCATCGCGACGAAGCGTCCGACCCAGTGATCGGTATCGCGTGTCAGCGTGGCGGCGCACGAAGCGTTCACAAACTGAAGCGGTAGCCGAATTGCACGATGATCGCGCTCAGGTCCGGGTACTGCTCGCGATTCGCCTGGTTGCCGATGATCTGCTCCCGCGGCACCGTGCCGTTCTGCTGGTAGTACTCGGCGCGAATGCTCCATTCGTTGCCGCTCGCGGTGCCGTGGCCATACTTGATGCCGATCGTGGTCGCATCGAAGTCGCCGAGGCGAAAGTCGGCGGATGCGTAGCGGGGAAGCGCTGCGCCGCTGACGAGGCTCGCTCGGTAGAAGTCAGCCGCGCTCTGAGTGTAGTAGCGCAGCTGCGGTTCGATATAGCCGGCACCCAGCGGCCAACGCAAGCGCACCTCGAGGGTGTTCGAGTCGATGCCCCAGTCGTCGGTCATGTAGCGGTAGGCGAGGTGCATGACTGGCGTACCGAACGCGTGCTTCACCTCGGCGTAGAGACTCTGCTTGGTGCGTTTGTCGGGCCGGCTTTCGAACAGGTAGACACCGTCCGGGCCCTGGCCGATGGGCGCGCGAGCGAGCGTGTCGCCGGTCAGCGGGTCGACGACGCTCAACAGCTTGTACGGATCGTTGAGGTAGCCGCTCGAATCGCTGTACGAATAGTTCACGCGCAATACGGTGGTCCGGTTCAACACTTGCGTGAAGCCGAGCAGCAGGTCCAGGACGTCCTTGCTCTCGCCGCCGCCGCGCTTGTTGCCGTTGTTGCCGACGTCGAGCATCTGCGACAGCGGCAGGGGCCGGCCGCCCACGGGATCGACATCGTCCTGCGACCAGGCGACGCCGGCACTGAGCGTCGTGTTGCGCTTGTTGAAGTCGCGCGCAAGCGCAAGGTTCGCGCCCAGGTGCGTGTAATCGTACTCGGTGGAGAAGCCGACGCCTGCGGAGAACGTATAGAGACGCGCGAGCGGCTGCGTCCAACTCGCGTTGAGAGCGAAGCGTGTGTCGAGAAATGTGTCGTCCAGCGGCACGTCGCCGGCAGCCGTCGTGTACACCGCACGTCCCGAAGGGCTGGTGAATGTCTGCGGCCGGTTCAGAGCGATCGCGCCGCTCGCCGAGGCGCCGGTCAACGTGTCTGCTGTGAGGGTCGCAGAAAGCTTGCGCTCGTCGCCGAAGTCGCGCAGCGCTGCAACGGCGGCACTGATGTCGCGGACGCGATCGTCGCTCTCGCCGTAGTACAAGAGAGTTGAGTCGAACGACCAGCCGCTGCCGCTGCCTTCTTCCTGTGCCGCAACCGGTGTTGTGACTGCCGAGCCGAGCAGGGCACAAGTGGCTGCGGCCAGTGCGGCGCTCAGATTTTCGTTGTCCTTCATGATGTGTGGTTCAGTTGCAGCCGCAGCCGCCGCCGCCAAAGCCGCGACCGCCGCTCGAGGCTTCTTTGCTGAAATAGATGTGGTCGTCGATGGCCGCGTCGAGCGGTGCGCTATCGAGCGACATCTCGGGCCGCGCGAGCACGTCCCGCTCCCAAGGCTGGACGCCGGCGCAGCCGGCCAGCCCGAGCAGGACCAGGAAAAGTGGGATCTTCTTCATCGAGTCGCCTCCAGGAGTTTCTGCAGCTCCGCCTCACGCTCCGCGCGCAGGGCGTTACGAAAACCGACGTGACGTCCCGCGACCTCGCCGTTCGGACCGATGACATACGACACCGGCATGCCGGGCAGGTCGTAGCGGGTGGCGAGGGCGCCGGCAGGATCGTAGACGATCCGAAACTGAGCTGGCACCTCATTCAGGAACCGCTCGGCGTCCGCGCGCTCGCGATCCACGTTCACGCCGATGACGACCAGCCCGCGTGCGGCGTACTTGGCCTGCATCTCGTTGAGCCAGGGAAAGGAATGGCGGCAAGGTTCGCACCAGGAGGCCCAGAAGTCGACCAGAATCACCTTGCCGCGCAGGCTCGCCAGGTCGAGCGGATCTGTCGCATCAGCGGCTGCAGCAGTCAGCGCAAGGCAGCCGAGGATGAGTGCCAATACCATTCGGGGGATTGCGACAGTCGTGATCCGGTTTTTTCGCATGGCAAGCCTGACAAACACACCGGCCGTTGGACGCGAGCGCCGGGGAGAATCAATCGGCGGGTCGCTCCAGCCGCTGCAATGCCGCCAACAGGAATTTGAGCTCGGCGGCCGTGAACAGCGAGGTGAAGCGCTCCTCGTGCCTGGCGATCCGCGCCTTCGCCTTGCGCAGCGTGTTCTGACCAGCGGGTGTCAAGTAGAGCTCCTGGCGGCGGCGGTCGTCGGTCGAACGCTTGCGAATGACCAGACCGCGCTCTTCGTTGCGGTCGACGATCGCCATCATCGTTGCACGATCGATATCGAGGGCCGCAGCCACCGATACCTGCGCGACGCCGGGGTTGCTGTTGATCAGCCACAACGTTGCAGTCTGCTTCTGCGTGAGGCCCAGGTCGGCGAGCGCCGCGATGAAATCCCGATGCATCGCGATTTCCGCGCGCCGCAGCCGATAGCCGAGGAAGCCGTCGAGCTCTTCGCTCATCACGCCCGGATCGTCGAGCTCCTCCGCCGGCTCCTGCGCTTTTCTGCTCGCATTGCGCGCCATCGTCGTTCTCTCGCGGCAGCTGCCGCCGCCTTGCTTGCCATTTAGTTCACCACACGAATAGTATGTGTCACATACTAATTTGTCGAGACGGGGCGGATGGTCGTTTCTCCCAAGGATGAGCTGTCGTGGGTCGCAGATCCGTTCCGCACCAGGTTCGAGCGACGCAGCGACGGCGCCTTGCTGCTGCAGCCGCAGGGCTCGCTGCCCGCGTATCCGCCGCGCTTCATGGATTTCCTCAAGCAGTGGGCCACGCGCGCGTCGCTGCGGACTGCGGTCGCTCGACGTGTCGCGGGCGGGGAATGGCAGCGTGTCAGCTACGGTGAGTTGCTCGAGCGCGTGCGTCGTGTCGCAGCTGGTCTGGTGACGCGGAATCTCTCGGCGCAGCGGCCGATTCTGATTCTGTCCGGCAACAGCATCGAGCATCTGGTGCTCGCGTACGCCGCCATGTGGGCCGGCATTCCGTACTGCCCGATGTCGCCATCGTATTCGCTCGCCTCGTCGGATCTCGGCAAGGCGCGCCACATCGTCGAGCTGCTCACGCCGGGCATGATCGCCGCGTTCGACACTGCGTCCTTCGAGCGAGTGCTGACTCAGCTCGATCTGCGCGAAGTGGAGATCGTCGGCGATGCGCCGGTGGCGGGTCGCGCGGTCACGAGCCTGCAGGCTCTCGAGGCGTCGGTCACCAGGGAGCTCGATATCCGCCATCGGAGTACCGGCGCCGACACGATCCTGAGATTCTTGCTGACATCGGGCTCGACCGGCCTGCCCAAGGTCGTGATCACCACCAATCGCACGGTGTGCAGCAACGCGATGATGCAGCGTCAGGCCATGCCGTTCTTTGCGGATCAAGCGCCGGTGCTCGTGGACTGGCTGCCGTGGAATCACATTTTCGGCGGCAGCCACAATGTCGGGCTCGTGCTCAGCAACGGCGGCACGCTCTACATCGATGACGGCAGGCCGACGCCGGCGGGGATGGGCGAAACGCTGCGCAATCTGCGCGAGATTTCACCGACGGTGTACTTCAACGTGCCCAAGGGCTTCGAAATGCTGGCACAGTGTCTGCCGGCAGACGATCACCTGCGCGGCAGCTTCTATCGCTGGCTGCGCGCGTACTTTTTCGCGGGCGCCTCGCTCGGTCAGCACACCTGGAATGTGCTCGATGCAATGTCGACGCGCGAGCGCGGAGTGAAGGTCCCGATGCTGTCTGGTCTCGGTGCCACCGAGACCGGGCCTGCTGTGACGTTCACGACGCCCGCGATGGGCCGCAGCGGCGCCGTCGGTTTGCCCGTCAAGGGCTCGCTGGTGAAGCTGGTTGCAGTCGAGGAGAAGCTGGAGATTCGCGTGCGCAGCCCGAGCGTCACGCCCGGATACTGGCGCGAGCCGGCGCTTACAGCAGCGGCTTTCGACGACGAGGGCTTCTATCGCCTCGGGGATGCCGTGCGCCTGATCGACGAGCGCGATCCGACGCGCGGCCTGATTTTCGACGGCCGGATCAGCGAAGACTTCAAGCTCTCGAACGGTAGCTGGGTGAGCGTCGGGCCGCTGCGCGCCGACCTGATCGGCGCGCTCGCGCCGTTCGCGCAGGACGTAGTCATTGCCGGCCACGATGCGGACTATCTGGCCGCTTTGATCGTTCCTGACGCGACAGCGTGTGCACAGGTGCAATCCGACGTTCTGCTCGGGGAACTGCAGAGCCGCTTGCGCATGTATGCAGAGAGGAGTGCAGCGAGCACTCGGAGCATCCGGCGCGCAGTGCTGCTGCCTACGCCGCCTTCGCTCGATCACGGCGAGATTACGGACAAGGGCTCGATCAATCAGCGTGCAGTGCTGCGGTATCGCGCCGATCTGGTTGCCGCACTGTACGCGCCGGCGCCGGTCGAATACGTCATCGTGATCGACGACCGCTAGCGATCTCAGTCGCGCAGCGCGAACACGACCAGCTTCGTGTCCAGCTTTGAGAGAGTCGAATCGTGTCCGCCGGCCGCGATGGCGACCATCTGTCTGCCTCGCGCGCTCATATATATGAGAGGCGTGGCGCGTGCACTGGTCGGCAGCTGGCCTTTCCACAGCTCCTTTCCGGTTCGTGTTTCGAATGCACGCAGATAAGGTTCGAGCGAGGCACCGATGAAGACGACGCCGGTCTGCGTCGTCGCG
Organism: Steroidobacteraceae bacterium; assembly: GCA_035606615.1. Taxonomy (GTDB): domain Bacteria; phylum Pseudomonadota; class Gammaproteobacteria; order Steroidobacterales; family Steroidobacteraceae; genus Steroidobacter. The sequence goes on from DATNFA010000171.1 coordinate 35,551, forward strand.
GGCCCGCCGAGATTCAGGCCCAGCGGCGCTCGCCAGGCGATGTCGCCGCTGTCTGCATTGATCGCGACGAGCTCGCCCCATGGTGGCGCCGTGCACGGCTTGCCCGACGGGGAGCGAAAGAACTCGCGCGACATCGCGAACGGCGTGCCGTCCTGTTCCGTCGTTTCGCGCGCCGGAAAATTCTTCCGCGCCTCGTCGAAGCCCGCGCGCGGAATCAGGCGAATGATCGCGGGCAGTCGATTGACGGGCGCGATCAACAGTCGCTGCGTCGAGTCCCACGCGAAGCCGCCCCAATGCAGGCCGCCGATGTTGCCCGGGACGTGCAAGCTGCCGCGCAGGCTCGGAGGCGTGAACACACCTTCGTTGCGCAGGGCGCGGAACCTCTGGCGGCAACCCGCCAGATCCTCGGGCGTCTCGCCCCACAAATCTTCTTCCGTCACCTGCTGCGGCACGAGGTTCGCCGGTTTCGTCGGAAAGGGTTGAGTGGCCGCGGCCTGCTCGCCGCTCACGTCGCTGCGGGGAACGGGCTTTTCAACGACTGGAAACAACGGCGTGCCAGTCAGTCGATTCAGCAGGAACACGTGGCCCGATTTGTTGCCGATAGCGACTGCGGGTCCATCGCGGCCCGGATAGAGCAGGGGAGGCGTCGTGGTGTCGTAGTCCCACAGGTCGTGATGGACCAGCTGGAAGTGCCAGGCACGCTCGCCGGTGCGCGCATTCACGGCGACCAGCGAATTGGCGTAGAGATCGTCGCCGGGCCGCAAGCCGCCGAAGTAGTCCGGGCTTGCGCTGCCAGTCGGCAGGTAGGCGAGGCCGCTCGCGTCGTCGACCACGATGCGTGACCACGCGTTCGCACCGCCGGTCTTTGCTGCTGCCGGCAGCGGATGAAACGTCCAGCGCAAGGCACCGGTCTCGGCATCGAAGGCGCGCACTTCACCCGAAGCCATCTGCGCGCGACCGTTGTCCGCGACGGAAGAGCCGACGATCACCAGATCGCGATAAATCGCCGGCGGCGACGTGACACCGTATTCGCCGTGCCATTCGGGCTGATGTCGTAGCCCGCGAGTCAGGTTTATCCGGCCGTCGTGACCGAAGCCGGCGCAGAACCGCCCGCTCGCGCGCTCCAGGCAGACGAGCCGGCCATCGACCGTCCCTACGTACAGTCGTGTGCCACGAAGGGTGGGGCCACGGTTCGCAAAGTCGGAGTAGTCGGTATCGCGCCGGATCTGCAGGTCGACCTTCCAGAGCTGCCGGCCCGTGTCTGCGTCGAGCGCAGTTACAGTGCCGAGCGGAGTCGACAGGTAGAGTGCGCCGTCCGCGTAGACCGGCGTCGCTTCGAACGAGGGGCGGTCGGCGCCGGGGGCAAGCGCTTCGGTCGAGTCGCCGGTGTCGTAGACCCAAGCCACCTCAAGGCGGCCGACGTTGGCGGGCACGATTTGTTCGGTCGACGCGTGCGCGCCACAGACTACCCAAGCAAGCAGGATCGGCAGAGCTTTCATAGCACCACGCTGCGCATTCCAGGGCTTCGAATCCACCGCGAAGTGACCGATCGCCGTCCGCGCGGGGCGAGCGGCTGGATGCAGTGACGATTCGCGAGCGACACCCGTCACGCGGCGGCTAGAATCCGCCGATGTCCGCGCCTGCGAACTCGATGCTCGATCGCTATTTGCGCCACCGACGCATCTGGGAAATCGCTCTGTGGACGACGTGGTACCTGCTCGACGCTGCGGGCAACAGCGTCGTTGTGCTCATGGACTTCGAGCGCCGCGACCTGTCAGTCGACTGGTGGGAACCGGTGGTGTGGGAATACTCGAGCGCGCTCATGCTGCTCGCGCTGGTGCCGGCCCAGCTGGCATTCGATCACCGCTTTCCCTTTCGCGCCGCGACCTGGCGGCGAGCAGTGGCGGCGCATCTGATCGCGACGATTCCCTATTCGCTGATTCACGTGTTCGGCATGGTCGGTCTACGTCACCTCGCTTACGGCGCCGTGGCCTCGCGATATGAGTTCGGCTACTGGCCGAAGGAACTCCTCTATGAATACCTCAAGGACGTCCGCACGTATGCCTACACTGTGACCGTCATCTACTTGTACCGACTGTTGCTGCTGCGTCTGCGGGGCGAGGCCCGGCTGCTCACCGCGCCCGACACCGGGCCGCCCGCCGAAGCGATCGAGCGGCCGAGCCGCTTCCTGGTCCGCAAGCTCGGCGCCGAATTCCTGGTGGCCGCGCACGACATCGAGTTCCTGGAGGCGGCGGAGAACTACGTGAATCTGCATGTGCGCGGCCGCGTCTATCCGCTGCGCTCGACGATGACTGCGATCCAGGATCGACTCGATCCTGCGCGCTTCGTGCGCGTCCATCGCAGCTACATCGTGAACCTCGACTTCCTCGATCAGATCGAGCCGCTGGACACGGGCGATGCGCGGCTGCTGCTCAAGAACGGTTCGCGCGTGCCGTGCAGCCGCCGCTATCGCAGCGCCTTGCGACAGCAGTAGCTTCTGCGGAAATCAGGCGTGCAGAGTCAGCACAGGGCAACGAACATCCCTGAGCACTCTGGCGGCAGTGTTGCCGCGGAGCGCATCGAGGAAGCCATGCGGGCCTTCGGTTGTCATCACGACGAGGTCCGAGCCCGCGGCCGCGGCCGTCTGTACGATGACTTCGACCGGGTCGCCTTTCAATACATGCACCGTCCATTCCCAATCGGCCTCCGCAGGGATCTGCAATGGCGGCATGTCCTCGGCATCTCCGACGTGCAACAGGTTCACTCTGCCCGCCGGCAGCGCAAGGCTGCGGATCATGCGCGCAACTGCTTCGATCGCGGGCTCGGGTCGCGGCTTGGCGGTCACTGGGACTAGGATCTTGCGCAGCGAGATCGCGCCGTCCTTGTGAGCCACGAAACCGGGCACGCCGTACGGCAGATACAGCGTCATCGACTCTGCCGCGTGCGCGATCGGCTCCGCGACTCGCTTGTGTTGCCAGCGCACGCGGCCTTCGTACTGATGAACGGCGAGCACCACCAGATCGGCGGGATGCTTGCTCAGAAAGTCGACGGACGCGGTGACCGGCGAGCGATTGCTGGCAATGACCTTCTGGACTTTGATGCCGAGATCGGCCACTGCGCTCTTGTCGCTGCCCTTCAGGATCAGGCCCCATCGTTCCAGCGTGTCGCGCACGCCGGGGAAGTCGGCCCAGTCGGCATCGTAGCCGGAGTCCACGTGCAGCATCGTGAACTCGGCCTTGGAGACGAGTGCGATCCGCAGCGCGTGCTCGAACGCAACCTCGCTGGCCTCGGAAAAATCCGACGGATGAAAGATGGATTCGATTCGCCTCATCGTGTGCTCGCCTGCCGCCCGGGCTCGATCGCGGCTTCCTGCTTCCAGCTCGAATCAGGATCGAACGCCGCGATGGCGCCGGCGGCCTTGGCCGTCTCGGGCCCCAGGTCCTTCGAATACACGACGCCGTCGTGATTCACGATGAAGGACATGACGCCGGAGTTGCCGTACTCGACCGGGAAAGCGATCAGCGCGAAGCCGCCGAGCATCTTGCCCTTGACGAGGTAGTCGTAAGCACCGCCTGCAGCGCTTGGGCCCTGCGCCGTCAGCAGTCGGTAGATGTAGCCGCGATAGCCTTTGCTGGCGGCAACGCCTTGCTCGAAGTAGCCCTCACTGCGCGCGCGTGCGAACTGCTCGCCGAGCGGACTCGGCAGCTCATCGCCCGTGGTCGGCCAGTACAAGCCGTCCTTGTGGCCTTCGGAGCTCGCCAGCTTCTGCGCATACTGCAGCAGCGGCTCCTCTTGCGGATTGCGAGCGTAGTACTCGCGCTCGGCGTCGACGAACGCGAGGCACGCCTGGATCGCGTCGAGCTCGTTCTCGCCGACTCGTCGGCTGATGATTTCGTCCGCGCCGGCCGAGCTGTCGAAGCTCCAGCGATTGCCGTGCTGCTGGATAGGGAAGGGGAAGGGCCATTTGTCCTCGCCGACTTGCAGCGTCGCCGTGCCTTCGGTCGTGCTGTCGAACACATGCCCGGCTTCATACGCGTGCAGGAATCGCTCCCGCGCCTGGCGGTTCCGGACCGGATCGCCGGAATCGATCACGGGTTCTGCGTCCGCACCGAGGACCGCCAGCAGTTCGCGCGTGTCTTCCGCGCGGACAGCAGTGACCAACGCCTGAGTTGCCTCCTCGGGCGAGGCGAAATCCCTCTGTGAAACCGCTCGACTGCACCCGACCAGCGCTGTCGCGATACTGACCAAGAGTATGAGTGCGCGCATGTGCTGGTCCCGCCGCTTCAGCGACGCCTCCCGCCACCGCCGCCGCGGCTCGACGATCCCCGGCTGCTGTACTGCCGCGCGCTCGAGCCGCGGTCGACGTTCTTGAATGCGTCGGAGGATCTGGACGAGGAGGCGCTTGTATCGCGGCTCTGTGCCGAGTTGAGGTCGCGCTGACTGGCGCTCGTGTCGCGAGTGCCGCTGGTCCCGCCGCTCAGGTCGCGATAGTTATTACCGCCGCCAACGTCGCGAGTGCCGCTGCTCGCGCCCAGATCGCGAGTGCCGCTCACGTCGCGCTGGGATAGTCCCTCGCGCGACATGTCGTTGCGCCCTTGGTCCGCGCGGCCGCGGAAATCCTCGCGCGAGCTCACCGACTCGCGGCTGCTGCCGCGATTGTATTTCTGCTGCGTCGCCGAGTCGCGGTAGCCCACGCCCTGCCGGTGCTCAGGGCTGTGCTGCCACTTGCCGTTGTTCCCGCCGTTGTTCCTGCCGTTGTTGATTTCGTTGCGGTTGAATTCGTTGCGATTGAAGTTGTTGTAGCGATTGACGTCGATGTCGATATCGTTGCCGCCCCAATTGCAGTTGCCCCAGATCGCGCCGCCGACGACCACGCCGACGCTGAACGAGAAGAACGCCGCGCCCGGCGCGTAGTAGGGCGGGTAGTAGTAGTAAGGAGGATACGCGGGGTATGGCCACGCGCCGTAGACCACCGTCGGGTTGTACGTCGGCACGTAGACGACTTCAGGATCTTTCGACTCGATGATGATGATCTGCGGGGCGGGGGCACCCGCCGGAGCCGCCTCCGTCTTGACCGTCTGCTCCTTGCCGCTCTTCAGATTGCCGGCCTCCTTCGCCTTGACGCGCAGACGCTGCACGGCATCCATCACGTCCTTCTGTTGCGCGAGGAACGCGTCGCCCAGCTTCTGCGTCCAGTCGAGCTTCTCGTTCATCATCGTCAGCACGTCGGGAAACGCGACCAGGGATTTCACGCTCGCATCCCAGGTCTCTTTCTCCACTGCCTTCGAGACCGCGTCGCCCTTCACGTCCGGATGTTCCTTGGACCAGCGCGCCGCCTGCACTATCTCCAGCGGATAAGTTGAAGCCATGAAGACCTGCGCCAGCAGCGAATCCGGATAGAGCGCTATCGGCGCGACGATCTGTTCCAGCTCTTCCGGCTTGAACGGTTGCTTCGCTTCCTCCGCGCACAGCGCCGGCCCGGCGAAGAAGCAGCTCGCCATGATCGACCAGATGAGGCGCGCTGCGAGGTTCATTCGTGCGCGCTACCTGCTTTGGGCAACTTGGCCGCCATGGCTGCATAGGTCGAGCGTGCTTTGCGCAGAGCTTCCGCGGGAGTGGTCGCGGCGCCGTTCGAGGTCGCCTGCCACAGCGCGCGCTTGGTCTTGGCATCGCGCAGCGACATCATCAGATCGCCTTCACGCCCGACACCTGAAGGTGGAATCTCCGAGGCCGGCGGCGTGAAGGGCCGTCCGGCATCGAGCACCGATGTGTCGACTTGGTGCAGCGCGCCGCCGCCAGAGCTGCTCGCCTCGGGAAGCGTCACCCTGCTCATCGCTGCCAGCCCCACCAGCACATCTGCATCGGTCGCTTCCTTGTAACCACGCCTCTCGAGCGCACTCACCGCGGCCCCACGCAATTTCCTGGAAACCTCTGCGCGCTGTTCCTCACTGATCTCGGTCGCGAACACGAACTGCTCTTCATCGATGCGAAAGCTCTTGAACGGCGGCAGCGTCGCCGGATCGCCCGACATCTGGATCGGATCGGTGCCGCACGCCGTCAGCAGGCAAACCCACAGCGCAACGGTCGTCGATCTCGCGAGCGTCATGCCGACACCGTCTCCGCACGGCGGTTCTTTTTCCATTAGTAGCGCGGGCAGTGGCGTCAGCGATCTGCTGCGGCCGCGCGCGACACGGCGTCGACGAGCGAAAGGCTGGAGAACGGCTTGGTCAGGTAAGCGAAAGCGCCGATGTCGCGCGCCGCGCGCCGATGCATCGCGTCGTCATGCGCCGTGATGACGACGACCGGCGCAGTGAAGCCCGTGGCCACGAGCTTGCGTTGTAAGTCAAACCCGTTCATGTCCGGCAGATGAACGTCGAGCACCAGGCAATCGGCATCGTGCGCCTGGGCGTCGGCGAGCAGCGCGCCGGCAGACATGAAGCTGCGCACGTCGAAGCCAGCCGCCTCCAGCAGCCGGCTCACCGCGAGGTTCACACTGCTGTCGTCCTCGACGATGATGATTGTAGTCACGTGCTTGTACGCCGCAGCGGATGCCACTCTCATACACGGCGTCGCATGCAGCGGCAATCAGTAGCACGGGTCGCGCGGACAGCCCCTCGCATGCGTCGCTCACGGGCCCTTGAAGGGCAGGGTGAAGGCGAAGGATGCGCCGCCACCGTTCCGGTTCTCGGCCCAGATCGCGCCGCCGTGCATCCGCACGATCGAGCGCGCGATCGACAGACCCAGCCCGAGGCCCTCGGTCTTGGTCGTGTAGAACGAATCGAACAGCTTGTCCTTCTTCGCCGGCTCGAAGCCTTCGCCCTTGTCGAGCACCGTGACGGTGAGATGGGGGTGGGCGCCCGGGACGCGCTCGGTGCGGATCTCCAGGACCCGCTGTTCGAGCGGCGTGCTCTTCATCGAGTCCATGGCATTGATGACGAGATTGAGCAGCACTTGTTGGAGGTGCACCGGATCGGCGGAGGCACGCGGCAGCGAGGGATCCAGCGAGGTGCGGATGAGGATGTTGCGGCGGACGGCGTCGGGCAGTACCAGCGAGAGGACGCTCGAAGCCAGTGCATTCACGTCCACGTCCTCGAGCTGCAGCTCGCGCTTGCGCAGCAGGGTCCGCAGGCGACGCACGATGTTGTCGGCGCGCAGATCATCCTGTCGGACATCTTTGAGGATCTCGCGCACCAGGGGCACATTCGGCTGGGGCTGGCTCAGGAGCAGGTCGGCGGTTTCGACGTTGCTGAGGATGGCGCTCAGCGGCTGCGTGACCTCGTGGGCCACAGATGCCGTTATTTCGCCTATCAGGGCCAGCCGGGCCGCATGGGTGATTTCCGCATATTGACGCTGTACGTCGGCGCGGGCGCGCGAGTGGCGCCTGTTCTGCACCAACAGTGCGATGATGAGGACCGTTTGCACAGCCAGCAGTGCGCTCGCCAGGTATTGCAGCGTATCGATGGCCGTCGCTCCCTGAGTTTTCGAACTACATTAGGACGGCCAGAGGCGGCCCCGAATACGTAACTGGGGAACGATCCGGTACGGCCATGCCCGCTCTACCCATTGCAATTGCAACCATCGAGGCGGACAGTGCCAAACCTGGGATAACGGGCCCAACTTACCGGGACGGAAACCCACCAGGCAGAGGGGATGGGAGCGGGACCAGACTTCTGCTGCAGGGAGAACAAATCATGACGATGTACACAGCGGATCAGAGCTCGCTCGCCCCGGCAGCGATGCTCTCGTCCTGGCCGGAGTCCGATGAGGATGTGACTGCCGAGCCTGCGGTTCACGTCATCGATGACGATGACAGTTTTCGCACCGGCATGCTGCGCGTCCTGCGCATCTGCGGTTACCGTGCGATCGGCTATGGCTGCGCCGGTGAGTTCCTGCTGAGACTGCAAGGCGAAGCCGCTGGATGTTGTCTGCTCGACATCACGATGCCGGGCCCGAGCGGTATGGATCTGCTGCGCGCTTTGAAGCAGCGCGGGTCGGCGCCACCGATCATCTTCGTCACTGCGCGCGACGACGTGTTTACCAGTGTCGACGCGATGAAGAAGGGCGCATTCGACTATATCGTCAAGCCGGCGAGCGCGGCGCGAGTGCTTGCTGTGGTGGAGCGTGCGCTGCAAGTCGATGCGAAGCGTGTCGCTGCACGCACGGAGTTGCGCGAGCTGTCGACGCGTTTCGCCACGCTGACGGGCGCCGAGCGAACGATCTTCTCTGGCGTGATCTCGCATCGACTGAACAAGCAGATGGCAGCCGACCTCGGCGCCTGCGAGCGCACCGTGAAAGCGTTGCGCGCTCGCATGATGTCGAAGCTGCGCGCGCGGACGGTGCCGGAGCTGGTACGGGCCGCAGCGGTTCTCGAGCAGGCCGGCATCTTCGTCCAGCAGTCTCCCGGAGGGAGATCGCCTGCCTATCTAGTGTGAGATCGATCTGGTCACAGTCGACGACATGCGGGCTGCGCTGGACAGCGACGAGCTGTTCGTCGAATACCAGCCGATCGTCCTGCTGAGCGACGCTTCCTGCATCGGAGCCGAGGCGCTGGTCCGCTGGCGTCGCGCCGATACGATCCTGCAACCTTCCGAGTTCCTGCGTGCTATCAACAACACGCCGCTGTCGGGCCGGCTGACCTACTGGGTAATGGACACCATCGCCGCAGAGCTCGGCGACTGGCTGGACCAGCATCCGTATGTGCAGGTCAGCATCAACGTACCGCCCGAGATTCTGGGCCGCGGCGGTCTGCATTACGCAGCCGAACGCTCTGGCCTGCAGGCGCGGGTGAACCAGATCGTGTTCGAGGTCACCGAGCACGGCGTGCCGGATCAACTCGGATTACAGGCATTGAACATGATGGCCGAGCGCGGCTTGCGCGTCGCACTCGACGACGTTTCGCTGAACAGCGTGAACCTGGCGTTGCTCGCTCGCTGCAATTTCAGCGTCATCAAGCTCGATCGGCAGCTGACGGCGCAGCTTGCGGCCAACGTGCCACCGCCGCACTGGCTGGCTGCGCTAGGCTCGCTGCTGCGGAACACCGGCCTGAAAGTAGTCGCCGAGGGCGTGGAAACGGACTATCAAGCGACGGTCTTGCACGCAACCGGCGTACAGATGGCGCAGGGCTTCTTCTTCTCGGCCTCTCTCAGTGCGCCCGAGCTGATCGCTTACCACGCCAGCACTTCCTGAGCGCGTTTCTGGTAGGTCTCTGCGGAGAGCCGCAGATTGTTCTGCTCGATGTGGAACGGCGTGCCGGCGACGTAACTCAACGTGCGCGCGACTCCGAACTCGCGCACCAGCGGCCGTAGCAGCAAGTAGCCGCCGTACTTGCGGACATTCTGATAAGCGCTGTCGTCGTTGCGCCAGGCGCGGGCGCGCAGCTCCGCAATGTCGTCCGGCCAGATCTCGGCCAGACGATTTTCGTTGAACATCGGTGCCTTGACCTGCGTCGTATGCGCGGCGATGCCTTGCATCAGCATCTCGCACGGCAGGCGCTCGACGAAATCGAGCGACGTGCACTGTGCATGCGGCCAAGTCTGGTTGCGCGCGCGCGCCGACTCCGTCAGCAACGCCATCCAGAGAGCGTCGTCGACCGTTTCGACGACCGGATACAGGCTGCGCCAAGGCTCGTCGTACCAGGGCCAGTACTGTCGCGCCGACACAGTTGTCGGCGGAGCCACCGCGTACTGCAGGCGCCGCGCGAAGAACAGCGTGTGCGCCTCCGGGTCGTAGAAGGCGACACCAGCGCGGTGCGTGGCCGCCCATTCGCCCGGGTTCAGCATGACGACCCGCAGCTCAGTCACGTATGGCGCAAAGGTCTGGCCGAACGCCAGGTCGATCGCTCGGGCACGATCGCTCACTAGTTGCGCGAACAGTTGCTCGCGCAGCGTTGGCGGATCACTGCGTTGAGTTGCGGGGCTGACTCGCGGGCTGACCGGCGGCGATGCCCACGCCGGGCTGGCAAAGGCCAGAACAAGAGCAAGGGCCAGAACGACACGTGCACGGTAGCGCTGCTGCTGAGCGGCCATGCCTGAATGGTGGGACTGGGTTGGGCGCGCAACAGTCCGTAAGTCGGGCAGTCGGGCTGCCCGCCGGGCAGGAGCGTCGCCGGGCCGCTCAGACCGCCGAGGATCCCGTAGCGGTAGCGCGCAACGCTCCGGCGATCGAGTCGAGCAATCCACGCGCATCGGTTGGTTTCGCAACGACCGCCGCGAACAGCGCCCGGTCCTGCGGCGCGGTCGGAGGAGACGCGGTCAACGCGATGATTGGCATGGACGCCGTACTTGCCTGAGCTTTGATCTGTCGCACGACGTCCAGTGTCGAGTTCCCCGGCATGACCATGTCGATCAGCATCAGCGCCGGACGCGTCGTGGCGAGAACGTCCAATGCCTGGGGAGCACTGTCCGCTTCCAGTACCTCGTAGGCATGCGCCCGCAAAAGCCGCCCGAGGCTGCGGCGGATGCTCGGGTCGTCATCGACGAGAAGGATGGGCGTGCTCAAGGGCGGGGGCATATCATTCGGCCGAAGCGGTCAACCTAGTAGAAACCAACGATAACGAATGCGAGCCGCGTCGAACTTCAGAAGCCATTCACTCTGCGACGCCCATGCTGCGACCAAGTTCGCACTGTCAACGGCGTGGCGATCGATTAATGTTGCGCTGCCGCGGTGTGGTCATGCATGTTCATGAAACCAACTCGGGTGGCACGGCGTACCAACTTGCATATTAAGACCTGGGAGTAGTCGGGGTGGGCACAGCTGATCGGGCTTGGCCGCCGCCACGCATCGAGGTGCTGCAGGCGGCAATGTTGCTGTTAGCGCTGGCGCTGGCGTACTACGTGGGCGTGCATATCGGGCTTGCGTTCACGCCGCGCGACTATGCTGTCTCGCTGCTCTGGCCGCCGAACGCGATCCTCCTTGCCGCCCTGCTGCTGTGTCCGCCGCGGGCCTGGGTGTGGCCGCTCCTCGCGGTGTTGCCCGCGCATTTGATCTCCGAAGTCCCGTCCGGCGTGCCGCTGGCAATGGCCGTCTTGTGGTACCTGAGCAATGCCAGTGAGGCATTGGTCGCAGCCGGCATCATCTATTACCTGCTCGGCGAACCGCCGCGATTCGCTCGGGTCCGCCATGTCATCGTGTACCTCGCCGCGGGGGTGCTGTGCGCTCCCGTGTTGTCATCGTTCCTGGATGCAGCGTTCGTGGCTTGGACGGGGTGGCGGTACGACGGTGATTACTGGGGCGTGTTCCGTTCCCGGCTACCGTCGAATGCACTCGCAGCGCTGATCGTCCCGCCGCTCGCAATCCTGTTTCGCGACAGCGTCCGACAGCTGCGAAGCGTCAGCCCCATCCGGTGGTTGGAAGCTGCCGTGCTGCTGTCGGCGCTCGGTGCCGTCAGCTTCGTCGTTTTCCATCAACCGAAGTCGCCAGCCGAGGCTGCAGTCTTCGTTTATGCGCCGCTGCCGCTGCTCATATGGGCCGCGGTTCGTACCGGCGTGGGCGGAGTGAGTGCCAGCATCGCGCTGCTAGCGCTCGTCGCCATCACGGGCACGTTGCACGGAACCGGCCCGTTCGTACTGCCCAGGCTGGCCACGTCGATGCTGTCGCTGCAGATATTTCTGATCGTGGCCGGATCCACGCTGATGGTGTTGGCCGCTGCGCTGGCCGAGTTGCACAGAGCGCGGATCGCGGCTCTGCGCAGCAAGGCGCGCCTGAATCTCGCGCTCAACGCCGCACGCCTGGGTACCTGGGAATGGCGAATGCAAAGCGATCGGATCACCTGGCACTTTGCCGGCCGCTGGGGCCCGATCCTCTCGGGCATGGTCGCATCGCATGCGGAGCTGATCGACACTGCGCACCCAAGCGATCGCACGCGACTATTGGCAGCGACGCGTGCTGCTCGTGAGCAAGGCGACGACGGCGATGTGGAATGGCGCTTCCACTGCAACGGCCGTGTCCGGTGGATCCGTGCCTTGGGCAAAGTACAACGCGACGCCGCCGGCAGGCCGCGCTCGATGATCGGAGTCTGTGTCGACATCACCCGACGCAAGAACCAGGAAATCGACCAGCGCACCCAGCGCGAGAAGCTGGTGCATCTGACGCTGGGTGCAACGGTCGGCGAGCTTGCAGGCACGCTCGCCCACGAGATGGCCCAGCCGCTGGCCGCCATCATGCTCAATGCCACGGTCGCACAGCAGGAAGCGCAGAAGGCGAATCCGGATCTGCCGGAGTTGCGCGCGATCCTTGCAGATATCGTGGCGGACGATCAGCGTGCCGCGGACGTGATTCATCGGCTGCATACGTTGCTGCCGCGCGGGCCGGTGGAGCGGGAGTCGGTGCAGGTGGCGGATTGCATCCACGACATCCTGGCGCTGGAGCACAGCGACCTCATCGCGCGCAATGTTACGGCCGAGCTGGATCTCGAGCCGCAGTTGCCGCTCGTGACCGCGACGCCAGCCCAGTTGCAGCAGGTATTGCTCAACCTCATCGTGAATGCATGCCAGGCGATGGCGGGAATGCCTGGCCCGCGGCACTTGCGCATCGCGGCCCGTCATGTGTCCGGTGAGATCCACGTGGCGGTGAGCGACAACGGCCCGGGGGTGGCGGATTTCGAGCGCGTCTTCGAGCCGTTCTTCTCGAGTCACGAGCTTGTCGGCCTGGGACTTTCGGTCGCGCGCTCGATCGTCCTCGCGCACGGCGGCCGGCTGTGGGGCGTGAACGGCGCGGGGGGTGGCGCGACGTTTTGTATCGCTTTACCGGTGTCGAATGCGACGACGGCCGAGGTTGCCGACGCCGCTGCCTTCAGCTCGCGGGCATGAAATAGAACATCATCGCGATGATCGCGTAGAGCGTGACCAGTTGCGCGCCCTTGAACCAGTTGGTGCGCCCATCCGCGCACACGAGTGCGCCTACCAGCACGCCGAGGAACAGCGAGCCGACCTCGGCACGACTGAATGAGAGCTCCAGCGGCTGCGGTGCGATGAAGTAACTCGCGAATACCAGTACGGGCGCAACGAACAGCGCGATCTGGATGGAGCTGCCGAGCGCGATTCCCAGCGACAGATCCATCTTGTTCTTCATCGCCACAGCGATCGCCGAGCCGCTTTCCGCCGCACCGCCGATGACGGCGAGCAACACGATGCCCATGAATACGGACGACATGCCGAGCGCCTTGCCGGTACTTTCCGCAGCGCCGACCAGAATCTCGCTCATCCACGCTGCGAGCACGGCCGCTCCGATCAGCGTTCCGACGGCCCGCGGGACACTCCATGCCTTTTCGGCATGATGGTCCTCGGCCGCCGCTCCCTGTTCGACGCTCTCGAACCAGCCGGGGTGCGTCTTCAACGAGAACAGGAGATACAGCACGTAGGCGAACAGCAGCGCGCCGGCAATGCCGACATTGAGCAGCTGCTCCTCTCGCATCGTGCCCTCGGGAGCGAAGTAGCGGCTGAATGCGCTCGGCACCGCGAGACTCACGGCGGCGAGCAGCATCATCGTGCTGTAGAGGCGCGATGCACCGGCGTTGTACGTCTGATCCTTGTAACGCCACCCGCCGAGCACGAACGCGACGCCCAGGGCGAGAAGGAGATTCGCAAGGATCGCGCCGATGATCGATGCGCGCACCATGTCTACGTAGCCCGCGCGCAGGGCGACCACTGCGATGATCAGCTCGGGCGCGTTGCCGAACGTTGCATTGAGCAGGCCGCCGACGGCGTCGCCGGTGTGCTTCGCCAGATGCTCGGTGGCGTGCACGATCGCGGCCGCGATCGGAATGATTGCCAGCGCAGCCGACAGGAAGATGAGCGGCGCCGGAACATGCGCGTACTCGAGCACGATCGTGACCGGAATGAACGCGAGCAGCCAGTTCACCGACGGTTTCATTGCGGAACTTCCGCGATCCACGCCTTCAGCAGCGTGTAGCTCGCGGCGAGCACGACCGGACCGACGAACAGGCCGATGACGCCGAACGCAATGAGTCCGCCTATGACGCCAGCGATGATCAGCAGCATCGGCAGCTCGACGCCGCGACGGATGAGGATCGGCCGCAGCACGTTGTCGAGCGCGATCACTGGCAGGCTCCAGATCAGCAATGCGGTCCCCCAACCGGGGTGGCCGCTCCAGTACAGCCAGGCCACAGCCGGCGCGAGCACGAGCAACGGCCCGAGCTGCGCTACTGCGAGCACGAACGCGATTGCGGTGAACAGGCCTGGATACGGCACACCGGAAACCCACAGGCCGAGACCGGCGAGCAGAGATTGAACGAGTGCAGTCACCAGCACGCCGAGCGCGACGCTGCGCACTGCCTTCGCCGCGAGCTGAACAGTGTCTTCGGCACGTGTTCCGCCGATGCGATGCGCGAACGCCAGGACGCCGCGTGCAGCGGTTTCACCTGACGCATACAAGATCGCCGCGACGGCGATCGTCAGCAGCATCTGAATCAGCATCGCGCCCAGGCCGCCGGTGAGCGCGAGCACGGAAGCGGTGGCGGAGCGTGCGTAAGGCTTGAGTGTTTCCACCAGCGCTTCGGGCCCGGCAGCAGACAATGCCGCCCACTTCTCGGCGATGCGCTCGCCGACGGCGGGCAGGTTGGCGACCCACGCGGGTGGCGGGCCGAGGCCGCGATCGACCAGGTCGTGTAGCACCGCAGGGCTGCGTTCCGCAGCATCGAACATCGTGCTCACTGCCGTGAGCAACGGGACGACGAACGTCGCGAGCGCGACGAGCGACATCACGACGACCCCCACCCAGCGCCGCCCGCCCGCCGCTTGTTGTACCTTCAGCAGGATCGGCCAGGTCGAGATGACGATCATCGTCGCCCAGGCGATCGCGACCAGGAACGGCAGCAGAATCCACAAGCTGCCTGTCAGCAGCAGCCCGACGGTGATCACCAGCAGCATGATGCGAGTGATTTCGCCGGGCGCGATGACCTTGAGCAGCGTCATTGGCGCAGTCCCGTTTGCGGATAGACGCCGACGAGCCGCGCGATGAGGATGGCCATGAACAGCTGGCCGACGATTCCTTCGACCATTGCTGCTGTCCGGGCCACCGGGGTCAGCGGCACGATGTCACCGAAACCCGACGTGGTCAGCGTACCGAAGCTGAAGTAGAGCAGATCGTTCAGCTGCATCGATCCGCTCTGGTCGCGTATCGCGAACGCCGGTTCGCCGAAGCGATCGATGATCGTGTACAGGACGCTCCACAGCACGCCGATCATCAGGTAGGCGGCAGCTGCACCCCAGAGTCGGTCCGAAGTCAGCACCTGCTGATCGAACACAAAGCGCAGCAGCAGCCCGATCGTCGCCACGTACACGCCTGCGTCCAGGCGCAGGCCCAGGTCGATGTAGGTCGGGTCGCCGCCATGCAGTGCGAGCCAGCGACATGCCAATGCGGGCGCGGCCATCGCAAGTACGACGACGAACGACACGATCGAGCGGCCGACCGCTGCGACGGCAGCCAGCATGACCACTGAGTTGATCACGTAACGAACCATCAGGCCGCCATACTGCGCTTCCACGAACGGGGCGAGCGCGATGAGCGTCAGCAAGGTGACGAACAAATAGAAACAGCGTCCCAGGAACAGTCGGCCCAGTGCGTCGCGCGTTGCGCTTATGGGTGCGCTTACGGACTGGCGCATGGTGCGTTCTGCTAGGGAGAGGCGGGCGCAAAATTTCCGCCCAGCGCGAGGTGTAGATTCACGCGTCCCGCGAGCTCGTCCGTGCGGACGTTGTGCAAGGCGATGCGAGCGTTCTGCGCGTTCATGCGCTGTTGCTCGACTGCCCGCCGGTCCGCGCGGCCGATCCTGAACTGGTTTTCCGTCAACTCGAGCGCGCGAGTCTGATCATTGAGCGCGTCGGTGAGCAATGCAGCGCGCCTCGCAAGCGATGCGCTCGATGCGAGCGCGTTCTCGACATCGCCGATGGCGCGCAGAGAGACCCGTGCATAGTCCGCCAGCGCTTCCTTCTGCTGCAGCGTGCGGATCGACACCTTCGCCGTGATCGCGCCGCCCTGGTACAGAGGCGCCAGGAGGCGCGCGCCGAAGCCGCCTGCCGGGTTCTCGAAGTCTTCCTTGATTGCGAGGACCTCGCTCTCGAAGGCGCCGAAGTTACCGCTCAACGTGATCTGCGGGAGCCTGGCGGCCTTCGCTTCCCCCACCCGATTGAAGGCGGCGGCGACGCGACGTTCGGCGGCGATCACATCCGGCCGCCGCTCCAGCATCTGCAATGGAAGTCCGGCCGCGATGGGTCCCGGCACCGCCAGCAGTTCTGCGCGAGCTTGCACTTCCGCCGCGGGATAACGGCCCACCAGCAGTTCGAGCGCCCGCAGTGCCTGAGTGCGGCCGAGCTCGATCTGTAGCTGCGAGGCCTCCAGCTCTCTCGCAGTCGCACGCGCTACTGCCGTTTCAGCATCGGTGCCGACGCCGACGCGCTCGCGGTCCTGCGCAAGAGAGGTCAGCTGATTCGCCGAGCTCACCATGTCGGTGGCGATCCCCGCGTTTAGTGTGAGCTGCGTGGCGGTGAACCACGCCTTCGCGACCGACGCCGCCAGGGACTGGCGCGCGAAGTTCAGATCCGCCTGCACCGAAAGCAGATCCTGCTCGGCTGCATTGCGTGCGTAACGAACGCGACCCCACAGGTCGAGCTCCCACGACGCAAACAGCATGATCGCTTGCAGCGCCGAGGAGCTGTCGCCGCCGCCACCAGTCTTGCCGCCGCCGGTGCCGAATATGCCCAGCTGGGGGCGCAAAGCCGATTGCGCGATGATCAGGGACTGCGCCGCCTGCTCGACGCGCGCGCCTGCAACGCGCAAGTCGGGATTGTGGGCGATCGCCTCTTGCACGAGTGCATCGAGCTGCGGATCGTTGAACGTGTGCAGCCAGTCCTGCTGCACTGGATCCGCAGAGGTACCAGCTCCCGCCGCCCATTGTCGATCGAGAACGACGTTGGGAAGCGTCTCACGACGCACCTCCTCCGCTGGCGGTGGCGACTGCACGGCGCACGCTGTGAGCAGCGCCGCGATCGAAAGAGGACCGAGAGTGCGCACGCGTTCCCCAACTCTCAATGCAGTTTCAGGATCAGCCAGTCTAGCTTCGTGCCGACGCGCAGGATGATCTTGCGCAGGATGTGGATCGGCTCGCCGCTGTCCGTGTAGATGGCGCCGCCGCCCATCGCGCCCGACGCCAGGAACAAGTCCGTGTCCTTACGATCCTTGAGCAGTCGCACAGCCAGGCTGTTCGGCGGCACCGGCGCGACGCCCGATGCCGTATTCACGCCGCCGATCGGCAGCTGGCCCTGCGCGGTCGCCCACATGATCGAGTCGACCTTGCACTTGATGACCCGGCCCGGGTACATCTTCATTGCGATCTCGGCTTCCTGCCCGGGCTTGATCTTCCGCACTTCGTTCTGCTTGAAGATCATCATGATCCACTGATCGTCCTCGACGAACGTCATCGCCGGCGTGAGCGGCAGCGGCACGGCCATCGCACCGGGCCGCAGGGAGAGAGCGACGACGGTGCCGTTCGCGGGTGCTCGATAGATGGTCTGGTCGAGGCGCCACTTGGCATCTTTCAACTGCGCCTCGGCGCGCGCGATCTGCGCCTTCGCGCTCGCGATCTCGTCCTGGTCGCCGCTGTCCGTCTTGGCGCCGAGCTTCGCCCGGGCCTGCGACTCGGTCGCACTGGCCCCGTCGAGCTGGGCCTTGAGGTTCACCACATTCGTCTGCGCCTGTTCGTAGTCGTACTGGCTGCCGGCGCCCGTCGCTGCGAGCTGCCGCGTCTGCTCCTCGCGCTGTTGCGCAAGTTTCAGTTGCGAAGCGATCGAAGCCTTGGCGCCGCGGGCATTGCGCAGCTGCTCACTCAGACCTGTGGTCGTAGCACCCGCGGTGAGCAGTTGCACCTCGAGCTGCTCCAACTGTGCTTCGAGCGCAGTCACCTCGAGCTCGAACGGCGTCGGATCGAGCTTGAACAGCACCTCGCCCTTGTGGACCGGCCGGTTCGGTTCCACCGGCACCTCCGTCACCAGTCCTTGCACGCGCGCATTGACCGCGACCACATAGTTGACGACGCGCACGTCAGCCGAGGAGGGCGCAACGATGTTCAGCAGCAAGATGAGCAGCGTGAGTCCGATGATCGGAATCGTGATCACGATCACCTGGCTGATCGTATTCCAGGGCAGCAGCCGATATTTGAAGAAGATCAGCCAGACTACGAACGAGTAGATGCCGAGGAGTATCAGTTCCATATCATGTCTCCCACGGCCGCCGCTCGCGCGTGGTCGCACGCGTTACGCGCGGCGCAGGTTCCGGCACGACTTCAGCCTCCGCAGTGCTCGGTGCGACTTCGGGTTCCTGCGCCTGAGACGACGGAATCAGCGTGTCCTGATCCCCATGAGCGGGCTGCACCTTGTCGACGCCATAGGCCATCTTGTAGAGCACCGGCTGCGAATACGCCCACAGCCAGGCGAGCGGCCACAGCAGCCCGCCGAAGAACAGCGACAGCAGGCACAGCGTCTTGATGGCCGGTGCCTGCGGGTGATGCCG
>DATNFA010000172.1:0-30358 GCA_035606615.1 Steroidobacteraceae bacterium
GTGTGCATCTTCGATTTCGCCGGCACCGATCCGCAGTCGATCTCCTCGATCAACTTCCTGCTGAACGAAGAGATGTTCAAGATGTTCGCGGGCGTGTACATGATCATGGTGTTCGACCCGCAGATCCTGTTCAACGACGGCTTCTACGATCTGATGGAGGTGCGCATCCCGTCCGGGACGCTCCTCAAGCCGCTCAAGCCCGCGGCGTTATCGTGTCGGACTCACGCGCTCGGCCGCATCTTCGACATTCTCGGCGGACTGTTGGGGCAGGGCAGTCCGGACTTCCTGTGCGCGGCCGGATTCTCCGACAGCCCGCACTTCATGTATTCGGGCTACGACAGCAAGGGCGAGTGGTATCAGCTCTACCAGATCACGTTCGGTGGCATTCCGGGCAAGCCGTTCGGCGATGGGCCCGACGGACATTCGCTGTGGCCGTCATTTACGAACGTGCCGAACGAGTTTCTGGAAAGCTACTTTCCGCTGCGGATCGAAACGTACGAGACGATCGCGGACAGCGGCGGACCGGGCAAATTCCGCGGCGGCAACGGGCTGCGCATCGGGTACCGCTTCCTCGAAGCCGGCGAGATCTCGATTCACGACGATCGCTGGCTCACGTATCCGTGGGGCGTGAACGGCGGACTGCCCGGTCAGCGCAGCAAGAAAACGCTGGTCCGCAAGAATGGCAGCGAGGAGTTGCTGCCCGCAAAGGTCGATAGAATCAAGGTCGAAGCGGGCGATCTGCTGCTGTCCGACACCTGGGGCGGTGGTGGTTGCGGCGATCCGCTCGAGCGTGATCCGTCGCTGGTGCAGTTCGACGTTGACGCAGGACTCGTCACATTGGATGGCGCACGTCGCTACGGCGTCGTGTTGAAAGACGATTTGTCGGTCGACGCTGCAGCGACAACAGCACTGCGCAAGCGCATGTCGAGCGAGCGCGGCGAGAAGAAGCTCTTCGATCGCGGCTTCGACACCATCGAGAACCTGAAGGCGCGTTGTCGCGAAGAGACCGGACTCGAGCCGCCGCAGCAGCCGCAGTTCGCGCGCTGGACGCGACGTGGTGCGGCATGACGGACACGTTCAAAAACGGGCCGCTCGGCGATCTGCGCGTTATCGAGCTGGGCACGCTGCTAGCAGGACCGTTCTGCGGCCAGCTGCTCGGCGACATGGGCGCTGAAGTCATCAAGGTGGAGCCGCCGGAGCAGGGCGATCCGCTGCGCGTGTGGGGACGCGAGAAAACAGACGGCAAATCGCTGTGGTGGCCGGTCGTCGCGCGCAACAAGAAGTCGATCACGCTCGACCTGCGTCAGCCTGAAGGCCAGAAGGTTCTGCATGAGCTGGTCGCGAAAGCCGATTTTCTGCTGGAGAACTTCCGCCCCGGCACGCTGGAGAAATGGGGCTGCGGCTACGAGGAGCTCGCGAAGATCAATCCGCGGTTGATCATGATCCGCGTCTCCGGCTATGGGCAGAGCGGGCCTTACTCGCGACGCGCCGGCTTCGGCGCTGTCGGCGAAGCGATGGGCGGATTGCGCTACGTCGTCGGCGACCCGAGCACGCCACCTTCGCGCATGGGTATCAGCATCGGTGACTCGCTCGCGGCGACGTTCGCGTGCCTCGGTGCCTTGTCGGCCTTGCATCATCTGGAAGTGACCGGCCGCGGCCAGGTCGTCGACTCGGCAATCTACGAAGCCGTGCTCAGCATGATGGAGTCGCTGATCACCGAGTACGACAAGGCCGGCTACATCCGCGAGCGCACCGGCGCGATTCTGCCGAACATCGCGCCCTCGAATGTGTATCCGACGAGCGACGGCTCGATGGTGTTGATCGCAGCGAACCAGGACACCGTGTTCCAGCGATTGACGGAGGCGATGGGCCGGCCGGAGCTCGCACAGCAGCCTGAGTACGCAACTCACGGTGCGCGCGGTGTGCGGCAGAAGGAGATCGACCGGATCATCGGCGACTGGACGCGCACGAAGAGCTGCGCGGCCGTGCTCGAGTTGATGGAGGAGTTCAGCGTTCCGGCCGGGCTCATCTATCGCGCGCCCGAGATGCTGGAAGACCCGCATTTCCAGGCACGAGAGGCGATCGTCTCGGTGCCGCATCCCGATTTCGGCGAGCTGAAGATGCAGAACGTCGCGCCGAAGTTGTCGCGCACGCCAGGGCGTGTGCGCTCGCCGAGCCCGAGCCTGGGACAGCACAACGATGAGGTGTATCGAACGATGCTCGGGATGAGCGCAGAGCAGTACGCCAAGTTGAAAGCAGCGAAGATCATATGACATCGCATCCTGGTGGCCCGGTCGACGCACGCGGCTACGGCGCAACGCTGCAGCCGGGCGCGCGGCCTGCGCTGCTGGTCGTCGACTTCGTCAAGGCGTACACCCAGCCAGACTCGCCGCTATACGCGGGACCCACAACAGAAGGTGTTCGCCGTGCTTGCGAGGAACTGCTCGGCGTCTCTCGCCGCGCGATCATCCCGATTCTGCATACGAATCTCGCCTATCAAGATGGCGGCCGCGACGGCGGCGTATTCTTCCGCAAAGTGCCCGCGCTGAAAGTCTTCGAGCGCAGCGCACGTTCACCGCTCGGCGAGTTTGCGCCGGGCGTTGGCCCCGAGCGCGGTGAAGTCGTTATCACGAAGCAGTATGCGAGCGCATTCTTCGGAACTACGCTTGCCGCCACATTGACCGCGCTCGGTGTCGACACGCTGCTAATCGCCGGAATGTCGACCAGCGGCTGCGTGCGCGCGACTGCCGTCGACGCCGTCCAGCACGGATTCATACCGCTCGTCGTGCGCGATGCCGTCGGCGACCGCGCCACCGGGCCGCACGAAGCGAATCTGTTCGATCTGCAAACCAAGTATGCCGAGGTCGTCACGCTCGAGCGCGTGCGCACCTATCTCGCCGGGCTCAACAAAACTTGAAGGGGACACCTATGAAGCGCCGTGCATTGCTGACGTTATCCGTGGCGACGACTCTGGGATGGAGCCACGCCCATGCGCAGGAAGCGGCCAATAGCCAGACGCTGGAGGAGATCGTTGTCACTGCGCGTCAGCGCGCGGAGAAGATCGAGGACGTGCCCGCGACGATCCAGGCGTTCACTGCGCGCGATATCGCTATCGCCGGCATCGAGCGCCCGACGGATTTCATTGCACTGACGCCGGGCCTGGCGCAAGTGCAGACAGCAGAAGTCGGCGACCTGCAGCTCAGCATTCGTGGCCTGAACACCGGGCGCGATGCCGAGACGAACTTCGCGCTCGTCATCGACGGCGTGCTGCAGACGAATCCGACCGCGTTCAATCAAGAGCTGGCGAACGTTCAGCAGATCGAAGTGTTGAAAGGACCGCAAGGCGCCATCTACGGCCGCAACGCAGTTGCCGGCGCAATCATTGTCACGACTCGCAAGCCGGGGCAGGGGTTCGAAGGCGACGTCGACGTTGGCGTCGGCAACAACAACGCAAAGAAGGCACACGTCTATCTCGGCGGCGGTAGCGAGGCCGCGCAGTTCGGCGTGGGCGGTTTCTATCGCGAGACCGACGGTTTCTTCGAGAACTCGTTCCTGGGCTGCGACGATTGCGTCGACTACTACAAGGAGTACGGCGTGACGCCGCGCCTCGTCATGCCGATGGGCGACAACGGCGAGCTGGACGTGAAGGCGAAGTACTCGAAGCTCGAGGCTGGCGCGATCAACTTCAACGCGACATTCGCGCTGCCGTTCTTTGCGACGTTCACCAACAACCCGGACTTCTTCCAGGACGTGAACGATCACGAGTTCAACTACATCAGCAACATCGTTCCGGTCAACGAGCAGGAGAACAAGCAGATCTCGGTGAAAGGCGAGTGGACGCTCGACGTCGGCACGCTGACGGCGTGGGTCGCGTACAACGATCAGACGAACTTCTTTCTGACTGACGGCACGAGCGCCGCGTTCGGCTTGTATGCGCGGACGTCGGAGTGCCAAGCCGATATCGCCGCGCAAGTTGGCGGGCCGCTGCCGTCGCCGACGTTCTACGCCGGCGCAAACTCCGTGCTGCCGCCGTACAGTCCGTCGCGTTGCGATGGCTATCAGTATCAGCAGCGCGATCAGCAAGACACGTCACTGGAAATTCGTCTCGCCTCGCCTGCAAATCAGGCGTTTCGCTGGCTCGCCGGCGTGTATTACGCGGACATCGATCGCCGTGTCGTCGTTTCGCAAGGCGGCGATCGCGGCTTGGGATTCCAGCAGCAAGCTTTCGTGCCGAGCACGGGACCGAATCCAACCGATCTGCTGTATGACGATGACTTGAACAGCAAAGTGTCGGCGGTGTTCGGCCAGATCGCTTATGACGTGACTGAGGGCATGGAACTTGCGCTGGCATTGCGCTATGACTCCGAGAAGCGCTCTGTCGACAACAACGTGCCGACGGGTGCGCAAGCATTGGCGCAGACGCCGCTGTTCGGGCCCGGCCCGACTGCGCCGTTCATCAATCCTGCGTACACCGTGAATCCCGCACTCGCCACCAGCGGTATTCCCAATCGCGACGAAACTTTCGAGCAGCTGCAGCCGAAGGTGTCGTTGAACTGGAAGTTCGCTGAGGACTGGGCCGCGTTCGCATCGTACGGCTATGGATTCCGCAGCGGCGGCTTCAACTCCACGGGCAGCAACGCGACGATCCAGACGTTCCTCGGCGGGCTGCGCTACGTCGCGCCCGACGGCACTGTGACGACGACGCCGTCGCTCGTCACACAGGGCATCAGCTACGACGACTACAAGAAGGAAGTCGCGAAGGCGGCGGAGATCGGATTGAAGGCGGAGCTGCTCGATCGAACGCTGTCGCTGAATCTAGCTGCGTATCACACGAAAGTCGAAGACATGCAGATCTTCAACTTCCTCGCTGGTCCGTTCGGATTGCTGCGCGTGGTGACGAACGTCGATGAAGCGACGCTGCAAGGCGTGGAAGCGGATTTGCGGTGGCGTGCGAATCAGTACGTGAACTTGTTTGCTGGAGTCGGGCTGCTCGACAGCGAGATCGACAAGTACGACGGTCGGCCGTACACGAAGGGCAACAAGGTGCCTTATGCGCCCGACTACACTGCGACGGCTGGCGTCGACTTCGTCGTGCCGATCGGTGACTCGGGCTTGTCGCTGGTCGCGCGGCTCGATGCGAGCTTCACCGGAGAAACCTGGTTCAGCGCCGTGCAGGATGATTCAGTCACGACGGAGTTCGGCGTGCCGGGCGATTACTCCAAGACGAGTCGAGATGCGTTCAGCGTCGTGAACGCGCGCCTGGGAATTTCGGCGGACAAGTGGGAAGTGACCGCGTGGGCGCGCAACCTGACCGACGAGGAATACCTGGCGGAGGTGATCCCCGCGCCCGAGTTCGGCGGCACGTTCTCGCACGAGGCGCCGGGCATGGCGATCGGACTGGACCTGAAGTATTCGTTCGGCAAGTGATCGAAGACTGAGGCCGGCCGCGGTCAGAAAAGTCGCCCGCGGCCGGCTTGATTCCGGCGTCGATGTGATAGGATGCGCGCCCCGTGAGGGACGCCGGTCTCACCCTGTGAGCCTGGATGACCCGAGCGGATCGAGGGGCGACGCGAAAGCAACCTCTTGATTTCAGGGCAGTTCTGCGCTCTCGGCGCGAGGCCCTACATATATATGTGCCTTCACCGCGCGCGGCCGTAGCTCAGTTGGATAGAGCGCCTGGCTACGAACCAGGAGGTCGGGGGTTCGAATCCCTCCGGCCGCGCCAGTTTCCCCAAGTCGATCCAGAACCAGATGCGCTGACTACGCATGGAGCGTGCTGATTCGGCCGGAGACGCGAGAGCTCTAACGGTACAGCTGGATGTCTCGCTCAGATTGAGCATCTGGAAACGCACGCGAGAGGAATGCGACACAAGCTCATCGCTGCTTGTAACGTCGTTGCACTTGGCGCACGCCGGAAAGACGTAACCTTCCGGCCATTGTCTGTCACGGAATACCGCGCGTGACGGAAAATGGTCTTGTTCCGTAGCCGGTGTCCTGCCTCCGCAAAGTGGGCGGACGTGCGTTCACGATAGAAAACTTCTCAACCGGTTACGCGCCGGACGACATCGTCCGAACCGCTTCGCTGCTCAAGATCGGCGGTTGCAGCACGTCTACTGATCAGTAGCTCGCTCACATTTCCATGGATGGAACGCCCTCCCTCAACTGAGGGAGGGCTCAATAACACTCCGCCGCTCGTGCTCCATTCGGGCTTCATCGTCAGCTGACTTGTCAATACCCCGAAAGGAGGTGGAGCTCCGCATCTGGCACCAGCGCCCGCCGTTGTTGCGTCAACTGCTGTCACGCGCAGTTCAAGATCCAAGCTATAGTCCGCGGCGCCGAACATTTCCATTGCCGATTCCGCCAACCGTAAAGACGGCGAAGCGCGATGTAGTGCGACGCAGGCGACTTGCAGGCTGTCGCCTACGATGGTGAGAACGGACATCAGCAAGACGAGCGTTGCCATTCGGCAAGCGCCCAGAAATCCAAATTCAAACGGGGAGATCATTCATGTTGAGCAGAAGTCTTCATACCGCGATATCAGCTGCGCTGATGTTCGTCGGATCGATTCAACCGACTCACGCTGATTCCGAAGCGGCCATCGATGGCGCGACCGCGAACGGGATCTGCGCCGCGAGTTATCCGGGAACGAGCGGGCCGGATCAGCTCTCGCCCTGCCAGTGGGACATGCGAGTGATCAATGCAGGCGCTGCTCATGCCAAGCCGGCAACCGGCGCTGGTGTAACCGTTGGCATCATCGACGGCGGGATCGACTTCAGTCACCCGGATCTGGCGGGCGGCATCGACGTTGCGCGTTCGTGCTCGTTCATCAACAGCTCGACGCCCACTGCCGACCCGCAGGAGATCGCTAACGGCAACTGCGCGAACAAGGCGGCCGTGCAGGATCTGCAGGGTCACGGCACGCATGTGGCCACGACTGTGGGAGCTCGAGCCAACGGATTCGGCATCGTGGGTGTGGCGCCTCAGGCGACGATCGTGGCGCTGAAAGCCTGCACCATCGCCGGCTTCTGCTTCGCCGATTCTGTCGCGGCGGCCCTGCGCTATGCGGGCGACCAGCGATTGAGCGTCGTCAATCTCAGCCTGTTCGCTGATCCGTATTTATATTTCTGCGCGAATGAGGCTGGCCAGCGGGCGATCCTCCAGGAACTGCAGAGTGCCGCCCGTTATGCGCAGCAGCGCGGCGTGGTCATCGTCGCCGCAGCCGGCAATGAGGCAGACGATCTTGGCCATCCGGTGAGCGACGACATCAGTCCGGACTGGCCGCCCGGCAGCGCGATCGAGCGAGACGTGCGGAACAACTGCCGCGTTGCACCGGCCGAGCTGCCGGGCGTGGTCACGGTATCGGCGATCGGTGTGAACACATTGGCCAGCTACTCGAACACCGGCTCTCCGGTGGATGTCGCTGCTCCCGGCGGTGATGCAACGCAGACGTCGCCGGCAGTGTACGGACGGGGTCGCATCCTGGCGGGTTGGTCGAGCACGGATGCAACTGGTCAATGGGAAGCACTCAGCAATGCCAACCGGGCCATCGTCAGCGGTGGTGGCCGCTACGTTTGGATCAGCGGCACGTCCATGGCCTCGCCCCACGCCGCGGGCGTCGCAGCGTTGATTCGGCAGATGAACCCGAAACTATCGCAGGGAGCAGTGGCGGCGAAGATTCGCCAGTCCGCCACGTATCTCGCGTGCCCGACAGTCTGGCCGAGTGACGACCCTCGCCAATGCACGAGCGATGGCAACCGCACGTCATTCTTCGGCGCAGGAGTGGTGAATGCTGGGGCGGCGGTACAGTGAGCGGAATTTCCATGGAAGGAACGCCCTCCCTCAACTGAGGGAGGGCTGTCCCTGCGAGAATCGTCCCAGCTACTGACGCGCCGCGAGCAGTCGCGCGTCGCTGGCCCGTGGCGAATGCAGAAGCAGGGCACGCGCGCGAGCTTGAGCCGCGTCAGCATCAGCTTTCCGACCATTCATCGCATACGCGCGCGCCAGCCAGTATGCGGTCGCACCGCCGGCGACATTATTCGCGTCGAACTCACGCCAGAACGCATCGGCTCGCTCCAACGGCGCGATCGCCGCGGCAGGAGCGCGGAGCTCGACGTGCGCGCGGCCGAGACCGGTGAGGATATCGGCGTAAACAGGATGCATCCTGAAACCTAACTGATCACTGGCCTGCTGTGCGCGAGTCAGCGTTGTCAGCGCCGCAGCAGTTTCGCCGCGTTCGAGTTGCGCAAGCCCGAGGAAGCTCAGGATTTGCGGCTCGCGCAGCGCTGCAGTCGGTCCGGTGAGAAGCTCCTTCGCCGCGAGCAGTCTGGTCACCGCGGTGTCGTAGTCGCCGATCAGCACCGCGACGGAGCCTTGCATCCGGTTCACCCACGCAGCGTCGTATTGCTCTTCGCTCGGATCGAGCGGAATCGCGAGCGCCGAGCGAGCCTCATCCGCGCGTCCAAGGTTGGCGAGCGCGAGCGCGCGCTGGTAGTGCATCGTCACTGCATCCCAGCCGTCGCTGCCGTAGATCTTCTCCGCCATGAGCGTCATGGCGTCCAGCTCAGGGAGCGCTTCCGCGAAGCGACGCGCCGCCATCAAGGCAAGCGCATGCGACGTCCTTGCGTACACATACTCGCGCGATTCCTTGTCGATGTGCGCACCGAGAATCTCCAGCGCCTGCTCGCTTTGAGCGACCGCGGTCGCAACGTCACCCACGCGCATCCGCATGCGTGCCGTGTTCATCATTGCGGAGGCGACTGGCATGCTGGTGGGACCGAACGCTTCGCCGGCGCTGGCGATGATCTTGTCACCCTCGACGATGGCATCGTCGTAGCGGCCTGTCGCCTCCAGCGCACGAATATGCACGTCGCGCATCTGGATAACTCGCGGGCCGTCCTCGCGGCCGCCGTACGCCGCAAGCGCGAAGTCGAGCCCGCGCTGCGATTCCTTCATGATCAGCTCGGGCTGCGCGCCGCTGAACATTACCGCTTCAGCGAGCAGCGTCGAGGCGCCGACGGTCGTGGGATGCTTCGGTCCGAGCGTGCGCAAAGCGAGCTCGAATGCCTCGCGAACCGGCGCCGCGCCGTCCTCGAAGCGTGCTTCCTCAATTGCGAGATCGGTCTTGGCCTTGAGCACGCGAACCAAGAGCTCTGGTTCCTGCGCGACGACTTCGCGCGCAGCTGTCTCCAGCGTCGGCAGCTCCTTGCGAAGCGAATCGTTGTCGCGTTGGGCAGCGTGCACTTCGGCGAGCAGCACCCGCGCGCGAAGCGTTTCGGTGTGTTCTTGGCCGTAGAGCAGCACTGCGTCCGAGACAGCCTGCTGCACGGAAGATTCGGCGGCCGGCAGCTCATCGAGATTCATCAGCCCCGTGCCGACGAGCCCGAGCAGGCTGATTCGCAGCGCGCTCCGATCAGCGAAGCGCGCGCTGATATCTCTCTCTGCATGACGGAGCAGCTCGGCTGCAGTGAGCGGCCGCCCGGCCTGTCGATACGGGTCGGCCTCCTGAAAGATCGACACGACGAAGCGTTCGACTGCCTGCGCATGCTCTTTCTCGGCGATGGCGACGCGTGCCTGCCAGATCGAAACCCCCGCGCCCGCGAGGATTGCGATGAGCACAGCGGCAGCGGATGCGACGCCGATCTTGTGGCGGCCGACGAATTTCATCAGGCGATAGCGGGTGCTGTCCGGCCTCGCGAGCACCGGACGACCTTCGAGATATCGCAGGACATCGTCGGCCAATGCGTTCGCTGTCGCGTAGCGTTCCTCCGGTTGCTTCTTCAGTGCCTTGATCGCGATGGTGTCGAGGTCGCCGCGCAGCGCGCGCCCTGCCACATCGCTGGGCCGCTGCGGCTCCGTATTCAGAATTGCGTGTTCGAGCTCAGGACGCGATTTTCGCGGGTAGGGCAGACGCCCGGTCAGCAGCTCATAGAGCAGGACACCGAGAGAGTAGACATCTGATGAGACGGTCAACGGCTCGCCTCGTATTTGTTCGGGCGATGCGTATTCCGGCGTCAGGGCGCGCGCACCGAACTCGGTCAATGCGCCGTCGCGCGCTGCATCGTTGTCCAACAACTTCGCGATTCCGAAGTCGAGCAGACGCACATAGCCATCGGGCGTCACCAGGATGTTCGCCGGCTTGAGATCGCGATGAATGATGAGCTTGCCGTGCGCGTACGCAACTGCGTTCGCGACTTGCAGAAACAAGCGCAGGCGTCCGTGCAAATCGAGCGACTTGCCATAAACATCGAACGGCTGGCCTTCGACGTATTCGAGTGCGAGATACGGCTGGCCGTCGTCAGTCAGACCGGCGTCGTAGAGCCGCGCGATGTGCGGGTGATTCAGCGCGGCGAGAATCGTGCGCTCGCGAGCCATTCGCTCCGCGAGTCCCAGGAAGTTTGCGATGGCGTGCGGCAGCTTGAGTGCGACGGGCCTGTCGATCAGGCCATCGACGCGCTCCGCGAGCCACACCGAGCCCATGCCGCCGCGTCCGAGCTCGCGATCCAGCCGGTACGGGCCGATCGTGTCGCCGGCACGCCCCGTCGACGGTCCTAGCGCCGTTGCTGCCTCGCTCGAAACACTGATCGGGGGCAGCGTGCCGAGAAAGTCGTCGGTTTCGACTTGCGCCGAGCGTGCAAGCAGCGAGCGCAGGCGCGGCCCTAACGCAGCGTGCTCCGGCGGCAGCGTGTCGAGCCAGGCGCTACGCTGCTCCGGCGGCAGGCTCAGCACCGCGTCGAGCATCCGATTGAGCTGGGCCCACGACTCGTCGCTTTCCGGCTGATGCTCCACGACGCCTCCGTCACGTGGCGAGTGCTTCGGCGAGCAGCAGGCGCGCCTTCTCCCAGTCGCGCCGCACGGTGCGCTCGGAGATCTCGAGCGCTTCGGCGATCTCGGCTTCAGTCATGCCGCCGAAGTAGCGCATCTCGACCAGTCGCACGAGCTTCGGATCGAGCTTGCCGAGCTCGTCGAGTGCTTCGTGCACGCGCAGGATCTCCCTCTCGCCGCCCGCTGTCGTCGGATCGACGATCGCATCGGCGCCGCTCGTCAGGGGGATGCGCGCGACGCC
Organism: Steroidobacteraceae bacterium; assembly: GCA_035606615.1. Classification (GTDB taxonomy): domain Bacteria; phylum Pseudomonadota; class Gammaproteobacteria; order Steroidobacterales; family Steroidobacteraceae; genus Steroidobacter. The sequence continues at coordinate 11,063 of DATNFA010000172.1, forward strand.
GCCGCCGCGGCGTTCGGCGCACCGCTCGCGGATGAAGTCGACGACGATCGAGCGCATCACGCGCGCCGCGAAGTGCATGAAGTGGCCGCGATCCTCGATACGGACGCGGCTGGCAGCGACGAAGCGCAGGTAGGATTCATGCACCAGTGCCGTGGTGTCGAGCAGCGAGCCGCGCTGATCGAATCGCAGTCGCCGACGCGCGAGCGTGCGCAACTCGTCATAGGTGGCGTGGAACAGATCGTCGAATGCGCGCGAGTCGCCGTTCTGCGCACGGCGAAGGAGATCGGTCAGATCGGCCTGCGGTTGCTCGCTCACCGGCGGGCGTCCTGGGCTGGATGTGGCTGCAGTCGGCGGCGTTCATCATACGCTTCCGAACCTCAGCCGGTCAGCCGACCGAGCAAAGCCACGGCACCGAGCGCCATCGCAACGCCCGTCATCTCGCTCGGGGTCAGGCGCTCGTCGAAAAACACCACGCCGATCAATACCAGCAGCAGCGCGCTGGCGACGGCATAGACGATGCCCGCGGTCGCGATCTTCATGCTCTGCATCAACAGGACCCAGCCGATAGCAAAGACGGCCGTCAGCAGACAGCCCAGCCCGAACCAGGCGGTTACAAAGGGCTGCGCCCGTGAGCTTGCGATCTTCAGGACGGCATCGGCAGCGACGCCGACTCCGCTCAAGACGAGCGCCAGTGCCAAGCCGCGGAATTCGGCCGTCACGGGTCGTGCCTCAGGGCAGCACTCGCACGATTGCGAGGCTGTTGGTATTGGCGTTGCGGGCGATGCCGGCCGCGACGATCTTGCCGTCCGGCTGGATAAGCAGCGCCGCGGCGCCGTCAGCAGAGGAGAAAAAGTCGACGAGCACCTTGCCGTTCGAGCCGAAACTCGTATCGAGCGAGCCGTTCGCATCGTGGCGCGTGATGAGCATGTCGTCCGAGAAGGAATCGGTCGGCCGCGTCGAGCCGGCGGTGACGATACGACCGTCCGCCTGGATGACGAGCTCGCGTGCGAAGTCACCGCCCGCTGCGAACGAATTTCTCGCGATACCGTGCGTGCCGAAGCTGTCGTCGATGGATCCATGCGTGTCGAGACGCGCTAACGTGTGTTGAAAAATGCCCTGTTGCGCTGCCTCGACGGCGAGCACGATCTTGCTGTCTGCGGTCAATGCGACACCAGAAGGAGAGTCGTGATCGTGACCACTCGCGCTCAGGTCGAGGCGTTTGATACCTGTGTTGCCGCCGAAGTCGCTCGTGTCGAGAACCCCCGTCGTCGTGTAGCGCACGAGTCCGGTGTCCGGCAGCGCGCCACCATCGACGCCGACGCGCCCGGCCACGATGATCTTGCCGTCGGGTTGCAGCAGCGCAGTGGTTGCGACGTCGGCGCGCCCTGCGATGTTCGTGTGGACTTTGCCGCCGGTGCCGAATCCGGAGTCTAGATCGCCGTTGCTCATCAGGCGTACGGCTGCGAAGTCCGAATCGACGCCAAGCGGTCCGGAAGTCCCACCAGTGCCGGCGACGACGATCTTGCCGTCCGGCTGGATCAGCGGCACGAGCGCTTCGTCGAAGCTGCCGTTGATGTCGATGAGGAGCTTGCCGCCCGAGCCAAAGCCGGTGTCGAGCGTGCCATTAGCATTGAAGCGTGCGACGCCGAAGTCGTCGAGTGTGCCCCCGAACGCACGGCCGACGACGACGATCTTGCCGTCGCTCTGCAATGCAAGGCCGCGTGCGGCATCGCTGTTGTTGTTGAAGGTGGCGATCGCTACGCCGTTCGTGCCGAAGCCGAGGTCTTGCGTGCCGTCCGCATTGTAGCGCGACAATCGCGACTGATCGCTCAGGATCACGAGCTTGCCGTCCGTTTGCCGGGCCATCGCGACGGCACTGCGCAGTGCGTTGTTGGCAACTTTACCGCCGCCGCCGAAGCTCGGATCGAGCGCGCCGTTCGGCAACGGCGTCACACAATCGACGGCGATATCGGTAACGTTCGCGTTGTGGATCGTGCCGCTGCCGCGTGTGGCGCTGCAGACCTGCAGCGGATTGTTCGGTTGCTGCGTGACTCGCAGCTCGTACGTGCTGCCGTCCCGCAGTTGTGCGGGCATTGTGAACGGCCCATTGCCGGCGTTGATCGACGAACCGGAAGCGCTCAGCACGAGGCCTGAGCCGACGAGGCCGCTGACAGTGCCGCCGATCGTGAAGGCGGCGGGCGCTGTATCGTCGTCGACGATGATCATCGTTGCGCTGCTCTGATCGCCTGGTGCCGCGCAGCCGCGCACGTTCGCAAGCGCGAGCTCGATGGTCTCGTCGTCTTCGCTGACGTCGTCGCCAAGTATCGGAACCATGACGACTTGCCCGCCTTCCTCGCCATCCGCGAACGCGAGTGTGCGCGTCATGCTGGTGTAGTCCTCGTCTGCGGTCGCGGTGCCGTCAGCAATGCTCAATTCGACACTGACCGCACCCACTGAGCCGCCGGTGCGAGTGACTACAATCGGAGCACGGTTCCGCTCGAGGGCGTTGAAGGTGCCCGCCTCGAACTGCAGAGTGCCCGCCGCCGGGTCGGCTCCGCTCGTGCATTCGGGCAGCGGCTCGAAAGTCGGTGGCACGGGGTCGTCGGGTGGCGGCGGCACGGGATCGAGCCCGGTCTGAGTGAATTCGACGCCGCCGCCCGTTTCGGCGGGGTCTTGCATGAACGCCGAGTAATAGGACTCGCCCTGCATGTCGTTCTCGACGTAGGCGAACGCGAACTGACGAACGTAGAACGTTTCTCCCACGCCGACCTTGTCGAGCGGTATGTTGATGTGTACCGGCGCTTTCAGCCGGACGATCGCGTGCAGGCCGTTGTCCCCGCCCGGGTTGTCGTTGTCGACGTCGAGGTTGGACTCGAAGTCGTTCTCGTGTACGAGGAGGGTGGGCGGGGCGCCGGAAGGGGAGGAGAAGGAGGGGCCGACGAACGGCTGCCAGCGGCCCTGCCAGCCGCCCAGTTGGAGGGTTGCGTCGCCGCCAAACAGCAGCAGGTTGTCGCGATCCTTGTTGACTGCCTCGAGCCAGAATGTCACGAACGCCACGTCGCCTCCCAGGCACCACGTCGGCGCGGGCGACAACTTGCACTCGAGGGGATCGAGTGTGTTCGCGCTCTTCGCCTCGATCAGGACCTTGCTCAGCACGTACTCCAGCGTCGCGTTCGCGGCGTTCTTCTTCCAATAATGGGTCTGGTCGAGCTGCACGATTGCACCGACTGCCTGGCCGTTGTCGTCGCTGGCATGCGGCGCAACAGCCGAAACCCTGTAGGTCCGGCCGGTCTCGTTCGAGAAGACGCGTTGGTACGCCGTGCGCTTTTCCGGATCCCGCAGGTCGAGCGGTCCGTACACCAGCTCGCCCACCGCGCGGTTCTCGTCGAGGATTTGCAAGCCGTTTTTCTTGCCGCTGCCGAGCACCTCGCCGCTGTGGTTGTGAGGAAACTTGGCTATCACCCAGCTTCGCTTCACGTTGCTCAGCTCGACCGGCGGCACCGGGCTTGCTGCCGCGAAATAGGAAAAGCTCGTGATCGACGCCGACATCGTGCTGCCGGAGATCGAGGCACCGGCGACAACGTCCCAGCCGTTCATCGCTGCATTGGTTTTGTAGAGGACCGGCGTCGTGCCCGCGGGCACCGCTGCGAGATCGAATGGCACGGTGACCGTGACCGCCGACTGGAAGTTCGTCCCGTGCGGAGTGAAGGCGAAGATCGGGCCGTAGACGACGACGCCCGCGGGCAGCGGCGGCGCGCCTGCACTGGATTGCGCAATCGCGATTGCAGTGTTCTGCGTGAGGGCCCCGGCAGGAATCACGACCTGCGCGTTGCCGGGACCTGTGACGGTTCCGCCGGCGGCGCCGATCATCCCCGCCGGAACCGGCGGGGCACCGCCAGCGGTGCTTCCGCCTCCGCCACCGCAAGCTGGGAGCAGGACGGATACGACTAACAGGCAAGCAAGGCGCCAGGAAGTGAGCATCGTGATTCCCCGCACCGCTGGAATTTGCGGCGGCTCTACAGGACAGTCGGATTGCCGGCGCGAAAGCGGCCAATCTGCGGGTCGCGACCGTCGGTAGCGCGCTTGCAAAAATTTGCCGGCCGTAGTCACGGGCCGGTGTACTGTTCGCCCATCGAGATCGCGATGACGATCACAGGGGGAGAGATGAGCTCTTACGGTAGATTCGCCTGGCGCACATGCTGCGCGCTCTTGTTCGCATTCAGCTTCAATGCATCAGCCGATGATGCCAAGAAGATCGAAGTGACGGACGCGACGTTCAAATGCCTGACGGAGATGACGCCAGTCCGCGGCTTCTTCGTCGCGAACCTGCTCGGCAAGCTCGACGACACGTTGAAGGTGGCCAATTCGGCGAGCGGTGGACGCTACCCACCGGGTTCCGTGATCCAGCTCGTGCCGACCGAGGTCATGGTGAAACACCGGGAAGGCTTCAATCCTGCTACGAACGATTGGGAGTTCTTCGAGCTCGAGGTTTCACCAACTGTCAGCAAGATCAAGGTTCGCGGCGTGACCGAAGTCGTGAATCGCTTCGGCGGCAACTGCTTCGGCTGCCACGCTGCCGCGAAGCCGCAATGGGATCTGATCTGCGAGCAGGATCACGGCTGCAAACCCCTGCCGATTCCCACTGCAACCATCGTCGCCTTCCAGAAGGCCGACCCGCGCTGCAAGTCGCAGGAAGCCGCAGCGACTGCGCCATAGCATTTCTCAAGTCGTCATCAGCGAGACTTCGGCAAGGGTGCGCATTGCCCGGTGTAACGGACGGCGAACGCACCGAGGTCGTGCAGAAAGATCTGGTGCCTTACGGCCGGGTAGGTTGCACGTCCGCCGATGCGATACGGCACGATCGTGACGACGTCCGAGATTCTGTTTTTCTCCCAGTCGACGTTGGTGAGCGTCAACCCTGCAACAGCGCTGTCGACCTGCACTGCATAGCTATCGCCGAACGTTTCGGCGTGGGCGCGGCGGTCTGGTGAATCCAAACCTGTGAAAACGACAGATAGCTGCGACGGCGAGTTGTGGTTGCCGGCCTGTTGGCCATCGACCTCGGCGCGAGTTCCTTCCGAGAACTGGCAATGGAGCTGCTGCGTGGCTTTCAGCTCTTCTATCGTACGTTTCCTGACCTCGGCGGCAGCGTCTCGGTAGAGGGGCATCGTCGGCGATGTCAGCTCGCCGATGCATTGCTTCTCAGGCAACTTGGCCCGCTGCTGGGCCTCTGCAGCTACAGCGCTGAGCCAATTCGCCAGGCGTGGAGCTGCGGGAGAAAGACTGTGACTCTCCGAGTCTCCAGACTCCTGCAGGAGCACGAGCGTGGCGGCATCTGTATGTGGTTCGAATACGAAGCAGCGCGTATGCGCAGTGCCGGCATCGCGCAACCCCATATCCACGAGCTTGGACTGACCCGCGGTGCGCACCACCGAGAGCTGGTCGTGTAACCACGCGCGGCGATCGGCGCAGAGCGTCCCTACGACGCGCCGTCCCGGCCTGAATCTGCCAGCAAGCTCCTCTCGCGTGGGCGCCAGCCAGTCCTTGCGAAAAAGCTCTTCGCCCTCGGCGGGATTCTTTGCGAAGTCATACTCGAACAGCGCGACGGCGCCGTCCGGCGCGATCACCGTCCCGCCATACTGGGCTCCCCACGCGAAATTCGAGGTGCTGATTTCGCAGTAGACTTCACTGTCCGCGAGAGCGCTAACAGACGGCAGCGCTATCAGACAAGTCACGATCCACTCAGCGTACCGGCGCCGTGACCGAGCACTCTCAATTGATCTCTCGCGGATCATCAGCGTGACCTCGTAAGGCGATCGGCCGCAATCTCCAATGTCACATGATACAGCGCGCCGCGTCTCTGGCAGTCATCACACGCCCTGGAAGATGCTGTCGGAGATGAAGTCCATGACACAGTGGCTCAACCAAGCGGGCCAGACACTCTGATACCTGAGCACCATTGCTCCCCAGAGCAGGGCGGACAGGAATACGACGAGGAGCAGCGGCAGCGGGAAGTGAAGATGTCCTTGGCAAAAGACCAGCGCCGAAATGGTGATTGCGACTGGCTTGTTGCCGAGGTACTTCATCAAAATCGCAAGCAGCGTACCGCGGAAGATGTACTCCTCATAGAAGTTGCTGAACACGTTGCCGATCATCAACAGGAAGTTCGGCTCGAACATCAGCTTTAGCGCGCCGCCGGCCGCGAGCGCTGCGCCGATGAACGGGACAATCAGGACACCAGCCGCGGCACCGATGGGCCACGCACGAAGATCGGTCGGGCGGCGAAGATACGTCTGACCCAGCCCCACGAGCTTCCACGCCAGCAAGGTCGCGACGACCAGGTAGGCGAGGAGCATGAACGCGATGTGGTCCAGCCAGTAAGGCACGTGTCCGCCGACGGCTCGCTTGAGCGCTTCGCGCAGCGGGAGGTTCACGTAGGCCCCGACTACGAGATACGTCGCGGTCACAGCCGCGGCGACGACAAGACCTCGGAGGCGAGTAGCGTGTGTCTGCATGGTAGATTGGATCGAAAGCCAATCTGGAAGGTTGCCACGCAGCTGCAATTCGCAACAATTATCCCATGCGCGTGCGCTCTGGCGTTCGCACGATCAAAAACGCCACGAGCGGAATCGCAATCGCGTAAACGTACTGCGTCCGCGACACGCCGATGCCGAACGGAAACCAGATGCCCGGCACGCCGATCGGATCGAGCAGCTCGCCGCCGAACAGTGCGGCCATGATCGCGACTAACGTGACGAGCGCCAGGATCCGCATCGGTCCGCTGCGGACAATGCGCACGCCTATCACGACAAAGAGTGCGATCGACGCGAGCCGGCTGACGTTCGTCACACTCGCCGAAGGGGTCACAGCGCCGATAATCCCGGCGACCGCCAGCACTACAGCCAACACATCGATGCTTCGCCACGGACGCAGGCACCAACGGTTCCAGGCCAGCGTCCACGCGGCCACCGTTGGCACCCACATCACCTTCGCCAGCCACGAATAGGTAGTCAGATCCATCAGATCGGTCCATGCGACGATCGCATTGTTGAGCCGCCTGGCCGCCATGAGCGCAAGCGCGATGCTGGCAAAGATCAGGAAACTCTTGTGGCTGCTGCGAGATCGGTACGCGAGCGCCAAGCCGATGACTGCCAACATGGCGATCGGCTCGATCACTTCGACGATGTAACCGGCGATGGTCCGCTGCCATTGCACGCGATGGAGCGCGTCGCTTGTCGGACGCGGAGCCAGTAGCGGCGCAGTGTGCATTCCGCCACCGTCTGCGCTAGGCGCGGACCTGGTAAGCATGAACACGCGCACCGCAAGCACGCCACGCGTGCCCGCCGCATCAGGAGGGAGGGCGAACTGCAGCGGCCGCGTGCCGACGAGACGTGGAGCTGGGCCGAGCCTGCCCGACCCGCCTAGCCGTTGGCCGTTCCAATACAGTTCGTAGCCATCCTCGACGAGAGTCGGCCCGAGGATGTCCCACGACGCGCGTCCGGCCGGTATCGTCACCGCGCGCCGGTACCAGGCGTAGCCGTCATAGCCGGAATGACCGTGCGCGCTCCACCCGGCTACGTGATCGGGCAGACCCACGTCGTCGTCGTGGCTGCCCGGCAAAGCGGTCATATCGATCGTCTCCCAACCGCTATCGTCTGTATTAGCGTCCGCCCAGTGTGGGTCATCGCCGGTATGGAATCGCCAGGAGCCATCGAGCAGAGTGGCTGCGGCGCGCAGCGTCGGCGGATCAGGACGGCCACCGATCGCCAAGTCGGCGATCGTGATGGCCAATGCCACCAGCGTCGCGATGACGATGCCGACGATCGGTTTGCGTTGTGTCGCGTCGGGCATCATGCGATAGGTTACCATTGAAACAGATTTGAGTAGTAACGCACAAAACTGCATGTCGTCCGTGCGCCGTCATTTGCCTCCGAGGCCGATTGCCGACATCCGATTGGATGGCGGGCGCTTGTGCCTGAACTTCGTCAACACCATCCACGACCGCTACGCCGTCGAGGTCGAGGACTACCTGCAGCAGCCGCAGCGCTTCATCGAGTGGTGCGTCCGCGCCGAAGCGCTGCGTCCGGACGATGGCGTTCGCGTGCCGCGCGCCGCACACAAGCGCGCGGCGTTGATGCGCGAGGTCGTAACCCTGCGCGATCACCTGCATGCTCTATTCGCCGCGCAGATCGACCACCTACCGCCGCCTCCGGACGCGGTGCGCGGCCTCGATTACTGGTTGCACCGGGCATGGGCCAGTCAATCGTTCGGCGCGGATGGCCACCTGCACTGGCGCGCCGATGCTCGCGACGTGCGGCTGCCGCTGAAGCGCATCGTGCTCGATGCGCTGGACCTGCTTGGCGATCCGTCCGCCTCGGCGCTTCGTCGCTGCGCCAATACCACCTCTTGCGGGTGGCTGTTTCTCGATACCAGCAAGAATCAACGCCGTCGCTGGTGCGCCATGGAAACCTGCGGCACGCTCGACAAGATGCAGCGCTATCGCCAGAGTTGACGACAGCGCGGATGTGCCGCGGGAGGAGGGGAAGTGGTATGGCCAAGCTCGTGTTCGGAATGAACCAGTCCCTGGACGGCTACGTCGACCATACGGCGTTTGCGCCAACCCCAACGCTCTTCCGCCACTTCATCCAGGAGGCTCAGGCGCAGGCAGGCAGCGTGTACGGTCGCCAGATGTATGAGGTCATGCGTTACTGGGACGACGATCATCCTGAATGGAATGCAGATGAACACGCCTTCGCCGCGGCGTGGCGGAACCAGCCGAAATGGGTCGTCTCGCGCTCGTTGAAGTCGGTCGGCCCCAACGCCACGCTCGTTGGGGCTGACCTTGCCGGCGCGATCCGCAAGCTGAAGGCCGAGCGCGACGGGGAGATCGAAGTTGCCGGCCCGGACCTGGCGCGAAGCCTCACTGACCTTGGCCTGATCGATGAGTATCGAATGTACCTGCACCCCGTCGTGCTGGGTCACGGCAAGCCCTATTTCGCCGGACCCCGGCCGAGGCTCCGCCTCATGACTCATGATCGCATTGCCGAGGATGTGATCAGGTTGACCTACGTTCCCGCTTAGTCCCGCGATGGATTGGCGAGAGTTTGGCAGACGGATGTTCGGCAGAGGCTTCAAGGAAGATCGCAGCGAAGCGGTTACGACGCCCGACTGGAGTTTCGGCGTCGGGTCCATGCTACGTGGGGACTGATCGCCAAAGGCGCAGCGGCAATTCCGCATGCCGTCGCAATGCTCAACAGCAAGCATGCTCGAACACCACGAGAACTAGCACCTACCGCACGCTCACTGCGTGCGCGGCCTCGCCGTGGCGAGCGCCTCATCCAGCATCTTGATCAGAGCCGCGCGGTCGAGCGTGTAACGGTGGCCTTCGTTCAGCTGCACGAGCTGCTCGATCTGCTTGCGCATCGTCTTCTCAACGATGCCCGGCTCAGACGACACCACATAGCGGCGCTTCGGACTGGGATCGAAGAGGGCGTGTTCAACCGCGACGGCAACCTCGTCGGGCTCCGGCAGTTTGCTGACGTCCAGCGGTCCGAGCGCCTTGACCACTCTCGCCTTCTCGTCCCCCTCGAGCCGCGCGAGCATGTTGGCGTCCATGTTGCTGCGGTAGTTACCCGGTTCGACGGCGCTGACTCGAACTCCGAGCGGAGCGAGCTGAGCGGCCAGTGAATCCGTGAGCCCCTCGATCGCGTGCTTGCTCAGGACGTACGCCGGTATGCGGGGACTGGCGAGGACTCCGGAGATCGAGCTGATGTTGACGATTCGTCCTTGCGCGGCGATGACCATTGGCTGGAACGCCTTGATCATCATCACCGGGCCGTACACGTTCACCTTCATGCAAAGGTCGAATTCTTCAGGGCTCATCTCGGCAATCGTGCCCAGCGTGGCGACACCGGCATTGTTGACCAGGCCATAGAGACCGCGTCCAGCTTTCGAGATCGATTCCAACGCAGCTGCTATGTCTGCAGGCTGCGTGACGTCCAGCCGCACGGCTTGCACGTTGCGGATCGCTCCCAGAGCCTTGAGATCCTCTTCCTTGCGCGCCGTGGCGTAGACGAAATAGCCCCGTGCTGCGAGCCGCTCGGTGATCTTGCGGCCGATGCCGCTGCTGGCTCCGGTGACAAGAACAGCCTTGGAAATGTTCTGTTCGGCAGGCTGTGCATCGGCGAACGATGATGCCGCGATCAATATGCACAGGGTAGCCACGAGTAAGCGCATGACGGCCAGTCTAGGAGCGACAACCGCGGGGACGCAGACCGCTTGCTGCAGGGGGCCGGCGATTCACTGCATCGGACTGCCCAGCTTATGTGAGATCCGAAGCGTGACCCCGCCCGCATTTTCTGCTCCTGCCTGCCCCACCGAGACGGCCGCACTCTGGGCCGATTGATCCCATGCGTACGCTGCGCGATGAGAGGTGATTTTCATGGCACAGCGGGAAATGAGCGGCAAGGCGCTCCTCGACAAGCTGTATTCCGGGCTGGATACGATGCCCACGGTCGAGGTTGAGATGAACGCGCACAATTTGCGCAGCTTGACGGACGAATTCCTCGGCAAACCCACGGAGCCGGCGGCGTCCGGCCAGCGCCCGGCGTCCAGACCCGACTCCAACGCGCGGCCCGCCTCGCGCGCGAGGATCCTGCGTTCATCGCTCATGGCCCTTTGCTTGGTCGCAGTCGCCGGCGTGATCGCCGCCGGCGTTCTGGGCGAATCCGACAAGCGGGCTGCTTTGCCCCCGCCGCCGCCTGCTGCCGTTCCTGTCGCAGAACCTCCGCCACCGGTGCAAGTCGCGGAGTCGCCGCCGCCTGAACCGGTCGTGCTGGTGAACCCGTTCGACAAGACCGAGAAGTTCACGTTTCCGCCGGGTACCAGCAAAGCCGAAGCTCGCGAACAAATGGCGAACCTGCTCTTGCAGCGCGCAGTGGAGCGCGGGGCCAATCGCCCACGATCTCGCAAACTGGCAGCCGAGCCGCGCGCGCCCAAGACGGGCCACGGCTCGTAGCCGTCATCAACCGCGGCTCATTGCCAGGTCTGGTGGCGCGCTTCCATTCGATACAAGCAGTACTCGTCGTCGTTCAGCATCATCAACAGCATGTGTCCATGAATGCGGTAGTGAGCGTCGATCCGCCGCTCGAAAGGACCAGGAGCTGCAGCGGATTGTTCAACGACTAGTACGCGAGGAAGCGGCGCTTCCAGCGTTTGATGAACTTCGATCCGCACCTCGCACGGCTGCAGAATCGTTGCTGTCATCACATAGTCCAAACCATCCTCCGCGACGTTGAAGTTGGCGACATACCGCAGTGGCTTGTCCGGACCTTCGAGCGCCGCAACGATTTGCTTGACCGCGACGGGCGCGAACACGTCGAGAAATTGCACATGCGAATTCTGTCGCGTGAATTCCAGTCGCAAGCGCTCATTCAACGGCCCGACGACGCCACCACCGAACGAGATCAAATCGAAATCCTTGGCGTCGAACTCTTCGGCGGCGTGCTCCGCATCGATTGAACCTCGAGCTGACACACCACGCGCAACCAGCTGTTGCGTGACGTCTTGCATGACGTCGGGCAGTCGGCCGAGGACCAGAACTCGATTAGTAGATTGCTCTGTCATGCCATTCCTCTCTTGCTCCACGATTGAACGGTTCGTTGCGAGTCGTGTCATGCACTGGACGTGCCCCCGCACCGCTGCGCACGGTCTGCAACGCAACCGCCCAGGAGATGAGCTGGTCGAGCATCGTGCCGACTAGCGCATCGTGGCGTGCAGCGGGCTTGAACGTGACGTACTTCTGGAAATCGGTAGCCAGCGAGAGGGCCACATGCGCGCGCACGTCCGCGACCTGCAGCTCACCCATGACCATCCGCAGCTGTTCGACGGCGCGCGTCCCGCCGGCGCCGCCATAGCTCACGAACGCGGCGGCCTTGTTGTTCCATTCGCGGTAAAGGAAGTCGATCGCGTTCTTCAACGCTCCGGAAGGTCCATGGTTGTATTCCGGTGTCACGAAGACAAACGCATCGAAGGAATCGATCTTGGCGCTCCACGCCTTGGTGTGCGGCTGCGTGTACTCACCGCGCGCAGGCGACATGGGCTCGTCGAGCAGCGGCAAGTTGAAGTCCAGGATGTCGACGACCTCGAACTCGGCGTCAGTCCGCTTGCTGGCGATGTCGTAGACCCAGTTCGCCACGGCTTCGGCCTTTCGACCCGGGCGTGTGCTGCCGACGATGATGGCGATCCGGATCACGACGCTCCTCCGCGACTTATCGACACGCCACCATCGACCAGCAGCGCCGTGCCCGTGATGAAACTCGAGGCCTCGGATGCGAGGTGCAGCACGGATCGTGCGATCTCTTCGGGCTTTGCCATGCGCTTCAATGCGTGCAGGTTCTCGACGAACGCGAGCACCGCAGGTGTGGCGGCCGGCCCGTTGGTGATGCTCGCCGGCGTATCGGTGCCGCCGGGCAGGATGGCGTTCACACGAATACGCTGCGCGCCGAACTCGGCGGCGAGCACCTGAGTCAACCCAATCAGTCCCGCCTTGGCGGAAGCATAGGCGGCCATGCCGGGCATGCCGACCGTGTGGCCCACGAACGAGGAAGTGAAGATGAGCGAGCCGCCGCCTCGCTTGATCATCGCCGGTACCTGATACTTCGCGCCGAGAAATGCGCTCGTCAGATTGGTATCGAGCGTGTCGCGCCAGCCGGCGAGTGAGACCTGCGGGGTTGGCGCCATCTCGCCGAGCGATCCTGCGTTGTTGAATGCGATGTCGAGCCCGCCGAAACGGTGCACGGCAGTGTCGACCAGTTCCTTCGCGAGCACCTCGTCTTTCACGTCGCCGGCAACCGCAACGGCGTCGCCTCCGGCCTTCTTGATCTCGTCAACCAGTGCGTCCAGCTGCGATCGGCGGCGTGCGGTCACGACCAGCTTTGCGCCCTCTCGCGCAAACAGCAACGCGGTCGCCCGGCCGATCCCGGAGCTCGCGCCGGTGACAATGGCGACTTTGTCGGCAAGTACATTCATTCCTTCGCTCCCGCAGTCGAACCCGTGAATCGAGCCCAACGGCAGGTTGCGGCCAATCCCCGGCCGGCGTCTGTGCGCTCGCGTACGGTATGTACGGTCGCGCACCGACGTTCGCGGCCACGCGGCGCATCCTTGCTTTCCTGGCGGCCGTCATTACCGACGAATGTTTCAGACTTACGCGGAGTTATTTCATGAACGCAGTTAAAGGCTTCGGCGCGATACTCACTACTCTTCTACTGATGGCGGCCGTCGGCTGCGCATCCACTAAGACTCACGAGGGAACTGGGCAGTATGTCGACGACACCGTCATCACCACCAAAGTGAAGGCGGCGATTCTGGAAGAGCCCGGTCTGAAAAGCTCGGAGATCAACGTCGAGACCTTCAAAGGTGTCGTTCAATTGAGCGGCTTCGTGAGCTCGAGCGCGGACATCAGCACAGCGACCAAAGTGGCGCACGCCGTCGCCGGTGTAACTTCGGTCAAGAACGACATGCACGTGAAGCAATAGCTGCGAGGTTTACGCCAGTACGTGTCGTGGCAGCTCTATCGTGAAGACACACCCTGAGCCTGCTACGTCGCGGACCTTGAGAACTCCATTGTTCGCCTCGACGCTGCGCCGACAGATCGCGAGGCCAAGTCCCAGGCCGGATCGATCCTCGCCGCTCTGCTTGAACGGCAGAAACATTTCTTCTGCAGCTCCCGGCGGCAGACCGCCGCAATGGTCCTCGACGTCGATCCGGATGCGATCCGCGGCAGCGTAGGCATTCAATGAGACTTCGGTGTGGCGATGCGTGAACTTGAAAGCGTTCTGCAGCAGGTTCCCCACCGCCGAGAACAGCATCTCCCGGTCGACATCGAGGCCAAGCCCGGCATCGACCTCGCCGACCGTAAATTCACACTGCCGGGCGTGAGCCTCCAGTGAGGCGGATATTTTCACGTCGGCGACGAATTCCGCGAGAGAGATCAGTCGAGCTCGCGGCGGCATCCCGGCTGTGATCCGCACGTCGGCGAGCGAGCGATCGATGAGATTACGCATGCCGATCAAGGACCGGTCCAGCAGAGCTCCAGTCGCCCCGGTTGCTCCGACATTGCCTGCTTTGATCGCCATCACGGCCAGCGTCGCCGTGTGCACCAGATTGCGCAGCTCGTGCGCGAGAATTCCCAGCCGTTCATTCAGCGCCTTGACACTGTTGCTCTCCACCAGAGAATTGCGCTGAAAAGCGTATTCCGTGACGGCATCGGCGATGCCGTTGTCGAGACAGCGGTTGAGAGTTCGAAATTCATCGACCTGGATCGGCACACCCCGTTCGAATGCCAGATCCGCTATCGCCTGGCACAGATCGCCATAGTCGTGAACCACCTGGTCAACCGTGAATCCCTGTTCCGATAACTCGCGCCCATGCAACGCCGCAGTTGCAGCGATCTCGGAGACCGCCGTTCCGCCGCCCGCGGGTCCGGAAACCCTGCGGCTGCGCATCGGCTCCGACGTCTGCTCGACTTCCAGCGTCTTGATGAGCTGGTCGAGGAAACGCGGAATTCCGTGGGCCAGCTCCGTACCGGCCACTTTCGGCGCAAGCCGCCTGGCGACCTTGATCCGGCATCGCGCGATCAGGTCAGCTTTGTTCGTCGTAAGGAATTCGTGGAGCACCTTGAAAGCTTACGCTTACGCTCGGTGTCGCTCTGTATGCTAGCGCACATCTCCTTCGCCCGCGCTCTGCCGATCAGCCAACGCGAGGTGCCGCAGCGTACCCGCAAATTCCTCCAGCGCCCGGATGCCGCTCGCTTCAGCTCGCCCGCACCAGCTTGCGAACCTTCCTTCCACATCCTCCTTGGTCGAGGCGACGGTTCCCCAGAGTTGCCGCAATTGTTCCTGGCAATCATGGACCGTCCTGAGCATCGGATGAGCCGCGAGGAGCTGCTGCAATCGCTGCCTGGCGGTCGCATCTAACAGCGTCGGACTCCGTGTGAGTAGCTTCCGGGCCGCGCGCCGTGGCAGCTCTCTACCAAGCTCATGCTCGAGGACCGGTGCAATCACCTGTGCCGCGTACGCCCTGAGCACGTGCATGCGGTTGTGGATGACTGCATGCGCTGCATGGTCATCAGCCTGCTGGCGGGCTGCAATGACGCAAGATCGAGGAGCGACACGTTTGACCTTGGCGAGGCCGAGCGAGCGCAACACAACGATGCACAGCCAACCGACATCGACCTCCCACGGCCGTATCGAGAACTTCGCGGACGAGGGAAATGCGTGATGGTTGTTGTGCAGCTCCTCTCCGCCGATGAACAGTCCCCACGGAATGATATTCCTCGACGCGTTCTCGACCTCGTAGTTGCGATAGCCGATGCCGTGGCCGAAGCCGTTGATGACGCCGGCGGCGAATAGCGGCATAGCGAGCATCTGAACCGCAACGATGATGATGCCCGGGACGCCGAACAGCAGCAGCTGCAGCACAATGAAGGCGACAATGCCCGCGTTGCGGTGTCGCGAATAGATGCGGCGTTCGATCCAGTCGTCAGGTGCTCCCTTGCCGTACTGCTGCACGCAATCCGGATTGCGCGCCTCGCGCTTATAGAATTCAGCGCCTTGGAGGAGAATGCGTCGCAACCCGGCAATTACCGGGCTGTGCGGATCGCCTTCGGTGTCCGCGAAGGCGTGGTGCTTGCGATGCACCGCCACCCATTCGCGCGTCAGCATGCTCGAGGTGAACCAGATCCAGAATCGAAAGAAATGCCGCAGGGCAGGATGCAGATCGAGACTTCGATGAGTGGCATCCCGATGCAAGTACACGGTGACCGCCATCATGGTGGTCTGGACCATGGCCACTGAGATCCACACGTAGCTCCAGAAGCCAAGGTGAATCAGTCCGTATAACCAGTCGAGGTTCATCGTGCGGGAACGCTGCACCGGGTTGAATAGTCCTTTCTGTACGGTACCGCACGCAAGACTACGAAGCTCAGCCTCCCGTCTCGAATCCCGGATAGAGCGTCATCCCGCCGTCGATGAACAGCGTCGTTCCAACCAAATAATCCGTGAAGTCCGACGCCAGCCACACCGCGGCCCGGCCGATCTCCTCCACCTCTCCAATCCGTTTGTACGGCACGAGCTTCATCAGCTCCGCATAAGCCTCCGCTGTCGACCAAGCCGCCGCATTAATCGGGGTACGTATCGCACCCGGCGCAATCGAATTCACGCGGATGCGCTTCTCAGCGACCTCCTGTGCGAGGCTCTTCATCATCAGCATCAGGCCGCCTTTCGACGCGGCATAGTTCACATGACCGGCCCATGGAATCACTTCATGCACGGAGCTGGTGAAGATGATCTTGCCGGCCGCGACTGAAACCTCGGGCCGGACGCCGCGACGCAGGAATTCGCGCACGGCTTCGCGCGCACACAGAAAGCCGCCGCGCAGGTTGACGTTCATCACGGCATCCCATTGCGCGACGGTCATTTCGTGGAACGGCGCGTTGCGCTCCATGCCCGCGTTGCTGGCGAGGATGTCGATCGTGCCGAACTCGCGCACCGCCGCGGCGAACATCGCCTGCACCTGCGCTTCATCCGACACGTCGGCATGGACGATCATCGCGCCTTGTCCATGGCTGCGAATCTCTGCAGCCACTTCTTCCGCATCTTCGGGCCGGGCCACATAGTTCACGATCACGTTGGCGCCCGCTCTGCCGAGCGCGATTGCAATTGCGCGGCCGATGCCGGAGTTGGCGCCGGTCACCAATGCAGTCTGGCCCTTGAGCAAACGCACTGCCTGCACGGCCGGAACGATCGGCTCCGGCAGATTCATGCGCGAGTAGTAGCTCTTCATGTCGTTCATGTCGATTCAGAACTCCTTCTGCGCCTCCCCGGGCGCTCGCAGCGTGTCTACCTGGTAGAACTTCGCCCAGCTGTTGGCGAGCGAGAACAGCAGCGGCTTGCCGATGACCTTGCCGAGGCCGCTCGGCAGCACGAAGTGCCGCTCATTCGAGAAGTAGTTGAAGTACTTCCGGTAGTCGTCGTCGGCCTCGCCGAGCACGTTTCTCGCCGCGAAGCTGCCGCAGAAGGTCGCCCACGGAATTCCCACGCAGCCGAGGATGAAGCGCACGTGCTCGAGCCCGGGCGGCCGCGCGATCACCGGCAGCAGGTCGCGCGTCACGTCGATCTGTCCCGGCCAGAACTGGATGAAGGACAGATCGTCCAGCTGCGGAAAGTGGCTGCGGAAATCCTTGATGACCCGCCTGATGACGCCGGGATTGTTGTACGCGTCCTTGAGGAAGGTCGTAACGGGAGTGCCGCCGCCGAGCAGCAGGCGATTGTCCCCCGTGAGCCTGAAGTACGAGTAAACGAGCTTGGAGTCCCAGCACTGCATCTGCTCGCCGGACGGAAACAGGATGCGCAGCTCGCGGTCGGTCAGCGGCTCGGTCACGCTCAGGAACGTCTGCGCGTGGAACGTCTCATCGGCGAGCGGACTGATCGCGTCGGGCAGCTTGTCGACTGCGATGATGATGTTCTGCGCGGTGACCGTGCCGGCGTGCGTATAGACCGTGTGATCGTCGATCCGATCCATCTCCGTGCTCTCGAAGACCTGCATGCCGTTGTCGATCAGCAGATCCTTCAGCCCCTGCAGACACTGCAGCGGATTGACGCCGTACGTGCCGCCGTACCTGATGCCCGCGGTGTAGCCCTGGGCGCCGAGGATCTGCTGCAGTTGACTCGCGTCGTAGGTGCGCTGATCGGTGAAGCCGACGCTTTCCCGGCACTCACGCTCGGACTCGACAGCCTCTGTGCCGCCCGAGCCGAGTCCGAGAAACAGCGAGTCCTGCTGCAGCAACCCGCATTGAATGTCGTACTTCTTCAGCGTGCTGACGATGCGCTCGATGCCGCGGCAAGGCGCTTCCCAGATCTCGGCAGCGGCCGCCGTGCCATAGCGTCGAACGAGCTGGTGCAGCTCGAGCTCACTGTCGGGAGTGAGGAAGCCGGCGCTGCGGCCCGATGAGCTGCCGCCGACGATGTTCTTCTCGATGAGCACCACGCGCAGTCCCTTGCGCAGGAATTCGGCAGCGGCGCTGATGCCGCTGAACCCGCCGCCGACGATCAGCACGTCGCACTCGATGTCCCTGGTGAGCGGCGGACAATACTTGTGGCTGTTGATCAGTAGAGTGGTGATCCACCAGTTCTGATTCACCATCCTCGTGTTGGGGATGATGGTGCGACCGAGGTCCTGCGATGAGGTGGCACTCATGGAACTCAAAGCAGGGTAGGTCGGCGCCGTGCGCACCGTCGATAGGGGCGGAGGGCACGGGGCGCACGAATCCTGGTCGCTGTCCACTGCCGGCGGCCACAAAAGCGTTCAAATTTCTTCGGCGGACAGGCGCTTACCCGGTCGCAAATAAATAGTCGCCGCTCTGGGCGTTGCATCGTCTCACTATATTGGCCGCGCGATTTGGCGTTAGCGGGAGCGGCAACCGTGTTTTTCAGTGCGATCACAGTGACTGTTCTGGTCCTCGCCTTTTCGGGTATGCGTGTTGCACAGGAGTATCAGCGCGGCGTGGTGTTCCGGCTGGGGCGCTTCACGGGACTGCGA
Organism: Steroidobacteraceae bacterium; assembly: GCA_035606615.1. Lineage (GTDB taxonomy): Bacteria > Pseudomonadota > Gammaproteobacteria > Steroidobacterales > Steroidobacteraceae > Steroidobacter. The sequence continues at coordinate 29,660 of DATNFA010000172.1, forward strand.
GGGCCCGGGCTGTATTGGATCATCCCGCTCGGTATCGAGCGCGCCGTAACCATTGATACCCGTACGCGGACAGTCTCCGCCGAACAGCAGGAAACGATCACGCGCGACAGCGTGACGGTCAAAGTCAATGCGGTGCTGTGGTATCGGATCGTCGATGCTGGTAAATCGGTCATCGCCGTGACCGATGCACCGGCAGCGGTGTACCAGCTCGCATTGACGAGCCTGCGCAATATCATCGGCCAGCATGATCTCGATGAAGTTCTGCAGGAGCGGAACAAGATCAACGATCTCCTGAAAGAGAATATCGCCGGCTCGACCTTGCGATGGGGCCTGGAGGTCGAGCGCTTCGAGATGAAAGACGTCGAGCTTCCCGAAGTCATGCAGCAGGTCATGGCCATGCAGGCCGAGGCTATTCGCGAGAAACGTGCGCGGATCATCAAGGCCGATGCGGAGCTGGAGGCGTCTGTGAAGCTCGCTGCCGCGGCAGCGCAGATGACGAACAATCCTGCCGCAGTGGAGCTGCGGCGTATGCAGATGATTGCGGAGGTAGGCGCCGAGAACAACAGCACTACCGTGCTGATGATTCCTTCCGACTTCGTCACGCTCGCTGGTTCGTTGACTGATTATCTGCGAAGGCCGGCCGCAGCTGGATCACCGAGCGAATGAATCGGTCCATATCTGAACGACCACCGCTGCCAG
>DATNFA010000173.1:0-27504 GCA_035606615.1 Steroidobacteraceae bacterium
AACATCGGCGAGCTGTTCAATACCGGCTCACGCTTCGACAGTGCGATCGACGATCCATGCAACAACTACCAGGCCAGCGGTAACGCGGCACTGATCGCGAACTGCCAGGCGCTGCTCGTGCCGGCCAACTTCAACCAGCTCAATCAGCAGATCAGCGTGCAGACGGGCGGCAATCCGACCCTGGTGCCGGAGACCTCCGACACGTACACGATCGGCCTCGGTTACAGCCCGTCCTGGGCCAAGAACGCCTCCTGGATCGAGGATCTCACGTTCGACGTGAACTACTACAACATCAAGCTCGACGACGCGATCCAGGCGCCGTCGGCCCAGGCTCAGTTGGTGAGCTGCGTCCAGACACTGGCGCCAGCGTTCTGCGATGGCATCGTTCGCGGTCCGGGCGGCGCGGTCATCGCGTTCGCCAATCAGCTGACGAACATCGGCGGCGTCGAGACCGAAGGCTTCGACTGGACCTTCACGCTGTCGACGCCCGAGTTCGGCTTTGGCTCGCTGCGCTTTACCTGGGCCAACACGTATCTGGCCGGCTACAAGGAGTTCACCGCAGGTGCGACTCCAGGCTCGGTGGTCGAGAGCGAGCGGGCGGGCATCGAGCTCGGTTCGCCGATCCGCGGCTACGTTCGCTACAAGTCGACGCTGGCGACCGATTGGCAGAAGGGTGACTTCGTCACGTCGCTGACACTGCGCTACTTGAGCGCCCTCGACGCCAACTGTCCGGCAGCGGCGGCGAGCCAGAACCTGTGCAGCGACCCGGCGAATGGCATCGACGAGCTGGACGCGAAGGTGTTTGCGGACCTGCAGGTGGCCTGGTCGCCGACGCTGTGGGATCAGGCGGTGCAGTTCGCGCTCGGCATCAACAACATCCTCGACGAGGATCCGCCGCCGTGCCGCGCGTGCGATCTGAACAACTACGACGGAACGATCTATCCGATCCCGGGCCGCTACATCCACGCCCGCGCTGCGATCAAGTTCTGATGGAGAGATCGACGACGACTGGATGACGGAAGGGGGCGCGTGCTGGCGCCCCCTTTCGCTTTTGCGACTAGCATTTTCGCTTCAGTGTTACATGCGGGGAACTAGGAACATGTACAGCAAGAAGACTTTGGCCCACAGCGTGCTCGCCTTCGGGCTGGCCGCGCCGGCGCTGGGCTTCGCAGCCAGCGACGAAACCATCATCGAGCAGATCATCGTGACTGCACAGAAGCGCGCCTCGGCGCTGCAGGACGTGCCGTTCTCGGTGGCAGCTACCAGCGAGCAACAGATCCGCGACTCGGGCTCGAACAACATCGCCGAGCTGGCGCGCAACATCGCCAGCCTCTCGATCAGCGACCTCGGCCCCGGGCAGAGCCAGGTCGCGATCCGCGGCATCAGTTCCGGCCAGGTCGTGCGCGACCTGGTAGGCGGAGTGAAGGAATCCATCGGCGTGTACCTGGACGAGTCGGCGATCTCGCAGTCGCTGTTCACGCCGGACCTCGACCTGTTCGACCTCGAGCGCTTCGAGGTGCTGCGCGGCCCGCAAGGCACGCTGTTCGGCGCAGGATCTTCGGCGGGCACGCTCCGCTACATCACGCGCCAGCCGCAGCTCGGCAAATTCGAAGGCACTGCCGAGGCCGGTGTCACCAGCGGTGACGATTCCGAAATGGGCTACAACGTGCGCGCCGCGGTCAACCTGCCGGCGGGCGAGACGACGGCGCTGCGCGTCGTGGGCTACTACAACGAGCTCGCCGGGTTCATCGACTCCGTTTATCCCAATCGCGCCACGCGCGAGGACGTCAACGGCGGCTCGAAGTACGGCGCGCGCGTCGCGCTGCTCTGGCAGCCGAGCGACAACCTGTCGATCACGCCGCGCGTCGTCTACCAGAAGCTGGAGACGGACGGCTATCCGCGCATCGATCACTACAACATCCTCGGCAATCCCTTCACCACCACGCAGCCGCCGGTGAATCCCGGCGAGCGCGGCCAGGTGACGCAGATCCCCGAGGGCATCGACGACGAGATGACGCTCGCCGACCTCGTGGTCAACTGGGGCTTCGGCGGCGTAACGCTGACCTCGGTGACTTCGTACACCGATCGCGACGTGGTGGTGGTGCGCGACGCGTCGCAGCTGACCGGCAGCGTTTCGATCTCGCTCGGCCAGGGTTTCCCCACGCCGCCGAACAATATCCCGGCGACGCCTGCAGAGGTGCGACTGAACTCACCGCTGATCGACACCACCAACCTGAAGCTCTTCAGCCAGGAAGTGCGTCTCGCCTCCGACGGCGGCGATGCATTCCAGTGGCTGGTCGGCGCGTACTATCAGCACATCGATCGCGAGTACGGCCAGAACCTGCCGACGCCCGGCTACGACGCCTTCCTCGCAGTGCGCGGCCTGCCGCCGAGCACGGCGTTCAACGCACCGCCGAACACGCCGTACTTCTCGGACGTGCCATTCACGTTCAAGCAGCTCGCGCTGTTCGGCGAGGGCACCTATCGCTTCACCGATCAGTGGAGCCTGACCGGCGGCCTGCGTTACTACGACTTCGACGAAGATCGCACGCTGACGTTTGCGGGCGTGTTCGCCGACGATCTGCACACGAACGAGAAGGCCTCGACCAGCTCGGACGGCTTCTCGCCGCGCCTGATCCTGGCCTACGAACCGAACGACGACGTCCTGCTGACTGCACAGGTCGCGCGCGGTTTCCGTCTCGGCGGCATCAACGACCCGCTGAACCGGCGTCTGTGCGATCCGGCCACCGGCGACCTGGCCACCTTCGACGGTCACCCGGACTTCGAGGACGAGAAGGTGCTGAACTACGAGCTGGGCGCGAAGACGCAGCTGGCCGACGGCCGCGTCACGTTCAACGCTGCGGTGTTCTTCTCGGACATCGACAACCTGCAGGTGATCGCGGACGCAGGCTCGTGCTCGTCGCGTATCGTGCTCAACGCGCAGGCTCAGTCGATCGGCGCGGAAATCGAGTTGATCGCGCGGCCCACGCCGGATTGGGACCTTGGCTTGTCGGCCACCTGGGTCAACGCCGAGATCACCGAGACGCAGACGAACTCCGCCGGCCAGCCGATCGCGGGCATCCGCGACGGCAACCGCCTGCCGACGTCGCCTGAGTTCCAGGGCTCGGCGAGCGTGACCTACAACTGGCAGTTCACGGCGGCGCTGGATGCGTTCGCGAACTTCACGTATCAGCACGTCGGTTCGTCGTTCACGCAGCTCGCCGATCAGGAGCCGGGCGTCGGTTGCGTCGGGTGTCCGGGTGCGCCGAGCTTCTTCAACTTCGGCAATCCGACGATCACCAGCTTCACGTTCGAGCCGGAGCTGCCGGCGTACGACATCGGCAACATGCGCTTCGGCGTGAAGAAGGATGCGTGGGAAGCGGCACTGTTCGTCAACAACGTCTGGGATGAGCGCGCATTGCTGTCGCTCGATCGCGAGCGCGGCTTCCGTGCCCGCGTCGGCTATCTCACGAACCAGCCGCGCACCTACGGCGTGTCGCTGCGCCTGAACTTCTAACACGGTCCGGGCATCGCCCTCCCCCGCACTGGGGGAGGGCGAGTATCATCGCGGCTTTGTCGTGCCCATCCGCATCGACGAGGTCCGCATATGGCGCAGTCCCGCCCTGGTCTCTTCCCCCTTCTAGCAATCGCTGCAGCGACCTTCGCAATGCTTGCGGGCTGCAGCAAGTCGCCGTCGCCGGAGCACAAGAGCGAGGCGCCCGCGCCCGCCGTGAACGTCGAGTGGACCAAGTTCGTCGACGAGTTCATCGATGCCTACTTCGCGGCGCAGCCGCCGTTCGCGGTCCAGAGCGGCAAGCACGAGTTCGACGGTCAGCTGCCTGACTGGACGCCGGAAGGCATCCAGAAGGAAATCGCGCGCCTTGAGCAGGCCAGGCAACGCGCGGTCGGTTTCCAGGATGCGAGCTTGTCGCCCGAGGAGCGCTTTCAACGCGACTACGTGATCAGCCGCATCGACGGCGACCTGTTCTGGATTCGCGACGTGCGCCAGCCGTTCACCAATCCCGCCTGGTATTTCAATACCGGACTCGATCCGAGCACCTACGTGACGGTGCCGTACGCGCCGGCCGATCAGCGCCTGCGCGCGTTCATCAAGTACGCGCAGCAGATTCCCGGCGCGGTCGCGCAGATCAGGAAGAACGTGCAGATGCCGCTGCCGAAGACGTTCATCGATTTCAGCAGCAAGAGCTTCGGCGGCTTCGTCGATTTCTATCGCAAGGACGTGCCGCAGGCGTTCGCGGAAGTGCAGGACGCCGAGCTGAAGAAGCAGCTTGCGGAAGTCGTCGAGCCCGCCGCGAAGGCGATGCAGGACTACGCCAAATGGCTGACGGCGCAGAAGCCGGGCAAGAGCGATGCGTACGTGCTCGGCCCGGAGCGCTTCGCGGCGATGGTGCGCATGACCGAGAACGTCACGACCTCGATCGACAAGCTCGAGGAGATCGGCAACGCGGATCTGGAACGCAACCTCGCGGCGCTCGCCGACGAGTGCAAGCGTTACGCCGGCGATGCGACGATCGAGAAGTGCATCGATAAAATGAACGCCGACAAGCCGACCGGCGGCGCAGTCGAGGGCGCGCGTGCGCAACTCGCGCAGCTGCGGCAATACATCGTCGATCACGAAGTCGTGACGATTCCCGGCCCGGAAGAAGCGCTGGTGATGGAAGCGCCCGCGTATCGGCGGCAGAACTTCGCATACATCAACATCCCGGGTCCCTACGAGAAGAACCTGCCGTCGGTGTATTACATCGCTCCGCCCGATCCGTCGTGGCCGAAGGCCGAGCAGGAAGCGTACGTGCCCGGCAAGGCCGACTTGATGTTCACGTCCGTGCACGAAGTGTGGCCCGGCCACTTCCTGCAGTTCCTGCATTCCAATCGCGCGTCGTGGCGTTTCGGCCAGCTGTTCGTCGGCTATGCGTTCGCCGAGGGCTGGGCGCATTACGGCGAGGAGCTGATGGTCGAAAAGGGCATTGCGAATGGCGCGCCCGAAGTGCACATCGGCCAGCTGTTGAACGCGCTGCTGCGTAACGTGCGCTACATGTGCGCGATCGGTCTGCACACGCGCGGCATGACGGTCGAGCAGTGCGAGCAGATGTTCAAGGAGAAGGGACACCAGGATGCCGGCAATGCGCGCCAACAGGCGGCGCGCGGCACGTACGACCCCGCGTATCTGAACTACACCATGGGCAAGCTGATGATCCGCAAGCTGCGCTCCGACTGGGCAGCGACGCGCGGCGGCGAGCAGGCGTGGAAGCAGTTCAACGATGAGTTCCTGTCGTACGGCGGGCCGCCGATTCCGCTGGTGCGCGCGCAGATGCTCAAGGGACCCGCAGGCGAGCTGTTCTGAAGCAGGTCATCGTCGTCAACGAGGTGTTGAAGCTCCCGCGCGGCAAGCTCGCCGCGCAGGTCGCGCACGCGTCCGTCGCCGCTTTGCTCGAGGCGACGGCAGACGCGCGCCGACGCTGGGTCGAGGAGGGAATGCCCAAGGTCGTGCTCCGCTGCGAATCGGAGCAGCAGCTGCTGGAGCTCGAAGCAGCGGCGGAGGACGCGGGATTACCGAACGCTCTGATCAGGGATGCGGGACACACGGTCGTAGCCGCAGGCACGATCACGTGCCTGGGCCTGGGACCGGCGTCGATCGAAGCGATCGACGCTCTGACGCGCGATTTGAAGCTCGTCTAGTTGTGCTTCACTAACGCCGCGACCTTCTTCCCGGTCAGCTCGTTGTACAGCGTTTCGATGAACAGATCGGTCGAGACGAACTGACCCGAATACTTCTCCCACTGCGCGAGCACTTTCTCCTGCTGCAGCTGTTGCAGCGTCTTGCCCGCCTTCACGCCTTTCTCCACGACGCCGCGCGTTTCCTTCAGCATCGTCACGAAGCTGCGCACGTCGTCGAGCGTCGCGAGCGCGCCGTGGCCAGGAATCACTTTGACGTCCTTCGGCAGCTGCGTCATCGCATTTTCGAGCGCGGCGATCATGCCTTTGGAGCTGCCGCCGCCGTTGATGTCGATGAACGGAAAGCCGTAGCGCACGAAGTCGTCGCCGAAGTGCACGACGTTCGATTTCGGGAAGAACACGATGCTGTCGCCGTCCGTGTGGCCGCTCGGCGCATGCAGCGCGCGAATGTCCTCGCCGTTGACGTGCAGCGTCACGTCGTGCGCGAACGTGATCACGGGCAGCGCTTCCGGCGGGTTCGCGGGCTGGTCCATTTTCATGGCACTGCCGCCGTTGCCGACCACATTCGCCTGTGCGAGACGCTTGCGCACGTTGTCGTGCGCGATGATCGTCGCGTCGTGGAACGGCAGATTGCCGCCGGTGTGATCGAAGTGATAGTGCGTGTTGATGATGAAGCGCAGCGGCTTGGTCGTGATGCCTTTGAGCGCGGCGCGAATCTTGTCGGCAAGCGGCGCGAACTGATCGTCGACGATCACGATGCCGTCGTCACCGACCGACGCCGCGATGTTGCCGCCGGCGCCCTCCAGCAGGTAGACGTTGCCGGCGACCTTCGTGACCTTGATTTCGACTTTGCTGAAGTCCTGCTGCTGAGCGGCTGCAATGCCAGCGACTGCGGCAAGCACGCCGACCGCGAGTGGGCGGATCCAATTGTTCATCTCGGCTCCCTGATTCTTGGACGTTCTGGGGAGCGCGGATTCTAGCTCACGCCCAACTGCTGCGCTTGGGTCGGGACTTGATCAAGGCGCCAATCAGCAATCCCAGCAAGACCAGGGCGCCGCCGGCCAGCAGCCAGCGCAGCGTCTCGTTGCGCTCCAGCTGGCGCACGCGCTCGCTCAGCTGCGTGACCTGTTTCTGCAGCGTCTCGTTGCTCGCCTTGAGCTGCTTGTTCTCTTCGTAGTTCGCGATCGAAGTCGCGGAGACGCGCCGGACCTCGGCCAGATCGGCCTGCAGCTTCTCCGTCTGTTTGCCGAGCTCGTTCGCGCGACTGTCGCTTTGACGCAGGCCCTTCAGCTGTGTTTCGAGCGCCTCGACCCGGCGATTGGCAGCTGCGAGCTGATCGCGAGCGATGGGCTGCGCGGAGAGATACTGAGTTTCGATCCAGCCTTCGGTGCCGTTCGATGTGCGTACCTGCGTGTATCCGGCCGCACTGTCGACGCTGAGCACCTCGAGCGCCATGCCGCTCGGCAATCCTGCGTTCAGGATCTTGTAACTGCTGGAGGGTCCGCGACGCAGCGGCACCGTGAACTGATCGGAGACGTACGTCGTCGCGGCGGATGCGGAAAGGCAGATAACGGACAAGCCGACGAGCCACAAGCCCAGCACGAGTTTTCGCATAGGGCCGCGACTATAGCGAAACTCGGATGGGGTGGGGCAAACGGCGCGCTGCAGCGAAAGAAGCCCCGTCCGTGAGGACGGGGCTTTGATGGAAGGTCCCGTTTTCCGGTTTTACGGTTCGAGTCGAAATTGCTTTCGCCTCGTTCCGCTCGCCCGGAACATCGAGTCCCTCCGGGGAAAAAACGTCCGGGCGCTAAGACAGGTTCCCTGTCAGTTATTCATGTCAGTCGTTCTTGTCGAGGTTTTGGGCAGTCTTCGTGACCTGGGCCGGCGCCGGCTTGCCCACTTCCTCGTCGAGGTAGCGGAAGCGCACGAAGCCGATGCCCATCTCCTCGAATGTCTGGTCGCCCCACTTCACCGTTTTGGTCGGATCCGGGTTGCCGGGGTTCTGCGTCGAGTTGTCCCAGTTGAAGTTCCACACCAGCTTCGAGCCGGCCGGGATCTTCTTCGGCTCCTTGTACTCGTACACGGTCTGCCAATTGAAGTCGTACTTCGGCACGTGCAGCAGAGTCTCTTCCTTGCCGTCCGCATACACGACGCTCATCGTTCCCGACTTGCCGCGCAGGTGCGAGTGCGGCATGAAGTTGTAGACCAGCATGTCGCGCGTGACGTCGCGCGTCACCGTAGTGCCGTACTCCTTGGCGCCCGGCGGGATCTGGAAGCGGAAGTCCACCAGCGCTGTGAGGTGCAGCGGATATTTCGGCGGATTGTCGGCCTCGCGGAAATAGAAGGCGACCTTGCTGTGATCCGTCACGGCCTGGCCGTTCGGCGTGTAGTGCATCTGGAACACGAAGTCCGCATCCTTCGGGAACAGCACCCCGGTGTCGGCCGGATACACGACCGGCGACATGCCGGGCGCGAAGCCCGCGAGATTGCCGCCGCCGTTGCCGCCGCGCTGCTGGCCGTTCAGCACGACCGGATCCTGCGCGATGATGTGATGGATCGCCTGCTTCGCGCCGGGATGAATCTCGACCGCGGTGATCCAGACGTCACGGCCCAGCGGATTCTTGACCTTCGGATACTGATACTCGATCACTCCGGTCGCCGGAATGTCGTACGCCGGCACCTCGACGATCAGGTCGGGCTTGCCGTGCTTCCATTCGCTCGTATCCGGCTTCACTTTCAACAGCGGATCGGGGCCCGCGCCGCGCGGCGCTCCGGCTTCGATCCAGTGCACCAGCGTCTTGCGCTGGTCATCCGTCAACGCGCGGGTGTTCTGCCACACGCCGTAGTGAGGATCGGCATGCCAGGGCGGCATGCGCTGCGTGCGCACGACCTCGCGAATCATCGGCGCGAAACCCTTGACCATGTCGTAGCTGGTCATCGCCCACGGACCGACACCGCCGGTCTGGTGGCAGGCCGTGCACTTGTCGACCAGCAGCGGCGCGATCTGCTCGGAATAGGAAATCTTGGCGTGCGAAGTCTTGCGGTCGCGCTCCGGGAAGTTGACCAGGCAGCCGACGCCGTCGGCCTTGGCGACCTTCACCGGCTGGCCGGCGATCGTCGCGTCGAGCGCGTCGGTGAGGTAGTGCTTCGAGGCCGGCCGCTGCTTCTCGTACGAGAGGCGGTCGTCCATCGGGCCGCGGTACACCAGCTTCCAGCCCTTCGGGTCGATCACGAACACCTCGGAAGTGCGCACGACGCCGAGGGCCTCGCCAATGAGCTGAGCTTCATCCAGCAGGATGGGGAAGTCGACGTTGAATTCCTTCGCCTCGGCGGCGACGGCATCGCGCTTGTCCTGCAGGTTCGAGTTCAGCAGCAGGAACTCGACGCCCTGCGACTTGTACTGCTCGCGAATCTCGCGAAGCGCCGGCAGCGCCTGGCGCACGATCGGGCAGCCATTGCCGTGGACCATCAGCACCACGGCCTTCATGTCGGACGAGTAGTAGAGCTCGTGCGACTTGCCGTCCTGGTCGAGCAGCCGGAAGTTGTCGACGACTTCGCCGGGGTTGAGCGCCCAGGCCTGACCGGCCAGCCACAGCAGCGGCAGCGCGGATAACCAACGCATCGTCTTCATCGCCCCTTCCTCATGGAAATGGTCCTCGTGAAAAGCAGGCTGAGCTTAGCCGCTCATTCCCCTTATCTACAGTGTTGTCAGCGCGAGGTTCCGTCGCGACCGCGCAGCGCCGGGCAAAGATTTGTGAGAGCATCCGTTCCGCAGACTGGAACGGGGGAGGAGTCAATATTGGAGGGCGGCGCGGACGGGCGGGCGGTCCCAGTGGAAGGGCGGCTGCAGCTTCAAGTCCAGCAGCACGATGGACTGGAACATGCCGTAACCGGCCAATTCCGCCAGGGCGGCGGCGGCCTTGAGCGTTCCTCCGGTGGCCAGCACGTCGTCGACCAGCAGCAGTCGGCCATTGCCGGCCTGCATTTCCAGCACGCCCTTTCCGTACTCGAGGCCGTAGGCCAGCTCCACGACGGGCGGTGGCAGCTTGCCCTTCTTGCGGACGAGCACGAAGCCTTTGCGATGCCGCAGCGCCAGCGCCGCGGCCAGGATGAAGCCGCGCGATTCGATGCCGGCAACGGCCTCGACCTGCGACCACTCGCGCTCGTCGAGCAGTGCGCTCAGCGCCTCGATCGTCGGGCCGAACGCGTGGCGCAGGAGCGGCGAGATGTCGCGAAACAGGATGCCGGGCTGGGGAAAGTCCGGAACGTTGCGGATGTAAGACTTGAGGTCGATCATTGCGAGCCTATTCCGAAGCCTGATTAGTATGCCAACACTTTTCCCCTCTGCATTCCGCGCGCATCCCTGGCACGGCGTCGAGCTCGGCGCCCAGGCTCCCCAAGTCGTAACCGCGTACATCGAGATCGTCCCGACGGACACGGTCAAGTACGAGATCGACAAGCAGACCGGCCTGCTCAAGATCGATCGGCCGCAGCGCTTTTCGAACGTCTGCCCGTCGCTGTACGGCTTCCTGCCGCGAACGCTGTGCGCCGAGCGTGTCGGCGCTTACTGCAGCGAGCGCACCGGCCGCGCGGGCATCATCGGCGATGGTGACCCGATGGACGTGTGCGTGCTCACGGAGAAGACGATCGGTCACGGCGACCTGCTGGTGCAGGCGATCCCGATCGGCGGGCTGCGCATGATCGACTCGAACGAGGCGGACGACAAGATCATCGCGGTGATGCGCGACGACGCCTTGTACGGGGAGATCACCGAGCTCGCGCAATGTCCGCCTTCGGTGATCGAGCGTCTGCGCCACTACTTCCTCACCTACAAGCACGTTCCCGGCTCGCCCGAGCACAAGGTCGAGATCACGCACGTGTACGGCCGCGACGAGGCCTACGAGGTCATCCGCCGCAGCCAGGCCGACTACGTGGCGGCCTTCATGGGCGCCGGGATGCTGAGATAGGCGTGCGCGCGCAACGGCTCATTTCCATTCTCATGGCTCTGCAACGCGGTCACCCGCTCACGGCGGGTGAGCTGGCGCAGCGCCTCGACGTGTCGATCCGCACCATCTTTCGCGATATCGACGCGCTGTCTTCCATGGGCGTGCCGGTGTACACCGAAGCGGGGCGCGGCGGCGGCATTCGCCTCGTCGAAGGCTACACGTCCGACCTGACGGGCCTCTCGCCGGGCGAGGCGGAGGCGCTTGCGCTCATAGCGAGTCCGGCATCGATGGGTGTGCGCGAGCTCGCGCAGCCGGCTCACTCTGCGCTCGACAAGCTCGCAGCGGCAGTGCCTTCGATCCACCAGCTGCGCGCACAGCACGCGCGCGGCCGTTTGTTGTTCGACACCAAGCCCTGGTTCCGCTCGCTCGATGCCTCGCCGTATCTGGATCAGCTGCGCACGTCGCTGTGGAAAGACGCCTGCGTCGACATCCGTTACGAGCGCAGCAACGGCGAGCATCGCGACTATCGCGTCGAACCGTATGCGCTGGTCGTGAAGGTGGACACGTGGTACCTGATCGGGCGCGTGCAGCGCGAGATGCGCGTATTCCGCGTGTCGCGCATCGAAACGCTCGCGGCGACGCCGACGGGCGAAACCTTCGCGCGCGAAGCGGACTTCGATCTGCAGAAATTCTGGAAGCGCTGGTGCGAGCGCTTCGAGAGCAATCCGCCGCCGCGCAACTTCGCCGTCGAGGTGAACATCAGCGCGCGCGGCCGCCGCCACCTGCTGGATTCGTTCGGCACCTGGCTGCGGCCGCGTCTCGAGCCGCTCGGCGACAATTTCCGCGGCCGCAAGCCGGTGACGCTGGAATTCGATCGCGAGGACATCGCGCTGCGCGTCCTGTTCGAGGTCGGTCACGAGGCCGACATCGTCAAGCCGGTCAGCTTGCGCCGCAAGCTTCAGCGGCAGGCGGAGAAGATCGTCGAAGCCGCTGCGAGAGTCGATCAGAAGGCGGGCTGATCAGCAGATTCCATTTCGTTATGGCGCTCGCGGGTGTACCTGGAGCACCGGACGAATCTGTATCTGTGAGCACATGGCGACCCGTGGCGATACTACAGAATGGACGACATCAACCGATCAAGAGCCCAGCGACAACTGTGGACCCTGACGCTCGCGGCCAGCGCGATCCTGCTCATCACCATGGGCGCGCGGCAGACCTCCGGTCTGTTCCTGATTCCGATCACGCAGTCGACCGGCGTTTCGATCGTCGCGATGAGCTTCGCGCTCGCTGTCGGGCAGTTCGTATTCGGCGCGGCCCAGCCGGTCTTCGGTGCAATCGCCGACAAGTTCGGCGCAGTGAAGGTCATCATCGCCGGCGCGATCATGCTCGCGCTCGGCTGCATCCTGACGCCGTTCGCGACCTCGAGCACCGGCTTGTTGCTCACGATGGGCGTGCTGTCGGCGACCGGTGCCGCGGCGGGTAGTTTTTCGATCCTCATCGGCATCGCTGCGCAACGTCTCCCGCCCGAGCGACGCTCGTTCGCAGCCGGGCTCATCAACGCAGGCGGCTCCATCGGACAGTCGGTGTTCGCGCCGCTCGTGCAACTCATCATCGGCGCAGCCGGCTGGGCCAGCGCGATGTTCGCAACGGCATTCGCTGCGCTGCTGACGATCCCGTTGGTGCTGCCGCTGCGGCGTTCGCAAACCGCAGGCGCCATCGGCGCTGCGAGCCTGGCGCCGGTGCCGCACCTGACGCTCGGCGAGCAGCTGCGCGTCGCGTTGCGTGACCCAAGCTACTTGTATCTGCACGCAGGGTTCTTCACTTGCGGGTTCCATATCGCTTTCCTGGTCACGCATCTGCCGAACGATTTGCGACTGTGCGGTCTCGGCCCGGAAGTCGCGGCGAGCTCGCTCATGTTGATCGGCTTGTTCAATGTCGCCGGCAGTCTGTCGGCCGGCTGGCTCGGACAACGCTATCGCATGAAGTATCTGCTCGCGCTGATCTACGCGAGCCGCGCGGCGATCGTCGGCATCTACGTCGTGATGCCGAAGACTGCGCTGAATGTCTATCTGTTCGCAGGTGCTCTCGGCTTCACGTGGCTCGCAACGGTGCCGCCGACGTCGGGTCTCGTCGGCAAGCTGTTCGGCACGCGTTATCTCGCGACGCTGTTCGGCCTGACGCTGCTCTCGCACCAGGTCGGCGGTTTCCTCGGCGCGTGGCTCGGCGGCGTCGCGCTCGCGCAGACCGGCAACTACGAATGGATCTGGTACGCCGACATCACGCTCGCGCTGCTCGCGGCAGCCGTGAACCTGCCGATCCGCGAAGCGCGGCTGCCCGCTGCACAAGCCGCTCCCGCTTGAAGGCGGTTCCGGCCGTTGGCCGGCGCAATGCGGCCGTTCGCCGACTCGGTCTCACTGTGCCTGCGACCCCGACGTACACTCGCCGACGCAAAAATCGATGCGAGGCAGGGTGCCATGACTCCAGTCGTCTCATTGCGCAACGTCGCCAAGAGTTATCTGCGCGGCAAACAGCAGGTCGAAGTCCTACACGGCGTGGATCTGGATATCGCGCGCGGCGAATTCCTGGCGCTGATGGGCCCGTCCGGCTCCGGCAAGACCACGATGCTGAACCTGATCGCAGGTCTCGATCAGCCGACCAGCGGCGAAGTGCACGTGGCCGGCGCGCGCATCGACAGCCTGGCGCGTGCTGCGCTTTCCACCTGGCGATCGCAACACATCGGCTTCGTGTTCCAGTTCTACAATCTGCTGCCGGTTCTGACGGCGGAAGCGAACGTGGAAGTGCCATTGCTGCTCACGAATCTGTCACGCGGCGCGCGCCGCAAGCGGGTCGAGACTGCGCTGCAGTTGGTCGGCCTGGCCGATCGCGGCAAGCACAAGCCGAACGAGCTGTCCGGCGGCCAGCAGCAGCGCGTCGCGATCGCGCGCGCGCTGGTGGCGGATCCGACGCTCCTGGTGTGCGACGAGCCAACGGGTGACCTCGACCGGCGCAGCGCCGAGGAAATCATGAACCTGCTGCAGGCGTTGAATCGCACGCAGGGCAAGACCATCGTGATGGTGACGCACGATCCGAAGGCGGCCGAGTACTCCTCGCGCGAGCTGCATCTCGACAAGGGACGGCTGGTCGATGAAGCAGCGAGACGCGCGGCATGAAGTATTTCGGGCTGATTTGGGCGGGGCTGTGGCGCAAGCGCGCCCGCACCTTGTTCACGATGGCGTCGATCGTGGTGGCGTTCCTGCTGTTCGGACTGCTGCAAGGGCTGAACCAGGGCTTCAACACCGTCGTCACGAACCTCAACGTCGATCGCCTGTACGTTTCGGCCAAGACCAACATGACCGACGGCCTACCGATCTCCTATGGCCAGCGCATCCGCAACGTGCCGGGCGTGCGCGCCGTTTCGCACTGGACCTACTTCGGCGGCTATTACCAGAACGCGCGCAATGCGATCCCGGCGTTCGCGACCGATCCCGAGCCGCTGTTCAAGGTTTACCGAGAGATGAAGATCAAGCCCGAGTATCTCGAGGCGATGAAGCGGACGCGCACGGGCGCGCTCGTCGGCAGCGAGCTGGCGAAGAAGTACGGCTGGAAGATCGGCGACCGGATACCCATCGGCACGTCGATCTGGACCACGAAGCAAGGCAGCAGCACCTGGATGTTCGACATCGTCGGCATCTTCGACAGCACCGAGTACGGCGGCGGCTTTCCCGTGTTCTATCTGAATCAGGAGTACTTCACCGAGAACGCCGCCTTCGGCGGCAACGTCGCCCACTACTACATCGTCGGCATCAAGGATCCGCACCAGGCGACGCGCATCTCGAAGGAAATCGACGCAATGTTCGCGAACTCGACCAACGAGACGCGCACACAAACCGAGTCGGCGCTGGCGCAGATGCAGCTCAAGCAGATCGGCGACATCAACTTCATCGTCAACGCGATCGTCGGCGCCGTGCTGTTTACCCTGCTGTTCCTGACGGCCAACACGATGATGCAGTCGGTCAGCGAACGCACGCCCGAGCTTGCGGTGCTCAAGACACTCGGCTTTTCCGACGGCAAGGTTCTGACGCTGGTGTTGATCGAGGCGCTAGCGCTATGCGTGTTCGCTGCCGCCGGCGGCTTGGCGTTGGCGACGCTGTTCTTCAACTCCGGCGCGCTGAGGCAGATCTTCGGTAACTTCACGATGCCCATGGTCGTGATCGGCATGGGCACTGGCGTGGCGCTGGTGCTTGCGATTGTCAGCGGGCTGCCGCCGGCCTGGCGCGCGCGCCAGCTGAACATCGTCGATGCGCTCGCAGGGAGATGACCGGTCATGAATCTGTTCAGGCAGATCGGCGCCGTCACGATGATGAACTTCAAGAGCCTGCCGCATCGGGTCGGCACCTCCATCGTCATCGTGATCGGCATCGCCGGCGTCGTCGCCGTGCTGGTCTCGGTGCTGGCGATGTCCACCGGCATGCTCGAAACCATGGAGCATTCCGGCCGCGACGATCGCGCGATCGTGCTGCGCAATGGCTCTGCCTCTGAGACCGGCAGCGCGATGAGTCGCGACGCTGCGCGGCTCGTCCAGGACGCCGCCGGCGTCAAGCGCGACAGCGAGGGCAAGCCGATCGCGTCCGCGGAAGCGCTGCGGTTGATGAACCTCTTCCGCAAGGAAGACGGCGCGGAGGTGAACGTCGCGGTGCGCGGCACCGGGCCGCAGCTCGCGAAGCTGCGCCCGGAGGTCAAGATCATCCAGGGGCGCATGTTCCAGCCTGCCGTCACCGAGATGATTGTCGGCAAGGCCGCGAACGCCGAGTTCAAGGACCTGAATATCGGCGACAAGGTCCGCACGCGCGGCGCGACCTGGACGATCGTCGGTGTGTTCACGAGCGGCGGCGACTCGCACGAGTCCGGCCTGATGGCGGACGCGGAGACATTGATCGCAGCGGATCAGCGCGGCGGCTTTCAGAGCGTGACCGTCCTGCTGGAATCGCCGGCCGCGTTCCAGAAGTTCAAGGACGCGCTCACGGCCAACCCGGCGCTGGCCGTCGACGTGAGCCGCGAGCGCGAGTACTACCGGCGCCAGTCGGAGACGATCGGCAAGGTCATCTACGTCATCGCCTATGTCGTCGGCGGCATCATGGCTATCGGCGCGATCTTCAGTGCCCTGAACACAATGTATTCCGCAGTGAGTGCGCGCCTACGCGAGATCGCGACGTTGCGCGCTATCGGCTTCGGCGCGACCGCGATGGTCATGTCGGTGCTGGCCGAGGCTCTGCTGCTCGCTTTCATTGGTGGCGCCATCGGTGCGGCCATCGCCTGGCTGTTCTTCAACGGCCATCAGGTGAGCACTTCCGGCGGCGGCGCCGCCGCCGGCCATCTGATCTTCGAGCTGAGCGTCAGCCCGGCGCTCATCGCCACCGGCATCATCTGGGCCTGCACGATCGGCCTGATCGGCGGCCTGTTCCCGGCAGTGCGGGCTGCAAGACTGCCGGTCGCGACAGCACTGCGCGCCATCTGACCCGGTCGGCGTTGTATTCTTGGCGGCGGCGGCTCCTGAGCCCCGCCACCGCAGTGCCGTGTCCCCGATGCAGCAAACGATCCGGTTCATCAAGTCCGTCGACGGCGTGCGCCTGGCGGTCGCCACCTCGGGCAGCGGTGCGCCGCTCGTCAAGTCGGCGAACTGGCTGTCGCACCTGGAATTCGACTGGCAGAGCCCGGTGTGGCGCCACTGGTTCCGCTTTCTCTCGGCCGGCCGCCAGCTGATCCGCTTCGATCCGCGCGGCTGCGGGTTGTCGGACTGGAACGCGCAGGATCTTTCGCACGAGGCGCAGGTCGCCGACCTCGAGGCGATCGTCGCGGCCTCGGATCTCGATCGCTTCCCGCTGCTCGGCCTCTCGCAGGGTGGCGCTGCGTGCATCGAATACGCCGTACGGCATCCCGAGCGCATCACGCAGCTCGTGCTGTATGGCTGTTACGCCGAGGGGTGGGCACAGCGCGGCGAGGAAGGGCGCCGTCACGGTCAGGCGCTCAACGAGCTGATCCGCCAGGGCTGGGGCCAGGAGAATCCGGCATTCCGCCAGCTGTTCGCTTCGTTGTTCATTCCGGACGCGAACGCCGAGCAGGTGCGCTGGTTCAGCGACCTGATGCGCACCACGACGCAGCCGGAGATCGCGGCGCGCATCCTCGAATCGTTCGGCGAGATCAACGTGCGTGCGTTGCTGCCACGCGTAAAGGTGCCGACGCTGGTGGTGCATGCGCGCGGCGACGCACGCATCCCGTTCGAGCAGGGCAGGCTGCTCGCCGCGGAAATTCCCGACGCGCAGTTCGTGACGCTGGAGAGCCGCAACCACATCCTGATCGAGGGCGAGCCGGCGTGGGAGCGCTTCTGCGAGACGTTCGTGGACTTCCTCGGCCCCGGCGAAGGCGCGCACGAGAGCCCGCAGCGCGGCGACCTGGCGGAGCTCACCGCGCGCGAGAACGCGATCCTGCGGCTCGTGGCCCACGGCGAGGGCAACGCGGAGATCGCACGCAAGCTGTTCATCAGCGAGAAGACCGTGCGCAACCATCTGACGAATATCTTCGAGAAGCTCAACGTCGACTCGCGCGCCCGCGCGATCGTGCACGCCCGCGACCGCGGCCTGTTCTAGTCAAACCCCTCGAGTCAATAGCCCTGTGGGACGTGGGACATTTGTCCCGGGCGCAGTGCCGCATCGAATGAGGCACCTGCCTCATGTGCGAATTGCGGCGCTTCGTCACTATTCGCTACGTCCCTGTCGCCACCCCAGCTCACGCGAGGTTTTTTGGCCATGAATGCCGCCGTCGACCTCGTCGTCTCGCCCGCCGCCGAGCGCCTGTTCCAGGAGAACAGCGACCGCGCCCGCTACGCCCGCTGCATCAAGGCCTCCAAGCGCGTCCGCTGGGACATCGATGCCGATGTGTTCCGCGGCCGCAGCTTCGACTTCCGCCGCAAATTCCTGCCGGACGGACTGACCAAGGTCAACGACCTGCCATTCCTGACGGCCGAGGAAAAGCGCACGATGAGTCACGTGCAGGGCCGCAGCTACGCCAGCATCTTCGGCGTGCTGGAGCGCTTCATCAGCACCAAGACCCTGGAAATCGCGATCCGCTACGGCCTCGGCGACCAGATTGCGCTCGAAGGCCTGGTGCGCTTCAGCGACGAGGAGATCAAGCACCAGGAGCTGTTCCGCCGCATCGAGACCGCGCTCGGCGCGAAGATGCCCGGCGGCTACGTGCTGGTCGCGGACGCCAACGAAGTTGCGCGCACGGTGCTGGGCAGGTCGAGCTGGGCCGTGCTGGCAATGACCTGCCACGTGGAATTGTTCACGCAGGTCCATTACCGCGAAAGCATCGAGCGCGACGAAGAGCTGTCCGACCTGTATCGCGACGTGTTCCGCTTCCACTGGCTCG
Source organism: Steroidobacteraceae bacterium (assembly GCA_035606615.1). Taxonomy (GTDB): domain Bacteria; phylum Pseudomonadota; class Gammaproteobacteria; order Steroidobacterales; family Steroidobacteraceae; genus Steroidobacter. The sequence continues at coordinate 18,066 of DATNFA010000173.1, forward strand.
AGGAATGCCAGCACGCAGTGATGGACGAGATCGAGTGGTGCCGCGAAGACCGCGCGTTGAGTCCCGAGGCGCGCGATGCGGCGGTCGACGATCTGATCGCGCTCATCGGCGGTCTGGATCATCTGCTGCAAGGTCAGTCAGCCGCCGACGCCGGATATTTCATGCGTCTGTGCGAGCGCACTTTCTCGCCGGCCGAGCAACACGCAATCCGCGAGACTGTCTTGCGCGCCTATCGCTGGCAGTACATCGCGTCCGGCTCGCAGCACCCGCACTTCATGAAGTTGCTCGGCGGCATGGTGACGCAGCCGCAGATGCAGAGGATTCGCGCGGCGATTGCGCCGATCATTGGTTGCTAGCGGGCTCGTCAGTGAGTTGTTGACCTTTCGCGGCAGGCGGCGGACGCTTGCCGCATGCAGATTCGGCGGCTTCTGCTCGTTGCAGCGTCAATCGCGGCCACCGCTGCGATTGCGCACGCTCAGTCCGTCGACGATCCCGTGCAATGGCGCGGCGTGGCGCTCGCCCGCGCGCTCGCGGCAGCCGACACCATTACCGATCCTTATCGACGTGCCGAAACGCTCGCCAGCATCGCGCGCGTTCAGACGCTGATCGGCGAGTCCGCCACCGATCGCACGATTCATCAGGCGCTCGCCGCGGTCGAGCAGATCCGCGAGCCGGCGTTCCGCGACTGGGTGTTGAACGACATCGTGCTCGCGCAGATCGCGGCCGAAGATCTGGCGGGCGCGCGCCAGACCGCGAACCGCATCGAAGCCAAGCGGCAGCAGGGCGCTGCGCTCGTGCAGATTGCGACCGTCCAGGTGCGCGCGGGCAACTTTGCCGGCGCCCAGCAAACAGCGGCTGCGATCCGTGAGCGCGAAGCGAAGAGCGAAATTCTGCGACAGCTCGTCTCCATCGCGGCCGCACGCGGCAACTTGGCAAACGCACGCGACATGCTGCGCGAGATCGACGATCCGTTCTATCAAGCGCTCGCTGCCGGCGATATCGCCGTCGCCGAGGTTCGTCTGGGTCACAACGATCGCGCCGATGCCCTGGTCGGGCGCGTACGCCGCGCGGACCGGGCACAGGTTTACGGACGTATCGCGCTCGCGCGGGCGGAGCAGGGCGACTCGAGCGGCGCCGCCGCAACGCTGCAGAAAATCGACGACGACCTGCATCGGGCGGCGATGCAGGGCCGATTGGCCGCGTCGCGAGCAGTCGCGGGTGATGCAACGCGCGCGAAACAAATGTTCGAGACCGCGATTGCGACCGTCGATGCCTTTCCGCGCGAGCCCGACCGGCGCGCACTGACTCTCGCACAGCTCGGGCGGCTGCAAGCATTGAGTGGAGATCGCGCCGCCGCGGTCCAGACGCTTGCCCAGGCGTTGCGCGAAGCCGAGAAACTCGAACGCGGCGATCAGCGCGAGGACACGCTCGATCACATCGCTCGCGGCATGGCCCGCGCGGGCGATTCGGCGGGAGCGTTGCAGACGGCGCTGCGGATGAACGATCGCGTCGCGCGGGCGCTGCTCGTACGCGATGTCGTGACGATGCAGACCAACGCAGATAGCTCTTCGGCCGCCGCCAGCGCTGCGGAGTTCGCAGATCCGCTGATCGAGGCGGCCGCTCAGTTCGGCGTGCTGGGTATGCAGCTGTTGCGGGCGACGCCGTTGTCGCAGGAAACGATCGAGGCAGCGCGGCGCGCCGTGCGCAAGATCGAGGAGAAGCAGCCGAAACCCGCTGCGTTCGCGGCGCTCGCGGCTGCGCGCGTCAAGACGGGCGATGTCGATCAGGGCACGTCGATTTTCAAAGAAGCGCTCGAATCAGCCGACGCGATAGCGCGCAGCGACCAGCGCGCGGCGGCGTACGTGGACATGGTCGCTGCGCTGAACGACCGCCTGGTGTTTCTCGGGCAGCCGGTTGATGCTCCGCGAGAGGAGAGGAAAGAGAGATTTTGACAGGATGAACAGGATCGACAGGATAGTGAGAGTTAATCCTGTTCATCCTGTCCATTCTGTCTTTTCTTCCATTGGCGGCGAAGACTCCGCTTTTTTGAAGCGCGCCAGCGTGCGACGCAGCTTCTGCTGCAGATCGTCCGTGATCGTGAAGATCACCGGCACGACGAACAAGCTCAGCGCCGTCGACGCCAGCAGGCCGCCGATCACCGCCACGCCCATCGGCGCGCGGAAGCTCGGATCGCCCGACCAACCCGTGGCGATCGGCAGCATGCCCGCGCCCATCGCGATCGTCGTCATCACGATCGGACGCGCGCGTTTGGAGCACGCGTCGATCAGCGCGTCGAAGCGCGACATCTTCTGCTCGTGCATCGCCTTCACGGCGTACTCGACCAGCAGGATCGAATTCTTGGTCACGATGCCCATCAGCATCAGCATGCCGATCAGCGACGGCACCGACATCTCGTAGCCGGTGATGAACAGGAAGAACAGCGCGCCGCCGGCGGAGGGCGGCAGCGCGGCGAGAATCGTGATCGGCTGCAGGAACTCGCGGAACAGCAGCACCAGCAGCAGGTAGATGCACAGGATGCCGACCACCATCGCCTGGCCGAAGCCGGCGAACAGCTCCATCATGAACTCGACTTCGCCCGAGGCGACCTGGTGCACGCCGGCCGGCAGGTTCTGCAGCGACGGCAACTGGCGCGCCTTCTTCACCATGTCACCGAGCGGCATGCCGTTGAGATCGGCGTCCACAGTCACGTTGCGGCTGCGGTCGTAGCGCGTGATGCGCGCCGGACCGGCGCCCATCGTGACTTCGGCGACGCTCACCAGCGGTACCGGCCCGGACTTGCCGGGCACGGACAGCAATCGAATCCGCTCCAGGTCGCCGCGCGCGTCGTCGCGCAGCTGGACGCGAATCGGTATCTGCCGGCTGGCGAGGTTCAGCTTCGCGAGACTGTTCTCGACGTCGCCCGACGTAGCGATGCGCGTGACGGTGCTGAGCGTGTCGGTCGTGACGCCGAGCTCGGCAGCACGATCCGGGAGCGGACGAACCACGATCTCCGGCTTCAACAAGCTCGCGCTCGAGGTGACGTTGCTCAGTCCGGGCACCGTGCGCAGATCGCGCTCGACCGCGGCAGCCGCTGCGTTCAGCTGCTCGGGATCGTCGCTCGCGAGCGTCAGCTGCAGCTTGCCGCCGTTGCTGAATCCGCCAAACGACAGCCGCACGCCCGGAATGTCGCGCAGCGCGGCCGCCGCCAGCACCTGGAATTCCTGCAGCGTCATGTCGCGCTCGTCGCGCGGCGTCAGCTTGATCGTGAGGTTGGCGCGGCGCACGTCGCCGACCGAATCGCCGGGACCGCCCGGTCCGCCGCCACCGGCGGATGCGCCGATGATGCTGTAGACGCTCGTGACGGACGGCAATTGCATCACGCGGGCACGGATGGTCTCGGCAATCTGCGTCGTTTCCTGGAGCGCAGCACCGGGCGGCAGCTCCACTTGCAGCACGGCGAAGCCGACGTCGCCGGCGGGCGCGAAGCCCTTCGGAATGAACGGAATCAGCAGGAACGAAGCGACCAGCAATGTGGTGGCCACTGCGAGCGTCTTGCGACGATGTCCCAGGCACCATTCGATCGCCACGAGGTACTTGCGCTTGATCCAGCTGTCCTCGTTCTGCTCCGCATGCGGCCGCAACATGTATGCGGCCATCATCGGCGTCAGCATGCGGGCGACCAGCAGCGAGAACATCACCGCGACCGCTGCCGTGAAAGCGAACGGACGGAAGAACTCGCCCGGCACGCCGCCCATGAACGCCACCGGCACGAAGACCGCGCACAGCGTGAGAGTCGTCGCGACTACGGCGAGACCGATCTCGATCGCGGCGTCGGTCGCAGCCTCGAGCGGCTTCTTGCCGTTGCGCAGATGACGCACGATGTTCTCGACTTCGACGATCGCGTCGTCGACCAGCATGCCGACGACCAGCGACAGCGCCAGCAGTGTGAGCAGGTTCAGCGTGTAGCCGAGCAGGTACATCGCCCAGAACGTAGGGATGATCGCGAGCGGCAGCGCGGCGGCAGAGATGAACGTGGCGCGCCAGTCACGCAGGAAGATCCACACGACGAGCACGGCGAGCAGCGCGCCTTCGAACAGCATTTCCATCGAAGCCGAGTACGACTCGCGAATGAAATCGACGGTCGAGCTGACTTCCTGGAAGCGCACGTTCGGATGTTGCTTGCCAAGTCGTGCTACAGCTGCACGCGAAGCCTCAGCGACGTCGAGCGCGCTCGCGCCCCAGGCGCGGACCACTTGGAAACCGATGACCTGCTTGCCGTCGAGCAGCGCAAGCTGACGCCGTTCGGCGGCCTGGTCGCGGACGTCGGCAATCGTATCGAGCCGCAGCATGCGTCCGTCCGTCAGCACGATCGGCAGCGCGGCCAGCTCCTGTGGCGAAGAGATCGTGCCCGTCGTGCGCACGCTCTGTTCGAGACCGCCGATGCGCGCCTCGCCGCCGGGATACTCGGCCTGGATGCGCCGCAGCTGACGCGACACGTCGCTCGCCGTCGCGCCGAGCGATGCCATGCGATCGGGATCGAGATCGACGCGGATCTCGCGCGTCACGCCGCCGACGCGCTTCACGCTGCCGACCCCTTTGACCGCCGTCAGCTCGCGCATGACCGTGAGGTCGACGAACCACGACAGCTCCGTGTCGCTCATGTTCGGCGATGCGACGCTGAAGGTGACGACCGGACTGCCCGCGGTCGTGACTCGCGAGATCACCGGTTCGCGAGCGTCTGCGGGCAGATCGGCGCGCACGCCAGTGACCGCGTCGCGCACTTCATCGACGGCTTCGTTGATGTCGCGCTCGAAGCGGAACTGAATCGAAGTCGTCGACACGCCTTCGTTGACGATCGATTGAATGTGCTCGATGCCCGTGACCGTCGCGACCGCATCCTCGATCTTGCGCGTGACCTCCGACTCGAGCTGCGAAGGCGGCACGCCCGGATACGCGATCGTCACCACGACCGCCGGCAGCTCGACGTCGGGCCGGTCCTGCACGCCGAGCTTCGCGAAGCTGATCAGGCCGGCGACGCTGAGCGCAACGAACAGGACGACCACGGGGACCGGGTTGCGGATCGACCAGGTGACGAAGTTCACGAGCCTTCCCCGCCCTCGGGGACGCCGACGATTACGCGCACGTGATCGCCGTCCTTGAGGAAGCCCGCGCCCTTGTCGACGATGCGCTCGCCCGGCTCCACGCCGGCGACGATCTCGATCTGGTTGTCATGCACTGCGCCGGTCTCGACGCGACGGCGCACGACCATCTGCTGCTCGTTGACGACGAACACGTACGTGTAACCGTCCTGAGTCACCACGCTCGACAGCGGCGTCATGCTTGCAGAGGTTTGCCCGAGCAGGATCTCGCCGCGCGCGAACATGCCGGGCCGCGCAGCGCCCGACGGAATGTCGACGTACACGAGACCTGCGCGCGTGCTGCTTTCGATGGTCGGCGCGATCGCTCGCACTTTGCCGTCGAGTTGCGCGCCGTCGGCGGTCGTCAGCTTCACATTCTGGCCGACACGGATCTCGCGGATGCGCGATTCGGGAATCTCCGCGCGCCATTCGACCCGGCCCTTGCGCAGGAGCCGCAGCATTTCGCTGCCGGCTTGCGCGACCTGGCCCACGTTGATGCTGCGCGCCGAGATCACGCCGTCATCGGGCGCAGTCACGTGCGTGTGACGCAGCCGCAGATTGGACGCCTGCAATTCCGCCTTGCTCACTTCGACTCGCGCACGCGCCGCGAGCTCCTCGGCGCGCAGCTTGTCGACATCCGACTGCGACAGGGCGCCGGAGCCGGAGAGCGAATGCGCGCGGCGATAAGCCGATTCGGCATTTTCGAGCGACGCCTGGGCCTGCTCGAGATTGGCGCGCTTCGACGCGACATCCGCGGCCAGCATGTCCTCGGCGAGCTGCACCAGCTCCTGCCCCTTGCGAACGTGATCGCCGACTTCGACGTTCACGGCGGCAACGCGATAGCCGCCGACTTCCGGGCCAACGACGATTTCCTGCCACGCATAGACAGTGCCGTTGGCCGTGACGCCGCGCGCGATCTGCAGCGTCTCGAGCGTCTTGGTCGTGACAGCTTGCGCAGCAGCGGCAGCAACCGGCGCGTGCGAGCGATTCGAGGCACCGCGCAGCACCAGGATGAGCGCGGCAAGCAGCACCACTGTCAGGGCGACAGCCGCGAGCAAGCGGCCGCGGCGCGATTGCGGCAGGTAGCCGCCGAGATGGGTGAGAGCGCTCGAAGTGATCATGTCGCAGTCGTCAGGGGCGAAGAGTGCAGGGTTGTTCAATATCAGCTTGCTGATATGATATCAGCAACCTGATATGGAGCCATGAGCCGCGTGTCACGCCCATCGTCAAGAAATCTTGAGACGCACCTGCAAGCGCTGCCGCCCGAAGAGGCGATCCCGTACCTGCTCAAAGGTCTACACCATTCTTTACGTGCGGTCGTGGATGAAGGCCTGCGGCGCGAGCGGATCGAGCTGTCGTTCGCCCACCTGGCGACGCTGTACACCATCGATGCGGAGCCCGGCCTGGCGGGCGCGGAATTGGCGCGGCGCAGCTCGGTGACCGCGCAGACCATGAATACGATCCTGCATCGCATGGAACGCGACGGGCAGCTGGAGCGCCGGCCGCATCCGTCGAGCTCGCGCGCCGACAGCTGGTTCGTCACGGCGCGCGGCAACAAGCAGATGGATCAGGCGAAGGTCGTGGGCAAGGCGATCTGGCGCAAGATGCTGGCCGCGCTCAAGGAGCGTGAGGTCGAGCAGCTGCAGAATCTATTGCACCGCTGCATCCGCGGGCTGGATGCGCAGGTCGAGCCAGTGCGGCCGGCAAAGCCGGCCGCAGCTAGTCAGATGAAGGCGAAGTCGAAGAAGAAAGCGGCGCGCCGCGTCAGCTGACGCGGCCGAGATAATCGGCCTTGCCGATCTCGACGCCGTTGTGACGCAGCAGGTTGTACGCCGTCGTCACGTGGAAGAAGAAGTTCGGCAGCGCCCAGTGCCGCAGGAACAGCAGTCCCGGGAACGTGAACGTCTGGCGCGGCGTCGGGATCGTGATCGTCCGATCCTCCGAGCCGTCGAGCTGCTCGGGCTTGAAGCTCTGCAGGTAGTCGATCGTCTTGTCGACGCGCGCGATCAGATCGGCCAGCGTCTGCTCGTTGTCTTCGAACTTCGGCGGATCGACGCCTGCGAGGCGGGCCGCCGCGCCCTTGGCCGCATCGCTCGCGATCTGCACCTGCCGCGTCAGCGGCAACATGTCCACCGCGAGGCGCGTGGTGGCGAGCAGCGCGGGCTCGAACTTTTTCGACTCGGCGTGCGCGACACCTTTCTGCAGGATCGCCTTCAGGTTGCGCAGCGTGAGCAGGAACGTGGGAATCGAGGCTTCGTACATGGAGATTTTCATGAGCGTGTTCTCTCGTGACCGCCAGGAAGAGCGCGGATTATAGGTGCGCAGCAGCGCCGCCGATTACTTACGTTTGCGTCACGACTGAAGTGACCTTCGACGCTACTTTCTGTAGCGCTGCTAGCGCGTGAGCACGCCGGTCTGCGCTTCGCGGCCGAGCTCGATCAGCCGCAAACCCTGCGATCCCGTCTCGATCAGCGTGACCGATGCATGATCCGGCCGGAAGCACACGACATCTTCACGTCGTTGCGCGAAACCCGCAACGACGTTGATCGCGATGTAATGCGTGAACACGACACAGTCATGCGGGAGCGCTTGCAGCGCCTCGACCACGCTGCGGCGCCAGTCCAGATAGTCGATCGACCCTGCCGGCGAATGCTGTTGCAGATCGCGCCACGTGCCGTTCATCGCTGCGGTCAGCCACTCACGACGCGCCTCGCGATCGACCTGCGGCGAGGGAATTTCCGCGACTGACGGCAGCACCGTCGCAGCGCATCCCCACAGTTCGCACAGCGGTAGAGACGTTTCGCGGCAGCGGCGTAACGGGCTCGAATAGATCGGCACTTGCGTTGTCGATTTCGCAATCTGCTGCGCGACAGCTGCAGCCTGCGTTACGCCGAGCGCGTCCAGACCCGGGTCCGGGTCGTCGCCCCAGGCTGCCGCAGGCTTGGCATGTCTCACCAGAGATATTCGCGGCATGCGCGCGGCGGGGCGCCTACTTCGGCGGCTTCAGCTTGTCCTTGGTTTGCTGAGCCATGCTCTGCAGGCTGCGCTGCGGCTCCGGCAACTCTTTGCGGTCCGCGGGCTTCCGGTCCGGCGCCTGCGTCGTGTCGGCGCGGCGCTCGACTTCGACGGGTGGGCCGGTGGCGGTGAACACGTCCACCGAAACCATGACTTGCCTGCCCTCGTTGGGTGCGAGGGCGCCGACGCCGATCACCTTGCGGGCCAGCTCCTCGCCGCGATCGTTGCGGATCGAGACGACGACGGAGTACTCCCAGGGCTCACCGCCCGCGGGATGCTTGAACCCGCCTTCGACCCGCAGCGCCGAGAAAGCCGGCTGCAGCCGGCGCTCGACGATGGCCTTCGGATCGAAGCGCAGGTGATGGTTGCAAGCCGGGCAGACGCTCGAGCTTTCGAGAATCGTCGACTTGCAGTGCGGGCAAACGCGCGTCTTGCCCGTCAGCACGACGCGGCCGGTGTTCACGGCTAAGCCCCTTAGCCTTTGCCGCTGCCGCCTTTCTCGTCCCAACCGAACTCGGCGCGGCCGCGCATGCGTGAGCCTGCCGCCACTGTCAGCGAGCCGGCCTTCAAATCGCCGTTCAGCACGCCGGTCTGCAGCAGCTCGACGCGGGCTGCCGCATCGATGTTGCCTTCTAGTTCGCCGCCGATCACGACCGTGTTGGCGCGCACGCCGCCGGTCACCTTGGCGCCCGATTCGATCGTGAGATTGCCCTGCACGTGCACGTCGCCTTTGAAACTACCCGCGATACGCACATGGCCGGTGCCTTCGATCTTGCCTTCGATCGTCAGTCCCGCTGCCAGCAGCGATTCTTTCGCGTCACCGCGCGGCTGCGCTGCCGCTGCCGGCTGCCGGGCCGACTCGATGCTGCTCACGGGTGCCGCTGCGGCAGGCTTGTCGGCCGCAGGTTCCGGCGTGTTCTGTTCGCGGCCGTACTGGTCTTTCCACAACGCCATGACGAGTCTCCTGTTGGAATTCGAGCGGAGGTAAATGACATACGAAGCAACGGGGTGTCAAACCTACCAACCCTGAATTGCAGCCATGCGTCGCGAGGCGCCGACACTTGGACAAGCGGCGGATCCGCATAACCCGAACTGCGGTGCAGCGCCCGTTGCCCGGCCGCGGCGTATAGTACGCACCACAACGACGAGCCATCGCGGCGCACGGGGGACCCACATGATCAAGCTTACGATCAACGGTCAGGCTCAGGATGTCGATGTCGCAGGCGACACGCCGCTGCTGTGGGTGTTGCGCGATACGCTCGGGCTGACCGGCACCAAATACGGTT
>DATNFA010000174.1:0-61964 GCA_035606615.1 Steroidobacteraceae bacterium
GTCTGCAGCTGCCATCGTGCTGCGAGCGTTGCGAGCTTTTCCTTCGATCTCCAAGGCTTGATGCGGCCTTGTCCGAGCGCGGCGATTTCCGTGCGCAGCCGTTGCTCTGTGGCGGAAACATCAGCCGCAGCCTTCGCGTAGGCGTCGCGTTCGACGAGCACGCCGCATTCGATTCCTTCGGCGGCGAGCGCTTCTGCTACCACATCGCGGAACAGCTTGCCTTCGAGCGCATGCACGCGAACGTGTGGATTGCCGAGCGAATCGGGATCGATCACGCTGCCGACGACCATGCCGGCCCGCTTGATGCCGCCGCCCTCCTGCAGCACTTTGCGCACTTCACGCGCCGCGATCCGGCGCACTTCCTTCACCGCCTTTGCGGAAAGCTCGGCGCCGCGCCGTTCCGGCAGCTCGATAGTCGGATGATAAGGAAAGCGGGACTGAGGCAGCTCTTCGCTGGAGAGCGCAACGGTGCGGATCGCCTCGATCGCGAAGCCTTCCGCGCCCTTGCTCAGAATGGCCGCAATGGCAAAGCCCGACTTGATTCGCAGGCCGATGGCTTTCATCGGGTGGCTCCCCGTTCCGCCGCGATCATGCTCCGGGAAGCATGATCGCGCTAGAACCTGCCATCGGCCGTCAGGTTTATCAGTCCTTGGCGACGGTGACGGGATCCAGCTCCCGCGCGCTCATCAATGCAAAGCGGAGCGAGTAGTTGCCCTCGTGACAGGCGTATTCGAGCATCTGCTCGTCGGAACGCCCGAAGCGCGTTTCGCCCTTCCAGGGCTGCGTGTAGTAAGTGGGGTCCTCCACCGTGAACACGTAGCTGAGCTCATCCGGCGACACACGAGTAATCCTCTCTGTCACGGTAGTGTTCGGTCCAACGTAGAACAGCATCCCTGGGCCGGCGCGCGCGGCGCTGGTCGGCGCGAAGTACTTCGTCTCGATCACCAGGGTCGCGCCTTCCCACCAGCCGATTGCATCACCTAGCCAGGAGACGACCGAAGCCGGTACGTGCTGCGCGTTCATGCGAATGACGCGTGCTTCGTGCAGCTCCTCGGATGCGATGACGATGGAGCTCTGCGTCTGCACGATCTGCCGCAGATCATCAGCGGGCACGACAGTGACCGGCGGTGCCGCGCTGGTTGCAGTGAGACAGCGCTCCGAGCCCGGCCGCGCTTCGGGACCATCGAACGCCGTGAGCACGGCCGGGCCGGCCGTTTTCGCCAGCGCTTTGAAGTGCTCGTTGCCCGGGATTTTGCCGTCGGCCGGCTCGGTGATGATCGAGCTGCGATACTCGCCGCGAATCGGCTCGACGCCGCGATCCCAGAAATACTCCGCGGGCTCCCCGGGCTTCGACAAATCGTTGGTCTTCGCCAGGATCCGCGTCTGCAGCTGCGCTGCTTCTTCGCGCGTGATGACGAAAGACTTCAGCTCCGCAGGTCGCTCGAGCGGCGTGATGTTCCGGTGCGACCACACGCCCTGCAAATCGACCTGGCCGTCGGCCAGGCGTGGCGGCCGATACTCGCCTGCCTGCGCAGCGGCGGCAGCTGCCAACAATCCGCATACATATATATAGCGCACGAAACCATCCCCGGAACGTTGCCGAGGATCATTGTCGGGGCGGCCGGCTCGCCCCGGAACGCACTAAAGTAAGCGGGGGTGTCTCACGACTGCCGGGTCGACATGTGTGTTTGGCTAATCCGCGGCCTTCAGCCAGCGTCGCACGTTTTGTTTTCCCGCCAAGTCCACCGCGAACGACAGCGCGATCAGCCGCAGTTCGACAATCAGCCTTTGCTGTTCCAAGTACAAGCGGTCGAGTCGCCGCGTGATATCCGGGTTAGCGGAGAAGCGGGTTACTCGCTGCGCGACAGCGATGCCTGCAACGAGCGGCGCGAACGCTGCACATGCAGTACCTGCGACGAGCAGATCGAGCGCGCGCTTCCCGGTGTACGGTGTGGTTGGTGAAGGGCTCATAGTTCTAAACTCCTGCGCTGACGCACTGACTGGCTCGGGCAGCCTCGTCGCCGACGCCGAGCGCTTCGAGCTGCGGACGAAGCTTGAGATGGCGCTGACGCGAGTGCTCGATCAGCGGCCGCCAGAGCGCCGCAGTGAGCCGGTGTCGTATCAGCAAGTGCCAGAAGCGGTTCGATCTCTTGTAGAGGTAGCTCATCGCGAGATACGCGAGCACCGCCCTGCTGTCGCTCGGCCGGCGTTTCCAGATGGACGCGTGCGAGAACAATGTGTCGTAGCACCACGCATAGCCGCGATCGAGCTCATCGCAGCTCATGTGCTTCGGCTGGAACACCACGTGCGCCGTGTCGTACTGGTCCCAATCTCGATGCAGAATGCGCCCCTCTCTCTCGAGCTGACGGAACAGCGGCGTGCCCGGATACGGCGTCAGGATGTGGAACGTTGCGCACTCGAGCCGGTTGTCTTCGATCCACTGCACCGTGCGTGCAAAAACGTCGGGGCCGTCGTGATCGAATCCGAGCACGAAACTGCCGTTCACTTGAATGCCGTAACGATGCAGCAACGCGACCCGACGCGCGTAGTCAACCGGCGCCGGCGTGCGCTTGCGCGCGTCGGTGAGATTGCCTTCGTTCAGCGATTCGAAGCCGACGAACACGCCGGTACAACCGGACAGCGCCATGTCCCGCACCAGCGTGGGATCGTCTGTCACGTCGATCGTGACGGCTGCGCTCCAGATGATTCCGAGCGGACGCAACGCCGCGCATAGCTTGCGCAGGTACGCTGGTCGCGAGCCGAGGTTGTTGTCGACGAAAACGACGTACGGTTGTACGTCGGCGACGATCTCATCGACGACCTGCTGCACTTCGCGCATGCGATACGGCATGTGCAAGCCCTCCGTGGCGAGGTAGCAGAAACCGCAGCGATTGTGACAACCGCGCGTCGCGATCACGCTGGTCGTCGTCAGAAACGACTCGCGCGGCAGGATGGCGCGGCGGGGCGGCGGATCCAGCGCATAGGGTCGCGAGTAGTCGGCGGTATAGCGCCGCTGCAACTGGCCTCGCTCGACGTCGGCCAGAATCGCCGGCCACAACTGCACGCCGTCGCCAATCGCGATGGCATCGGCATGCTCCAGCGCTTCCTCCGGACAGGAGAGCACGTGCAACCCGCCGAGCACGACGATCGAGCCCTGTGAGCGATACCACGAGGCCAGTTCGTAGGCACGCCGCGCGAACGTCAGGTGCACACTGATGCCGACAACTTGCGGCAACGGGTCGGCCGGCGGCGGCCCCTGCAACAGGTTCTCGTCCCAATAGCGCACCTCCCAGTGCGGCGGCGTCGCGCCCGCGATGCTCGTCAGTGCCAGGGTCGGCGTCAGAACATGCTTGCCGAAGCTGGCGCGAGGATCCTTGGCGTAGAACGGATTCACGAGCAGAGCGCAGTGCCGTGCTACGGCTCTGCCGACGCCGTGCGGGCCGAGCGCCGGCGCGATCGCCATGTCTGCCGGCACGCTCGGTGCACGTTGCGGTTCACCCATGGCTCACGCTCGCAACCGGCTCTGCTTCGATAGCGCCGAAGCGACGGTGCCGGGTTGCATACTCTTCCAGCGCTGCATCGAGCTCCCGTGCGTCGAAGTCCGGCCACAGGCAATCGACGAAATGCAGCTCGGCGTACGCGCACTCCCACAACAGGAAGTCGCTCAGCCGCTTCTCGCCGCCGGTGCGTATCAGCAGATCGACTTCCGGCGCCGGCAGCGCCGAGTGATCCACTTCAGCCAGTCGCTCGACGAAGCGCGAACGGTCCATGTCGTCTGCAGGTCGCGCGCCGCGACACACTTCGACGAGGCTGTGCTGGGCGGAGTAATCCACCGCGATGCGCAAACGCATGCCCGTGCAGTGAGCGGTCGCCCGTTCGCTGCTCTCTATCAAGGCGAGCAAGTCGGGGCTCAACCGGTCGCGACGACCGATGACGTTCATGCGGATCGACTGCTCGATGCAACGCGAGGTTTGCGTCTGCAGGTGCCGCTTGAACAATGCGAACAGGCCGCTCACTTCTGCACCCGGCCGCTGCCAGTTCGCGGCCGAGAATGCGTACAGAGTCAGCGTGCCGATGCGCCGCCTCGCCGCCGCTTCGACGACCGTGTTGACTGCGTCCGCGCCGGCACGATGCCCAGCCGTGCGCGGCAAGCGCTGGCGCAGCGCCCAGCGGCCGTTACCGTCCATGATGATTGCGATGTGCATTGGAGAGTACTCTGTATTGCAAAGTTAAGAGGCAAAATTTTTCAGGTGCGCCGGGTCGCCTTGATCACAGCCTCGACGTGGTCCAGGTAGCGATGCAGCGCGTTGCGGCCGACCGCGGTGATGCGATAGAGCGAGCGCGGCCGACGCTCCTCGAACGACTTGGTGCAGGTCACGTAGCCCGCTTCCTCGAGCTTGCGCGCGTGCGCGCTCAGGTTGCCGTCGCTGACGTCGAACAATGCCCTGAGCTCTACGAACGTCAGCTCTTCGCGCACGGCCAGCGCGCTCATGATGCCGAGGCGCACGCGCTCATAGATCAGCCGATCGAACTTCCCATCGTCCGCGGCATTGGCTGCAGCCGGCACGGCAGCGAGTTTCGGTCGCTTGCGTTTCGCCGGCGCTGTCGTCTTGCGCGGATCAGCCTTCGCTGCCATGCCCTGCCCTTCGCACCAGATAGCCGAAACCAAGATGCAGCCCACCGAACCCGACACCGAGCAGCGGAATCTGCAAACCCTCCGGGAGCATCAATGCCAGCAACCCCGTCGCGACGAACGAAGTGCCCAGAATGCCGATCGATTTCGCCGTTGCAGTACTCGCGGCTATCAGTCCGCAGCCGTACAGCAGCAACCACGTACCGGGGATAGCCCGCGCGTTGCCGCTCGACCAAAGCACTGCCGTCAGCACGGCGCCGGCGAACAGCGACGGGAGCAAACCGATAGCGAATCTGCGGATCGGCGCCTGCCTGAAGAGCAGGACTCCACCCGCAACCGCCGCGACGACGGCGGCGACCAGCCAGACGATCAGCCAATGCGGCCGCATCGCCGGAATCAGTGAAACGATAGTAGCCAGCAAACCGACGGTACCGGAGGCGATGCCGGTCGAGCCCGGGACTGCCAACGACGCCGCGGACTCCATCGACGCCCGGATGTAGCGCAGCGTCGCGGCGGCATGCGAGTCGAGGTGGACCGTGTCGGCGGAGTGCATCGTGTTCTTCCGTGGTCTGCCCACGCCGGCGACGCTACGGCCGGCAGCCCGGCGGTGTCAAGTACTCTGCATTGCAGAGTGATGATGAATGATGGCGAATCATGAAGCCGATGTCATGAGCCGCGCCTAGCAGGATTTACAGCAGCCATTGTCGCGAGCGGGAACTCGGCAGATACTTGCTGCCTCGGAGGTCTCGGTCCTGCTAAGAAAGCGTCGCCGTTCCATCGCTCATCTGCTGTCGCTGGTGTTGCTAATCGCCCAGCTCGGCATGCAGGCGCACGCGTATTCGCATCTGAAGTCGGACCCCGACGGCCTGCCCGGCTCCACGACCCAGCTCTGCGGCCAGTGCGCTTCGTCTGCACCGCTGCTCACGATGGCGAGCGGCTCGCTCTGCATTCGCGTGCCGCACCTGGCGCAGGCGCAGGGCACTGCTCCCGCCAGCATCGACTCCTCGGTTCATCGCCTCCCCCACCCGGCATTTCGCTCCCGCGCGCCCCCTCATCTCCTGTGAATCAGTGATCGCACGACGGCGTTTGCGCCGCTCGTGCCCATTCGCTCACACAGGAGAGAGCTTCCATGATGAGTTGCAAAGCCCTTGCGGCGCTCCTGGCGCTTGCTGGGATGACTGTGCCGGTGCTCGGTCACGCGGCTGACGATGTTGCAAGCCTGCGCAGCGAGCTGCAGGCGCTGAAGGACGAATACAAGACACGCGTCGACGCGCTCGAACAGCGCATCACGCAGCTCGAGAGCGCACCCGTCGGTGCGTTGGCCGAGGCGCCGCCAGCTCCGCAGCCCACGCCCGCGATGGGGTCATCCGGCGGCACCGGGACCGCCTTCAATCCGGCCGTGTCGCTGATCCTGAGCGGCAACTACTCGCACATCGATCAGGATCCCGAAACCTGGCGGATCGGCGGCTTCCTGCCGAGCGACGGTGAAGTCGGACCGGGCGAGCGCAGCTTCAACCTCGGCGAGTCCGAGCTGACGCTGAGCTCGAACGTCGATCCGTATTTCTCGGCGCAGATGACCGCAGCGCTGTCGGCGGAGAACGAAGTCGAAGTCGAGGAAGCCTTCTTCCGCACGCTCGCGCTGCCGGACGGCTTCACGGCGAAAGGCGGCCGCTTCTTCTCGGGCTTCGGCTATCTGAACGAAGTGCACTCGCACGCGTGGGACTTCGCCGATCAGCCGCTCGTCTACCAGGCGTTCTTCGGCGGCCAGTTCAAGCAGGACGGCCTGCAGGTGAAGTGGCTCGCGCCGACGGATCTGTTCATCGAGCTCGGTGCCGAGACCGGTAACGGCAGCGGCTTCCCGGCGACCCGGCGCAATCGCAACGGCTTCAACGGCGCCACGCTGTTCGCTCACGTCGGCGGCGACTACGGCGATGCGACCAGCTGGCGTGCAGGTGCCGCGTATCTCGATCAACGCGCCGAGGATCGCTCGTTCGAGACCGTCGACGAGTTCGACTTGCCGCTGACGGATGCGTTCACGGGCAAGTCACGCACCTGGGTCGTGGATGGCGTCCTGAAGTGGACGCCGATCGGCGATCCGAACCGTCGCCAGCTCAAGCTGCAGGGTGAATACATGCAGCGGCGCGAAACGGGCCTGCTCGCGTTCGACACAGCTGGCTCGAACCTGACGGACGACTACCGCACTACGCAATCGGGCTGGTATCTGCAAGGCGTGTATCAGTTCCTGCCGCGCTGGCGTGCGGGGCTGCGCTACGACTCGCTCGACTCAGGCACGCCGCACATCGGCCTGGTCGAATCGGGCGAGCTGCCGTTGAGCGCGTTCCCGCTGTTGCTGCCGGCGGATCCGGATCGCATCTCGATCATGCTCGACTGGAATCCCAGCGAGTTCTCCCGCCTGCGCGCCCAGTTCGACTGGGATGACGCGCGCGGCGCGGACGATCGCGATCGCGCGCTGCGTCTGCAATACATCTACGGCATCGGCGCGCACGGCGCGCACAAGTTTTGACGAGGACCGCAATCATGTTCAGTTTCATTCGTAGCGCCCTAGCGCTGTGCATTCTGGCGGCAGCGCTGCCTGCGCACGCCGCGCTCAAAGTTCTCGCGACCACGAGCGACTGGGGCGCGCTCGCCAATGAGATCGGCGGCGATCAGGTCAACGTCTACACCGCGACCAGCGCGCTGCAGGACGTCCATCGCGTCGACGCGAAGCCGAGCCTGGTGGCGCGGGCCCGCACCGCCGACCTGGTCGTTGCCACGGGCGCGGAGTTGGAAATCGGCTGGCTGCCGGTGCTGATCCAGGAATCCGGCAACAGCCGCATTCAGCCTGGCAGCCCCGGCTACTTCGAAGCCGCATCCGTGCTCTCTCTCGTCGAGAAGCCGGAGCGCTTCGACCGTTCGCTCGGCGACATCCATCCGCAAGGCAATCCGCACGTCCAGCTCGATCCGCGCAACATTGCTCTCGTTGCGAAGGCTCTGAGCGAACGCTTGTCACAGCTGGATGGGGCGCATGCGCAGTACTTCCAGCAACGCGCCAAGGACTTCGATACGCGTTGGCAAGCTGCGATCAAGCGTTGGGAGAGCGAGGCCGCGCCGCTCCGGGGCAAGCCCGTCGTCGTCATGCATCGTGATCAAACGTACCTGTGCCAGTGGCTCGGCCTGCAGCAGGTTGCCGCGATCGAGCCGAAGCCGGGCATGCCGCCGACCGCGGGTTATCTCGGTCAGCTCGTGACGAAACTCACGGCGTCGCCCCCGCGCGTGATCATGCTGAATGCGTACAACGATCCGAAGGCTGCGAACTGGCTGTCGGATCGCGTGCATGCGCCGACCGTCGTGTTGCCGTTCTCCGTCGGCGGCACGCCGGAAGCGAAGGACCTGTTCGGTTTGTTCGACGACACTCTCAATCGACTGCTGGCGGTGCTGAAATGAATCTCTTCTCGACTGACCTGAGCATTCTGTGGCCGGCACTGATCGCCGGCCTGCTCGTAGTGATTTCACATGTGCCGCTCGGACAGCAAGTGCTTTCGCGCGGCATCGTGTTCATCGACCTCGCGATCGCGCAGGTCGCGGGACTCGGCGTGATCGCCGCCAGCAGCTTCGGACTGCCTGTCGAAGGCTGGGGAGCACAGGCTGCGGCGGGTGCTGCTGCGTTGGCGGGCGCGTTGCTGCTGACCTGGACTGAACGCAAGCGCCCCGAAGTGCAGGAAGCTCTCATCGGCATCCTGTTCGTGCTTGCATCGACCGCGCAGATCCTGCTGCTCGCCAACGATCCTCACGGCGGCGAGAACCTGAAAGATCTGCTCGCGGGTCAGATCCTGTGGGTGTCGACGGATCAATTGGTGCGCACTGCCCTGCTCACCGCGGTATTCGCCATCGTCTGGTTTCGATGGCGCGAGAAGATTGGCCGCATCGGCTTCTATGTGCTGTTCGCAGTCGTCGTCACGGCATCGGTGCAGCTCGTCGGCGTGTATCTGGTATTCACGAGCCTGATCGTGCCGGCAGTTGCCACGTATCGACATGCCGCGAATCGACAACTGACGTTCGGTTACGCGCTCGCGTTTGGCAGCTATGTCGCGGGGCTTGCAGCGTCGGTGGTCACCGATCTGCCTTCGAGCCCGGTCATCGTGTGGGCGATGGGCGTCATCGGACTGCTCGTGCATCTCACGGGCAAGCGCGGCACGGTGGCGGCGGAAAGCGCCGCACGCGCCGACCATCGAGTGAGGTCGACTGCTTCAGGCTAACAGGGTCTTGGCTAGCGCCGCCGCGTCGCTGCGTGCGGTGAGCTTGTGCTTCGTCCCGGGATACTCGTCGAACAACGCCTGGTGAGCAGCGAGCGAGAGGTCGCCCGCGCGCGAGTAGTACTCGCGCACCCACGCGAGCAGAAATTCCAGGTGCTGGTCCTGCACCTGCTTCGACGCGTACTTGTGCGGTTCCCACGGCCTGCTGCGACAGTTCGCGACGCACGCTTCGACGCCCGGCTCGATAAATAACAGAACGGGTGAATACGCCAACGCCGCGCGCACGAGCCCGGCGTAACAACCCTCGACGACCCAGCTCTCGCTCGCCTCGCAAAATGCCTGTACATCGCGGACCGCGGCGTCCGGAGCGCGGGCGACGGCAACCTTGCCCGGCTCCCATGCAACCGTATCGAGGTCGAGCATCGGCAGTGCGCGCGCAGTCGCGAGCTGCCGCGACAACGTCGACTTACCGGACCCGGAGTTGCCGATCAGCGCGATGCGCATGGTGTCGTCATTCTAGCTAGACTACGGGCCACTATGCGCACCGCCACCATCGCCGCCCTGCAGCTCGGCTCCCAACCTGAAGGCAGCGCCGCCACGCTCGATCGTATCCTCGGTTACTCGAGCGCGATCCGAAATGCAGGCGCACAACTGGTCGTAATGCCCGAGGCGTTGCTCGGCGGTTATCCGAAGGGTGCGGACTTCGGCGCGCGGGTCGGCTATCGCACGCCCGAGGGACGCGAAGCGTTCCTGAAGTATTGGCGCGAAGCGATCGATGTGCCGGGGCCGCAGACCGAGGCACTCGGCGAGCTTGCGCGCAACACCGGGACCGCCTTGGTCGTCGGCGTGATCGAGCGAGACACGACGACGCTCTATTGCACGGCTCTCTTCTTCACCGCGCGCGGCGAGCTTGCAGGCAAGCATCGCAAGCTCGTACCGACTGCGATGGAGCGCTTGATCTGGGGCCAGGGAGATGGCTCGACGCTGTTCGCGATGCAGACAGCCGCTGGACGCATCGGCGCGGCTATCTGCTGGGAGAACTACATGCCGCTGCTGCGCACGGCAATGTACGCGAAGGGTCTCGACATCTGGTGTGCGCCGACAGTCGACGAGCGCGACATCTGGCAGACGAGCATGCGGCACATCGCGTACGAGGGCCGGTTGTTCGTCGTCAGCGCGTGCCAGTATCAGCCACCGCCCGGGCCAACCATACCGACCTGGCCAATCGATCGTCCGCTGATCCGCGGCGGAAGCGTGATCGTGTCGCCGCTCGGTGAAGTGCTCGTCGGGCCGGTTTACGGCCGTGACGAGCTACTCGTGGCGACTATCGATCTCGACGACGTCGTGCGCGGTCGCTACGACCTCGACGTCACCGGCCACTACGCACGGCCTGATGTGTTCACGTTGAAGGTTGACGAAGGTGCGAACAAGTAATTCACCTCTTTTTGGCGTAGGCACTGCGCTGCTCGTGTTCACCGCTCTGCTGTCGACGCTCGCACCGACGGCGCACGCCGCCGACGCCGTCTGCAACGTCACGCGCAAGAAGGCGAATCTCAACTTCACCGTCAAGGATATCGAGGGCAAGGACGTGCGGCTGAGCCAGTACAAGGGCAAGGTGGTGCTGTTGAATTTCTGGGCGACGTGGTGCAAGCCGTGTCGAGTCGAGATTCCAGCGCTCACGGCGCTTTATCGGGACTACAAAGATCAAGGGTTCGTGGTGCTCGGGGTTTCGGTCGATTCGGAAGTGTCCGCCGTCAAGCCGTTCGCGCGTGTGATGAAGATGAACTACCCGGTGTTGATCGGCGCGGGGCATGAGGATCTCGGCAATGCGTTCGGGCCGTTCTTGGGATTTCCGACTTCGGTGCTGGTGAAGCGCGACGGTGCGATTTGTCTGGAGCACGTGGGGACGGTCAGCAGGTCGCAGCTCGAAGAGCGGATCGGGAAGCTTTTGTAGGAAGGGGTAGAACCTTGTCGGGCTGAAGCCCGACCTACCGGCAAGAAGTAAGAGTCAGGCTGAAGCCTGACCCACAAGAGCCCACAGCACGGCTCCCTCACAACGCTCATGAAACTCTGAGTTGCCGCGTGCGAATCGCGGCTGCGCGCCGCGCTGCTGCTCGCGTCGGCGCGATTCGTGCGTGCGTGAAACTCTGAGTTGCGCTCGCACCGCGTTCTCAATGCAGCACTCCTCTGCCTAGCATCCCCGCGCGCCCACGAACTGAGCGCGGAACCTTCCAGCAACGGACCAATAACGGAGGTTTGGGGATATGGGCACTGAAGATACGAATCGACAGCCGCCGCAAGAACCGGGCGCGCTGGACGGACTGGATCGAAGGACGGTGCTCAAGACTGGCGCGCTGCTCGGCGCAGCCGCGGTCCTGACATCGAAGAAGTCATTGGTGCTCGCGCAAAGCGCGCCGCCGCTCGCACAACCCGTGCTGTGTGGAACGACGGCCCCGGTGAGCCCACCGACGCGGCCGTTCATCGACGCTCTGCCGGTGCCGCAACCGGCGTTGCCGCAGATCCTGAGCCCGCTGCCGACGAAAGCAGCGAACACTGCAGCCGGCGAAGCAGCGCGCGATGCGCATCAGCGCTGGGAGCAATTCCTGCCGCTGGTCATGTACCGCATGAATGCAGCGCCGTCCCTGCATCAGCACCACACTGACCTGCTGCCGTCATTCATGTGGACGTTCAACGGCACGTATCCGGCACCGACGCCGCTGAACTACTACGGTGTCCCGACGATCGTGCGCTTCGTGAACAATCTGCCGACGACGCCGCCGAACACGACGTTCGGCGTCAACGAGATCACGGTCCACCTGCACAACGGTCATACCGGCTCGGAGAGCGACGGCTTCGCCGGCGACTTCTTCTCGACCGGCTTCTTCAAGGACAACCACTACGCGAACGCCTACGCCGGCATCGACACCTTCGGCGGCATCGGCGATGCGCGCGAGGCGATGCACACGTTCTGGTTCCACGATCATCGCGCCGGCTTCACGGCCAACAACAACTATCTCGGCCTGAACGGCATGTACATCGTGTACGACAGCAAGGACCCGGGCCACGAGCTCGCGACACCCGGCTCGCTGCGCCTGCCGAACTACTACGGCATCACCGACATTCCGCTGATCCTCACCGACAAGCGCTTCTGCCCGGCCGCGAACGGCCGCAACGAAGTCTTCCAGGTGGTCGGCAACGGCGCGCCGGGCGGCGACAAGTGGGTCGTCAACGGCAAGATCCAGCCGAAGCTGACGGTGCGCCGGCGCAAATATCGCTTCCGCGTCCTCAACACCGGGCCCGCGAAGACCTGGAACCTGAGCCTGATCCGTCCGGACGGCACGCAGGCGCCGATCACGATCGTCGCTGTCGACGCGAACTTCCTGCCATCGCCCGTGACACTCACGAATCGCACGCTCGATGTATTCGTCGCGATGCGCTTCGACGTGGTCATCGACTTCTCGGCGTTCCCAGCCGGCACGTCGGTGTACCTGAAGGAAAACGTGGCGCAGAACGTCGGCGTGGCAACTGCCGATCCCGCGCCCGGCCTGCCGATCGGCAATGTGCTGATGCGCTTCGACGTCGTGAATCGCGAGCCGTGGTTCCCGGCGGATACGCCGGCAATCCCGGCCGTGCTCGCGACCATGCCGGATCCGATCGTGCCGGACACCTCGTTCCAGTGGAACTTCACGCTGGTGGGCGGGCGCTTCCTGATCAACGGGCTCGAGTTCGATGCCAACCGCGTCGATCACGTGGTGCTCAAAGGCAGCGCCGAGGAGTGGACGTTGGCCAACGACGTCGCAGCTGGCAACTGGCTGCATCCGGTGCACATCCACTTCGAGGAGGGCCGTATCCAGTCGCGACGGCTGCGCGTCAGCCAGAACCCGGATGTGTTCCAGGACGTGCCGCTGCTGCCCGAGGAGCTCGGCCGCCGCGACGTCTATCCGCTGCCGCCGCAGCACCGCGTGGTCCTGCGCATGCGCTTCCGTGATTTCGTCGGACGCTACCTGATCCACTGTCACAACATGAATCACGAAGACGCCTTCATGATGGTGCGCTGGGACATCGTGGATTCGCTGGAAGAGCTCACGCGTAAACGCCGCGAGATCGACGAGCGCCGCGTGCTCGCCGGCCTGCCGCCGCAATACGGTCCTGACAAGCAGGGAGGGTTCGTCTAATGGCAACCTCAACAAATACGGCGCGTGCGCGCCGGGCCATCAAGAGGCGCGAGCTGTTCTCGAATCTCGCCGGCATCGGCGCCTCGCCGGCATCCGCACAGGCGTGCACGGGCGCGAGCCTGATACCGAACGTCGCACTGCGCACGCACGATGGCAAGGAAGTCCGCTTCTACGAGGACCTCGTCAAGGGCAGGCAGGTGATCATCAACATGATGTACGCCCACTGCGAGGAGTTCTGTCCCGCGATCACCACCCGGCTGGTGGAGATTCACCAGGCGCTGGCGGCACGCATGGGGCGCGACCTGTTCATGTATTCGATCACGCTCAAGCCGCAGGAGGACGATCCTGGCGCGCTCAAGGCGTTCGCGCGAATGCACGGCGCGCTGCTGCCCGGCTGGACGTTCCTGACCGGCGACGCGTACGACATCGAAACGCTGCGCTTCGCGCTGTTCCGGCACGACCACATCAAGTTCGACCTCGACCCGGCGTCGCACACCGCCAAGCTGCGCATCATCAACGATGCGATCAACCGCTGGGTGCACGTCCCGCCGCTGGCGAGCACGATGACGGTGCTGCAGCACATCTCGTGGGCCGATCCGCCGAAGTCGTTCGAGCAGCAGCTGGAAGACAACCGCAAGCTGCAGCTCGCGATCGACAAGGAGCACGAGTTGTACGGGTATCGCAAGATCGTCTGAGAGCGAGGTGCGTATGAGACGTTGCACTATCGGGAGGGCCGGCCTCGCGGCCGGCCTCATGGCGCTGTTGCTCGCGAACGCACCGACGCTCCTGCTCGCCGCCAACGCGTGCGAACAAGAGCTGCGAACCACGCGCTCGCTCACGCAGCAGTACTACATGATCCTGGCCGGGCAGACGGACGTGTTCTACGACCACAGTGGACCGACGTTCGTAATGCTGCAGAGGACTGCCGTGGACGAGACGGACGTCGGTGCGTTCGGCATCTACGCCGGCGAGCGCAAGCAGCCGGTGTTCGGGCCGGTGCCGGCGAGCGTCTACGAGCGGTTCGTGAGTGAGTCCCGCAAGCCCGCGGACGTGCTGCTGCGGCTGTCAATCAGCAAGCCGCAGTACGACCGCGCGCTCGCGGTGATGCAATCGTGGGAGCGGCGCGTTCGCGAGAAAGCGCTGCTCTATCCCGACATCGCCATGGACAACATCCTGCTCGTGAAGCAGGCCACCGAAGAGCTCAATCGTTGCCGCGAGACGATCGTGGGCTACGGGCTCGACTGGGGCCTGCGGGACGACATCTCCGAGCACAACGTCGCATCGCGTATCCCTTACGAGTATTTCCGGGAGCTGGCGCGGCTGAACGCCGCACGCCACGTCGCTGATGCACACTGAATCCCACACCCAACTACGGAGTGACTGCCATGTCTCAAACAGCCCGACCCGTCGCGGCAAGCGGCGCCACCGGCACCACGTGCACGACACCCGGCCCCTACCGTTCCGGTCGCAATGCCAGAGTCGTCATATTCGTGAAGAAGGGCGACAAGTTTCCCGTCGACACTGACGGAGCCCAGACAACATGGACGTTGTCGGGCGCGTGAAGCGATCAGGCATTCGGGCCCGTTACGCGGCGGTAGCATTCGCTGCCGCCGCGTGCGCGCCTGCTTTCGCGTGTCCGCTGGAAGTCATCGGCACCTGGCGGTTGGTCAGCCCCGACGAACCGCAGCCCATGCTGGTGACTTTCGGCGCCGACGGCTGGGCGAACGTCGTGACCGTGACCGGGGCCGGTCGTCCCGAAGATTTCGACACCATGGCGCAGGTCCGCTACCAGCTCGTCCCGCGCCGCGATCCGAAACGCATCGAATTTCAAACGCCGCGCGGCAATGATCTGTTTCCCGCCGGCACCAGCAGCTGGGCGATCACGACCTACACCGACGAAAGCTTCACGAGCCGGCGTAGCGATTCGGCCGCTGGTGAGCAATCGCTGTGGTCCAGGCTGCAAACGCATCGCTACTTCATGACCTTGGCTACACGAGACGACGCCGCGACGTTCGTCATGTGGACGACGCTCGACGGACAAAAAGCCGGGTACGAGGCGCTCGGCCAAACGAAGCAAGGGACGGCGGCTCGCTTCGGGCGAGTGCCGGACGAGGTCATGCAGGCGTTTGCGCGTGAGAGCAAGCGCACGGATGAAGCGATGATGCGCGTCGAGCTCAGCGAAGCCGAGTACTACCGCACCCATCAGGTCTACGAGGCCTGGAATGCCGTGCTCAGCCGCGATGTCCTCGCTGCAGACCAGGCCGACAATCAAACCGTCGCGCTGCTCGACGCCGCACTTCAGAGCGTCAATCGTTGCGGTGTGAAGCTTCGCACGGCTCAGGATGGCGCAACCGCAGCGCCTGCACGCGGTCCCGGCGATCTGGTGCGCGCGATCCGCAAGCTCAATGACCGCCGGCACGTGCCGGATAAGCTATTTCCCTTTCGCTGGAAGCCACCGGCGGTCGAGTCGTGAAGCGCGCGGCTGCGATGCCGTCGAATGTCAGCAACGCATCGCGCACGAAGTCGATGAACACGGCGGCGTTCTTCGTCGGCGTGCGGCCGGCGTGCACTGCATAGATCCCTGCCTCGATACCCCTGCAGAACTCAGGCAGTACGATCTGCAGCGCGCCCTGCTGAAGCTTGTTCGCTATCACTCCTAACGGCAGATAGACGAACCCGAGACCACTGCAGGCCGCGCGCACCAACGCGAGATTGGTGTCCGACGCCGCCCAGAAATCGATCGGCACGTTGAATCGCTCGCTTCCGGCCCGAAAGTGCCAGCCGGTGTTCGGCTGCTTCGCCCGCTGCAGGCCCAGACAGCGATGACGTGCCAGCTCTGCCGGATGCGACGGCGTGCCGCGATCATGCAGATACGATGGCGCTGCTGCGAGCACCATCGGTGACGTCGCGAGCCTGCGTGCTGTCAACGTCGAGTCCGTGAGCCGCAGCGCGACGCGAATCGCAACGTCGTAGCCGCCGGCGACGATGTCGACGCACGTCTCGGAGGTGTGCGCGTCGAGCACGATGCCCGGATAACGCGGCAGAAACTCGCTGTTCAACTTCGGCAGCAGTCCCGAGCCGAGACAGGTCGGCATGCTGAAGCGCAGGCGTCCGAGCGGCGCATTGCTCAGATGCTCTACGGCAAGCCGCGCCTCTTCCATCATGTCGAAGATGCGGCGGTAGTGCGCGAACAGTGTTTCGCCGGCGCTGGTGAGACTGATGCTGCGCGGGCTGCGATAGATGAGCGTGGTGCCGAGTTCGTCTTCCAGCGCCGCGATTCGTTTACTCGCTTGCGAGCGCGAGATGCTCAGATGTTTCGCGGCTTCCTTGAAACTCAGCGTCTCGGCGATCCGCACGAACAACAGCACGTCCGCGATCATCATGGACCTGGCCCCGGTCGCCCTTCCCTTGCTTCGCGTTGTGCGTCACATCCTAGCGCTGCGCGCGCGCTGAATCCTCATATATATGCGAGCGGGCATTCGCATGCAGACTGAGTCTTTGCAGTTGCAATGCTTACAGAGACGCGTTCATTCGCCGGTGCGGACGAGCAACCAGCCGAGGCCGAGGAGCACGAGCGTCGCGACCAGCTGCTCCAGTCGCGGCCAGCTGAAGAATCGGCCGCTGAAGATCACGACGCCGATGATCGTCATCGCGAACCACACCGCCGTCTGCATCTCAGCCGAGGTTACGCCGAGCCGCGCCATGTACTTCAGCGAGACCACGTACAGGGTGATGCCGACGGCCCAGCCGAGCGCGGAGCGCCCGACGTCGGGCCACGACAGCTGCCCGGCTTGCCAGATCCTGGCCGCGTACACGAAGCCGAGCGAGTCCGCGAAGCCGGACAACACGATCAGGACCAGCACCAGCACCGGGTTCCAGCTCATCGAGGCACCCGAGGTTTATCAGTGCATGTAATGTATGCCAAAACGGCAGGACCCAACATGCACAAGCGTCAAGCCATAGCGTCCTGTGTATACGGGTAAATCTGCGGCAGCGTCTGCGCCTGTGCCTTGACGCGCTCGATCCATCGCACGAACGACGGTCGCGAGGCCAGATCGAAGTTCGCGTCAGCCGCGCGATGGCCGTAGGCGAACACGGCGATGTCGGCAATCGAGTAGCTGTCATTGGCGAGGAACGGATGCTGGCTCAGATGCCGTTCGAGCGCATCCAACGCGCGCTCCGCCGCGCTGCGCTTTGCGGCAGCCAGTGCCTCGTTCGCCTTCACCTTATTGGCCAGCACCCAGAAGCGCAGCGTGCCGACGGTCGGCTCGACGTAGTACTGCTCGAAGAACAGCCACTGCATGACGCGTGCACGTGCCAACCGCTCGGACGGCAGATACTCAGTACCCTCCGCGAGATAGCAAAGGATCGCGTTGGACTCTGCGATGTAGACGCCAGGCTGCGGCTCGAGCACCGGGATCGCGCCGACCGGGTTCTTCTGGAGGAACTCCGGCGTGCGCGATTCGCCCTGGAAGATCGCAACCGGCACGTGCTGGTACGGCTGACCGAGGTGCTGCAACAACAGGCGGATCTTGAAGCCGTTCTGCGACGGCAGGTAGTCGTACAGTTTCAACATCGCGGCGGTTCTCCCTTCTCTGGTGCCGAGAGTTTGCGCACAATCGACAGCCTCGGCACTCCGGAGCTTGCGGCAGAACCATGGAATTCAGCAAACCCGACACGATTGCAGCGGAGCGCGGCCGCTACCATCTCTACATCTCCCACGCGTGCCCGTATTCGGCGCGTGCTGTCCTCGCACGCTGCGTCAAGCAACTCACTGACGTAGTCTCGATGTCGTCGCTCGATCCGGTGCGCGGACCGGACGGCTGGGTGTTCGCCGACGGCGAGTACGCGGATCCGTTGAACGGCTTCCGCGCGCTGCGCGAAGCCTACGAAGCAACGGACGCGAGCTATGAAGGTCGCGTCAGCGTACCGGTGTTGTGGGATCGCAAGACGCGCCGGATCGTTTCCAGCGAGTCCGGCGACATCATGAGAATGTTCGGCTCGGCCTGGGACGCCGTGGGCGGCGCCGCGAACGTGACGCTCTATCCCGAGCGTCTGCGTACTGACATCGACACACTCAATGAGTGGATCGCCAAGCGGGTCAACGACGGCGTCTACGACGTCGGCACTGCCAGGTCACAGCTGGCGTACGAACGTGCACATCGCAAGCTGCTCGAAGCCCTGGATGAGTTGGAGCAGCGTCTCGGCAAGAGCCGGTTTCTGTTCGGCGAGGAGCCGGTGGAAAGCGATTGGCGATTGTTCCCGACGCTCGTGCGCTTCGACGCTGTGTACTCGCGGCTGTTCAAATGCACGCGGCAACTGGCGGAGATGCCGAATCTCTGGAGGTTCACCCGTGAGCTGTATCGCCGCCCAGGCATAGCGGCGACCGTGCGTCACGACGAGATCCTGCGCCACTACTATCGTTCGTTCCCGGCGCTAAATCCCTACGGCATCGTCCCGTTGCTCGACCCGCCCGATTTTGCGCAAACCTCCTGAGCCGGAACAAGCGTCGGCGCGCTTCGTTCGATTCCTATTCGACGAGGAGACCCGCGATGACCGACGAAGTACAGTTGACCGCAAAGCTCTGGAAAGCGCTGAAATCCGACATGACGGTAATGCTCGGACTGAGCGGCGTGGAGGAAGGCCACAGCCAGCCGATGACCGCACAGCTCGACGACGATTCGCAGCGCGGCGGGCCGATCTGGTTTTTCACGGCGACCGATACCGACCTGGTCAAGGCGATGGGCGAGCGTCACCGCTGCGTCATGCACTTTGCCTCGAAGGGCCACGAAGTGTTCGCCTCGCTGCACGGCGAGCTGGTGCGCGACAACGATCGCGCCACGATCGAGCGCTTGTGGAATCGCTTCGTAGCTGCCTGGTTCGAAGGCGGCAAGGACGATCCGCGATTACAGCTGCTGCGCTTCGAACCGGAGCAGGGCCAGGTTTGGCTGAACGAGCACAGCCTGTTCGCAGGAATCAAGCTGCTGCTCGGTCGCGATCCGAAGGCTGAATATAAGGACAAGGTCGGCAACGTGCGGTTGCCGCACTGAAAGTTGCGAGTAAAGAAAAAGGCCGGCGCAGTCGCCCGCGCCGGCCCGATCGCCCCGAACTCAACTAGTTACGCAGTGCCAGCTCGTTCTTGACGCTCTTGACGCCGTCGACCTGCTGGGCCACCTGCGTGGCACGGCTGCGAGCTTCTGCCGTATCCACGAAGCCGCTGAGCTGCACGACGCCCTTGAATGTCTCGACGCTGATCTGGTGCGCCTTGGTCGTCGGATCGGCGATCAACGCAGCCTTCACCTCGCCGGTGATCACGCTATCGTCGATAACACGGCCGGCATTTGCAGCGGTGCTCTCAGCGGGACCGCCCTTTTCGCCGTTCGTGCTGCAGGCCGCCGCAGCGGCGCCCATCATCGCGATCAATACCCAACGTGCAATGTGCTTCATGTGTCGATGTCTCCTCAGTGACTGTCACATAAAGAGCGCAGCGGCGTGCGAAGTTCCCCCACCGCGGCGCACGCCGCAGCGGGTTTGCAAAAGCTGCCCGCGTGGAACGACCGCGCAATTCAATCGTTGAAATAGTTCCAGCCGAGCCGAGGAGAATTGCCATGCCACGCGGCGACAAGTCGAAGTACACGGACAAGCAGAAGCGAAAGGCCCGTCACATCGAAGAGGGATATGAGCAGAGCGGCGTGTCGGAGAAAGAAGCCGAGCGGCGCGCGTGGGCGACGGTGAACAAGGAGACCGGCGGCGGCAACAAGAGCGGCTCAGGTCGCGGCGTGCCGGATACGAACGTCTCGGCGCGCAAAGGTGGGCGCATCGGTGGGAAGAAATCGGCTGCGCGGCCAGCGGCGGCTCGCTCGGCTGCGGCTCGTAAGGCAGCAGCGACGCGTAAACGTCACGAGCATCACGCCAGCCGTTGAATGGTTGCAGCGGGTCCTATTTCATCGTCGGCATGACGAAGTCCGAGCCGCCGCGCGGCGCGGTCGTCCACCGCGACGTCACCGTCTTGAGCCGCGTATAGAAACGCACGCCTTCCGGCCCGTGGATGTGCAGATCGCCGAACAGTGAGCGCTTCCAGCCGCCGAAGCTGTGAAACGCCATCGGCACCGGAATCGGCACGTTCACGCCGACCATGCCGACTTGCACGTGATGGCAGAACGTGCGCGCCGCGTCGCCGTCGCGCGTGAAGATTGCAGTGCCATTGCCGAACTCATGCTCGTTCACCAGACGCAGCGCGGTCTGCAGATCCGGCACGCGCACGACGACGAGCACCGGGCCGAAGATTTCCTCGCGATAGATCCGCATCTGCGGCTCGACACGATCGAACAGCGTCGCACCGAGATAGAAACCATCCGCGTGGCCGGCTACTTGCAAGCTGCGACCATCGACGACGAGCGTCGCGCCTTCCTTCACGCCAACTTCGATGTAGTCGCGAACGCGCTGCAGATGCTCGCGCGTCACGAGCGGGCCCATCTCGACGCCGGCCGCAGTGCCGGGACCAACCTTCAGAGCCGCGATCAGCGGCCGCAGCTCGGCAATCAGCCGATCGCCCGCATCGCCGACCGCAAGGGCCACTGAAATTGCCATGCAGCGCTCACCCGCCGAGCCGTACGCGGCGCCCATGAGTGCCTGCGCGGCGAGCTTCGTGTCTGCATCGGGCATCACGACCATGTGATTCTTCGCGCCACCGAGTGCCTGCACTCGCTTGCCGGTGCGTGCTGCGGTTTCGTAGACGTGCTTCGCGACGGGTGTCGAGCCGACGAAGCTCACGGCTGCAACGTCGCCATCGGTGAGCAGTGTCTCGACCGCCTCGCGATCTCCGTTCACGACATTGAAGACCCCCGGCGGCAGCCCGGCTTCCGTCAGCAGCTCGGCGAGCCGCAGCCCGCAGGAAGGATCTTTCTCGGAAGGCTTGAGGACGAATGTGTTACCGCAGGCGATCGCGACCGGAAACATCCACAGCGGCACCATCGCGGGAAAATTGAACGGCGTGATGCCGGCACAGACACCGAGCGGCTGCCGCAGCGACCAGCAATCGACACCGCCGCCGACATTGTCCGAGAACTCGCCTTTGAGCAGATGAGGAATCCCGCACGCGAACTCGACCACCTCGATGCCCCGCGTGACTTCACCGCGCGCGTCGGGGAGCACCTTGCCATGCTCGCTCGTGATGATCGCGGCGAGATCGTCGATGTGCCCGTCGAGCAGCGCTTTGAATTTGAACAACACACGCGCGCGTTGCAGCGGCGGTGTCTCGGACCATGCAGGCAGCGCGCTGCGTGCAGATTGAATCGCAGCGCGCGTCTCTTGCTCGGAAGCGAAGCCGACGTTCGCGCTCACGCGACCAGTTGCCGGGTCGAACACTGTTCCTGCGCGACCGGACGCGCCGGCGCGCAGACGTCCATCGATGAAATGACCGAGTTGTGCGCTCATCGCCCGACTCTATCCTCGTCCAGAGGACAGTGCCAGCGGCGCGATCAGGCTGGACTCTGCGCGTGCGGCCGTCCCGGTTGGCGCCGCAACGCATATCCCAAGCCCCCAACGCGGAACCAGCGATACCCGAACTCTTCGAGCGCGATGCGGTGTGCGCCGTCGCCTTGCGCACGGCTTTCGTTCTCGGCCAGCAGGTTCGTCAGCATGTCGCCGCCCTCGCCTTTCACTCGCAGCACGACTTCCAGCGGCTGGCGCGAAAAATTGTGGAGCAGCACGACGCGATTGCCGCGCCATTCGTACATCAGCCCCAGCACGCTGTTGTGCCCCGTCGGCAGGATCGAGCACTCGCCCCAGCCGATCTCGGGCGTCTCCTTACGCTGGCGGATCATGCGTACCAGCCAGTTGAGGAACGACTGCGGATCGCGCCGCTGCTTCTCGACGTTGACCTGCTCGCAGCCGTACACGCCTTCGGTGATGACCGGAGTCGGCAGCCGCTCGGCGAGCGAGAAGCCGCCGTTGTGCTCGCCGCTCCACTGCATCGGCGTGCGCACTGCTTCGCGCTCGGGCAGCGCGAGGTTCTCGCCCATCCCGATCTCATCGCCATAGCGGATCACCGGCGTGCCGGGTAGCGCGAACAACATGCTGTACGCGAGCTCCATGTTGCGGCGGTCGCCGAGCATCGGCGCCAGCCTG
This sequence comes from Steroidobacteraceae bacterium, assembly GCA_035606615.1. Taxonomy (GTDB): domain Bacteria; phylum Pseudomonadota; class Gammaproteobacteria; order Steroidobacterales; family Steroidobacteraceae; genus Steroidobacter. Next base: position 22,191 of record DATNFA010000174.1, read on the forward strand.
CGTCGAATGCCGCGGTTGTAGAGCTGCATCTTCGGCTCGGGACCGAAACGCTGAAAAACGGTCTGGCGCTGGCGCTCGCTGAGCCGCCCGAGATCGAGCTCGTCATGATTGCGCAGGAACTGCGCCCACTGCGAGGTGTTCGGAATGTCCTGGGTCCGGCGCAGTGCTTCCGCGAGCGGCCGTACGTCCTCGGAGGCCAGCGCGTAGAACAGGTGCTGGTTGACGAAGAAGTTGAACATCATCTGGATGCCTTCGCCCTCGTCGCCGAAATACCGCATGTTGTCCCGCGGCAGCACGTTCGCTTCGCCGAGCAGGATCGCATCGCGCGAGCGCCACTGCAGGAAGCGCCGCATCTCCTCCAGCCAGTCGAAGTGCAGCTTCGGCTGTTTGCGGCTCGACAGCGGCGAGCCCTGGATGATGAAAGGCACCGCATCGACGCGAAAGCCGGCGACCCCGAGCTCCAGCCAGTAACCCATGATGCGCATGATCTCGGCGCGCACGTCCGGATTGTCCATGTTGAGATCGGGCTGGAAGTCGTAGAACACGTGGTAGAAGTACTCGCGCGCCAGCTTGTCGTACGTCCACACGGACTTTTGCACGCCCGGGAAGACCATGCCCTGGTTCCAGCCGGGCGGCCGCTTCTTCGACCAGATGTACCAGTCGCGCAGCGGCGATTTCGCATCGCGCCGCGCAGCCTGGAACCACGGGTGCTTGTCGGAAGTGTGGTTGACGACCAGGTCGACGATCACGCCGATGCCGCGCTTGTTCGCCTGGTTCATGAACTCGACGAACTCGCCGCTCGAGCCGTGGCGCGGATCGACCCCGTAGAAATCCGAGATGTCGTAGCCGTTGTCGCGGTTCGGCGAGGGCTGGAACGGCGCGAGCCAGATGACGTCGATGCCGAGCGAATCGAGATAGTCCAGGCGCTGCATCAAGCCGTGGAAGTCGCCGCAGCCGTCGCCGTTGCCGTCCATGAACGTTTCCAGGTCGAGGCTGTAGACGACCGCGTTCTTGTACCAGAGGTCGGTGATCATTTTCTCGCAACGCGCCTGCGCGGGCGCTTGTTGCGCTCCTACATCCAGTAGGGGAACAGCGACGCGCTGCACTTCGTTCATAGGGAATGATTACAGCTCTGGGGTGGATGCTCGCCGGCGGCGCGATTGCGCTGCTGACCTTCATGCTGACGCATCGGCGGCTCACGCCATATCTACATTTGCAGCTCGACGAGCTGCCAGAGCTGTGCGAAAGCATGCAGTCGCTTGCAGTTTTGACCGGCGGCGCAGTGCACGAAGGCAATCGCTGCCAGGTGCTGCAGAACGGCGCGTTGTTCCCCGCGATGATCGCGGACATCCAGGCGGCGCGTCACACGGTTCACCTGGAAACGTTCGTGTGGACTGCAGGCGAAGTCGAGCGGCAGTTCGTCGACGTGCTCTGCGCCAAGGCGCGCGAGGGCGTCAAGGTGCGCCTGCTCATCGACGCGCTCGGCGGTTCCAGCGCGACTGAGGCGCGACTGTGCGAGCTGCGCGAAGCCGGCGTCGAGCTGAACCTGTACTGTCGCCCCGCATGGTGGAACCTGCGCCGCTTCAATCATCGTACGCACCGCAAGATCCTCATCCTCGACGGCGCGGTCGGCTATACGTTCGGCCATGGCATCGCGGATCAATGGCTCGGTGACGGCGAAGACAAGGATCATTGGCGCGATACTGCCGTGCGGCTGGAAGGACCCGTTGCGAGCGCGCTGCAGTCCGTGTTCCTGGAGAACTGGATCGAAGAGACGAACTGCGTTCCGGCCGGCGACGGCTGCTATCCCGGGCCCGAGCCCAAAGGCGATGTCGCCGCACACGTCGTCAGCAGCGCATCGGAAGAAGTGGGCTCCAAGGTCGCATTGCTGTACACCGTGGCAATCGCCTCGGCGCGCAAGGAAGTGATCATCCAGAATCCCTACTTCGCGCCCGACGACGGAGTCTGCGAGCTGTTCGCGAAGATGGTGAAGCGCGGCGTCGCTGTGCACCTGATGCTTCCCGGCCGCAAGACCGACAGCCCGTTCGTGCGCCTGGCTGGCACCTATCTATACCAATCGCTGCTCGAAGCAGGCGTACGCGTGTACGAGTTCGAGCCCACGCTGCCCCACCAGAAGATCGTCATCGTCGATCGCATCTGGTCGCATGTCGGCTCGACCAACTTCGACGCGCGCTCGCTGGCGCTCAACGAGGAGGTCGGCGTCGGTATTCTCGGCAAGGAAACGGCAGAGGAATTGCGCGCGGCGTTCGTCGAGGACTTGAAGCGCAGCTCGGAGCTGCAACTGGAACGTTGGCGCCGCCGGCCGCTACTGGATCGCGGCTACAGCTGGCTCGCCTATCAACTGCACTCTCAGTTGTAGCGAACGTGAGGATTGCTGGGCTGCGGTTGCGGCTCAGGCGAGCGCGAAGCGACGTGCAAGGACTGCAGTGCTTCCTTGGCGCGCAGCCATTCGCAGAACACATCGATGCCGGTGCCGCGGCGGCTGGAGATGCCGAGCACCGGCGCGTCGCAGCCGATCGTTCGCAGATTTCTGTGCAGGCGCAGGTCGTCGAACTGCGGCGCGCTCGCGAGCAGGTCAGTCTTCGTCAGCAACACCAGGTCCGCCGCGCGGAACAGCGCCGGCTCGCGTTGCGGCCGATCGTCGCCGTCCGCCACGGACAGCAGCGCGACGTTGTGATGCTGGCCGAGACTCAGGCTCGCGGGGCAAGTGAGCTTGCCGTCGCTCTCGATGAAGAGCAGGTCGAGGTCGGGCGTAACGATGTCGCGCAGCGCCCGGGTCACCATGTGAGCATCGAGATGACGAGCGCTGCCCGTCATGACCTGGATCGTCGGCACGCCCAACACGCGCAGCTTGCGGATGTCGTCGTCGGCAGCAAGATCGCTCGCGAGGACGGCGATTCGATAATCGCGGATCAGCGTCGGGATGGTGGATTCCAGCAGCGAGGTCTTGCCGGCGCGCGGCGTGGAGATCAGGTTGATGGCGGTGACGCCGTGGAGATCGAGGTAGTCGCGGTTGCGGCGTGCGACCCGGTCGTTACGGACCAGCGCGCTGCCTATTGCTGCAAGCGCCTCGCGACCCTGCTCGTCTGCTGCCTGATCCGCCGTGCCGGCCGTGCTCGCCAGTTCGAGGTTGCAGAGCTCGCACGTGACCGCAGTCCGTTTTTCCTTGTTATTCGTCATGAGCGGCGTGATCCCATTCGCTGCCACCGGTACTAGTACGTATACGTAGAATACCCGGCGCGGGATGCACATTGCGCCGGGGCGTCGCCTGATTGCGTCTAGGCCTTTAGGCCTAGGACCAATGGCGGTGCGGCGCAGGCCGTTGCTTAGACAACGGTGTCACAGCTTGCCGGCCCGGACTACAACGGGTCGTGTCGGGAAATTTCCGGAAGATGCCCTCGACCGCCTTGTCGACCGCCGGGCCCAGGCGACCGGATGGAAACCAGTGGCAGACGTCGAGCGGACCTCGGCGCCGCGTCCGGACCGAAGGTGTCATCGAATGACTAGGGTTTGGATCTCGAGAGCGCCAGCCACAGTCCGCCGCCGATCAGGCACACGCCACCAATCCGCGACGCGGCCCTCACGCGTTTCGGATCTATGCGCCCGGCGACACGGCCGGAGAGCAGTGCATAGGTGCCGTCGGAGATCGCGGCGAGCACCATCGCTGTCCCGCCGAGGATTGCAATTTGCAGAGTCCGATTCCCGGTCGGATCGAGGAATTGCGGCAGCAGTGCGCCAAAGAACAGCAGCTGCTTGGGATTGCCGAGCGATACGATGAGCCCCTGCACGAAGAAGCCCGTGCGCGGCGCCTTCACCTGCAGCGCCGCCGTGGCACTGCCGGCCGACCGGAACAGCTGAATGCCGAGGATGATCAGGTAGACGGCGCCGGCCAGCTTGATCCACTCGAACCAATGGCCCACGGCGCTCACGATAGAGGTGAGACCGATCGCGACGGTGATGATCATCAGTCCGACGCCGGCCTGCGTGCCTGCCACATTCAGCAGCCCTGCACGCACCCCGTGGCGCATTCCGTTTGCCAGAATCAGTGCGTTGCTCGGGCCGGGAATGACAACGGCCACGGAGCAGACGGCGACATAAGCGAAGTAGGTTTCGAGATTCATGAGCGTCACTCCGCAATCTGAGTGCCGCAGCTTACATGCTATCGTCGCGCGCATGCACAAGTCATTCGCCGCGGCACTTGCCGCAGCTGTACTCCTGCTCGCCGCTCCTGAGTCGGCTTCGGCGCAAACAGACGCTATCGATCTCCTCATCAAGAACGCGCGTATCGTAGACGGCACTGGCGCGCCCGCTTATCAGGGTGACATTGCCGTGCGCGGCGACACGATCCTGCGCATCGCCCCGCGTATCGATGGTCCCGCGACGAAGGTCGTGGATGCTGGCGGCAAAGTCATCGCGCCGGGTTTCATCGACATTCACGTCCACGCGCGCGACAGCATTTTCAAAGTGCCGACTGCGGACAATTGCGTACGCCAGGGCGTGACTACGCTCATCGAAGGTCCTGACGGCTCTTCGCCATTGCCGATCGGCGCCTTCCTCGATCGCGTCGCGAAGGCCGCGATCGTGCCGAACTTCGCGATTTTCGTGGGCCAGGGCTCCGTTCGCGATTCGGTGATGGGCGCAGTCGATCGCCGCGCAACGCCCGAGGAGCTCGAGCAAATGCGCAAGATCGTGCGGCAAGGAATGCTGGATGGCGCTTTCGGCTTGAGCACGGGCTTGTTCTACGTGCCCGGCGCTTTCACGCCGACTGACGAAGTCGTCGAGCTGGCGAAGGTTGCCGGCCAGATGCACGGCATCCATATCTCCCACATGCGCGACGAAGCAACGCACGTGTTGGACAGCGTCCGCGAGACGATCGAGATCGGGGAAAAAGGCGGCCTGCCGACTCAGATCACCCATCACAAGATCATCGGCGCGCTGAACTGGGGCAAGAGCGTCGACACGCTGCGCATGGTCGATGAGGCACGCGCCCGCGGCGTCGACGTCACCATCGATCAGTATCCGTACACGGCATCGTCGACGAGCATTCAGGCGGCGCTGCTGCCCGCCTGGGCCAGCGAAGGTGGCCGCGCGCGCATGTTGGCGAGATTGAAGGATGATGCGGCACGGTCGCGCATCCGTACCGAGACGATCCGACTCATCAAGGAAGAGCGCGGCGGCGGCGATCCCAACAACGTGCAGATTTCCGCGTGCGAATGGGATCCATCGCTTGCCGGCAAGCGGCTGAGCGAGGTGACGATCGCGCGCAAGCTCGAACCGACGGTCGAGAACGCAGCCGATACCGCGCTGTGGATGGTCGAGCAAGGCGAATGCCTCGCCATCTTCCATGCCATCAACGAGCAAGACCTGCAGCGCATTCTGAAACATCCGGGGACGATGATTGCGTCGGACGGCTCGATTCCGATCTACGGGCAAGCCAGCCCGCACCCCCGTTCCTACGGTACGTTCGCGCGCGTTCTCGGGCGCTACGTGCGCGAGCTGAAGGTGATCACACTCGAAGATGCCGTTCGCAAGATGTCAGGCTCTCCCGCCAAGCGTCTCGGCCTCGCCGATCGCGGGCTGCTGAAAGAAGGGCTCAAAGCAGATCTCGTCGTCTTCGATCCCGCCGTTGTGCGCGACACCGCCACCTTCGAGAAACCGCATCAGTACGCTGAAGGGGTAGCGCTGGTGGTCATCAACGGCGAGGTTGTGTTCGAGAATGAACGGCTGACCGCTGCCCGGCCCGGCCGCGTACTCTACGGCCCTGGACACGAGCGATGAGCAGCCAGCATTCCGGTTCATGCCTGTGCGGCGCCGTCCGCTTCGCAATCGAAGGAGACTTCGAGCACTTCTATCTGTGCCATTGCCAGCACTGTCGCAAGGACACCGGCTCGGCTCACGCCGCCAATTTGTTCTCGTCTACGGCCAGGCTGCAATTGCTGTCTGGGCAAGACAAGGTCACAGTCTTCAATCTGCCGAACACACGTCACAGGCACTGTTTCTGCGCCGCTTGCGGGTCGGCGCTTCCGGATATGCAGATGAATGGAACGCTGTTGAAGGTTCCTGCCGGCAGCCTCGATAGCGACGTTCTCATCCGACCGCAGGCGCACATCTTCTGCTCCAGCAGGGCGAATTGGGACGACGCCCTGGAGAAGATCCCTAAGGTGCCGAAACTTCCTTGAGGCTGCTTCGACGCAGCAACGCCCAAGCCGGAACTAACCGGTCCAGTTGCCGTTCCTTCGTCGTTCAAACCAAAAGCATCCTGTGCGAACGCACCGGCGAGGACTTATGAGCATCTTCAGCAAGATCAAAGACGCAATCTTCGGCACCAAGGCTGCCGCGCAACCGGCACCAGCCAACCCATCCGCAGCCAACCGCACACCGTCGGTGACTACGGGCGCGACCGCAGCACCGACGAAGCCCGCACCAGCACCTGCGCAGCCTGTGGTCGATGTCGAAGCGTCGCTGGAAAAAATGGCCGCAACCAGCGGACAGAAACTGAACTGGCGCACCTCGATCGTGGACTTGATGAAGCTGGTCGGCATGGATTCGAGCTTCGAGAATCGCAAGGAGCTGGCGCGCGAGCTCGGCTACACCGGCGATCCCGGCGACTCCGCAGCGATGAACATCTGGCTGCACAAGCGCGTGATGAAAGAGCTGGCAGCGCACGGCGGAAAAGTCCCGGCCAACATGCTCGACTGACCTAGCGACAACTCCGGGACCGCCAAGTAGATACCCGCGCAGCGCAGTTGCCGATCAGGGTTTGGGGCACGGGCGCGAGCCGCAGGTCTCATGTCGGCGAGCTGCGCACGTCGGCTATCGTCGGCGGGTGATCGATTTCCTGCTCTCGCTGCCGCTGTGGGCTCTTGCCGTCGTGCTGAACGCGTGGCTCATCAGCTTCGCGCTGGTGAGCCTGTGGGCGCTGCGGCGCTGGGTCTTGCCTCGCCTTCGCATCGATACCGACGCTTCACTGTTTCTTGGCGCCGCGGTGATGCAATCGGGCATGGTCCTCTACGGACTGATCGCCGCGCTCACCGCTGTCAGCGTATGGTCCACGCATTCGCAGGTGTCGAATACGGTATCGCGTGAAGCCACTGCGATCGCGATCCTGTGGCGCGACCTCGGTGGCTACCCGCAAAGCGAGCGCGACTCGATGCGAGAAGTGCTGCGCGGCTACACCAACCAGATCATCGAACAGGCTTGGCCCGAACAAGGGCAAGGGCGAGTGCCGCGCATGGGCGTCGAATGGCTGGATCGCTTCCAGGCACAGCTCTTCGCGTTCGAGCCGACGTCCGAGTCACAGAAGCTCCTTCACGCGCACACTCTGGATGGGTACAGCGGGATGGTCGAAGCGCGCCGCGCGCGTCTCGATGCTGTGAACACCGAGCTGCCGGGTGTGATGTGGTCCGTGCTGCTGCCAGGCTCGATGGCCTGCCTGCTGCTTTGCCTCTTCTTTCACATCGAAGACGTTCGCTTTCAGACCATCCTCATGGCGGGCCTGGCGGGGTTCGTGGCAATGGTGCTGTTCGTGATCATCAGCCTCGACCGGCCGTTTCAGGGCGCAATGGCCATCACGCCAGACTCGTACCAGCTCGTCCGCGACCAGCTCATGCAGGGTCGCTAGTTCGTCCACCAGGCGACGAACTCCTTGAAGCCGATGTAGCCGTCGCCTTCCGTATCGGCGGCTTCGAAATTGAGCTGACACTCGGCGCTGGTCACGTCACCGTCCAGTTGCTCGAGCAACACATGGAATTCGGCGGTGTCGATGAAGCCATCGCCGTTGCGGTCGCAGGAATCGAAGACTTTCCGCGACTCCGAAATGTCGATCTCGGTGAGCGTTGCCATGATCGTTCCTCCTTCCATGGGACAGCACTCTAGAAAGAGGTCGCTTAAGGCTGCCTGAATCGAACGATTTGACAGATTCCGGAGGCTCATTAATCGCTGTTACGCACGGGGAGCGTCCGCTTGTGTGGACATCCGTCTGTTTCTGCGTTCAGCGCGTCGCCGAATGCAATATCTAAGCGTGGATGCTGCGCTCACGGATGGGAACGGACGGACATGTACAGCAAGGCCGAGCTCCAACGGATGGTCGAATCGGCCGGGACCTGGTGGCATAGCATCGATCTGGGTCAGGGCGTCGTCACACCCGGCAGGAAAAGCGCGCGCTTCCTGGCCAAAGAACTGCAGTCGCTGCAGTTGCCGGATCTCGCGGCCAGGAGCGTTCTCGATATCGGCGCTTTCAGTGGCTTCTACAGCTTCGAAGCTGAGCGACGCGGAGCCGCGCGGGTCGTGGCACTCGATCACTTTGTCTGGTCGATCGACATGCCGCGGTTTAACGAGTACCTGGCGCAATGCGCGGCCAGCAACACCGCACCGCTCATGGCAGAGCAGACTCCTCATTGGCAACCGGACACACTCCCAGGCAAGAAACCTTTCGACCTGGCGCATCGGGCGCTCGGCAGCAAGGTGGAAGCAGTCGTCGATGACTTCATGGCGATGGATCTGGCGCGCCTGGGAGTGTTCGATGTGGTGCTCTTTCTCGGCGTGCTCTACCACATGGACAATCCCTTGGGCGCGTTGCGCCGCGTCGCTCGCGCAACGAAGGACCTGGCCATCATCGAAACGCACGCGGTCGCCGTGCCGGGGTACGAGCGGTACGAGATCTGCGAGTTCTACTCAGGCAGCCAGTTGAATTCGGATCCTTCGAATTGGTGGGCGCCGAACTTGAAGGCGCTCGCAGGGATGTGCCGGGCTGCCGGTTTCTCGCGCGTCGAGATCGTTCATGTGCAACGCTCGGTGGCACGTAATCGCTGGTGGCGTGCGCTGTCGCCCATCAAGCGGCCTTGGGGATTCCGCGTCGTCGTTCACGCGTACAAGTAGCGGCTAGCCGCCGACGGCTTGCTTGCTATTCCCGGCGCAATTCGACGAAGTCGTCCTCCCAGAACTCCTGTGGCCGCCGCATCTCCAGCGTGCGTTGCAATTCGATGCCGCGCAGCTCGACGCGGCGGATCTTCCCCGATACCGTCTTCGGCAGCTCTGCAAACTCGAGCCGGCGGACGCGCTTGAACGGCGAGCTATTCTTGCGCACGAATCGCAGAATGGACAGTGCGGTTTCGCGCGTCGGCTCGAAGCCCTGCCGCAGCACCACGAATGCCTTCGGTACCGAAAGCCGTTGCGGATCGGGACTCGGCACGACCGCCGCTTCCATCACGCACTCGTGCTCGATCAGCAGGCTCTCCAGCTCGAACGGACTGATGCGATAGTCCGAGCACTTGAAGACGTCGTCATTGCGGCCGACGTAGGTGTAGTACCCGTCCGCGTCGCGCATCGCGACGTCGCCGGTGTGATAGTGCCCGTGACGCATCACATTGGCGGTGCGTTCCGGGTCATCGAGATAGCCGGGCATGACGGCGACGGGCTTGCCCGCGAGCGCGACGCAGATCTCCCCCTCTTCACGTGCGTGGCCGTCGTCGTCGAGGAGCGCGATCTGGTAACCAGGCGCGGCGCGGCCCATCGAACCTGCCTTCACTGGCTGGCCTGGGAAGTTGCCGACTTGAAGTGTCGTCTCGGTCTGGCCGTAGCCATCGCGGATCGTCAGATCCCAGGCTGCGCGCACTTGCGTAATGACTTCCGGATTCAGCGGCTCGCCGGCGCTGAGCAGCTCGCGCAGCTTCACCTTCGCTTCCTGCAACGGCAATTGAATCATCGCGCGCCAGACCGTCGGCGGCGCGCAGAAGCTCGTCACCTCGCAGCGCACGAGCTCGCGCAGCAACTGTGCGGCGTCGAAACGCGCCGTCTGCATTGCGACGATGGTGGCTTCGGCATTCCACGGCGCGAAGAACGAGCTCCACGCATGCTTCGCCCAGCCTGGGCTGCTCAGATTCAGGTGCACGTCGCCGGGCCGCAACCCGAGCCAATACATCGTCGACAGATGCCCCACCGGATAGCTCACGTGCGTGTGCTGCACGAGTTTCGGCTTGGCGGTCGTGCCCGACGTGAAGTACAGCAGCATCGAGTCCGCAGCGCTCGTCGGCCCGTCTGACGCGAATTCCGGGTCCGCTGCGTCGGCGTCGGCGAGCGACTGCCAACCGTTCACCTGCCCTGCGGCAAGCAGCTTGATGTGCGAGGCGTCGAGCCAGTCGAAGCGATCTGCATACGTCGCTTCCGTGACGATTGCTTTCGCACCGCCGCGAACGACGCGATCGCGCAAGTCGTTCGGCATCATCAACGTCGTCGTCGGAATGATCGGGCACGACAGCTTGATCGCCGCCAGCATCAGCTCCCACAGATTCGGCACGTTACCGAGCATCAACAGGATGCGATCGCCGCGCCGCAGTCCGAGCGCGCGCATGTGGTTCGCGAGGCGGTTGGATCGTTGCCGCAGCTCCTCGAACGACAGGCTCACCTCGCGACCGGCGTCGCCGACGATGCGCAGCGCCGGCCGGCGGTTGTCGCGGGCGATGACATCGAACCAATCGAGCGCCCAGTTGAACTGCTGCAGCCGCGGCCAGGAGAAAGTCGCGACTGCGCGCTCGTAGTCAGTGCGATGCTCGATCAGCGTGTCGCGCGCCTGCCTGAAGACAGCCGTGCCGGACGTCATGCGAGTCCCTCAACTCTTGCTCGCGAGCCACTCGTCGATTGCGCGCAGCCGCTCAGTGCGCACTCTGATCCGGTCCTTGATGTTGGCGACCGTCGTCTGCGCCGAGCGGCGCGCGCTCGGGGCCAGCCGTGCCTTCGCATACGCCTCGATCTTGGCCGGCGTCGTGGGCTCGTGCGACGTTCCGGCCAGGAACGGAAAGTAGACACTGCGCGACGAAGCATCGACGCGTTCGTTGATCGCGTCCATATGCGCAATTGCGAAATCGAAAGTCAGGTCCGGATGGAGCTTGCCGACTTCGGCGATCATCTGCGGGCCGTTGGTCGTGCCGGGCTCGTCGGTCAGCGCCAGCTCCAGCGTGCGTCGCGCGAGCGCCTCGTCTTCGGTCGATGCGAGCAGGCTGTAGAGATAGTCCTTGACCAGCGGCGTCTTCTCCGTGCGCGCTGCCTCGTGCAGACGATCCCACGTGGCGGTATCTGCGTGGCGCGCGACGACGCCCAGGATGGTTTTACGCAGCGCTGGCGGGATCGACTTTTCGTCGCCGGCCGCGTAGCGGCGGCGCGCCTCGGCGATGACTTTGCTGTCACCGAGATCGCCCAGTGCGTCGATGAGCTGCGCGCGCAGGATCGCGACCGTTTCGAGCTCGGCCGGGTCGGCGTTCCAGCCGATGCGATCGAGCACGGGCGAGAGTCTCGAGATGCCGAAGGTCCGCAGGCGGGCCTGGCGCTCACCCAAACCGTCGTAGTACGAGTTGAGGCTGCCGAGCACGTTCGCGATTTTGCCCCAGACTTGCGGGTCGGCGGTCGGTGGCGTCGCGAGCGCCAGCTTCAAGACGTCCGGCGACGACTGCTGGCCGGCGAGGCCGAGTGCCCAACTGTCCGTCAGCATGCCGAGCTGATCGATTGCCGGGAGCGAGCCGAACTGCTCCGCGATCTGGCCGAAGTGTGCCGGAGCATACAGCGTGCGGTAGTAACCGCTCTGCCCTGCATTCACGACTACTGGCTTGCACCCCGGCACGGTCATCGTCGCCTTGCCGGTGACGATCTGATGAGCCGCTGAAGTTGCGCCGAGCGACTTCGCAGTCACCGGCACGCGCCACGCGAGCGGCTTCTTGCCCGGCATGTCTCTGCTGAATTCGCCTTGCGTCAGCTGCAGCGTCGTCGTCTTGCCGTCCTGGCAGGTAGCGGAGTCGACGCGAATCATCGGCACACCGGGCTGCAACGTGAAGTCGTGCGCGATTGCCGTGATCGGCTGCTTCGCGGCCGCTTCCACCGCGCGCCACAGGTCATCCGAAGCCGTATTGCCGTATGCGTGCGCCTTCATGTAGCCGCGAACGCCTTCGCGCCAGGCGTCGTCGCCCACATAGCCTTCGAGCATGCGGATGACGGCTTCGCCTTTCGAATAGCTGATGGCGTCGAACGCCTGCGCTGCCTGTTCGACTGTCTCGATCTTCTGCACGATCGGGTGCGTGGTGACGATTGCGTCACGCTGCATCGCATTGTCGCGCGAGCTCACGGTTCCCAGGATCGCATTCCACTGCGGATACAAGCGCTGTGTGGTGCGGCTCGCCATCCATGAGGCGAAGCCTTCGTTGAGCCACAGGTCGTCCCACCAGCGCATCGTGACCAGATCGCCGAACCACATGTGCGCAATCTCGTGCGCGGCGACGCCGAAGGCGCCTTGCTTGTCCAGCTCGGTGGAGATCGAAGGATCGAGCAGGATCGCGTACTCGAACGTGTAGATCGCGCCCCAGTTCTCCATCGCACCGAAGAAACGGCTGCTGCCCGGCGAGGCGATGTTGTCGAGCTTCGGCAGCGGGTACGGCGTGCCGAAGTAATCGTTGTACTCGCGCAAGACGCGCACGGAAGAATCCAGCGCGAACTTCGCCTGGTCCGCCTTGCCCTTCTGCGTGACCACGCCGAGCTCGGTCGGCCCGAGCTTCGCAGTCGCGCGATCGAACTCGCCGGTGCCGAAGAACAGCAGGTACGTCGACATCTTAGGCGTCTTCTGGAACCGCACGCGCGCGCGGCCACCCGCGAGATCCACGCGCTCGGCAACCGGCATGTTGCTGACTGCCATCTGCTCGTGCGGCACGACCGCTTCCAGCGTGAAGGTCGCCTTGTGAGCGGGCTCATCCCAGGACGGGATCATGCGGCGCGCATCGGACGCTTCGAACTGCGTGTACAGCGCGCGCTTGCGGCCGGCAGCCGTGTCGTAGTCGATCGCGAACAGACCTGTCGCCTGCGTACCGATCTTGCCGGTGTAGTCGATGGCCAGCCTGTACTGACCCGATGGAATCGACTTGCCAAAAGCAAACGTCGCGGTCTGCGCAGCGTCATCCGTGGTGATCTTCGGACCCGCGAGCACAGCCTTGCCTTTGCCATCGCTCAATCGCACGCTCGCGAACTTCATGTCGATGGCATTGAGCGTCAGGCTCTCGACCGGCGCCAGAACGTCGACAGCGATCGCGACGGTGCCGTGAAACGTGAGCGCGGCAGCGTCCGGTTCGATCGTGATGTCGTAGTGGGTCGGCCGCACGGTACGCGGCAGCTGTGTCGGGGTCGGGGTACCTTCGCCCGCTACGGCCGGTCCGGTGAGCCACGCAAGACACAGCATGGCGGTCGTCAATCGTCGCAATTCGCGCATTTGCAGTCCTTTCCGACCGGGGAATCACATTCGGTCGGCCTATCCCATCAGTTCAGGATGACAGGGACGCGGGCCGCGATCTAGTGTACGGAGCATGACCGACCACGCCGCTCCGATCCCGGCCAGCGAACGCATCGAGGTGCTCGATACGATCCGCGGCTTCGCCCTGCTCGGCATCTTCATCATGAACATGCCGGCCTTCAACACGTCGCTGTTCCTCGGCTTCGACGCGGCGATGTGGCCGCACTGGTGGGACCGCGGCACGGAAATGGTCCGCGACGTCATCTTCTCCGGCAAGTTCAACAGTATGTTCAGCATGCTGTTCGCCATCGGCTTCACGATCCAGCTCGGACGCCTGCAGGCGCGGGAGCCGGAGCGCGCGACACGCATCTATCTGCGACGGCTGTTCTGGCTGTTCGTCTTCGGCCTGGTGCACGCGTGCGTATTCTGGGCCGGCGACGTCCTGCACATGTATGCGTTGCTCGGATTGCTTTTGTTGCTGCTTCACCGGCTGTCGGACCGCGCCATCGTCACCCTCATCGTCCTCTGCCTCTTGTATCCAGCCATCAGAGGCACGATCCGGATCATGACTTCGACACCGGAAGACATCCAGGCGATTGTTGCTGTCACTCAGCAGGCGATCTCGGCGGACAACGCCGGCTTCGGTCACGGCAATTTCCTGGACACCGTCCGGCGCAGCACGGCCGCGATGTTCATCCTCTACACGTATCCATGGCAGCTGGGCACGTTCGCTGCATATGTCCAATTCTTCACGACAGTGCTGCTCGGCCTGCTGCTCGGCCGGCACCGCTTCTTCCAGAACGTCACTGCGCACCTGCCGCTGGTTCGGCGCATCCAGTGGTGGGCACTCGGCATCGGCCTGATCTGCGGCAGCGCGTTCGTGATCTGGCGCTCCGTCGTCGCGAACCCGATGGACGCCTCGGTCTGGCGCATCCTGGCGGGGACCGGCTACATCTTCGGTCGCGTCGCGATCATGATCTTCTACGTCGCCACCATCGTGCGGGCGGTATGCAATGAGAGTTGGCGCCGGCGTCTCGCCCCGATCACGCTGACCGGCCGGATGCCGCTGACCAACTACCTGCTGCAGACGCTGATCGGAGTGATTCTGTTCTATCACTGGGGATTCGGCTTGTGGGGCAAAGTCGGTCCCGCGCTCGATCTCGTACTGGCCGTGGCGATCTTCTTCCTGATCCAGGTACCGCTGAGCCGCTGGTGGCTGAGTCGCTTCCCGCGCGGACCGATGGAACATCTCTGGCGCGTGCTGACGTACGGACGCGGAGCGTTGCAGGCTACAGCTGGGCCAACCGGCGAGCCTGCTGCGTATCGGGATGATCGTCCCCGAGCGTCTTCGCCAAATTGATCGCTGCCTGTTCGGCACTGGCCCGCGCGGCGGAATTCTCCGCTCGCGCTTCCTGACATCGTGCAAGCACCGCCAGCGCGCGGCCCGTGTGCGCCGAGTATTGCTTGTCGAGCTGCAGCTCGCGCGCAACCTGCAGGTCCCGCTGCGCGTCAGCGAGTGCGAGATCCAGCGCGCCGCGATCGAGATAGAGATCAGCGCGCTCCGCGAGTGCGCGCGCGAGCGTGACTTTCTGGATTCCGGGGCGAGCGATGAGATCGGAATACGTACCGATCGCCTCGGGAAAATGACCCTGCGCTGCTTCGATTCGCGCGCGCACGCGCAGGACGCGCTCCATCGCACTGCTGTCCGGCGCGACCGTCGCGTCGATCAGTGGCGTGAGGTCCTGCAGTTCGCGGGCGGCCGCGGCCACGTCGCGCATCGCGACGCGAACTTCGGCGCGCCCCGTTCGCGCCAGGATGAGACCCAATACGTTGTCGCTGTGCGCCGCCAGCTCGATCGATTCGTCGAGCGCGGCCAGTGCTTCCGGATAGCGCGCCAACTGTGCGAGCAAGTTTCCGCGACTGCGGACCAGGTAAGACGGCGGCTTGCCGTTCAACGAGCTCGCAGCGACGATTTGCAGCAATTGCTCATAGTCGTGGAGCGCGCGCAGCGTATCGCCGGTCTCCGCGGCGATTGACGCCCAACGGCTGCGGATCGAATAGGTCGCGATGCTCTCGCCGCGACCGATCTGCGCGAGGCGCGCGAGCGAGTCAGCGTAATAGCGCTCGGCTTCCACGGTATTGCCGCGCATGTAATAGGCGTCCGCGATGCGCGCGCGCAGTACCGCATCCCAATCCTTGCGAAACACTCCCGACTCGCGCAGCCGTTGCTGCGCGCGACGTGCGAACGTGAGCGCTCCGTCGGGATCATCGTTGTCTTGCGCGACCCAGGCCGCGGTTTCGTAACAGGTGACGGCAGCAAGATCATCCTCGCCCGCGAGCTTCGATCCTTCTTCGAGATCCGCCTTCGCCTTGTCCTTGCGACCGAGCGACGTCGCAGCACTCGAGCGCTGACACAGCAACTGCGCACGCAATGCCCTGTCGGGGCCGAGACGTGTGAGCTCCAGGGAGCGCGTGAGCATCGACTCGGCACGCGCTGAATTGCCATTGTTCGCGTAGAACTGCGCGAGCAGCGCCAGCACGGCAGCTTCGTGTTCAGGCGGACTCGTGCGGGTTGCAAGCTTCGTGTAGCTGCGTTCCATCAGATCGGCGATCGAGATCGGGGCCTGTGACGGCGCGGCCTCTGCCAACATCGCATTCACGAATTCGATCACGGCGCCGGCACGGGCGGAGAGTGCGCGCGCGCGATCGCGTTGAACCGTCGCCTCGTGCTTCTGCTGGACCGATATCACGCCCGCCACCGCTATGGCTGCCACAACGATCGTCGCGACACCAGCTGCCATACGGTTGCGTGCCACGAACTTGCCGAAGCGATACCACGCGGAATCGGCGCGCGCCCGCACGGGATCGCCATTCAAGTAGCAGCGCAGATCGTCTGCAAACGCCTCGACTGTCTGATATCGCGCCGCAGGCGTCTTGCGCAACGCCATGGCGAGGATATTGTCGAGATCGGCGTGCAGCGAGCTGACACGCGGCGGCTCGACCTCGACGACCGCGCGTACTTTGCTCAGCGGAGTCTGGGCCGCAGTCGGATGCCGGCCCGTCAGCAACTCGTACAAGATCACGCCGAGCGAATAGACGTCCGTCGCCGTCGACACCTCCTCCCGTTGCACTTGCTCCGGTGCTGCGTAGTCGAGAGTGAACGCCTGCGCGTGCACAGCCGGCGTCGCACTGATGCCGAGGATCTCGGCAGTGCCGAAGTCGAGCAGCTTCACGTGTCCGTCCGCTGTGACCAGAACGTTCGCGGGCTTCAGGTCGCGATGCAGGACGAGCTTGCTGTGCGCGTGGGCAACAGCAGCGAGAACTTCCAGGAACAGGCGCACGCGTGCGCGAACGTCGAGCGCGCGCGATTGGCACCATCGATCCAACGCCTCGCCCTCGACGTATTCCAGGACCAGATACGGCTGGCCGTCCTCTGTCACACCCGCGTCGAGCATGCGGGCGATGTTCGGGTGATCGAGGCGGGCAAGCATCTCCTCTTCCTGTCGAAAACGTTCCACCCCCACGGCATCGACCAACGCCAGCTCCAGGAATTTGATCGCCGCGCGACCCTCGAATCGCCCGTCACTGCGCCGCGCGAGCCACACCGAGCCCATGCCGCCGTGTCCGAGCGGTTGTTCGAGCGTGTAGTCGCCTACGACGCGGTTCATTTCGATGGTCCTGCCAGCCGCGCTGCGATGTCGACGCAGCGCGCTGAAGTCGGTGCGTCCTCGGTTGCGAGTGAGCGCGCCTCACTCATCCGCGCCTCCGCTTCCTGCCTCTCGCCTCGCATCGAGGCAGAGAGCGCATCCCCGCAGAGCAATTCAGCTCGCAGTCCGACGTCGGGACTGTTGCGCGTCAGCTCGAGCGAGCGCGTGAGCAGCGGCTGAGCTTTGGCGACATCGCCGGCGTTGAGGAAATACGTCGCGAGGATGCTGAGAATCGCCGCCTGCATGTCCGGTCGCGTTTCGGCGCCGAGCAGAACGGATTGGCTGCGCTCCAGCAGATCGCCGACGCGGACCGGCTGCTCCGCCGGCACGACCTCAGTGAGCATGCTGCTGACGAATTCGACGACGACGTTGTTACGTGCCGAGAGCGCGCGGGCGTGGTCGCGCTGCATTCTTGCCTCGTGCGCCTGCCACATCGAGATGCCACTGGCTCCGACGACGGTGAGCAGCACGACTGCTGCCGCCCCGACTGCGGCTCGATTGCGCGAGACGAATCGCCCGGCGCGGTACGCAATCGAAGCGGCGCGAGCGCTGACGGGCTGCTTGTTCAGATAACGTTGCAAGTCCTCGCCGAGCGCCGCGACGGTGCCGTACCGCTCTGCCGGCAATTTCTTGAGTGCCTTGGCGATGATGTTGTCGAGATCGCCGCGCAGCGCGCGCACCGTCTCGCTCGGCCGCACCGGATCGATGTCGACCACTGCCCGCAACCGGTCTGCTGGTGTTTGAGATGGGTCAGCTGTTGGATGGCGCGACGTCAGCAATGAATAGAGCAGCACGCCGAGCGCATACACGTCGGTCGCCGTCGTGACCTCTTCGCCCTGCACCTGCTCGGGTGCAGCGTACTCAGGCGTAAAAGCGTGTCCGGGAAAGCGCGTCGATGCGGCCGAGGTGTGCGGATGCTTCTCGTCCAGCAGCTTCGCGATGCCGAAGTCCAGCAGCTTCACCTGGCCGCCGGGCGTGACGAGAATGTTCGCGGGCTTCAGGTCGCGATGCAGGATCAGCTTGCTGTGCGCATGAGCGACGGCATCGAGCACTTGCAGGAACAGACGCACGCGCGCGCGAACGTCGAGCGCACGGTCCTCGCACCAGCGATCGATCGGCTCGCCCTCGACGTATTCGAGTACCAGGTAAGGTTGACCGTCGCTGGTCACACCCGCATCGCTCAGGCGCGCGATATTCGGATGCGTGAGCCGCGCGAGCGCACTGCCCTCGCGTTTGAAGCGCTCGGTACCGGCGCGGCCAAGCAGCGACAGGTTCAGCAGCTTGATCGCCACGCGTCCCGCATAACGTCCATCGCTGCGATGAGCGAGCCACACGGCGCCCATGCCGCCGCGGCCGAGCGACCGCTCCAGCGTATAACTGCCGACGGTGCGCCCGACGAGCGTCGGCTCGACAGGCAGCGGCGTCGCCACACCTTCCAGAAAGCCCTGCTCGTCGATCGCCGACTGCCGATGCAGCAACGCGGACAGGTCGTCCGCCAGGTCGCGGTCCGTATCGCGAATATGGGCGAGCCGCGCACCGCGCACGCCGTCGTCCGCCTCCAGCAGCTCGTCGAGCAGCGGGCTCAGGACACTCCAGCGATGTTTATCGATCCGCGCCATGGGTCGCTCTAGTTTGTCTGGCCGAAAGCGGCCGAGGCCCTTTCGGCACGCCCGTCAAAAGGCGTGGCTTTTGCCGGTCTATCGTAACGCCCCTGACATCCCGGCCACAGACGCTGCGCAATCCGCAACATTGAGCGGTCAGGCAGCGCTCAGGCAGACTAGCTCGCGATGAACGTCACCGAAGACCCCTCGTTTGCGGCGCTTTACGATCAGTTGCGAGAGATCGCGCAGAGCGCTCTGCGGCGCAATGGCGCGCACCTGGGCTTGAGCCCGACCACTCTGCTGCACGAGGCGTACCTGGACATCTCGCGCCGCCAATCGCTGCAATTTCCGGATCGGGCGCACTTCATGGCCTACGCATCGCGTGCGATGCGCGGGCTGATCATCGACTACGCACGCGAGCGCCGCGCCCAGAAGCGCGGCGGCGGGTTCGACATCACTGCGCTGCCGACTGTCGTACCCGACATGGCGGCGGATGCAGCGGAATTGCAGCCGCTGAGCGCTGCCCTGGACGAGCTCGCGAGCATCGATCCGGCGTTGGCCGAGCTGGTGGATCTGAAGTTCTTCTGCGGCTTTTCGTTTACGGAGATCGCGGCGATGCGGTCGACGTCGGAGCGAACGGTGCGGCGGGACTGGAGTAAGGCGCGGTTGTACCTGCATGAGGTCTTGCAGGCGGATTGAGCGCGGCGGCGCGAACCTGGCCGGGCGTGCGGCGCGTCCAGCGGCGCATCTGTCGCACCAGCGTCGAGTCGTCGGCGAAGCCGACTTTGATCGCGACCTCGCGCACGGTGATGCTGGTCGATTCGAGCAGCCGGACCGCGACGGCGATGCGCTTGCGCTGTAGATATGTGTGCGGCGTGAGGCCGTGGACAAGCTTGAACAGCCGCAGGAAGTGATACTTCGACATGCTCGCGCTCTGCGCGAGTCCGGCCAGGTCGACCCCGTTCGCATAGTCGCTGTGCAGCACATCGGTCGCGCGCGCGATGCGTCGATAGACGTCGCGGCGCGTGGCAGGGCGAGTCAGTGCAAGTCCGTCGACTCGATCGAGCAGCTGCTCCTGATGGGTACGCATGCGTACCAGCAGCGCAGTCAGCTGCTCGTCGTACCAGGCCGGGTCATCGCAACCGGCTGTCAGCGCTTGCCGGATCGAGTGCAGCACCGGACTGACCGTCGTGTCGTGCGGCCGCAAGTGCTCGAGGAACTGGCTGCTGCCGCCGTCGCTGTGGATCTTCTCGACCAGCCGCGGGCTGAAGCAGATGGCGAGCGACTCCACCGGCTGCGCGCTGCGGATGCTGCTCGAATAGATGCGGCCGTGATTGAGGATCAGAAAGTTGTCGTCGTCGACGCCGATCGTGCGGCCCTCGACGTGACAGTGCTCCACCCCGCCCCACGCTGCCCGGATCGACAGCGTGTGCGTGCAGGGACCGAAGTCGGCGTGACGCACGCGCCCCCACAGGATGCAGTTTTCCCGGCCCCAACTCGCCCTGTCCTGAGCGCCCGGCTCCAGCGGCAGTCGCAACAGCATCGTGGTGCGCCCGCTCAGCTCTCGACGTCCAGGCCGGTCGCGACGAGCTCGTAACCCGGGCCGCTCTTGCTCAGCTTGCCTTCCACCCGCACGGTCTTGCCGATCAGGGTGGACGGCACGAAGAACGCCTCGTCCTTGAATGTGACGTGCAGCTTGCTGGAAGCACTCTGCAAGGCGATCCAGCAACCCCGCTGCTCGCACACCTGCTTGACGGTCGATTCGACCAGCACGTCGGCGGCCGGACGATCGCCGAGCGCTAGCACGGCGGCTTCGAGCGTCAGCGGGTTCTTCAGCGTCAGCGGCGCCCCGTAATGCTCGGCAGCACCGGCCGTCAGGGCGACCAGGCCCAGAAACACTCCCGTTGTAATTCTCATGGCGACCCTCCTCAGCGGGTTTGCACCTCGTTTGGATACCTGGGGCTCAATCGCCATCGGCGTCCGGAACCGGCCACTGACCGCCTTGCACAGCCAGACCGTGGATCTTTTACCGGACTGGGGCGTTGCCCCTTGCGGCCAGAACCGGAGAACCCGGCCACCCGCTCGGGACGAGCGCAGACCCAGCATGAGCACGCTGAAAACAAACACCCCTCCGACCAGCGCCCCGCTGGCGGTCAGCGAGCCCAACCTGCCTGCCCCGCGGGCCAGCATCCTGTTGGTCGACGACCAGCCCGCCCGACTGCTTTCTTATGAGGCGGTCCTGCTGGGGCTCGGCGTGCAGTGCGTCCGCGCGCTATCCGGCGCCCAGGCACTGGAACGCCTGCTGGAACAGGAGTTCGCGGCGATCCTGCTGGACGTGCACATGCCCGAGATGGACGGCTTCGAAGTGGCGCGGCTGGTGCGCGAGCATCCGCGGATGGAACGCACGCCGATCATCTTCGTAACCGCGGTGAACGTCAGCGAACTCGACCGCCTGAAGGGTTATGAGCTCGGTGCAATCGACTACATCGCAGTGCCGGTCGTCCCGGAGATCCTGCGCAGCAAAGTCGCGGTACTGGTCGAGCTGCACCAGCGGCGGGGCCAGCTGAAGGCCCTCAATGCGGCGCTGAGCACGGCGCGCGCGCAGATTGATGACGAGCATCAGAAGGCGCTGGCCGAGCGCGACGCGCAGCTGCAGGCAATTTTCGAGCATCCGACTGACCTCACTGCCGTGCTCAAGGCCGAGCGGGATGCGTCGGGTCAGATCGTGGACTGGATCTATGTGGGCGCCAATCGCAATGCCACTGCCCTGCTCGACCTGCCCCGCGAGCAGGTGCTCGGCCGGCGCATGAGCGAGATCGTTCCCGATCGCGCTGCCAAGGCATCGGAGCAATGCACTCACGTGCTGACGACGGGCGAGATCGTGCGCTACGAGAGCCGGTTCGCCGATCGCGATCTGGTCGTCACCTTGTTCGCGGCCGGGCGGGACTGCGTGATCAGCTCGGTGCAAGACGTCACGGAGCAGCGCCGGCTGCAGGCGGCGCTGGAGGACACCGATCGCCGCAAGGACGAGTTCCTCGCGATGCTCGCGCACGAGCTGCGCAATCCGGTCGCGCCGATCGCGACTGCCGCCGAGGTGCTATCGCGGCTCGTGCCGCACGAGAATCAGCAGACGCTGGTCGGCATCATTCAACGGCAGGCCGTGCATCTCGGGCGCCTGCTCGACGATCTGCTCGACGTCGCACGGATCACCCAGGGCCGCATCGAGCTGAAGCGCGAAGTCGTCGACGTGAGCGCCTGCATCCAGCTCGCGATCGAGACGGCGGAGCCGCTGATCCGCAGCAAGGCGCACCGCTTGACGGTCACGCAGACGCTCGGGACGATCTACGTCTTGGCCGACAAATTGCGGCTCGGCCAATGCATGGCGAACGTGCTGGTCAACGCCGCGAAGTACACGCCGGACGGCGGGGAAATCTGCATTCGCTCGTACGCCGACGGCCAGCACGTCGTGGTCGAGTTCCAGGACAACGGCATCGGCATCGCGCCGGAGTTCCTGCCGCGCATCTTCGACCTGTTCGCGCAAGCCGAGCGCGGGCTCGATCGCTCGCAGGGCGGGCTCGGCGTCGGGCTGACGGTCTGCAAGCAGATCGTCGAGATGCACGGCGGCACAGTCGTCGCCAGCAGTCCCGGATGGGATCGCGGCTCCACGTTCGCGCTGCGGATCCCTATCGCCGAGCGCCCAATGGTCGCGGCAGCAGCCGCGCCACGGCAGCCCGACTCGCTGCTGCGCGTGCTGATCGTCGACGACAATCGGGATGCGGCGGACTCATTGGCGATGCTGCTGCAGTTCGAAGGCCGGCAGACGCTGTGCGCATACTCGGGAGAAGCAGCACTGCAGCAGGTCGCGACGTTCGAGCCGCAGCTCGTGCTGCTCGATATCGGCCTGCCGGGACTCGACGGCTATGAAGTCGCGCGTCGCTTGAAAGCAGA
This sequence comes from Steroidobacteraceae bacterium, assembly GCA_035606615.1. Classification (GTDB taxonomy): domain Bacteria; phylum Pseudomonadota; class Gammaproteobacteria; order Steroidobacterales; family Steroidobacteraceae; genus Steroidobacter. The sequence goes on from DATNFA010000174.1 coordinate 44,729, forward strand.
TTTCCCGAAGCTGCGCGTGATCGCGCTGAGCGGGTATGGACAAGTGGAGGACCGGCAACGCTCTGCTGCTGCGGGATTCGACGCGCATCTGGTCAAGCCAGTCGACCTGGATGCACTCAAGCGAGCCCTGACGGCTGTGTGATCGCGATACGAACGCGCGTGCCGGGATTTGCGTCCTCCACCGTCAGCTCCGCACCAATCGCTCGCGCGCGTTGCCGCATCGATTGCAATCCGACGCCTCCGTCCACGCAACCGCCGCGGCCGTCGTCGCGCACACTGATCTCGATATTCCCGCCGTCGCTGCGCGCACTCAGCGTCAACGTCGACGCTTGCGCGTGCTGGAGAGCGTTCGAGATCGCTTCGAGCAGCAGGAATTGCAGATGCCGCATCGCCTGGTCGGTGCCTGCCTCCCAGTGCGGCAGCTCATCGACCTGCCAATCGACTGTCAGCCCCGCCTGCGAGATGCGTCGCTGCAGCCGATATCGCAAGCTCGCGAGCAGCGCGTTGACGTCGCCGCTCGGCAGATTCATGGCGTCGATCGACAGCTTGAGATGATCGAGCGATTCGCGCAGCGTCGCCGCGACCTCCACCGCCGGCGCGGTGCCGCTTTCGAGCTGGCGCATCGCGGTCGCGAGATTCGCCCCGACGCCGTCGTGCATGTCGCGCAGAATACGCTCGCGCTCAGCGGTTACGGCACGTGCCCGCTCCAGCTGCGAGAGGCGCTCGAACGATTCGCGCAGCTCTGACTCCTTCTGCTGAACCCGCTGTGCGAGCGATTCCTGCAGCTGCAGCGCCTCGGCGCGAGCCAGGCGGAAGCGCTTGCTCACCACCCACATGATCGTGAGGCCCAGCAGCATGCCGACATACTTCGCCCAGGCCAGCTCGCCGTACGCGCTGGTAACGAATTGCGATGCAACCGCATCGTGAACTCCGGCAACGAGCAGCGCCATGAGACCGAGCGCGAGTAGCACGCGCTCCGTGGTCACGCGCTTGCGCAGATCGAACGTCAATCTCAGCGTGATGATCGCGCTGAGCAACGACAGCAGCACCCGCAGCAACCTTGCTGGCAGGGAAGATCCAGTCAGCGCAAGCATGAGCGCACAGAACGGCGCGGCCCACAGCAGCCCCTGCACAGCGGCGCGCTCACGTACCGGTCGTGTACCGAACACCTGCTCGATGATGACGTAGAGCGCCCAGACCCATAGGGCGCGCAAACCGAACAACAGCCCGCCCCATGCATACCAGCGCAGCGGCAGCCATTCCATCGTGATGTCGAGAACGACGAGCGCCCACACCGCCTCGCCGATGCAGGCCCAGGCGTAGAGCTTCTCTCGCTGCTGCAGCCACAGCAGCCCGCAGAATGCCGAGACCAGCGCGCTGAACGTCGTCGCGATCCAGGGCACGAGCACGCGAAACGCATACGCCACCGTGTAGTGCGGCTCGACCAGCCGCGCAGGGCCGACCATGATCGGCGCGATGCCGGCGCGACGGCCCGCATCGCCGCGCAGCTGGATCGTCAGCTCGTTCTGGTCGCGCAGCAGAGCCGCGGTGAAGCCGATCGTGATCGGGTGCTTCGCCGACCAGGCGGCGCCGTGCGCTTCCAGATCGCCCGCGGTCGCGAGCAACGTGCCGTTGAGCTCGACCGAGTACGCGTTCGCGATACGCGGAATGAACAACATCTGCGGCTCGTTGACGGTGTGCGCCCTGGGACGGGCAAACGGCAACGTCAACCGAGCGGTTCCAGATCGCCCGCGATAGATCACGTCCCAGTGCAGCGGCAGGCGGATCTCCTGGGACGGCTGCGGCCAGCCGTTGACCGTGGCGACGAGCGTCGCATGATCCAGCTCGATGATTCCTTCCGGCGCCGCGTGCGCGGCTTCACAAAAGGCCGCGAGGCACAGCGCGCCGTACACCGCGAGTCCCCGCGCGGGCATGCGTCACTTCCCCGGCTTCATGCTGTCGAGCAGTCCCATGCGCGTGGCTTCGAACACCGCCTCGCTGCGCGAATGCACCGCGAGCTTGCCGTAGAGATTCTTGATGTGGCTCTGGACGGTATGCATCGTCACGCCTTGCAGGCGTGCGATCTCGGCATAGCCATAGCCGCGCGCGATCAGTTCGAGCACTTCCGATTCGCGCGGCGACAACAAGCCCCCCGGGGCCGTGCGGGCAACCGGCTTGCGACGCATGCGTTCGAGCAGCTTGCGCGCGATCATCGGCGAGATCGGCGAGGCGCCCTGTCGCACATCGACGATCACTTGCGCGACGTCAGCGGGCGTCGAGTCCTTGTGAATGTAACCGACCGCGCCGGCTTCCACGCACGCGATGACCGTATCCTCGTCGCCGAATACCGAGACCACGAGGATGTCGCACTCGGGCTGCCGATCTGCCAGCTCGCGGATCAGCGTGAGGCCGTGGCCATCGGGCAGTGCCAGGTCGGTGAGCAGAACGTCGGCGGTGTTGGTCTCGAACCAGGTGCGCGCCGGCGTGAGCGCAGCGAACGATGCGGACAAAGTGAGGCGCGCATGAGAGCGCACGCAGCTTTCGAAGAACTGCCGCGTGTCTTTATCGTCCTCCAGCAGTACGACACTCCACGGAGGCTCAGTCATGATTCGCCCGTGAGCTACCCGCTGCCGTGAAGCTTACCCCACCGGCAGTGCGAAGGCCCCTAACCAGTCGTCCGCGAGCTCCGCAGCCGTCTCGTGCGGCCATTGGCTGCTCGCTTCCAGGAATGCTTCGATCTGCGGACGCAGCTGCAGCCCGCGCCACGACCAGACCCAGATGTTGCCGAGCTTCTGATCGTCGGTGAACCGGCGATGCAGCTCGCGCTTCGCAGCGAAGTACGCTTCCACTTCGCGCGCGCTCAGGCGCTCGCTGATCAACGCGACGCGCTCGGCGCCCTCGGTCAGCGAGCCGGCCGTGACGATCGCCGGTGCTTGCACCTTCAGCCAATCGAGCGCCACCCGCAGCGAGGGGTTGTCGCGCACACGGACCGGCGTCGGCAGTGGCCGCCCGCCCGCGTGCAACGCCAACGCCGCAAACTCAGTGCAGTACAGACGCGAGTGATCGCGCCAATCGAAATAGGGATCGAACTGCGTACCGTCTTCGTGCCGCGCGCGCGCGAATGCCACGACAGCAGCTTTGTCGACGCCGGGCTCGGGATCGAAGATTGCCGTGACGCGCTGCCGCCCGATGTATTGCTCGAGCGTGACGCGACGGATGTGGCCGTGCATCGCGTCGGTTGGCGGGCCGCCGAGGAATGGCCACAGCAATGCGTACGCCTCATAGACGTAGGCCTGGCCGCCTTCGATCGACAGTATTCCCGCATGGCTATACGGCGTGTACTGCTCGCCGAGCATCGACAGCAGCAGGCTGTCCGCTTCGCCCGAGTCGCTGACGACGAGCTGTCCCGATTGCAGGGGCAGCCCGTGAAAGTCGAGCTCGCCCTCGCTTGCCGACTCCGCATCGAACGTGCGATACGCCGCGGGGGTCAGGGCCGTCGCGCAACCGCTCGAGCACGCAGCGGCGAACACGAGGACGAGAGCTCGAACGATGCTCATGCCAGGCTCATGGTTTGTGGAAGTGATCCTGCCGATGGTGCGCCACCGGCTCGAGCTCACCGGCAACGTCGCGCGGCAGCGAGACGCAGCTGCTCAACGGTACCAATAGGAGCACGACTAGCAGCAAGCGGCTCATGTGCCCGGCACCCGGTAGTCGTTGTTGCCGTCATACCCACCGTCGTCGCACGGCCAATTGTCGGTCGCACACGATATGCCCAGCGCAGCGCCCAGACCGAGTCCGACCAACAGCCATGGGTTGTCCCAGCTGTCGCCGCCGTAGCTGTCGAAGCCGAGCCCGCGCGTCTCGCCGGTGAGCCTGAAGCCGTTGAGCATGATTGTGCCGTGATCGAACGGCGCGACGCGCAGATCGAAGATCCGAGCGCTCGTGTTCGGCCGATCGACAGCAAAGCCGAACGACGGACCCGTGCTCCTGTGCCTGACAGCACCCAGCGGCTTCTGCACGTAAAGCATGAAGCGCGGTGAGTCGTCGAGCGCGCCGAACGGCTCGTCGACACCAGCCTGCGCGGTACTCGCAATCAGCACCGTCGCGCATAGCCCCCAGGAAAAGTTCGCAACCCTCATGATGACTCCCCGAAATCGTTTGCCCGGGGAGAGCCTACGAAGACACCGCTGAGCCGGCATCCCATGAACGGGGGAGCGCGGCTGGTACGAAAGTGCATCAGATATTCATGGGAAGCGGAACGCAGCGCCGGCGGCTACGGTGAGCGCAACCGGGATCCATCACTACAGGGCTCTTCTCATGCACAAGCGTTCACATCGTCTCGCGGTCGCCGCGCTGTTGCTGCTCGGCACAGCGAGCGCGCAGGCCTGCGAGATCTGGCGCGACGAGGATCTCGGCATCTGGCGCGGCAACTGCAATCTCAGAGACAAGTTCATGGTGGCGCACAGCTTCCTGGCCAACTACGAGAGCCGCCTGGTGCTCAAGTGGCCGGACCTGCATGTCCGGAAGTTCAAGTTCTTCGTCAGCGGCCCGTCGATCACGATCGAAGCCGACATCGAGAACATCGGCATGGCCAACGCGCCGGCGAGCACGTTCTTCGTCGACGCCAGCTTCGGCAATCCGCTGACGATGATGCAGCAAGGCAGCTCGATGCAGTGGACTGTCAATGTGCCTGCGCTCCCTGCAAACACCAGCCAGCGCGTGAGCGTCGCAACGGTCAACGTGCCGAACAGCGCGCAGGACTGGGATCTGGTGCTGGTGGGCACCGCCGATCCGCCGACGATGGCGCAGCCGGTGCGCGGGCTGATCATCGAGTCCGACGAGACCAACAACGTCAAGAACCACGCCTGCCGCTGGTTCGGGCCCATGCCCGACACTTCGCTGCAGGCCTGCAACTGAAGGAGTCCGCGATGCCTGGCTACCTGCTGATCGAATCGCGCGATCCGTTCGAGTCGACGGGCGCCGCCCGCACCTGCGAGCTGGCAATCCAGTTGCGTGCCGCCGGTCACGATGTCGCGCTGTTTCTCGTGCAAAACGGCGTGCTCGCCGTGCGCAGCGGCGCCCGCCGCGCCGAGCTCGACAAGGTGATCGGAACGAAGATCGAAGTGCTGGCGGACGACTTCTCGCTACGCGAGCGAGGAATCGCGCCCGCCGGCTTGATTGGCGGTGTGCGGGCGGCGCCGATCGACTCGATCGTCGAGCGCATGGCGGCGGGTTGGAATACGCTCTGGCACTAGCCGGCAAAAGTCGCGCCTTTTGACGGCGTTGTCGAAAGGGCCTTGGCCACTTTCGACCAGAAAATTAGGACATCCATCATGGCGAAACACACACTGACCTTCGTGCTCATGGACGCGCCGTTCGAGAGCGCGCGTACCACCACGGCTTTTAGGTTGCTGCACGCCGCGCTCGAGCGCGGCTACGACGTGAATGTCTTCGCTTACGAGGGCGCCGTCGCGCTTTCGTTCGCGAAGCAGGCCCAACATCCCAATGCCGTGCATGGCCGCGACGTGACACAGGAAGATCATCCGTTGAGCAAAAACTGGATAGCAGCGCTCATTGCGCACGCGCGTACGCGCGGCGCAGACCTCAACTGGGTGAACTGCGGACTGTGCGTCGACGAGCGCGGCGTCGGCGAGGCGATCGAAGGCGTGCGGCGCGGCTCACCCGCCGACTGCTGGAAGATGGCGCAGCAGTCGACCGCCACGCTCGTCATTCCGACGAAGTGAGGAACGAGACATGAAAGTGCTGCAGATAGTCGAGACTGCGTATCGCGCAACGACCGAAGAACAGGACGACACGGTGATCTGGATCTCGCACGCGATGCGCGGCGCGGGCGCCGAGCTCGGCGTACTGCTCGCCGGTAATGCAGTGAACTATGTTGCTGCGGACCAGGATGCCTCAGGTTTGACGCTCGGCGCGTGGCGACAGACGCAACCGCCGGCGCTGGCGCAGGATCTGGCTGCGTTGCTCAAGAAGGACGTGCCGGTCTACTGCGTGAAGGAAGATCTCGCCGAGCGCGGCCTGCTTGAGGGCAAGCTCCTCGACGGCATCGTGCTCATGTCCCGCGCGCAGATGCCGCGGCTGTTCGGCGAGTACGACCAAGTCTGGAGATGGTAGAAGTTAGGGGCTAAAGTGGCCGCCATCGCAAGAAGGTGAGCCACAATGCGAATCAACCTGGCGCTCGCACTCCTTCTGGTCGCTTCGAGCAGTCTGGCCGAGGAAGCCATGACTGCGAATACGCTGCGGCTGTCGCCGGATCAAAAGCCGCCGGCTGCGACAATCGCGGACATGGCGTGGTACGCGGGCCGCTGGACCGGCACGGGCCTCGGCGGATTCACCGAAGAGATCTGGAGCCCGCCGCGCGACGGCACGATGATGGGCATGTACCGCATGATCAAGGACGGCAAGCCCATCTTCTACGAGCTGCTGCTGATCGCGGAAGAAAGCGGTTCGCTCGCGATCAAACTCAAGCACTTCCACGGCGACTTGCGCGGCTGGGAAGACCGCGACGTCTCGCTGCGCTTCCCGCTCGTCGCGAAGCGCGACGGTAGCCTTTACTTCGACGGCATGACGTTCGAGCGCGTCGGCAACGATCGCGTCAAGATCTACCTTGCGATCGAGAACAAGAAGGATGGCAGTGTGCGCGAGGAAATCTTCGAGTACACGCGCGCGAGGCCCTAGTGAGGCGGGCTGACGCCTCCGCCCGCTCGGGCGGAGGCGTCGAGCTGTCACTTCTCCAGCGTCACGATCGGCGCGAAGCCGCCGTAGATCATCCGCTTGCCGTCGAACGGCATCGGATTCTTCTCCGGACTCATGCGCGGATCGGTCTTCATGAGGCTTTCCATCTTGCCCATGGCCTGGTCGCGCGTCGCCTTGTCGGGCCACTCGATCCAGGAAAAGACCACAGCCTCGTCCTCGTTTGCCTGCACGGCGCGACGAAAATCGGTCAGCTTGCCCTCCGGCACGTCGTCGCCCCAGCATTCCAGGATGCGGGTTGCGCCGAGCTCGGCGAACACGCTGTCGCCCTTGTTGGCGTGGTCGATGAACTTCTGCTTGTTGGCCTTGGGGACTGCTATCACGAAACCATCGATGTATGGCATGGCAGGGCTCCTGGAAGATTTGCCTGGGGCCGATACAACTCAGCTCGGAGCTGCACGGTTGCATGAAAGACGAACGAGGCCGCCACGTGCCGACATTGCCCGGCAAGAAATCTTACAGTGCCGGCTGCCAGCCGCTCTTCGCCAGGAACGCCTTCGGTTCGGACAGCCCCAGGATCTCGCGTAGCGCCTGTTGCTTGTCCGCGGCCCGCTGATAGTACGCCTTGGTGATGCGATAGCCGACCCAGGTGCCCAGCTCGTTGCCCTGCTCCATCGTGCTGTTGTCGATCCAGCGCGAAAGGTCGGTCTGGTCGATGTCGGCGACGAACGCAGTTTCGATCTCGTGCTCGCGTCCTTTCGTCAGCGCGGGGAAGTGCGCATACCCAGGCTTGCCGGCGATCAGCTCGGCCACGAACTCGGCCGCGCCTTCGATCAGCGAGCGTTCCAGCACCGTGGGATGCTCGTCATCGACGAGCTCGCGGACCTGCTGCACATGCGCATACTCGTGTGCGATCACGTACACGAACCTGTCTTCGACGTTCGGGTTGAACCATTCGGCCGAGCACAGCGCTTCGAGACCGATCTGCAGGCCGGTGACGGGACTGCCGACGCCGACCGGCTTGCCGCGACCGACGGCGATTGTGACGGGAGGCGTGCGCGCCTGCGGATACAAGCGCACCAACGTCCTGAGCGCAGCATCGCTTCGCTCACGCACGCGAGGCAACACGGCCATGCAGCCACGAGCCTTGGAATAAATTGCCGGATGCGCGGCGAGCGTCTCTGCAATCCGCACGCCGGTTACGCGGCGCAGTTGGGCGAGATGATGCAGGCCTTCCGAACCTGCATCGAGGTAGTCGCGTTGCAGCTGCTCGGCGGTCGGGTGGCCGCCGGCGGCGTCGTAGATCTTGTAGAAGAGGTCGACGTCTTCCGTGTGGATCTCCGTCGTCGCAGTCTGCGCCTCGGCGCAGATCGATATCCATACGACAGCGTTGAATGCGAGTGCTATGCAGGTCCGGTTCATGTTGATCAGGATATCGTAACGACTTGCGAGCGGTAGTTCGGCAGATCATTCTGTCTACGTCATGAACCGTCGTCGTCGCGCCTTCGCAGTGAGCCTGGCAGCGGTCGCTTGCCTGGTCGTCGTGTGGTGGGTGCTGCGTTCACATGACGCGCCTGTCGCACTCGCCCCCTCCGCTTCTTCGACCGATCCGGCGTTAGCAGCGCCCACGCCCCCGGAAGAGCGCGCCAACGCAGTCGCCCCGCCATCACCTTCAGGCCCCGCGCTCAGTGCGATTCGCGGTCGCGTCATCGATGCCGCAAGCCGCGAGCCGGTGCGCGAGTTCGAGCTGAAGTTCGCGGAATGGGGACGATCATCTAATCAACGAACTCCCGAGCCGCGGAAATTCCAGACCGAGGATGGCCGTTTCGAGTGGCCGCAGTTGCCGCCGGGACGCTGGTCGTTCGTCGCGCAGGCTGGCGGCTATCAGCCCTTTCTTCTCGACTCTCTCGTCCTGGTCGAAGGCAAGACGACGCCCGACCTGGTTGTGCCGCTGGTCCGCGGCTACGCGGTGCAAGGTCGCGTCTACGACCTCGCTTCGAATACCGGAATCGCAGCCGCACACATTACGTACCATCCCGCCGGCGAGGGCTTCTTCCAAGGCAACTTTCGCCTGCGCACTCGCACGCAGTCGGCCATGGATGGCACGTTCAAATTGGACGGCGTTCCGCCCGGGCGAATTACGCTGGATGTCAGTGCACGGAACTACGCCGAGCGTCGAGTCGACCTCACTGTCGACGATGACACCGCACCGCTGGAGGTTGGTCTGTCCAGCGGCGGTCTCATTTCCGGCCGACTCACCGAGAGCGACGGCGTGACCTCGGTGGCGGGCTTCATTGGCCTGTACCGTATCGAGGGCATCGGCTCGTCCGGCGGCGAAGGACGCACCAACGAGGCCGGCGAGTTTTCCTTCGACAGCCTCGCCCCCGGGAACTATCGACTCACCGGCCGCGGGCCGAGCGGCAGCGCGACACGCGAGCTCACACTTGCCGAGAGCGAGCGCATCGAGGGCGTCATCCTCGCACTGCGAGGCGGAGGTACCATTCGCGGCAAGGTCACGGGATTGCGACCCGAGGACATCAAGCAGCTCAGCATCACGCTGAGGCCTGAAGGCGAGATGGGTCTCGGTGCAGAGGCATCGATCAACGAGCGCGGCGAGTACGAACTGCGCAACGCCCGGCCGGGACGCGGGCGACTCTCGGCCGACGTGAACATGCGCAGGCAACTCGCACGAATGATCGACGTACCGGCGAACACGGACCTGACGGTCGACTTCGATTTCCCCCGCGGCGCGCGCATCTCGGGCCGCGTCACCCAGCGCGGCAGACCCGTGGCGGGCGCGTGGCTGGAACCCAGGCCGGCCGAAGACCGGGAAGACTTCTATATGTACGGGGCGGCGACTTCACCCACCGGGCAATACGTGATCGACGACGTGCCGCCCGGCGAGTACACCATCTGGATCGACGGGTACAAGAGTCGTCCCTTCCAGGTTGCCGGCGACACGGTCTTCGATATCGACGCGTCGCCGCAGCTCGCCGGTCGCATCCTCGAGGACAACGGCAAGGTCCCGATCGCCGAGGCAGAGCTGGTGGTCTGGCCCGTCGACCCGAAGACATCGAAGAGCCGCGCATTCAACGTCTCGGACTCCTACGGGCGATTCGCGATGGCGGGACTCGAGCCGCGCGATTTCGTCATGACCGTTTACAAGCCGGGGTATGCGATGTACCGGGAGCGGATCGCCTTCGCGGCGCCCGTCCTGGACATGACGATACGTCTGCGGCGCGACGCGGGAGTCGAGGTTCGGGCGCACGACGCAGCAACGGGCAAACCTCTGCGCAAGCTGACCGTGAGTGAAATGCGCGGCGAGCGTCCCACCTTCCAGGTGCCGGTTCCGCTCGACGAGGAAGGCGCGGGCTACATTCCCGGCGCGCTGGCGGGTACCGCCGTCGACTTCTGGGCTGAAGGCTACGCGACGCAGAGCGTCCGGGAATGGGACGGCGAGCGGCTCACTCTGAAGTTCGTGCGCCAACCGCGCTAGCTGCTACGTCAGGGCCACCACCACGTCGCGATGCTGGCCAGATAGCACGCCAACGAAATGACGATGCCCCTGAACGGAATGCGGAACCAGTAGACCTTGCCGAGGACCGCAAAGCCTCCGAGCATTGCGAGGCCGACGGCGAGCAGGAATGGCGAGCTGAACAGGATTTCGGGATACGCGTTGCCGAGAAAGCCGTAGATCAGTCCGAACAGGATCGCACCCATGCTGTGGCTGGCGTTGAATCCGACCCACGCACGCCACATCGTCGTCTGCCGTGTGATCACCGGATGAACCTCGGCCATGCGCGCTTGCAGATCAGGATCGCGTGGCGTGAGCTTCGGTCCATGGAACGTGTAGATCAAGTGCAGCACGCCCAGCGTTGAAAGCACGAGTGCGCTCAGAGTCATCAGGATGATCGGTGCCAAGAAATGGAACGTCCACGACGTCATTGGTTAGTCTTCCTCGGGCTCGTGCTCTTGGCCGCCATGGTACTGCTTGGGCGCGGGCTGTTACACAGAACAGAAGACGATGCAGCGGTGGAGCGCGTGACACAGACGCGTCCCGAATCCCCGCCCACAGCAACAGCGCCGGATTCAAAACCAACGGTGTCTTCACGCGCGACAGAAGATTCGCTCTTTCGCGGTCGAGTCGTCGATGCAGTCACCCGCGGGGCGGTGCAGAAATTCGAGATCCAACTGCAACGACTGAACACAGCGATCGAGGAGCCGCGTGTTACGCGCAGCTTTCGATCGGACGACGGTACGTTCGCGTGGCAAGACGCGCCCGTGGGCGACTGGTACGTCACGGTGACAGCGCCCGGTTACCAGCGCTTCACGATCGAAGACCTGAGCATCGCAGCCGGCCAGGAAACGGCCGAGCTGACTGTGCCGCTGCAGCCCGGCTACAAAATCACGGGACGCGTCTTCGATGAAGGTTCCGGCGCTGGCGTCGCCCAGGCATCTGTCCTGTACCGGGAATTGGGCGCGGATATCGGCGCGGCACGCAGCGGATTCATCGAGACGAACCAGGACGGCTCGTTCGCATTCGACGGCGTTCCCCTCGGGCGTATCGGTTTGACGGCGAGGTCCGCCGACTATGCCGAACGTGCGTTGGAGATCGTCGTCAGCAAGCAGACGCCGCCAGTGGAGATCGGCCTGGCGAGCGGCGGCTCGATCTCCGGCTTCGTCGTCACGACCGGCGGCGCACCGATTGCGGCACCGGTGGCGCTGATCAGCGAGCAGAACTTCCAGCAGATCAAGCGCACCAGCGACAACGGTGCGTTCGCGTTCGACCACCTGGCCGCCGGCCGCTATCGCGTCGCGACTGGCATGGTCGGCGCGCAGGAGATCGTGCTCGCTAACAACGAACGGCGGGAAGGCATCGTCCTCACGGCGCAGTCTCGAGGTCGCAGCGTTCGCGGAACAGTCACGGGCCTGCGGCGCGACGAGATCGAGCATGCCTTCGTCATCCTGCGATCGGAAACGCGGAACGCGCGCGCCATGCGTCCTGTCGATGCGCAAGGCGAATTCGTGTTGAACGGCGTGCCGCCGGGGCCGGCCGAGCTCAGAGTCAGCGCAGGCCCATCGTCGCGCGAGGTGCGCAAGCTCATCCAAGTGCCTGCCGACAGGGACCTGGTCGTCGACATGGAATTGACCGCCGGCGTGCGTCTGTCCGGTCGCGTCACTCGAGGCGACAAGCCCGCTGAGGCCGGCAATACGGTTTGGATGTACCCGTTTCCCCGGCAGCAGGGCAACTCCTATCACGGGCGGACCTCGGCGGATGGCACCTATCGGATCGAGGGCGTCATAGCGGGCGAGTACGACGTGATGACCGCAGCGGGCGTGAGCCGCCGGATCCGGATCGCGAATGAGGATGCTGTGCTCGACCTCGAGTTGCCCGTGGTGCAACTTGCAGGGCGCGTGATCGAAGACGGTGGCGCGGTGCCCGTCGTCGAGGCATTGGTCTGCGCGACCTCGATCGGCGCTGATCCGCCGGGAATTCGTCCGAACGACCGATCCGACCACTTCGGGCAATTCGAATTGGCCGGACTGGAGCCCGGTGAAGTCGTGCTGTCCGCCTACAAGCGCGGCTACGAACTGTTCCGCGAGCGAATGGACTACGCGTCACCGTTGCTGGACATGACGATCAAGCTGCGTCCGGCTCGCGGTGTCGAGGTCAAAGCGCACGTGGCCAGTACCGGTGCAGCTCTAAGCGAGCTCGACGTGAGCGAACACATCGATGGCGGCAGCTTGGGCATCGTCCTGTCGATGCCGCTCGACGAGAACGGCGTGGGCTCGCTGCCGAAGGGGCTCGCCGGCAGCACGCTGGAGATCTCCGGCGCCGGGCGCCGGATCGTCGTGCGCGAATGGGACGGGCAACCGCTCGATCTGCAATTCCGCTAGTACAGCTGGCCCCAACCCTGCTGCTTTTTGTCGCCGGGGCCGAGCACGCCGATGCGGACTTCCCAGCGCAGGCTCCCCTTGTTCACGTACTGCCAGTCGAACTTGCGCCCTTCGAGCTGCCAGCCGGCGCGCTCGAAGCCCTGACAAAGCTCCGTGAAAGCACGCTGCGCGCCGCCCCGGCGGCAGTCTACATACGCCAGCACGCCCCAGGAATTGCTGATCCCGATCCACCCGGATTCCTGCGGGTCATAACGAACGCGAACACGGCCGGCCATGGCCACACAGTAGCGCGACTACTGTGTGGATATCCAGTGGATATCTACCGGACGAGGCGCCCCAGCGACGAGCTCTTGCCGACGCGATCGAAGTAGCTCCAGGCGGCGTAAGCGATCCGTCCAATGCTCTCCTCCGCTTCGAGACCGTCGGCCGCAAAGGTCGTCATCACCGCGATAGCGAACGGCCGGCCGGGGACGAAGATGATTCCCGCATCGTTGCGCACGGCGTCTAGACTGCCGGGCTTGTTGGCGATCATCAGGTCCACCGGCAGGCGCCGCGGAATGTAGCTGGACTTCTCCGTGGCCAGCATCTTGAAGAACTCCTCCGTCGTCGCCTTGCCGAACACGCGCCCCTCGTGAATCGCCCGGAGCAACGTCACCAGCTCGCGGGGCGTCGACGTGTTCTCTCGACCTTCCTGCGCCGCCTTCACGTCGAGCATGTGTCGCCGCAGACGCGTGCGCTCCAGCCCGATCTGCGCCAGCCACGCGTTGACGTTGTCCATGCCGACGCGATCGATCAGGACATTGGTCGCCGAGTTGTCGCTCAACGAAACCATCAGCAGCGCCAGGTCGCGATTCGTGATGCGCGAAACGCCCGCCGACATCGCTTGCAGGATGCCCTCCGTGCCGACTCCGTCCTTCGCATTGACCGTGTAGAGATCGCCGAGCTTGGCACCGGAGCCGCGTTCGTGCTGACGATACAGCTCCGCGAGCACGGCAATCTTGATGGTGCTCGCCGTCGGATAGATTGCATCGGCGTTCAGATAGAACGCGCGCTGATCGGTCAGATCGAGAATGGCAACGCCGACGACGGCGTCCGTCTCACGCACGATGGTCCCAATGGATTCCTCCATGCGACCCCAGAGCAGATCCTGCTTTGCGCGCACGGACTCCGTCGTGTCCGCGGGCGCCTTCGCATCGTCGGTTGCTGCGAACGCAGCCGGCGCCAGGAGTGCAAGCAGAAGCGCAATTATTTTCATGGTGGATCTTTCTCGAACTTCGTGATGCCTTCCGGCAGGCGAACCCAAGGGTGTCGACGGCAGTCGTAGACCGAAACTCCGGGCGCGGGAAACAGCGGATCCGCAAACGCTCCCACTGCAACACTCACGGATTTGTCGGATCCGACCTCGGTGTGGAACACCGTCGTGCCACAGACGGGACAAAAGCGGAACAGGAACTGCGCACCCTGATCGCCGGTGCGCAGATACTCGCTGGCCTTGCCGATCACCTTGAACGGCGCCGCGAAGCTGGCAAGAGCGGCGAAGACACTGCCCGTCCGCCGTTGGCATGCGAGGCAATGGCACACGCCGACGCCGCGCGGCTCGCCCTCGACTTGGACGGACAATTGGCCGCAGCAGCATGAAGCGGTTCTGGAAGCCATCGGCGGATCTTACCGGCCCGCGAACTCGACTACGCGTTCCTTCAGCACCTTCAACAGCTCCTCAGCGACCGCGGCATCCAGCTCGACGGGCGTAGCAACGCTCGGCGGCGGACTAGCCGGCGCGGGCAACCGATAAGATGCGTCCTTCCGCCACGCGCCGCCCTCGAACTGCTCAGTGAGCTCTTTGAGCGAGATGCCGAACGCCGTGGCAACGGCCTCCTCGGTCGGCGTTCCCTGGCGCATCAGATCCGCCAGGTCGTGATACTGCTTGCGGTGCTGCTCTCCGGTCAGCAAGCCGAACTGCGCCCAGATGTGCGCGCGACGCGCGAACTCGTTGTAATCGGCGGGCGTGAAACCACTGGGCTTCGCATCGAGCAGCGCTGGAAGATCGACGCGAGCGCTGTCACTGGCCCGCTGATGGTCATCGACGACAGCGAGAAACCTCGGGTTGCGGCTCAGCAAGACCATGCCGTCCGGCCGGATCAGTAAGCCGTTGAGCAGAGTAGCCACGCCGGCCTGATACCACGCCGGATAGCCTCGCGTGGGGCCGTTCGACAACACCAGCTGCGCATACAGGTTGAACACGGACTGCAGCGGCTCGTCGCCGCCGAGATCGACGAGGCTCAGGAAGTTCAGATCCAAGCCAGGCAAGGACCGGCTGTTGATGACCTGGCGCGTTCGCACCTGATCGCCGAGCTCCTTCTCGGTGAACATGTACTCCCGCGCATCGGCACGCGGCAGCGAATACAGGCGCAACGGCGTGAGGGACTCGTCCAGCTCTATTCCGGTCAGCTCCGACAGCAATTGCTCGTAGCGCAGAGTCGCTCGCAGCAGGAGCTCGCAGCGAGTCGCACTGCTGTTCGAGACTACAGCGACTCGGCCCAGATCGCAGCGCCAGTACTGCGCGGCGGCTTCTGCTCGCGTCGTGGCAATCAAGGGCGTTACCGCAATTCCCAAGGCGAGCAGCGCTGCATGCCGCGAGGTCAGGTCCGCCAATTGTCATCTCCAGCGATTCGGTTTCGCGGAGATTGTAAGCGACTGGCAGGTGCGAGGGCAGCGGCCGGTGACTAGCGCACTCTTGCGGGCTCGATCAGCGACAGCACCGCCTTCTCGACCGTCGGCCACGCTTGCGTGCCGGGGGCGATGATCTCGAAGTGTCCCGCGCCTTCGATCACGGTAGCGTCCACTTTGTCCCCTGCCTGCTTCGCGAGCGCAACGTACTCGTCGCCGAACGCCGGCGGGATCAGCCAGTCGAGCGACCCTGTGATGAGAATCTGCGGCACGCCGAGCGGCAGCATTTCCGACGGCGAACCGTCGCGCAATCGGTCCGGCACGGTAGCGATCTCGCCGCCGAGCAACTGAGTCACCGGTACACTGCCGCACACTTTGCGCAGATGATCCGGTTGCAACGTCTGCAGTCGGCCCGGTCCGGCAAGATCGACGACGCCGCTGACTGGCAGCGGATTCTTCATATAGAGCGGACTGTTTTTGTCGAGACGATGACGCCCAGCGGCCCACAACGCCAGATGTCCGCCAGCGGAATGACCCACGAGCACGACGTGCTGCAGATCCAATCGATACTTTGCGGCGATCGTCCGCAGGTAATCGATGGCTTCACCGATATCGCGATACGTGCCAGGCCAGCCGCCGCCCTCGTTGTCGACGCGTCGATACTCGATGTTCCAGGTTGCAATGCCGACCTTGCGCAGCGCGTCCGACATCGGCAGCGTGTTCTTCAGGTCGGCGAAATTCTTCCAGCAGCCGCCATGGATGACCACTGCCACTGGAAACGGGCCGCGACCTTGCGGCAAGAACAGCTGGCCGAATTGATTGGCGTCAGTGCCGTACGCCAGCGTGTGATCCGGCGGCGCAGCTGGAATCGCGTTCACCTCGAGCGGCTTCAGCAGGTCGGCCGACGCTGCGGACAGCGTAGTCAACGCGATGAGGCAACCCAGAACAATACCCATTACGGTGCTTCGGTTCGTCATGCGTCGAGTATCGCGCGTTGTCTCACCATGCAGACCCTCGCATCGTCGGTCCGCGAAACCAACTTTGGTGCGGATAGAATTGCGCGATGAAGCTCTGGACCTCGTGCCTGCTGTTGATCGCCTCTCCCATCGGCATTGCGGCGGAAGCTGACCTGCCCTGCCGTGCCATCGAGGATCCCGCTGGACTGTCGACGCTGTGCGGCTTCGCTAAGCCGGAGGATCTGCAGTTCGTTCGCTCCAGATCCGTCGTCATCGTGAGCGAGCAAGGATGGAAGGCGCCGGCCAGCGGCGGCTCGATCTCGATCGTCGACGTCGACACGAAGGCCGTTCGGCTCGGCAAGAGACGAACCGCGTGGCCGGCGGCGAGTGCGACCGTCTCCACGAAGCTCATCGGCGATCCAGCATGCAAGACCCCGCCGCAGGATGTCTTCTCGCCGCATGGATTGTCCGTGCTCGAACGGCGGTCCGACATTCGTCTCGCTATCGTCAATCACGCCGAGCGCGAGAGCGTCGAACTCTTCGATGTGCTTGGCAAAGGCGACGATCTGCGGCTCGAATGGCGGGGTTGCGCGCTTCTGCCGCCCGACACTGCCGCGAACGACGTCACGCTCCACTCCGATGGTCGACTCTTCATTTCGAACTACGCACCGAGCACTCGCGACCTGCGTGCGGTGACCTCGCTATTTGCAGCTCTGCGCGGCGAGCTGACAGGCGATGTCATGGAGTGGTCGCCGAAAAGCGGCTGGCGTCACCTGCCTAATACCGCCGGCGCGATGCCGAACGGCCTCGTCATCGATGAATCGCACAAGCGTCTGTTCGTCGCCGAGCTTGGCAAACAGCGAGTCGTCGAATTCGAGCTGGGTCGCGACGGCGGCGCAACGCGTCGCGCCGAATATTCCTTCCGCGATCTGGCGGATGATCTCAATTGGACGCTGCGCGGCACGCTGCTGGTCGGCGGCCAGGTCAGGAAAGATCCGAAG
>DATNFA010000175.1:0-18137 GCA_035606615.1 Steroidobacteraceae bacterium
GGGTAGTACTGCTGGATCTCATGGAAGCCATGCGACGCGAACACGCGACCCCATTCCGGCGAACCGGCAAACTCCAGGATAGGCAGGATCGATCTGCCCGGCAGCGGCTGCGACGACTGCGGCGCTGACACACCCGTCCAATCCAGTATCGTCGGCAGGATGTCGACCCAGCTCACCATCGCTTCGTTGCGCACGCCCTGCTTCTTTTGCTTGGGCGACCAGATGATCAGCGGCAGATGGATGCCTTCGTCGTAAAGCGTCGTCTTGGCGCCTGGGAAGGCGCGGCCATTGTCGCTGAGATAAATCCAGAGCGTGTCGAAGCTGTGCCCCGTTTCGCGCAACGCATCCATCAGCAACCCGACGCCGCTATCGAGCCGACTGATCGACTCGTAGTAATCCGCCAGGTCCCGGCGCACTTCGGGCAAGTCCGGCAGATGCCCGGGCACGATGACCTCCGCAGGATCGTAAACCTCGCGCTTGATGCCCGGCCACGCACGCGTGTTGCCGAAGTTCTGTTCGGCGCGATGCGGATCGCTGAAGCCGACGACCAGGAGGAACGGCCGACCGGCGCTGCTGGCGACGAACTTGCGCGCTTCGCCGGCCATGAATGCAACGTCGCGATTGCCCGGGCGCTCCGGCGCCAGCTCCTCATCGAACGGCAATGCATTCTCCGGAAGGATGTGCTTCTTGCCGACGAGCCCCGTGCGGTAACCGGCGGCCTTCAAAAGCTGCGGCAGCGTGCGAACCGACGGCAGCAGATGCTGGTTGTGGACGTCGTGCGCCAGCCCATACATGCCGTTCGAATGCGAGTACAGCCCGGTGTAGATCACCGAACGACTCGGGCTGCAGGACGACACAGTCGCAAATGCTTCGGTGAACGCCGTGCCGCGAGCGGCAAGACTCGAGAGATTCGGCGTGCGTGGAACACGATCGCCGTAGACGTTCAGATCGAGACCCTGATCGTCCGCGATGATCAGCACGACATTGCGCGTCTGCGCGATGGCGGCCGACGAAATCAGCAACAGGAGCCAGAACACCCGGACCATGCGCCCGATGGTACGCGGCGTTCACGCCTTTTTCACGACTGGGGTGCCGCCCGGTTCACGGCTCCACAGCAATCTGTCATCAGTGCCCGATTACCCTGAACTTGGAGGAATGATGAAGACGTTTGCTATTGCTCTTGCCACGCTGCTGACCGGCTGCCTGGCCGCTACTGCGCAGGCCACGGTTCCCGTCAAAGGCGTGCAGCAGCAAGTCGTGCGCTACGGCGACCTGAACCTCGGCAGCCAGGCCGATGCCTCGATCCTCCTCGGCCGAATCAAGTCGGCTGCCCGCACCGTATGTGGTCTGCACCAGGGAATGCCGATGCCGATCGAGATCCAGGCCCGTCTGCGAGCCTGTGCCGACGATGCGACCGCACGTGCCCTCGCCGACGTCGACGCGTCTGCGTCGCTGCAGCGCCAGCGCGAAGTCGTGGTTCTGAACGCGTTCGAGTAACTCTGTGATACCGTGAGGCCCCATGCATCGGTGGGGCCTCGCGGTACTGGTCATCTTGAGCTGCTCGGCGGCGGCCAAGGAGCAGTTGTACAGTCCACCGCGCCTCGACAACGGTCAGCCCGACATGCAAGGCATGTGGGTGGCCTCGAATGCCACCCCACTGCAGCGTCCGCCCGGTTTCTCTACGCTGGTTATCGACGAGGCGCAGGCCGCGAAGTTGCTGGCATCTTTCTACGCGCGCTTCGAGGATCGCAGCACGCCCACTGAGCCCACCGAGTATTTCGACGTTCATGACATCGAGCGAGTTCGCGGCCAGCTGCGCAGCTCGATCATCGTCGACCCGCCCGACGGACTGATTCCCGGCAACGATCTTTACAAGCAGCAGGTCGTTCGCGCGCGGACAGGTGTGCTCTCTGCAATGGACGGCCCTGAGCAGCGCCCGGCCGCGGAACGATGTCTTGCCTCGCAGACGACGCAGCCACCGATTCTCGCGATACGCAACGGCGTCAATCTGCATCAAATCGTGCAGACAGCGGACTCGTTCGTCTTCGTGTCGGAGTTCGTCGGCGCAGCGAGGATCATCCGCCTCAACTCGCAACGCTCTGCGGCGGCGGTGACCTCATGGCTGGGCGACTCGATCGGCCATTGGGAAGGCGCCGTTCTGGTCGTCGAGACCCGCGGCTTCACACCCAGCGATCATTTCCGGATGGGGAGCACCGGCGATTTCCTCGTCTCACCCCGGACGGTCGTCACGGAGCGCTTCGCTCGCGTTGCCCCGGATCGGATCGACTACACGTTCACGGTCGAGGACCCGACCTACTACACGCGGCCATGGACTGGCGAATCGCACTTCCTGCGGCGCGACGAGCAGCTGCTCGAATACGCCTGCCACGAGGCGAATTATTCCCTGCTGCACATTCTCGAAGGCGCCCGCGAGCGAGAACGCCAGTGACGCACCTCGACAGTGGATCGACTGACGACGCCAGCGCGCTATTCGTGTCGCTGTACGACCAGCTTCGACGCATCGCGCGGCGCGAGTTGCGACGGAGCTCAGGCGTCGCGCTGAGCGCCACGACGCTGCTGCACGAAGCGTATTTCAAGATGAAAGAGCGCTCGGATTCGGCGTTTCCGGATGAGCCGCACTTCCTCGCCTATGCCGCACGCGCGATGCGCACGCTCGTAATCGACTATGCGCGTAGCCGACAGGCGGCTAAGCGCGGCGGAGCGTTCCACATCACGCGCCTGCCGACGGAGATTCCCGAGCAGCAGACCGAGGCGGCCGATCTCGAGCGACTCGGCACCGCGATCGACAAGCTGGCGGTTCACGACAGCGCGCTGGCGCAGCTGGTCGATTTGAAGTTCTTCTGCGGTTACTCGCTCATCGAAATCGCTGCGATGCGCGGCATCTCGGAGCGGACGGCACAGCGCGACTGGGACAAGGCGCGCATGTTGCTCAAGCAAGCGCTCGAAGACGGCAGCATCCTCCCCGGCTGACCTCCGGCTCGATCGCTCAGCCCAAAAAGGGATATGCCCTTTCGGGCTAAGGCGGCCGGCCAGTGTCGCCTTTCCCTCCCATTTCCCGTTTTCATCGATAGGGCGCTTTTGTGCGCTTTTTTTATCCACCCATTTGGAGGAACGAGAGATGAAGACCCGGGTCCTGATGATTACCGCGTTGCTGGTCGGCTGCCTGGCCGGCACCGCCCAGGCTACGACCACTGCTGCCAAGAATGTGCCGTCCGAAGTCGTGAGCTACGCCGACCTCGATATCGCAAACCACGCTGATGCCGAAATCCTGCTGCAGAGGGTCAAGGCTGCCGCTTTTCGCGTCTGCGTCCGCAGTGGAGTCCTGGTCTGGTTGGACTCCCACAACCCGGTGCAGCAGTGCGCCAAGGCCGCGACCGCGCGCGCTATGGCGGACGTCAATTCGCGCTCGACGACCGCAGCCATCGTGAGCCTGTAATCGCCGCACTCCAGTCCCTTCGTATGCCCTTTCGGGCTAAAGCCGCCAGCTCCTGGCGGCTTTTCTTTCGACCCTTCGTTTCCTCCGCCCGAGCGCGTTGTGCGCTGTCGATTCATATCACCCACTGGAGGAACGAGAGATGAAGACCCTGGCCCTAGTCTTTTCCACCTTGCTGTTCGGCTGCCTCGCCGGCACCGCACAGGCCACGACCACGGCTGCCAAAGATTTGCCGTACGAAGTCGTGAGCTACGCCGACCTCAACATCGCGAACGAGGCTGACGCCGCGATCCTGCTCGACAGGGTCAAGGCTGCTGCCCGTCGCGTCTGCAGTCGCGATGTCGACTCGAGCCCGCTGGCGTTCTACAAGCCGGTCCGGCGCTGCGCCATTGCGGCGACCGCACGTGCCATGGCGGACGTCAACGCGCGCTCGACATTCGTCGCTTACGTGCGCCCGTAACCGCACCACCATCTCAGGAGAACTCTCATGTTCAAATTGCCAAAGCTGGCAGGTGTGGTCGCGTGCGCGACGCTGGGCTTCTCGGCGCTCGTTCATGCTGACGCTGTCACCGACTGGAACGCGATCACCATGGATGCGGTCACCGCTGCACGTCCTGGCCCCCAGGGCATGCTCGACGTGGCGCTGGTTCACATCGCCGTGCACGATGCCGTGCAGGCGATCGAAAAGCGCTACGAGCCGTATCACTTCGAAATGGCGAACGCGAAAGGCTCGCGCTCCGCAGCGACGGCGGCCGCCGCTCACGGCGTGCTCGTTGCAATTTACCCTGCGCAGGCGAGCACGCTCGATACCGCCTACTACAACTACCTCGCCCAGCGGGGACTGAACGGCGATCCGGGACTGGTGGTCGGCGAGAAGGCCGCAACCAGCATCGTGCCGCTGCGACGCGCGACGCCGAATCCGGCGCCGCCACCGTTCGTCGGCTCGATGGAGATCGGCGTGTGGCGTCCCACCGATTCGTTCATCGGTGCGCCGCCGGCACCCGCACCGTTCTCGCCGATGGTGACGCCGTGGCTCGCGGAGACCACTCCGTTCACGCTCACCAGCCCTCGGCGATTTCGCGTGGGACCGCCGCCCGCGTTGACGAGCGAGCGTTACACGCGCGACTACGCAGAGGTGAAAGCGATCGGTGCATTCAACAGCACCGTACGCACGGCGGAGCAGACGGATCTCGCCTACTTCTACAACGACAACTTCTTCGCTCAATGGAACCGGGCGCTCAGAGGCGTCGCGCAGCAGCGGGTGCAGAAGATCGGCGACAGCGCTCGCTTGTTTGCCCTGGCAAACATGGCCGGCGCCGATGCGCTCATCACCTGCTGGGACAGCAAGCGTGCCTACGTGTTCTGGCGGCCGCTGACGGCCATTCGCGAAGGTGCCAACGATGGCAATGAATTCACGGTCGCTGACCCCACGTGGCAGCCGCTGGTGAATACGCCCAACTATCCAGACTACACCTCGGGCGCCAACAGCCTGGTGGCTGCGATGACGCGCACGCTCGAGATGTTCTTCGGATCGGATCGAGGCCCGCTGGAAGTCACGAGCCTGCATCCGCTGGCGGTGAAGAAGACGCGCAGCTACGCGCGCTTCTCCGACGCCGCCGACGATGTGGTCGAGGCCCGCATCTACCTCGGCATTCACTTCCGCTTTGCTGACGTCGCTGCACGTCGGCAAGGCACGAAGGTGGCCGAGCATGCGTTCGACCACTTCCTGCTGCCGCTCGATCGCTGGAACCGCTGGGAGCACTGACCGGGAGGGAGCCTAAAGCTGAGCCCGGCCTGCAACCCCGTGTAGGCCGGGCTTCAGCCCGGCTTGTCCCCATCCCTCGCGCACCGAAAGCCCACATCATCCGTGCGATTGTCCGGCGACGCCTGGTACCGCCGCGATCCGCCGATGCGCTCGACCGGCTCGTGCCAGCCGCTGCCGCGAATCACTCTCTTCTCGCCCGTCGGTGGCCCTTTCGGATTGCGCACGTCATCGACCGAAAAGCTTTCGGTGAACCAATCGCCGACCCACTCGGAGACGTTGCCTTCGAGATCGTAGACACCTTCGCGACTGCGCCCCGCTTCGAGTACGCCGACGCGCTCAAGTCCGCCCTCGTACGCATACTCCGCCTTGCGTGCATACGCGGCCCTGCCGGCGCCGGGCTCTTCGTTGCCCCACGGATATTTGCGCTGATCGCTGTCGCGCGCCGCCCGCTCCCACTCCGCTTCCGTCGGCAGACGGCGGCCGGCCCAACGGCAATAGGCATCTGCGTCGTTCCACGACACGCCGACGACAGGAAGCTCGCCATGCTTCTTCAGATCCACGCTCTCCCACTCATCGGGCGGTGCCAGTGCGCCGTTCGCTTTCAGGAACTTCGCGTAGCGCGCCGTCGTCACTTCGAGCGCATCCATATAGAAAGGACTGACATACACCTCGCGCATCGGAAAGAACTCGTCGTCACCCATCGTGAACACGCCGCCTTCGATGCGCACGAGCGGCACGCCGTCCTTCGTAGAGACCGACGCGCGCTGCACGAGCCAGTAGGAAGCGATCGCGACCGGGATGAGGATCGCAACGGCCCAGGTTGCGATCTTGCGCAGGCGCCGACGATTGTGAGCGCGCGCCAGCTGCAGGACGGCATCCGAGACACTTGCGGTCACGTTACCGACTGGCGTGAGGCAGGTGACAGACCTTAAATACGCAGGAATATCCTGACGTGGGACGTCTGCGAGGATGACTGGCAGCACCCGACCGTCGGCGCGCGGCCACATTCGCTCCGCAACCGCGAGCTCGCTCAGCGTGTAGCTGCCCGCATCGACGGTGTGTGGCGTCAGAAAGCAGACGAACAGGTCGGTGCGCTCGATTGCCGCGCGGATACGCGAGTCGAATGCCTCGCCGGGTTTCAGGTCTTCGCGATCGTAGAAGATGTCGTGACCCTGCTCCGCGAGCGCGTAGCGGATCGGTTCGATGCGGGGGCGGTCCTCGGACGCGTAGCTGAGGAATATTCGCATTTGGGTTGAAGCGTAGCGTGATAACGTCAGATTTCAAGATGAACGGAAGGCGGCATGAGCTATTCGATTCGAACCCGCGACCAGCACCTGGCGAATGACGGCAATCCCAAGCGCATCCTGGCGCTGGATGGCGGCGGCTTGCGCGGCATCCTCAGCCTCGGTTTGCTGCAGAAGATCGAGAACGTGCTGCGCGAGCGTCACCAGGCGGGCGACGACTTCCGGCTGTCGCACTACTTCGATCTGATCGCCGGCACTTCGACCGGCGCCATCATCGCCGCGACACTCGCGATGGGTTGGACGGTCGAGGAGATCCGCAAGCGCTATATGGCCCTCGGCGAGCGCGTGTTCACTCGCTCGCTGTTGCGACAAGGAGTGCTGCGTGCGAAGTACGACGACATGACGCTGATCGCCGAGCTCAAGAAGGTCTACGGCCAGAAGACGACGCTCGGCGGACCGGAGTTGCAAACCGGCCTGCTGGTGATGACCAAGCGCCTCGACACCGGCAGTCCCTGGCCGCTCTCCAACAATCCGCGCGGCCAGTACTTCGCGGCCCGCCCGAACGGAGTCATCGGCGACGGCGACTATCCTCTGTGGCAGGTCGTGCGCGCTTCGACAGCCGCGCCCGCGTACTTCGATTCGCAGCAGATCACCATCGCGCGGGCCGCCGGCTCAAAGTCGGTGACCGGCGAGTTCGTCGACGGCGGCGTCAGCCCGTTCAACAATCCGGCGCTGCTGGCGATGATGTACGCGACGATGGTCGGCTATCGGATCAGCTGGCCGACCGGCGCAGACAAGCTGCTGATCGTCTCGGTCGGCACTGGTGCGGCAGATCCCACCGTGACGCATGCGAGCCTGGCAGCGAAGCAAGCTGTGGATGCGCTGCTATCGCTGATGAACGACACGGCAACCCTGCAGGAGAAGCTGCTGCAGTGGCTGTCGGATGGGCCGACCGCCCGTCTCATCAATCGCGAGGTCGGTAACCTGGAAGGCGATGTGATGAACGGCACCGCCGCCCTCACCTACCGCCGCTACAACGTCGACCTGCGCGCCGGCAGCCTGCGGGAACTGGAACCGGCGCTGCAGGATCCGAAGGTGATCGAGTCGTTGAGCGCGATGGACTCGCCGGCCAATATGACGATCCTGCATCGACTGGGCACGCTGGCCGCGCAACGCGATATCATTCCCGAGCACTTCCCGGCAGCGTTCGACTTGAGGTCGTAGCCGCGCGGGCAACAAGAACTAACAAGCGGGGTTTGTGCAGGCATGGCTGAGACAGCGGGGATGTCGCAGGCGCGTTCGCAACTTATCCAGCAATTGTTCGAAGAAGCACGTGCGCTCAAAGCCGGCGAGCTCAACGGCTGGCTGCAGGAGCGCTGCGGCGATGACCTCGCTCTGCAGGAGGAGATTCTCGGCTTGCTCGCCGGCGCGACCGAGGGAAGTGCCGTTTTCGACCAGCGCATCGATCGGGCGCTCGCCGGCACCTGGGCCGACGTCGAGGATCTGGAGCCCGGCCGCCTCATCGGACGCTACCGGGTGCTGCGTACGCTGGGCCGCGGCGGGATGGGCGCCGTCTATCTGGCCGAGCGCGCCGACGAACAGTTCCAGCAGCAGGTCGCAGTCAAGCTCATCGGCGGCAGGGTCGCAGGGGGAGCACTCGCGCGCCGCTTCCGGGCCGAGCGGCAGATCCTGGCCAACCTGAATCACCCGAACATCGCCCGCCTGCTCGATGGCGGTGCCGGCGAAGACGGCGTGCCGTATCTGGCGATGGAATACATCGACGGAATCCGGCTCGATCGTTACTGCGACGAGCACGGGCTCGACGTGCGGCAGCGGCTGCAGCTGTTCCAGCAGGTCTGCGCAGCCGTGCAGTATGCGCACCAGCATCTCGTCGTTCACCGCGACATCAAGCCGTCCAACATCCTCGTCACGGCCGAAGGACACCCCAAGCTGCTCGACTTCGGCATCGCCAAGCTGCTGGATGCGGAACAGACCGGCGAGGTCGACGACCTGACGCGGATCCATGAGCGCATCTGGACGCCGGGATACGCGAGCCCCGAGCAGATGCGCGGCGAGCGCATCGGCACGGTTTCGGACGTGTACTCGCTGGGTGTGCTGTTGTACTACCTGCTGACCGGAATGCAGCCGTACGCGCTGTCCGGCCGTAAACCGGAAGAGTTCGTACAGCTCGTCGAGACCATGGATCCGTCCCGGCCCAGCGCTGCGGTCGACAAGTCGTTGTCGGGCTCGCGCACCCTCGCACGTGCGCTCGCTGGCGACCTGGACAACATCGTCCTGCGAGCGATGCACCGTGAGCCGGAGCGCCGCTACCCCTCCGCAGCTGCACTCTCCGAGGATGTGCAGCGCTACCTCGATGACCTTCCGGTCGAAGCGCGGCCCGACGCCTGGAGCTATCGCATCGGCAAATTCGCCCGGCGTAACGCAGTGGCGTTGACGGCGACATCGGTCGTGGTCGTTTCGATCGTTGCCCTGGTGGCCTTCTACACTGTGCGTCTGACCGCCGAGCGCGACGTCGCCGAGCGCGAGCGCGCCGTCTCAGCAGCCGTGTCGCAGTTCATGCGCGACGTGTTCCGAGTGGCCAGCCCCAGCGCCGCGCGCGGCAACTCGGTCACGGTCCGCGAAGTGCTCGATGCCGCGGTCAAGCGCATCGACACTGACTTGCACACCGAGCCGCGGCTGCGAACGCAGCTGCTGGTGTCGATGGGCCAGGCCTACAACGGGCTCGGGTTGTGGGATCAGGCCAGTCAGTTGCTGGAGCGTGCAGTCGAACAGGAGCGCAAGAGCTTCGGCGATTCGCACATCGAGCTGGCAGAAGCGCTCGCCGCGCTCGCCACCGCGAATCACAACTCGAACCGCTTCGACATCGGTCTGGAGCAATACCTCGAGGCGCTGAAGATTCGCGAAGCACTCGGTCGCATGCGCGATGCGGACGCGGCGGGACTGATCAATTCCATCGCGGGATCGTTACGAGCCCAGCAGCATTTCGACCAGTCCCTGGAATATTCGCAACGCGCCGAGACGATCGCTCGCGCGCTGGATCCGGCGCGACCCAGAGTGTTGGGTCAGGTATTGCAGGGCTACGCCATGACGTATCTGTTGACCGGCGAGCACGCACGCGCGGAGCGGCTCGCACGCGACTCGCTGGCACTGCTGCGCGATGCAGTCAACGACGATTACGACTCGTATGCGACCTCCATTTACGCGTTGGCGGAATCGCTGCGTCGACAGTACAAGCTGGAAGAGTCCGCGCGCCTGCAACGCGAGTTGCTCGACGCGCAGATCGACCGCCTGGGCGCGGATGCAACACTCGTCGCCCGCACCTGGAACAACCTGTCGCATGTCATGCGCGCCAGCGGCAGATACGACGAAGCCCGGGATGCGTTGCTGCACTCGATCGAGATCTATGCGAAAGACCCGCGCGAGAACGCCTTCGACCTCGCCGTCTCCTATCACAACCTGGGTGGTCTGCAGAACGAGGCAAGAAAGCCGAGTGAGGCGCTGCCGTGGCTGCAGCGCGCTCTGGAGATCAGGCAGCAGATCCACGGACCGCGCAGTCCGCAGCTCGTCAGCACACTGCTGGAGATGACCGCAGCACGCCGCGGGCTGAACGACATCCAGGGCGCGACGACCACCTTCGCCCAGGCCGAGTCGCTGGCGCGCGAGACGATACCGCCGACCGACAAGCGCTACGCGCAAGTCTCGCTGGAAGGGGCGCGCCTGGCGCTCGCGCGCAAGGATCCGGCTGCAGCCGTCACTGCTGCACGCGCGGCGTTGGCGCGAATCGATGAGCAGGATCCCGGAAGGATGGCGACGATTCAGTGCGTGCTCGCGGAGGCGCTGGCCCGCACCGGGGCGGTCGGCGAGGCGCGCGAGTTGCTGACCAAGGCGCTGGAGACGCGTCGGCGGATCATGCCGCCGGAGCATTGGATGATTGCGGAGACGGAGAAAAATTTACAACGTCTGCCTGGAAACTGACCTGTAGGTCTGGCTTCAGCCCGCCTCGTTACCTTCCTGTAACCTCCCCGGAACCCCGCCCCTATCAGCAACATTACTACGAGCAATTTACAGACTCACGCTCGTAGCGATCTCCTCGATGCTGCGCATTCTTCGTCTGCTGGCAGTCCTGCTCGTCATCGCGCTCGCCGGATTCGCAATCGTCGGCGTCGCCAATGACCGCAAGCTGGGCGGCGCCGGCTTCTATTCCGGACTCGATGAGCTGCTGAAACGTGCCGCCGCGGTTCGCGAAGCAGCGAGCCCGGAGTATCAGCACGAAGTGCTCGGATCGCTGCCGACCAATGCCACGGCCGGTCCGGTGCTGCGCCTCGACGATCACATCGCCGAAGCGCGCATCGTCGACGAGCCGGTACGCAACGATGCCCTGGCCGGCTTCGAGCACGTTTTCACGTACGACTTCGACACGCCCGACGAGCTCGTATCGGCTCAAGGCATGCTCAAACCCACCGTGCGCGACGGCGTGCTGGTGGTCGAGCACGTGAAGGACGACTACCTGCACAACGCGCGCCCCATCGAGATAGTGACCGACGACGTCGGCGAGATCATCGTCCGCGCCAAAGCAACCAAGGGCACGCACTTCACGCTGGCATGGAGCCCGATGGCGAAGCCGGAGCTCTGGTTGCGCTATCGCGTCGACATCCCGCTGATTGCCGACGGCAAGTTCCACAACTATTCCATCAATGCCCGCAACGCCCTGCGGCGCGGGCTCGATGAGGGCAAGGAACTGCACTTCATCGCGCTGCAGCCGTCCGACGTGCCCGGCGACCGCGTCGAAGTCGACTTCATTCGTTTCCTGTCGACGCACAGCAAGTATCTGCGCAAGCCGCGTGACGTATCGTACGAGTCGGTCGCCGGCGAAATGCGGCCGGTGATGTCGATGCTGCCGCGTCAGACGCTCGAGTTCAGCGCCCGCGTGCCGAGCCAGGATCCGCGCATGAGCTTCGGCACTGCTGTCATCGGCAAGGACTCGCGCATCAGGTTCTCGGTTCAGGTCGTCAGCGACTCGAACACGACCGAGCTGCACAACGAGACCGTCGAGGCGCCCGGCGCCTGGCATGACGCGAGCTACGATCTGCGTCAGTGGGCCGGCAAAGACGTCGCTCTGCGACTGAGCGTCGATGGCGAGCCCGGCAGCGTGGGGGTATGGAGCAGCCCGACGCTCTACGGACGTCCGCCGCAGCCGCTGCGCGTAATGATCATCCTCGAAGACGCACTGCGCGCCGATCGACTCTCCTTATATGGGCACGACCATAAGACCTCCCCGTTCAAGGAAGAGCTGCTGCAGACGCAAGGTGCGGTGTTCCTGCGGGCGCGCTCGCAGGACAACGTGACGCGAACCTCGCTGCCGTCGATGATGACCTCGCTCCTGCCGAGCGTCACCGGCGTATGGGGCTTCGCGGACATGCTGCGGCCGGAGTTCCTCACCCTGGCCGAAGTGCTGCGGCAGCAAGGCTACGCAACCGGATCTTTCGTACAGAACAGCAACGCCGGTCCGGCCTCTGCCTTGCAGCAGGGCTTCGACACGACGATCGACGAGGAAGCGCACGGCACGACCGAGAAACTTCTCCAAGGCGAGCAGCTGTGGAACTGGCTGCGCAGCCACAGGGATCGCAACACTTTCGTCTATCTGCACATCGTCGATCCGCACGGACCGTATGAGCCGCCGGCGCCGTTCGACGAGGCCTATCGCACGCTCGAGCCAGGCAGCGGACCAGTCGTGCAACGCGTCGACTCGCTCGACGCCGACTACGTGCAGCAGCCGACCGCGGCGACCCGCGCCGCGCTGTACGACGGCGAGATCCGCAACAACGACGACAAGCTGCGCGGCTTCTTCGATCGCATGAAGGCGGAAGGCCTGTTCGACGACACGCTGTTCATCTTCACCGCCGATCACGGCGAATACCTGGGTGAGCACGGCTACTTCGCCCACAACCCGCCCGGCTACGTGCAGAACACCGGCGTGCCGCTGATCGTGTATCACAAGCAGAAAATTCCGCAGCAGTTGCGGGTCGACGAGCCGGTGCAGCTGCTCGACATCATGCCGACCGTCCTCGACTTCGCGAACGTGGACACCAGCGGCATGGTCATGCAGGGCGACTCGCTCCTCGGCCTGATCGAAGGCCGCGACCGCGGCTACTGGAAGTCCCGCGTCATCGCTTCCGAGGAAGTCACCACTCGCGATCGCACCAGAAGCTGGCGCAACACGGGACTGCGCGTCTGCGGCTCGCTGTTCTACGGCGACTGGCACTTCATTTCATCGCGCTCGTTCTGGCCGCACAGCGGTTTCGTGCCGGAGTCGCTGCGGTTGAAGGTCTTCAACCAGGCCGAGGATCCGCAGGAAACCCAGGCGTTGTCGCGCTTCTTCGCCGACGCATACCTGCGCTACCGCTTCACCGCCGGGCTCGACGAGCTGCAGTCGCTCGGCGAGGACGCGCAGCGCCGCTTCCGCAGCACGCAAGAGATCAACTACGAGTTCGATCCTGACACTCTGGAGCACCTCAAGGCCCTCGGATACGTCGAATGAGCAATCTGTTTTCGAGCTTACGCCGGCGGCTGCAGTTCGGAGCTCCGGTGATCGTCGTGACCGGACTGCCCCGCTCCGGCACCTCGATGGTGATGCGCATGTTGCAGGCAGGCGGAGTCGAGGTGACGACCGACGGCGAGCGGTGCGCCGACGAGGACAATCCGCTGGGCTACTTCGAAGTCGAGCGCGTCAAGCGTCTGCAGCAGGAACAGGACAAGTCGTGGCTCAACCAATCGCGCGGCAAGGCTATCAAGGTGATCTCGCACCTGCTGCAAGCGCTGCCCCACGAGAACTACTACAAGGTGATCCTTTGCGAGCGCGATCTCGATGAGGTGCTGTCGTCGCAGAACGTGATGCTGCAGCGGCGCGAGCAGGTCAATCCCATCGACGACGACGAGGCGCGCGCGCACTACGAGCGACACCTCGCCCACATCAGAGTCTTCATGAAGGTCAAGCGCAACATGGAATTTCTCGCGGTCCGCTACGACGAGGCGATCAACGCTCCCCGCGCGTTCGCGCAGCGCCTCAATGACTTCCTCGGCGGACATTTGAACGTCGATCGCATGGTCGCGGTCGTGGACAGCAAGCTGTATCGCAATCGCCGCGAACGCACGCCGATCGCCCGAGCCTCGCTGTCGCTCGTCATGCTCGCGGCCGCGCTCGGCGCTGGGCTGTTCGTAGCGCCTGACACTGCGCAGGCGTATGTTGGACCTGGCGCAGGTTTCGCGCTCGTCGGCTCATTCCTCGCACTGCTCGCTGCGATCGTGTCCAGCATCGTCTCGATGCTGCTGTGGCCCATCCGTTCGTTGCTGCGCTGGCGGCGGCGGCGCAAAGCGATGAGCCTCGCGAGCGCACGCCGCGTGGTCGTACTCGGCCTTGACGGCCTCGACCCGACACTCGCCGAGCGCTGGATGGCGGAAGGTCTTCTGCCGAATCTTTCGGCCCTCGCGAAGAGCGGTACGTTCACCCGGCTCGGCACGACGTATCCGGCGATCTCGCCAGTCGCGTGGTCTTCCTTCATGACGGGCGTCGATCCGGCACGCCACAACATCTTCGACTTTCTCGACCGCGACGTCCGCACCTACAAGCCGCGGCTGTCGAGCTCGGACATTCGCCCGGCAGCGCGCACGGTGCGCGTCGGCGAGTGGTTGATCCCGATCGGCCGGCCGACCATCAACAACATGCGCAAGAGCAAAGCGTTCTGGCGCATTCTCGGCGAGCACGGCATTCCATCGAACGTGTTGCGCGTCCCGCTGACTTTCCCGCCGGAGAAGTTTGCCGGCGCATTGCTCAGCGCGATGTGCGTGCCGGATTTGCGCGGCACACAGGGATCGTTCACGTACTACACGACCAGCGACGCCAAGCCGAGCGAGGCCGATGCCGCGCCTGAGCAGACTGGCGGCGAGCGGCGCCGCGTCACTATCGAGCAAGGCGTCATTCGCTCTGGCCTCGCGGGACCGGACAACCCGATCCGCGCGGAAGGCAAGCCACTCGAGATCCCGTTCGAGATCAGCGCAATCGACCCGGCGAAGAAGACGTGCGTCCTGACGATCGGCCGCAGGAAGTTCGCGCTGCGCGAGCGTGAGTACAGCCCGTGGATCCAGCTCGACTTCAAAGCAGGCTTTGGCGTCGCAGTCCGCGGCATCGCGCGCTTCTACGTCACATCGATCGAGCCGGACTTCAACCTGTACGTCACGCCCATCAACATCGATCCGGGCAAGCCTGCCCTGCCGATCTCCTGGCCGCGCATTTATTCGATCTATCTGTCGAAGCTGCTCGGCGAGTTCGCGACGCTCGGCCTGGCCGAAGATACCTGGGCGCTGAACGAAGGAGTGATCGACGAGCAGGCGTTCCTGCAGCAGGCGCTCGATCATCACGCCGAGCGCGAGAAGATGTTCTTCAACGCGCTCGAGAAGTCGCGCGATGGCGCAGTCATCTGCGTGTTCGACGGCACCGACCGCCTGCAGCACATGTTCTTCCGCTATCTCGACTCCAAGCATCCGGCGAACCGCGGCCGCGACACGGAAAAGTATCGCGACACGATCCTGCAGATGTACCAGCGCTGCGACGAGATGATCGGGCGCGTGCAGCGCATGCTCGGGCCGCGCGATCAGTTCATGGTGATCTCCGATCACGGCTTTCAGAGCTTCCGGCGCGGCATCAACTTGAATTCGTGGCTGCAGCAGCAGGGGCTGCTGCACCTGGATCCGGCCAAGCCCGCGAGCGGCGACTGGTTTGCGAACGTCGATTGGACTCGCACGAAAGCCTACGCGCTCGGCTTGAGCGGCCTGTTCATCAATCAGCGCGGTCGCGAAGCGCATGGCATCGTCGAGCCCGGCGCGGAAACCGAGGCGGTCAAGCGGCAGATCGCCGCGGGCCTGACCGGCCTGCACGATCCAGCTGCCGACGAAGCCTCCATCAATGCCGTGTTCGATCCGGCGCAGGTCCACTCCAGCGGACCTTACGGCGGCAACGGTCCCGACTTGATCATCGGCTACAACCGTGGCTATCGCGCGTCGTGGGAAGGCGCGGTCGGCCGCGTCACGGACGAAGTGTTTACCGACAACACCAAGGCGTGGAGCGGCGATCACTGCATCGATCCGCGACTCGTCCCCGGCGTGCTGTTCTCGAACTGGCCCATGCCGGAAGGCTCACCGCAGATTCAGGATCTCGCGCCGACGATTCTCTCGATGTTCGGCATCGGCAAGCCAGACCACATGACAGGGCGCGTCCTGCCAGTGCAGGCACCGGCTGGGGTATGAAATCACTGTTCCACGGCTTGCTCGCCCTGCTTGCCGCGGTCCTTTATGCCTGCGGCGCCTCCGCCGGCGCGAACTCACCGACGCGCATGGTCATCCTCGGCATCGACGGGATGGATCCAAAGCTGCTCGGGCAATACATGCAGGAAGGCGTCGTGCCGAACCTGTCGCGGCTCGCATCGACGGGCGGGCTCATGCCGCTCGAAACCTCGAATCCGCCGCAGAGCCCGGTCGCCTGGTCCACCTTCATCACCGGCATGGATGCGGGCAGTCACGGCATCTTCGATTTCCTGCACCTCGATCGCGAGAACCTCACGCCCTACATGTCGACGTCGCGCATCCAGGGCACGTCCATCACGTTGCCGATGGGCCGCTGGCGCATTCCGTTGAAATCGCCGCAGACGCAGCTGCTGCGCCAGGGCACTGCATTCTGGGAGCTGCTCGAAAAGAACGGCGTGCACACACGGCTGTTTCAGATTCCGGCGAACTACCCTCCCGTCAAAACTTCCGGCGAGGCGATCTCCGGAATGGGCACGCCGGACCTGCAGGGAACCTCCGGGACGTTCACGCTCTACACGAACGCGCCGGAATGGAAAGCCGGAACCGTCTCCGGCGGAATCATCGAGCATGTCGCTTTGCACGACGGAGTCGGACACGGGCACGTCACCGGACCGCCGAATGCGCTGCTGAAAGCCAGTCCGAGCGTGCAGGCCGACCTCGAAGTCGTCGTCGATCCGCAGAATCCCGTTGCGCTCGTGCGCGTCGGCGACGGCAAGCTGCTGCTGCAGGAAGGCGAATGGAGCGAGTGGCTGCCGGTGCAGTTCGATCTGATGCCGCACATCTCCAGCGTCAGCGGCATGGTGCGCTTCTATCTGAAGCAGGTTCGGCCGCATCTCATGCTCTACATGACGCCGGTCAACATCGATCCGCGCGCTCCGGCGCAAACCATCGCTATCCCGGCAAAGTATGCATACGACCTCGCCGAAGATGCCGGCCCGTTCTACACCGAGGAAATGCCGGAGGACACGAAAGCGCTGCGTGCCGGTGTGCTCACGCCACACGAATTCCTCGCGCAGACACAGCTGGTGCTGGATGAGCGCAAGCGTCTGCTCGATTCGGAGTTGCGGCGCTTTGCGAGCGAACCCGAGCGCTCGCTCATGTTCTTCTACTTCAGCAGCATCGATCAGCGTCATCACATGCTGTATCGCGAGGCTGATCCCTCCGATCCGCTGCGCCCGAGAGACACCGCAGAGGATCTGACGAATGCGATGCGCGACACGTATCGCCAGATCGACGAACAGGTCGGCAAGGTAATGAACTCCGTGGGCGAGAACACCGCGATCGTCGTGATGTCGGACCACGGCTTCTCGTCGTTCCGCCGGCAGGTTCACTTGAATCGCTGGCTGGAGCAGCACGGCTACCTGCGCCTGACCGACAGCTTCAACCGCGACAGGTACGAGTGGCTGCAAGGCATCGACTGGTCCGCGACGCGCGCATTCGCTATCGGCCTGAACTCGCTGTATCTGAACGTTCGCGGCCGCGAGAAGCACGGCATCGTTTCGCCCAAACAGCGCGCAGCGCTGGCGCAGAAGCTCGCACAAGAGCTGGGGACGTGGGTGGACGAGCAGAACGGTCAGAAGGTCATCACGCAAGTGAGCCTGCGCGAACAGATCTATCACGGCCCGTTCGTCGAAGCAGCCCCCGACATCATCGTCGGCTACGCCCCGGGCTATCGCGCCTCCTGGGACACGACGACCGGCAAAGTGCCGCTGCCGCTGATCGAGGCCAACCGCGACGAATGGTCCGGCGATCACTGCATCGATTCGCGCGCCGTGCCCGGCGTGCTGCTCAGCAATCGGCCGCTGCGCGCGAGCTCCGGAAGCCTGGCGGACCTCACGGTGTCGGTGCTCGGGTACTTCGGAGTCGCGCCCGCCGCCGGCATGACGGGCAAGCCCATGTTCTGAGGAGTTACGATGTTCGGTGACAAGAAAGTCAGTCTCGAGAAGGAGCTGTGGGAGCGGGTCAAGCGCTTCGCCGCGCTCGCCGGCTATTCGAGCGCCGATGAGTTCGTCGCGCACGTGCTGGAGAAGGAGCTCGCCGGTCTGAAGGCGACCGACAGCGACGAAAACATCCGCAAGAAGCTGAAGGGTCTGGGCTACATCGAGTAATACGACGATGTGGCCCACCGTGAGCACGGTGCTGAACGCACCGTTCAACGCGCTCTTCTGGCTCGTGCACTGGCTCCCCGCGCAGTGGCAGGTGGTCGTGCTCGCGCTGCCGGGAGCGCTGTTCGCGCTTGCGATCTACAAAGTCGTCTCGAACCAGAAAGCCATTCGCGACGCCAAGAACAAGATCG
>DATNFA010000176.1:0-5490 GCA_035606615.1 Steroidobacteraceae bacterium
GTGCCCGGTGTCCGACAGATGCACCTGGCGAGTCTTCTCATCCGCCCAGTAGTCACCCTCGCCTTCCTCGCTCGCCTGCCGCTTCAGCCGCGGCGCGAGCTGATTGATGCGCACGTACAGCTCGGTGCTCTCCTCCGCCGGACCGGAGATGATCAGCGGCGTGCGCGCTTCGTCGATCAGGATCGAGTCGACTTCGTCGACGATCGCGTAGGCGAGAGCGCGTTGCGTGCGGTCGGGGAGCCGGAACGCGAGGTTGTCGCGCAGGTAGTCGAAACCGAACTCGTTGTTGGTGCCGTACGTGATGTCGCACGCATAGGCCGCGCGCTTCTCGTCGGGATTCTGGCCGCTCTTGATCACGCCGACCGTCAGGCCGAGGAAGCGGTAGATCGGAGCCATCCAGTCCGCGTCGCGCTGGGCCAGGTACTCGTTGACCGTGACGACGTGCACGCCCTTGGCGGGCAGCGCGTTCAGGTAGGCCGGCAGAGTCGCGACCAGCGTCTTGCCTTCGCCGGTCCGCATTTCGGAGATCTTGCCCTGGTGCAGCACCATGCCGCCGATCAGCTGCACGTCGAAGTGCCGCATCCCCAGAGTGCGGCGCGACGCCTCGCGCACGGCAGCGAACGCTTCGGGCAACAGCTTTTCGAGGTCTTCGCCGCCGGCCAGCCGCTGGCGGAACTCGGCGGTCTTGCCCTGGAGCTGCTCGTCGCTCAGCGCCTTGAACGACTCCTCCAGCGCGTTCGTACGGGCGACGCTCCTGTTATAGCCATTCAAAAGCCGCTGATTGCGGCTGCCGAACAGCTGGGCAAGCCAATTGGCCACGGACGAAACTCCGAGTGGACGGGGAAATAAGCCGGTTATTGTACACGCGGCCCGGATTTCAACCGGTCGGGAAGGAAAAAAGCCGTCGGTCGGTCCTGGGCCCGACTCTTCTATTGCTTATCGCTGCACGAAGCTCATCGGATCCACGGCCCGGCCCTGCTTCAGCACTTCGAAGTGCAGGTGCGGACCGGTCGAGCGGCCGGTCGAGCCGATCTGCGCGATCGGCTGGCCCTTCTGGACGGTGTCGCCGAGCTGCACGAGCAAGCGCTGGTTGTGCGCGTAGCGCGTCACGTAGCCGTTGCCGTGGTTGATCTCGACGCACTTGCCGTAACCGAAGCGCTCCCGCGAATACGTCACGACGCCCGAGGCGACAGCGACCACTTCGGAGCCGGCCGGCCCGGCGAAATCGAGGCCGCGATGAAAGGCGCTGCGGCCGGTGAACGGATCGGCGCGGTGGCCGAAGTAAGAGGAGATCCAGCCCTGCATGACCGGGCGGCCGCCCGGCACGATCTGGCGGCTGAGGTTGCGCGTCGAGATCAGGCTCTCGAGCACCGCCAGCTGCCGCTCGCGATCTTTGATCTGATTCGCGAGGTCATCGAGCATCTGCGTCAGCTCGGGTGCCGCGGCGACTGCGCCTTCGACGACACCCTCGGGACCGCCGACGGCCGGCTCGGTTTCGAAATCGAATTCGCCCTTGTCGAGCTTTGCCATCTCGGTGAGACGGCGGCCGAGCGCATCGAGGCGGATCACGTGCGCGTTCATCTGGCCGACGCGGCCCGCGAGCGCATCGAGGCGATCCTGCAGCTCGCGCCGCGTGGCGAGCACTTGCGCGCGCTGCTCTTCGAGCTTCGCGCCCCACTCGACGACTTGCTGGCCCGGATCGTGGATCGTGCCGCTGCGACCGAGTTGCATGCCGGCGAACAACACACCGGAGAGCACCGCGAGCACCGCGACGATAGTCACCGTCATGGCAAGAGGACGGCCGAGCTCGATCTGGCGGGCCCGCCCATGCCTCTTGGAGAAGACGATGACATTCATGCGTTCGAGCCTCTTGTCGGCCGTCGATAATCTCTGTACATCACAGCGCCTTCACTCGCAGCGGCCGATCTAGCAACGACCGGCAACCGCCGCGAGTTCATTCGCCACAAGCGTTGGACGTAGAACCGACAAGTTCGTGTTGTACATCCTGGCAACCCCGCTATCGTGATCGAACGAACGATCCTTAGACCGGTGGCTTTGCGTCCCCGCCTTTCGGACGGGTTTGCCCTGAGCAGTGCGTGCTTTCCAGCGGGAATATGCAGAATCATCTGACGAAAGATCAAGCAGACAGGCCTCACATAACGATGCTTTCAGTTTATGTCTGACCGCTTCAAACACGTCGCACAGGACCTCGGCGGGCTGTTCGCAGACCTGGAACGGCGTGTGCAGGCCACGATCGATTTAACCGCGCAGGTGCGTACTGCTCTGCAGGGCGCCGAGAAAGACCACGTAGTTTCAGTCAGTTGCCATGACGAGACGCTGGTCGTGCTGGCCGATTCCGCGGCTTGGTGCCCGCGTATTCGATATGCCCAGCAACAAGTGCTCGACGCACTCCGCGCCAGCGGTGAGACGCGGTTCACAAAATTGAAGGTCAAGGTCGGAAGGAGAAGCGGTTAACGATTGCGATGAGTTAGCAGAAAAGTCACGCGGGCACCATTGCGGCCGCGGGTATGTAGGAGATCGGCGAGTCCTTCACGTCGTCGAAGGTGACCTCTTCCCACGCAGTCGGTGTATTGATCAGGGTACGTAGGAGTTTGTTGTTGAGCGCGTGCCCCGACTTGTGGCCGCTGAACTCACCGATGAGGCTGCGGCCCAGCAGGTACAGATCGCCGATCGCATCGAGGATCTTGTGCTTGACGAACTCGTCCTCGTAACGCAGCCCGTCCTCGTTCAGCACCCGGTAGTCGTCCAGCACGATCGCGTTGTCCATCGTGCCGCCGAGCGCGAGGTTCTTCGAGCGCAGAAATTCCAGGTCGCGCATGAAGCCGAAAGTGCGCGCGCGGCTGATCTCTTTCAGGAACGAGGTGGTCGAGAAATCCATCGAGGCGCTCTGCGCCCGCTTCTTGAAGATCGGGTGATTGAACTCGATCTCGAAATTCACCTTGAAACCGTTGTACGGATCGAAGCGCGCCCACTTGTCGTCGTCGTCCACCTGGATCGGCTGGAGCACGCGTACGAAGCGTTTCGCTGCCGGCTGCTCTTCGATCCCGGCCGACTGCAACAGGAACACGAATGGGCCGGCGCTGCCGTCCATGATCGGCACTTCTTCCGCCGACAGATCGACGTACGCGTTATCGAGGCCCAGCCCGGCGAAAGCCGAGAGCAGGTGCTCGATGGTGGAGACGCGGACGTTGTCGCGGATCAGCGTCGTGCCGAGCATGGTGTCGCCGACGTTCTCGGCGTAAGCGCGGATGTCCACGGGCTCGTCGAGATCGGTGCGGCGGAACACCACGCCCGTATCCACAGGCGCAGGACGCAGCACCATCAGCACTTTCTTGCCGGAATGCAGCCCTACGCCGGTGGCGCGGATCGTGTTCTTGAGCGTTCGTTGTCGCAGCATTCGAGTCGGACCTCGTCGAGAAACCGTCCTCCTTCACACCGCGGACCGCGGCTTACGCGGGCGCAGACCCTAACATCGCCGCACGACAGCGGCAAGCCTCTGACTTGCCGCTAATTTTGCCGCGATGCCCGCTCCGCCTTCCGCCTCCGGCCGGGGTCCCCGCGAAATCGTTCCAGGGACCCGTGACGGCCTACTGCCATCTCACGATTTCGTGGGGTGGCTTTAGTCCGCCTGTCGCCGCAGGAACGCCGGGATGTCGAGCATCGAGGTGTCCTCATGGCTCAACCCGTCGCCGACGGCCCGTCTCGGCGTAACCGCCTGCGGGTCCCGTTGGTTGCGGATGTACGTCGGGACGTGCAGGTCGTCGAGCGTCGGCACGCGTTGATTGCGGCCGCCCGCGATCGCCGTCATGCGCCGGCCGTCCTGGTGTGGCATCTGTCCGGCAACCGGTCGGCCGATTCCCGTCGCGACCACGGTGACGCGGATCTCCTCGCGCATCTCCGGATCGATCACGCAGCCCACGACGACGTTGGCGTCCTCCGAGGCGTACTGCTTCACCGTGTCGCCGACCATGCTGAACTCGCTGGTCCGCAAGTCCATGCCGGCAGTGACATTGATCAGCAGGCCATGCGCGCCCTGCAGGTTCACGTCCTCCAGCAGCGGGCTGGATACAGCGGCTTCCGCCGCCTCGCGCGCCCGGTTGTCGCCTCGCGCCGAGCCCGAGCCCATCATCGCCATGCCGGTTTCCGCCATGACTGTCCGCACGTCGGCAAAGTCGACGTTGATCATGCCCGGCCGGGTGATCAGCTCGGCAATACCTTGGACAGCGCCCTGCAGTACCTGGTTCGCCGCCTTGAACGCATCGAGCAGCGTCACGTCGCCGCCCAGCACCGTCAGCAGCTTCTGGTTGGGGATCGTGATCAGCGAGTCGCAGTGCTTGGCGAGCTCGCTGATGCCGGTGTCCGCCGAGCTGAGGCGCTTGCGGCCTTCCATGTCGAACGGCTTGGTCACGACCGCGACCGTGAGGATGCCGAGCTCCTTCGCCACCTGCGCGACGATCGGCGCCGCGCCCGTGCCGGTGCCGCCGCCCATGCCGGCCGTGATGAACAGCATGTCGGAGCCTTCGATCATCTCGATGATGCGATCGCGGTCTTCCATCGCCGCCTGGCGGCCGACCTCGGGGTCGGCGCCCGCGCCGAGTCCCTTGGTGATGTTGCAGCCGATCTGCAGCCCGACCTTCACCTTCGAGTGCTTGAGCGCCTGCGCATCGGTGTTGATGCAAATGAAGTCAACGCCTTCGATCCCGGCGGAGATCATGTGCGCCACGGCGTTGCCGCCGCCGCCTCCGACCCCGATCACCTTGATCACGGCACCTTGGTTTTCTGTATCAGCGAGTACGAACATCGTTAGTCCCCTCGATGTCTGCGAGACATCTCAAAATCAGCCCACCTTCAACTCGCTGCGGCTTCGGTTGCGCTCAGAGGACGCAATCGAGGTCGCAGCCCACAAAAATTAAAAATGACACCAAAAATCCATCTCAGAAATTTCCCTTGAACCATGCATTCATCCGGTCCCACACGCCTTTCGCCGCGCCGAGCGTCTCGCCGCGGCGGCCGCGCAGGTAGTTCTCGCGGCCGTACAGCAGCAGGCCGACGCCGGTCGAATGGATCGGATTGCTCACGACGTCGACGAGGCCGGTAATGTGCTGCGGAATGCCCAGCCGCACCGGCATGTGGAAAACTTCTTCGGCGAGCTCCACTGCGCCTTCCATCTTTGCGCTGCCGCCGGTCAGCACTACGCCCGCGGCGATGACTTCCTCGAAGCCGGAGCGGCGCAGCTCCTCGCGGATCAGCGCGAACAATTCCTCGTAGCGCGGCTCGACGACTTCGGCGAGCGTCTGGCGCGCGAGCCGGCGCGGCGGACGATCGCCGACGCTCGGCACTTCGATCGTCTCGTCCGAGTTCGCGAGCTGCGACAGCGCGCAGGCGAACTTCAACTTGATCTCTTCCGCGTGATGCGTCGGCGTGCGCAGGCTGACCGCGATGTCGTTGGTCACCTGGTCGCCGGCGATC
>DATNFA010000177.1:0-17332 GCA_035606615.1 Steroidobacteraceae bacterium
CGCCACACTTGTCTTGCCCACTGCGCTGTCATCCAGGTCATAGAACGCGATGCACGCGATCTGCAGCACCGCAACGAGAATCGGGCCGGCCGAAATCAGCCAGGTGATCGCAACGCCAACTGCTTCGTGCTGCACCTTCGGGTCATAGCCTGCGAACGCCAGCGTGTAAGCGACGAGCGAGCTGCCGATTGCGAAGCCGACCTTCTGAGTGAACGACGTACTGGAAGAGATGAGCCCTTCGCTACGGGTGCCGAATTTGCGCTGCTGCAGCTCGACCGCCTCCGTGATCATCGTGAAGATCGTCGTTGCCTGCACACCCTGGCTCACCATCGAGAGGAAGAATGCAGCGAGCAGCAACGGCAGCGAGCCGCTCAGGAATGGCATCAGCGCGAAGAACACGCTCGAGAAGCACAATGCCGCGATCACGCCGCGGCGCTTGCGCATGCGGGCGAGATACCACGGCGCCAGGATGCCGCCGGTCAGAATCGATACCGACATCAACGGCAGCAGGATCGACGTCAACCCCGGCTGATGCAGGACCTCCCGCGAGTAGAACGCCATCGCCGGCACCATCAGCCCGAGCCTGATGAAGATCAGCACTTCGAACACTATCGCGATGATCCAGATCTTGTTGTGCATCAGCTCGCGCAAGCTCTTGCCAATGCTGCTGGAGGCGGCAGCCGTCTGCGCGACGGTGATGCGCTCGGGGCAGCTCACGAACACGTTCCAATACAAGAGTGCGGTCGCGATCGCGAACACCGTCGCGGCCCCGCCGTAGCCGTTACTGCCTGTGCGCGCGGCAAACCATGCGACGGTCGGGAGCACCAGTGCATAAACGATGATCGACGCAACCGACGTCCCCATTGCACGAATGCCGCTCAGCTGCAGTTGCGCCCGCGGCTCGTTAGTGAGCGTTGGCTGCAAAGCCCCATACGGCACGTACAGGAACGAATAGGCCAGACCGAGCAGCCCGAACGTGACGCACGCGTAGATCAACTTCGTCGTCTGCGACGCATCCGGCACGAGGAACGTCAGCACGCACAGGATCGCGAACGGGATCGGCGCGAACAACAGATACGGTCGTACCTTGCCGAACCGACTGCGCGTGCGATCGACGATGACTCCGACGACAGGATCGAAAGCCGCATCGATGATGCGCGTGACGAGAACGAGCGTTCCGACTGCCGCGGCTGGCAGCAGCGCCACGTCCGTGTAGTACACGATCAGGAACCCCGCGACCATGTTCCATGAAAGATTGGACGCGACCGAGCCGCCGCCGTAGCTCAACTTCTCGCGCCAGGTCAGCGGCATGCCGCTCATACGGCAGCCAGCCGCGGCACGAGCTGCCGGGCGTTATTTCGAAAGATCGCGTCGAGCGCCGGCGCGCCCAGCTGCATCGCGCTCAGCGCTTCGATCTGCTCAGCCGTCTTTCGGTGCGGGAAATCCGTGCCGAACATCACCTGGCTCACCGGCACGAGTTTCAGCAACGATCCAAGTGCCATCGGGTTCGCGGCCTGCGCAGTATCGTAGTGGAACGCTTGTACATAGCTATCGGCACCGCGCGGCATCGTCTCGGCGAGCTTGGGATTCAACCGCTTCGCGTTGCGAAAGCGCTCGATCAGCGCCGGCATCGTGCCGCCCGCGTGCGAGAAGATGAAGCGGATGCTCGGCCAGCGCTCTGCCGCGCCCGAGAACAGCAGGCTCGCAATCGTGCGTGCCGTATCGCTTTCGAATTCGATTATCGAATCGTGCACGCCCGGCACCATGTTGCGACAGCAATCGACCGGACCGGGATGCGTATAGGCCACCGCCTTGCGACGATTCAGCTCTTCCAGCACGGGCGCGAAGTACGGATCGCCGAGCCAGCGGCTCTGATAGCTCGTGTTGAGCAGCACGCCGTCCACGTGCAGCTGATCGAAGACGTGCGCGATCTCTTGCAGACTGGCATCGATGTGCGGCAGCGGCAGCGACGCGAACAGGCCATAACGGCCCCGATGCTGGCCGACCAGCGACATCGCGAAGTCGTTCGCCTTGCGGATCATCGGCGCGAGCGTGTCCTGCGGCAGGCCGAGCGTTTCGGAAGCTGGATAGGAGATGACGGCGCTGGCTGTGCCACCCGCGTCCATCTCCGCGAGCGAGCGCTCCGCACCCGGCAGCGCGAACTCCGGCAGCTTGCCGCGCAGGTAATCGGCGAGCGAGGGCGGGAACAGGTGGTGATGCACGTCGATGATCGTGCGCGAGCCGGCGCCGAACGCGGAGCAGGCCGCGGCGGCGGCTCCCATCGCGATGAACTGCCGGCGATTGGCTTGCATCGGACCGATGGTAGAGAAGTGGCGCCTGCCGACTTGCTCTGTCCGGCGGCAAAAATTGTCGACAGTGGCGCCTGCGGCACGTTGTTGTAGAGGGATAGCGGCGCAATTTGTCCATTCCTGTGGGGGTACGCGTGCGCATAGAGACCTTCTCTACGGACAACGTGCCGCCGCTCGCGCGCGGCCGGCATTTTCACCGTGAAATGGAGCGGCGATTCGCGCTCGGGCTGGCGGTCGAGCCGATCTCCGACGAGCCCCTCAGCGCCCGTGTCACCGCCTATTGCGGCCGGCGCCTGCGGTTCGCCGAGCTCGAATTCTCGCCGCACCGCACCTTTTCCAGGCCCGCGCAGGACCACGAGCCCGGCCGGCTCATCATTTCCGCCCACAAGCAAGGCTCCGCCGTCGTATCGCAGTCCGGTCGCAGCAGCACGATCGACGCCGGCCAGATGTTCGTGCTCGACCCGTCACAGCCGTTCAGCATCGAAACCTCCGCGATCCGCGTGCATTCGATCTACCTGCAGGCCGACAGCGTCCGTGCGGTGCTCCCACACCTCGACGACATCACAGCGCGTCCGATCGAGCTGCGCAGCGGCCCGGGGCTCATCTTCGCCAGCATGATGGACCAGATGTTCAGCCTCGCACCCGAGCTCGACGATTGCACGGCAGATTCCCTCGCGGACGCCCTGCCCCACATGCTGACGACCGCTCTCGATCGTGCGGACGTCGGCAGCGGCGAGGCACGTTCGCGGCTCACGTTGATTCACCAGCAACGCATCCAGCAATTCGCGCGCGAGCATCTACGCGATCCGAAGCTCGACGCGGGCATGATCGCGACCGGCGTCGGACTGTCGGTGCGCCGCGTGTACGAGCTATTCGAGCCGGGTTCGATGTCGCTGATGCGCTGGGTGTGGTCGGAGCGACTGGAACGCTGTCGTCGCGACTTGAGCGCACCGTCGCTGCGCGGCCGGCCGGTCGGCGCGATTGCGTACAGCTGGGGGTTCAGCGACCTGTGTCACTTCAGCCGCACGTTCAAGCACAGATTTGGCGTGTCGCCGCGGCAGTGGCGCAAGGACGGGAGTGGCAAGGTGGCGGTGGTGGCGGCGCTGTAGGTCGGGCCTACTGGCCGCGATAGAGTGTTCGCGCTTGACTTGATGTCGCCGTGGTCCGCCCGGTACACGCGATCAGCTGCAATGCATTCGCGACTGCAGCCGCATTGTCCCGCGCTGGCCTTCCATCCGGTGCGAGCAGATTGTTCTCGAACCCCACTCTCACGTGCCCGCCCAACGCCACGGCTGCGGCCAGACACAACGCCTCCGTTCTTCCGAACGCACACACCGTCCACGGCCAATCTGTCGGCCACGCGCTCACGAAAGGCAACAAGTCCTGCGGAGTCGACATTCCATCCTTGCGCCCGAGCACGAACAACGCGTGCGGCTTGTCGACCGGCACGGCGCCGCTCTCCTGCAACT
This sequence comes from Steroidobacteraceae bacterium, assembly GCA_035606615.1. GTDB lineage: Bacteria > Pseudomonadota > Gammaproteobacteria > Steroidobacterales > Steroidobacteraceae > Steroidobacter. Next base: position 3,779 of record DATNFA010000177.1, read on the forward strand.
TCACGAGCCGCACGACCTCGGCTGCGTCATACACGATGAATTGCAGTCCAACCCCCGCCTTCCGCGCCCACGCAAAGAACTCCGCGGCACTCGCTTCATGCATCGGCGCACGTATCAACTCCCGGATTGCCACCGACGCACACGCCGGGACAAGCTCACGAATCACCGCCATCTGCTGTTCCGGCGAGTAGATTCCCACGCTCTCCGTAGTGACTTGCACGACGAGTCGCTCGCCCACTCTGGCCTGAATGGCATCGAGCGCCTGCCGATAGATCGCCGGATCGAGACTGTGCTTGCCCTGCGCATCTCGCACATGCAAGTGCAACGCGTGTGCTCCGGCGTCAGCAATGGCTTCCGCCTCCGCCGCGAGCTCCGCAGCCGTCAATGGAATGCGCGCGTGATCGGCCTTGCCGCGTCTCGCGCCATTGGGCGCAACGCACACGACGACGGGATTGCTTGCTTCAGGCATAGATCAGATCGGCTCAGCGAGCGCGCGCAGCGACTGTTCGACGAGGGTAGTCTGCGACTCGACCGAATCGCCGCGCTGCTCACGACGCCCGATCTCCAGCGAGTTCTCGACGACCAATCTGCAGCGTTCGTAGCGCCGCCCCATGAAAGCGTTACATGCTTGTGCCACGCCGGGCGCACGCTGCAGCTCTTCGGCGAGCACGATCGCATCTTCTATTGCCATACCAGCGCCGGATGCCAGTTGCGGACTCGTCGGATGCGCGGCGTCGCCGATCAGCACGACATTTCCCCGGTGCCACGGCGCGGGCAGAAAGAACGCTTCGAGCGGTCGGAAGACAATGCGCGCCGATCCATTCAGACCGCTGCGAATATCTCGCAGCACACCGCCATATCCCTCGAGCAACTGCGCCAGCTCCACATGTGCGCGCTCGTCAGTCATCCAACCCGGTGCGCTGCGTGTTTCGAGCAGGAACAGATACATCTCGTCCTTGGACACCGGACTGAGCCCGACCTTGACCGGGCCGCCGAGGAAAAAGTGTCGTCGATCGATGTCGGCCGGTCTTGGCACTGCGACTCGCCAGATACACTGCCCCGTGTACTCAGGTGTCGGCGCATCGGCCAGCAGCAACTTTCGTACGCGCGAGTGCAAGCCGTCAGCACCGATCACCAGATCGTAGCTGCCCTGCACTCCATCGCTGAGCTGCACCTGCACCTGGTTCTGATCCTGCCGCAGCGACTCCACGGTGACGCCGAGCGTCACGTTGGTTCCACGAGCTAGAACTTGCTGCGACAGAATGCGATGCAGAACGGGGCGCATGATGCCGCCGCTACCCTCGATGTCCGTGCCCTTCGGCGCCGGCGTCGCCAGCTCGGCGATCACGGAGCCATCGGTCCGGCACACCCGGATCCCGTTACCGGTGTAGCCCAGCGCGCGGATTTCATCGAGGATGCCAAGCGTCTGCATGGCGCGCAGCGTCGGGCCGGTGATCGTGATACCCGCGCCGGCGACCTTCCATTGCGCGTCGAGATCGATCAGGTCGACGCGCGCGCCGCTGCGCGCGAGCAGAATTGCCGCGGACATCCCGGCGATTCCGCCGCCGACGATGAGGATGGATCGGGGAGCCACGCTCCCTTGTGCCGGCCCTGCGGCCTCGCCGTCAACGCGGCAGCGGGCTTGGCGCAAGCGCAGGCAAGTTTGGGCGCAGGCGCGGAGCATTCGCACTCGGCGCGGACGCTAGCATGGACCGGTGAGCGCAGAACCGATCCAGGGCCGGCCCAAGACGCTGCCCGAAGCAAAGCAATGGATGCAGGCGCGCCTTGCCGCGCGCGTGCATCCGATGAACAACATCGCCGCCGACGAAGGCTCGCGCTTGATCGAAACGCTCGAAGGTCTCGACGCGCAGTCGTGGACCCGCGCGTGGGGTGGCGCCGCAGATCAAGTGCGCGACGCAGCCACCCGTGCCGAGCGCGAAGGCCGTAATCAGGATGCGGCTGCGCTGTACTCCCGAGCGAGCGGTCTGTACTTCATGGGCCGCTTCCCCTGCCCTAACCATCCTGCAAAAGAGCGCTGCGCTGTGGCTGAGCGCGAAACTTATCTCGCCGCCGCACGCTTCTGGAAACCGCCGATCGAACGCATCGCAGTTCCGTTCGCAGGACGTGCAGGCGAAGGCCGTGAAGTGATCGGCCTGCTGCGGCGGCCACCCGGCGTCGCGCGACCGCGCGTCGTCGTCATGTGGGGCGGCGTGGACGCCTGGAAAGAACAGATGACCGTGATGAGCGACGCATTCCTCGCACGCGGTCTGGCGACGATAGCGATGGACAACGCCGGCACCGGCGAATCCCCGGTCAAAGGCGTCGTGGACGCGGATCGTCAGTTCGTCGCGATGTTCGACTGGGCTGCGGCACAGGCGGATCTCGACGCGTCGCGTGTTGGCTGCCTCGGTCGCTCGTTCGGCGGTTACTGGGCGACGCGTCTCGCGCACCTGCATCCGGAATGCATCGCCGGTGCCGTGAACTGGGGCGGCGGCGCGCACTACATGTATCAACGCGACTGGGTCGAAGCCTCGCGCTTTCCCGACAGCTACCTGATGGAGCTGGTCGAGACTCGCTCGCGCATGCTCGGTGCGAGCAACGATGCCGAGTACATCGAATTCTTCGAGCGTCTGTCATTGCTGAAGCAGGGCATCCTCGATCGCCCGTGCGCGCCGCTGCTGCTCGTGAACGGCAAGGAGGACAAGCAATGTCCGATCGCTGACGTGCATCTGCTGATCGAGCACGGCAGCCCGAAGTCGGTGCGACTGTTCCCGGGCGGCCACATGGGCATCACGCCGCAGACGTTGCCGACGATCGTGACGTGGCTGGCGGACCGCGTCGCCGCACGCTGAGGAAAACCATGCCGCGCAACTGGCAACTCGACATGCCCACTCCACAGGCGTACTGGATCAATCGCATCCTGTTCGATGTGCATCACAAGCCGGGACATCTGGAGCAGTATCAGCGCGATCCCGACGCCTACATGAGCGCGATGCCGCTGCCACCTGCAGTGAAGGCGCTGGTGCGCGACAACGAAATCGGCGCGCTGTATCTCGCCGGCGCCAATCCCTATCTGTTGCGCGCCCACTGCCTGGGTCTGCGCATTTCGGAAGCGACGTTCCTCGCCTCGCTCCGTGCCATCGCGGCGGAGGCGGAAAGTGGCTGAGCTCGTCGGAGTGTTCGCCGCCAGCCATACGCCGGTGATGCTGAATTTCCCGGACGCAATCAGCGAGCAGGATCGCACGGCCGTCTACGAGGAGTTCCGCAAGCTCGGCGCCGAGATCGCACGAACCCGGCCGGACGCCGTCGTCGTGATCGCCGACGATCATCTGCACAACTTCTTCCTCGACAACTTCCCCGCGTTCTGCATCGGCGCCGCCGAGAGTTATCAGTCGCCTGCCGAGCACTGGCTGAAAGTCGACCGTCACACCTTGGCGGGCGATACCGGTCTCGGTGCGCATCTGCTCGGCGAGGCATTGCAGGCCGGCTTCGATCCGTCGTTCTCGATGCAGCTCACGCTCGATCACGGCGTGCTCACCCCGCTCGTACTGGCGGGACTCTCGCGCCAGGTTGCAGTGGTGCCGATCCTCGTGAACTGCGTACAGCCGCCGCTGCCGACCATGAAGCGCTGCTTGCAATGGGGGCGAATGCTCGGGCATGCGGTCCGCACCTATCCGCGGCCGACGCGCGTCGCGATTCTTGGAACCGGCGGGATCAGCCATGACGTCGCGACGCCCCGCATGGGGCTCGTCAACGAAACCTTCGACCGTGAATTCCTCCGCCTGCTCGGCGCGAACGACGATGAGCAGCTCACACGCTACGCGACCGAGCACGTGAACGAGGCCGGCAACGGCGCCGAAGAAATCCGCAACTGGCTCATCGCGCACGGCGCGGCCGCCGGCGCCCGCTTCGAAGTCCAGTACTACAAGCCGCTGCCGAATTGGTATGCGGGCATCGGCGTCGCGCGGTGGCACGTCGCCGCACACCGATGAACGCTCAATTGGCAATCACCTCGTGGCGCGACGTCGGGCCTCGCGACGCGCCGGTCGTCGTGCTGTTGCACGCAATTGCAACTTGCAGCGAGCTCTGGGCAGCACAGATTCCAGTCTGGTCGCAGTTCGCGCGCATCCTGGCTGTCGATCTGCCGGGTCACGGTACCAGCGCACCGCGGCCGCAGATCAACTCGCTCGATCAGTACGCCCATGCGCTCGCAGAGCTGTTGGCCAGCGCGGGGATCGAAGATGTGTCGATCGTCGGCTTGTCGTTCGGCGGAATGATCGGGCAGGCGTTCGCCCTCAACTACCCGCAGCGCGTGCGCTCGCTCGTGTTGAGCAATACGTCGGCTCGCACGCCAGCGGCGATGCAGGAGACCTGGAGCCGCCGCAAGGAGCATGCGGCTACTCACGGGATGCAGGAGCAGGTCGCGACGACGATCGAGCGCTGGTTCACGCCGCAGTTCCGCGAAAATGCGCCGCTGCACGTGGAGCGCGTGGCCAACATGATCCGGCGGACTACCTATGAGGGCTACGCCGCCGCGATCGAAGCAATCCGCGGCCTGGATCTGCTTGACCGTTTGAGCTCGATTGAGAGGCCCGTGCTCGTTGTCGGCGGCAGGCAAGATGCCGCAGTCACGCCTCAAACCATCGAGGCGATCGCCCAGCGGGTGCCGAAGGCGCGAACACTGCTGCTCGACCAGGCTGCGCACCTGGCCAATATTGAGCAACCGGTCGCCTTCACTGAGATCGTGGGCCAGTTTCTGCGCACCACCCTGATCGCCTGACGAACGTCAGGCAGCAGCCGCGCGGCGCAGATCGAACCGATCCATGCACAGCTCGTGCACGCCACTCATATCCCGCTCGACTGTCTTCGTGCTGACTCCGAGCCGGCGCGCGATCGCACGATAGCTCAGGTGCCCATCGACGTGCAGGTTGAAGACCTCGCGATAGCGCGACGGCAGGCGCAGCAGCGTCTGCGAGATGATCTGCCGCGCGATGTCCTGGTCGAGTACCTCCTCGACCTGCTCCTGCTCCGCCACGAGCTCCAGCGTCTCGTACGACTGGTGCTGGCCGTGACGACGCGTCTTGCGCCGGCGCATCTCATCGCGCGCCAGGTTGGTCGCGATCTTGAACAGCACCGCGCGCGCCTCACGCTCGCTGCGCCACAGGTCGCGGACCCGGAGCAGGCGGATGCAGCTCTCCTGGACGATGTCCTCGGCGTCCTCGGCGGACACGAGCATGCGTCTGACGTACTTGAGCAGCCCTGCGCGGTGCAGGCCGATCAACTCGATCAGCCGATCGCGCTGCCTGCGATCGATGGGCGGTGGCAGTGCGTCCTCGCCCGACTCGTCGTCGGTAAAGCCAAGGTCGGACTGCGCTGCAGTTCTATGGTATTGATCGTCCACAAGTGGCCTCGTGAACCCCCTTGAATGTTGGTAGTTTATTGAATAATCCGCGCGCTATTATTTGGCTTACGCGAATACTGCAGTCGGGGGAAGCGATGGACAGGTTTCAGTGCATCCAGGCGTTCGTGCGCGTGGCAGAGACCCGTAGCTTTGTCGAAGCGGCGCGGCAGCTGCACGTCACGGCCTCTGTCATCACGAGTCGCGTCAAACAGCTCGAGGATTACCTGCAGACGCCGCTCTTCCATCGCTCGACGCGCGCCGTCACGCTGTCCGAGGCCGGCGGCAATTTCTTCGAAGAATGCGCCGACATCGTCTCGCGCATGGACTCGGTGATGGAGCGCATGCGCCTGATGAAAGGCACGCCCACCGGCGTGTTGCGTCTGCAAGTGCTGCCGGGCTTTGCGCTCGGACATCTCGGTTCGGCGCTGAAGGACTTCAGCTCGCAATACCCGCACATCGAGCTCGACATCACGGTGAGCGACGTGCCGGTGAATCCGATCGACAAGGGCTATGACGTGGCGCTGCAGATCTTCCGGCCGAACGCCGAGATCCTGGTGGAGCGCTCGCTGTTTCGTGTGCGCCGCGTGTTCTGCGCATCACCGGCCTACATCGAGCAGTACGGCATGCCGACCGAGCCCAATCAGCTGCTGCATCATCGGCTCGGTTTGTACTCGGCGTACCCGACGCGCGATCGCTGGACGTTCAAGCGTAAGAACGAGGAAGTCTCTCTGGTTCTGCCGGCGGCGCTGCGCACGAACTCCGTGCACATGCTGCGCGACTTCGCACTCAGCGGCGGCGGCGTGACTTGCGTGCCGACCCTCGTGTGCGGTGAAGACCTGCTCAACGGAAGATTGATCCCGGTGCTCGGCGAGTATCACGTGCCGCCGCTCGAGCTGCTCGCGATCTATCCGGCGACGCACCGCCGCGCGTTGAAGGTGAAGCTGTTCGTCGACTTCATCGCGACGCGCTTCTCGGGTGTGCCGGAATGGGACAGGTCGCTGGGTGCACTGGGCGCGGAGCTGGATTCACAAGGTGCCGGTGCCGGAGAACGCGATGAAGCGGCCGGCGGTCACAACGCCAACCCAGAACAGTAGGGAGATCGCAGAGATGATTTTGGCGAGCCGCGAGGCATCTGCGTCCGGACCCCACTCGTCCACCTTGTTCAGCACCGCGAGCCAGAACCACAGCGCATTTGCGCCGGCCAGCAGGATCAGCACCATCTTCAAGCGGAACGCGCCCACGATCCAATAGCTGTCCGGATCGGAGCAGACAAACGCCACACCGGTCGCGACGTTGATCGCGAAGCCGAGGAATGCCAGCGGCAGCATGCGATGCAGCGGGCCGATCGGCAGTCCCTTGAAGAAGCCGAGCACGCGCAGGTCGATGACGCCGATCGTGCCGAGCAGCAGCGACATGCCGACGAAGTGCAGGCCTTCGCACGTCGGGAACAGCCAGGGCACGTCGCGCATGATCTGGCCGAGCCACGAATCATGGAGCGCATCGAGATAGGGGTGCACGTTCATGCCGGCCTTCGCTTCATTCGTACGCCATGTAACGGCCGAGGCCGATCGCCGCGATCCAGATGACGATCGACAGGGCCGCGAGCGACTTCGCGACCGCCGGGGACTGCAGCCTGGTGCGAGCGGTGCCACCGGCTTCAGCAGCCTCGAAGCTGCTGCTGTGATCGAGCACCGACTTGCTCATCAGCGCCGCAAGCACGGTGCCGATGACGATGCTCGACAGCTTCAGCTGGAACGTCGGGCTGTGTGCGAATTTCACCGCGTCTGCGGCAAACAGCATGGTGCCGGAGGTCGCGTTCACCGCAAACGCGGTCCAGACGATCGTCATCAGGCGCTTGATCGGCAACAGTGGAATCGAGCGCGCCAGGCCGAGCACGCGCAAATCGATGATCACGATCGTGCCGACCAGCATCGCGAGCCCGAGCGAATGCAGCGTCAGCAGGATGGGATAACCCCATTCCGAAACCAGCAGCCATTGCGAGAAGGCCGTGTTCTGCAGTGCTTCGAGCACGTGCGTCGATCTCCGCGTGCGATGTACCAGTACAACGTTGCAGCGGGGCAACTTCGACAAAAATTAAGGCGCCGTCATGGAGAAGGCGTGTTCTCCGGAGTCACGTCGCGCGCAACATCGTTGTACAGGACCTTGCCGTCGGCCGTTTTGGCGTATTTCACCGAGCCGCCTTTCGAGCCGTCCTTCATCGGATGACCGACCACGGTGATCTTGTCGCCCGCCTTGAACGTCAGCTTGGACCAGCCCTGCCGCGAGGCGATGTTCGGGCCGGTGGTCTCGAAGTCCCACGTACCCACTGTGCGCGCATCCTTCGTGCCCTTCGGCACCTGCACGATGATATGGACGTGCGGCTGGCGCCAGTGGTATTCGAGCACTGTGCCCTGCCAGGTCCACACCTGCGTCTGATTGAACATTGCGAACGAGTGATGCGCCCACACCGACATGACCGGCGCCGTGATGGCGAGAGCTGCCAGCGCCAAGGCCCAGGAAAACCGCTTCATGACTTCACTCCTCTCTCTCACCAACCGATGCTGCGCAGGTACTTCAAGGCGCGTGTGGGCTCGCGAGCCGGATCGCCCGCAGGGGCACCTTCGCATTCGACATAGAACAAGGGACTCTCGATACGCTGCGCAGCTTTGCGAATGGCTGCAAAGTCGAGAATGCCGTCGCCGCAGGTCGCAGCCCTGCCTGCCTTGTCGACGTCTTTCAGATGGAAACTGGTGACGCGCTGCCAGTGCTTGTCGATGACAGCAACTGGATCCGCGCCGCCAGCGGCGACCCAGGCAACGTCGAGCTCGTAGCGCATCGCCGGATCGGTGTTCGCAACCATCACATCGAAGGGCCGTTGCCCGTCGATCGGTTTGAAGTCCAGCGCGTGCGTGTGATACGAGAATCTCACGCCGGCGGCCCGGGCAATGTCGTTCGCCTTGTTCATCGCATCGCACATGCGGCGCAAGCTGTCGAGCGATTGCATGTTCGCGGGTCCGGATGCGGCGAGCATCGCCCACTCGCAACCGAGGTCGCGCGCGAGCGGTGCATTGACTCGCGTCAGCTGCACGATGCCTTGTGGCGTATAGACGGCGTCTTGCGCATCTGTAAACGGTCCATCGGCCGCACGGAAGGCGCGCACTTGATCGTTACCGATGTGCATCGAGCGCAGCTTCAGACCCAGTTCCTCCGCGCGCTTGCGGATCTTGTCAGGCGCGTGGCCCATCAAGCCCGCGAACTGAATGCCGTCGTAACCGATCTGGCGCGCGGTCTGCATCGCTGCGGAGAACGGCTCCCAGCCCTCACCCGCCACACGATTGAAAGTAAAGAACTGCACGCCGATCGCCGCACGGTCAGCGGCGCGTGGCGACGTAGCGACCGCCAGCCCCGCAGCGCCCAGCAGAAATTGTCGTCGGTTCGCAGTCACGCGAGCCTCACCGCTGCGGCGGCTCTTCCGCCGTCTTGGTGCGGTTCAGATCCGACGCATCGCAGAAATATTCCATCGCGTACGCGTCCGGCGCCATCTTGTGATACGTGAAGGTGTACGTATGCGGCTTCGCGAAGATCGCCGGGTCTTCCCAGGTGAACGTGAAGCGCAGCTGCTTGCCGCCGTCGAGGAGCTCGATGTGCTCGATCAGCTTCGACTGCGGTGTGCGGACACCGCCGCCGGGGGTGAAGGTGTTGCCGCGATCGTTGAAGCCGACAGTCTCGACGACGAGTGTCTCGCCCTCCCAGTGCCCGATGGAGTGGCCGTTGGTAGTCGGATCGTACGTGTCCATGTCGGGATGGCCGCGGCCGTCGATGTAGATGTGTCGCGCCGAGGATTGCACCTCGGCGATGATCGCGATCTCGCGCTGCGTCTGCAGGATGTCGAGCGGCGCGGAGTCGCCCATGATGAACGGCACGCCGAGAGGCTGGCACCAGCGCGATGCGAAGGTCACGATCACACCCTCTTCGACCTTCGGACGCGTCTTGGCGGTCTCCTCCTTGCCCAGCGGCGTCAGCTCCGCTGCCGGGACTTGTTTGCTGTCGCCCGCGAGCTCCCAGAAACCGGACAGGTCGGGATGATGTGGGGCAGCGTTGCTCACAGGTGCAGGTGGAGATGGCGTGCACGCGCTCAACACCACCGCGACACTCATTGCGATTCGATTGCGCATCGTGCTCCCGCCTACTTCTTCACGTCGATGCCGCCAGTCAGTTTGATGTCGCGCGACGATGCGCCGACATAGATCGGCCGCCTTCCCGCTGCAACAGTCCAGCGATCGTCCTCGCTCGACCAGTACGACAGCTGCCGCGGCTCGATGCGAACGCGCACCGTGCGCGACTCGCCAGGATCCAGCTCGACACGCTCGAAGCCAGCGAGCGTTTGCGGCGCCATCGGCACCGGCGGCTGCGCAGGACGACCCAAATAGACCTGCGGCACGTCGGCGCCGCGGCGCTGACCGGTATTGCGCACCGTGAAGCTCACTTCGTGAGCGTCACCGGTAGTGCGGCTGCGCAGATTCGAATAGGCGAATGTCGTGTAGGAAAGTCCGTAGCCGAAGGCGTGCAGTGGCGTGATGTGATGCTCGTCGAAATGGCGATAGCCGTGGAAAATGCCTTCTGAGTACGTCACGCGCTTGTCGACGCCGCGATAGCGCTCGGGATGAGCAGGATCGAGCGCGGCGACGTCTGCAGCACGCACCGGGAATGTCATTGGCAACCTGCCGCCGGGATTTTCCTTGCCCAGCAGCACGTCGGCAGTTGCCCAGCCACCTTCCTGCCCCGGGAACCCCATGTAGAGAATCGCTTTGACCTTGTCGCGCCACGGCATGGTGTGTGGGCTGCTGCTGTTGAGCACGACGATCGTGTTCGGATTCGCGTCGGCGATCGCGCCGATCATCGCGTCCTGCTCGTTCGGCAGGCGCAGCGTCACGTCGGGATCGTCAAACTCGCCGCTGCGCGCCCAGGCGAAGACGAGGACCGTGCCGGCGCTCTGCGCTGCGTTCGCAGCGGCACTGATGTTGTCGGCGCGCATTTGCGGCGTGACCCACGCGAGTCGGATCTGCAGCTTCGACTCCGGTTCCGCCTGACCTTGCAGCTCGATCTGATAGGCCTTGCCTGCTTCGAGATCCGTCAGCCACTGCGCGTTGTCGAGCCCGTCTTGCGTCGGCACAACGCTCGAGCTCTTGCGCGGAATGCCCCAACCGAAGCGCACGGCCGCCGACCAGGCACGCGGTTGCCCATCGACGATCAGGATTCCCGTTCCGCCCCAGCTGTGAACCTGCAGCGAATACTTGCCGGTGACCGGCACACGCAAGGTGCCGCGCCATTTGTAGCCGCGGCCGACTGGCAATGAGTTGACGCCCGTGAAATCGATGGTCGAGTCGGTGCCGCGGACGGTGGAATCGGTTTCGATGCGTTGGAACTCGCCGGAGATGGGCACACCGGTGAGCTCGTCGCCGACGGCATAGGAACAGGAGGTGAGGCTGGAACCTGACCCACAGAGGGCTTCGCGTGGCGATACGAAGCGCGACTCGAATCCCGAGACGCCTGAGCCGACGCTGAGTTGTGCGGCAGTCGGGCCGACCAGTAGGACATTCGCGCGTCGCTCGCCTTCGAGCGGCAGGATGTTGCCATCGTTCTTCAGCAGGATTGCGCCCTGCGCGCCCAGCTTGCGCGCGAACTGCGCATGCGCCTCTACATCGATCGTTGTCGGACCGGCGACACGCTTGCCGTCGAGAAACCCGAAGCGTTCCATCTGCGTCAGCACCCGACCGGCCGCACGATCGAGCAAGCGCGGCTCGACTTGTTTCGCGTCGATCGCCGACTGCAATTTCGCCCCCCACTTCGGACCTTCGCGTCCGGTGAGGAACTGCGGTCCCTGGCCCGGCATCTCGACATCGAGACCCGCAGCGATCGAAGGCGTGCTGCGGTTTGCGTGCCAATCGGACACGACGAAGCCTTGCCAATGGAGCTCCTTGCGCAGGATCCCGGTCAAGTTCGCTTCGTTCTCCGCATTCCAGAATCCATTGGTCTTGTTGTACGACGCCATGATCGACGCAGCGCCCGCGCGCATCGCGCTCTCGAATCCCGGCAGATAGATCTCATGCAGCGTGCGCTCGTCGATGACGAAGTCGAAGCCGTCGGCGCCGCCGATGCCGCCGCCCTGGTTCAGCGACTGATTGTTCGCAATGAAGTGTTTGACGTTCGCCATCACGCCGGTGGACTGCAGGCCGACGACTTCAGCCGCAGCGAGCCGCGCGATGACGAGCGGCTCCTCGCCGAAGGCCGTCGCGTTGCGCCCCCAATGCGGCAGACGCATCACGTTCACCATCGGTGCGAGCAGCACGTCGTTACGTGTCGCGCGCGACTCGCGACCGAGGATCTCACCATACCGACGGGCAAGATCCGTGCTGAACGTCGCTGCAAGTGTAATCGGCTGCGGCAGCGCCGTGGTCTGGTAGCGCAACCAGACGCTCGCTGGACCATCGGTCATCCGTAACGGTGGCACGTCGAGTCGTGGAACTCCTGCGATGTAGCCGGCGCCGCCGTTGTACGCGGGGTCGCGCGAGCCTTGCACCATCGTGAGCTTTTCTTCGAGCGTCATCTGCTCGAGAAGCCCACGCACGCGCGGCGAGAAGTCCGCGACTTCCTGCGCCGTCGCGGCGCACGCAATCAGCCCGGACAGTGCGGCGAAGATGATTGGCTTGAACATCATGGCAAAGACGCCGATCCGATCGCACGCCCGCCCACTTTTTGAGCGCGCGACCGGACCAGCGAGGGGGTACTCAGCGTGCAGTTACCATTCCTTGCTGAAACGCAGGCCGTACAGCCGTGGGCTGCCGAACTGGAAGTTCCAGATGTCGTCCGGACCCGCCGCGAGGAAGTAGCCATTGGTCAGGTAGCGCTTGTCCTCGATGTTCTGGACATAGGCCGAGATGAGGAGCCCGCCTTGCGTCGCGAACTCGATCGAGGCGTCCGACCGCGTGTACGCATCCTGCTTCATGTCCTCGTAGTTGTAGAACTGCGTGAAAGACTCGCTCTTGTACGTCGTGTTCGCGCGCAGCGTCAGGGTGTTGCCCGAGCTCATGCGGAACACGTGGTCGTAGCCGAGCGTCGCGATCCACTCAGGCGAATTGCCGGGCGTGTTGCCCGCGAAGTTCGGCGACTGGACGCCCGGTGTAACGGGGTCGAGATCACCGATCGATGCCTCGTTGCCCGCGCACGGCCCGACACCGCCCTGCGCCACGGGCACGCAGTACACGTTGTACAGCGCGAACAGCTCATCCAACTCGGCGTGCAGGTAGTTGAGCGACCCCGTGAGGTGATCGTTTTCGGTCAGCTCGAACGCGCCTTCGAGCTCGGCGCCGTAGATCGTCGCCGCGCCGGCGTTGAACGTGCGGCCGCCCTCCGCCGAGCTGAGCAGCACATCCACCTGCAGACCGGTGTAATCGTAGTAGTACACCGCGGCGTTGAAGATGCCTCGCCCGCCGTCGAAGGCGTTCTTCAAGCCGATCTCATAGGCCGTGTTTTCCTCCGGACCGAACGTACCCACGGAGTCGAAGCCACCGCCCTTGAAGCCGGTCGAGACCTTGCCGTAGAGCAGCGTGTCGTCATTGAGCTTGTAGTTGAGCCCAGCGAGCCAAGTGGTCTTTTCCTCCGAGCTGCTCAGCAGCTCGGGCGGCCCGAAGATGCCCGGCGTGTCCCGCGGGCGCGTCACCGGACCCACGAGAAAGGCCGCACGATCGCGCCAGAAGCCCTCGTTGTCGTTGCTGGTGTAGCGCACGCCGCCGACCGCCGTGAACTGGTCGCCGATCGGCACTTCGATCTGGCCGAACGCGGACTTGCTCTCGTTGTCGGAGTCGCGCAGGTTGTAGTTGATGAACAGACCGAACTCCGTCGTGCCGGGGGTGACGTCGCCCAGATAGAAGCCGGTGAGCGAATCGATCGACTGCTTGAACAGGAACCCACCGACCTGATAGTGCATGCCGTTCACATCGCCCGCGAGCCGCAACTCGTGGCTCTGCGTCGTCTGTTCGTTCTGCTCGATCAGGTTGGCATAGACGACCGGGAGCGATCCCGTGCTGTCCGGCTCCTGCTCGAAGTAGCGGTAGCCGCCGATGTAGCTCAGCGTCGCCGCCGGGCTGAATTCG
>DATNFA010000178.1:0-18623 GCA_035606615.1 Steroidobacteraceae bacterium
GGATGGGCAGGAGCGTTCTGCGAAGCATGACGGACCTCCATGCGATTGTTTGAAGTTGCGAATTTCGCAGCGCGTGAGTGCTCGGGCACGCCGGGGGCGGTTCTCGCCGCAAACCGAGCGCTGGTGCGGGAAAGTACGTGCCGGCCCGCGGTGCAGCTACAATCGCGCCCCAATGGCCCCCGACGACCCCACACTGGAAACTTTGCTCGATCGCAACCGGTCATGGGCCGAGCTGATGACGCGCTCGGATCCGGACTTCTTTGCGCGCCTGGCGGGTCAGCAGGCGCCGCGTTATCTGTGGATCGGCTGCTCCGACAGCCGCGTGCCCGCCAACCAGATTCTCGGGTTGCTGCCGGGCGAAATCTTCGTCCATCGCAACGTCGCGAACGTGGTCGTGCACAGCGACCTGAACTGCCTGTCGGTCATCCAGTTCGCGGTCGACGTGCTCAAGATCCGACACATCATCGTGTGCGGCCACTACGGCTGCGGCGGCGTCGCGGCGGCGATGCGCGACGACAAGCTCGGCCTGATCGACAACTGGCTGCGCCACGTGCAGGACGTGCGCAACCGCAATCGCGACGAGCTCGGTCGGCTGCAGGATCCGCACGCGCGCATGATGCGGTTGTGCGAGCTCAACGTGCTGTCGCAGGCGATCAACGTCGCCGAGACGACGCTGCTGCAGGACGCGTGGGCCCGCGGACAGCCAGTGGCCATTCACAGCCTCATCTACGGACTCGACAACGGCATCCTGCACCAGCTCGGTGCCTCGCTCGAAGAGCCGAGCGCAGTGGAGCAGCGCAAGCGAGCTCTGGGTTGGTAAAACTCAGCGATACGTGATGAGTTGCCGCCGGCCTTCCTGGTCGAGATGCGGCAGGCCGTTGAACATCGACAGCGACATCTTGTCGGCGTTGTAGATCAGCCGCGTGATCGACGCGTTGTGCACGGCCCAGTTCAGCTCGATGCCGATGTGATTCGCGAGGCCGAGCACGTGCGCGACGATCGTGCCGATCACGCCGCCGGATGTGCTCACGAGCAGCGTCTTGCCGCGGCCTTCCGTACGCATGATCTGCTCGATCGCGGCGATGATTCGCCCATGGAAGCTGCGCCAGGGCAGCATGTGTTCGGCCACGATCTGCGCCTCGACCCAGGCGCGCGCTGCTCGCTCGAGGAAGAACTGGAAACGCCTGCGGTCGGCGTGCAAGGCGGGCCAACCGGCTTCCTGCAGCTGCGCCGGGGTCAGCGACGCGGCGAAGGCGCGCAGGATCGATTCGCTGTCGTACTCGTCGAATGCAGATTCGACGGTCAGCGGCGGGGGATTCGGTGCAAGCGCGGCAGCAACGAGCTGCGCAGTTTCGCGCTGCCGTTCGAGTGTGCCGGTGTAGATGCGGTGGATCGGTTCGCCAAGAGCAGCGAAATAGCCGCCGAGAATTGCGCTCTGCTCGCGCCCGACCGCGGACAGTTGATCGTAGTTATCGGTGCCGAAAGAAGCCTGGCCGTGCCGGATGAGGTAGATAACGCTCATCCAGCCATGATGCCAGAAGCGACCAAACCGTTAGCGGTTGGCCGCCGTCCGTGCCGTGTCTTTCGTATCCGCGGCGCCGAGGTCTTTCACCTCGACCGTCCAGGACTTCTCCTGAACCTGCGTCACTTCGACGCTGCCGTGCCTGCCCGGCTGTTCCGCCGGTGGCGAAAGCAGCCACAGCGCCAAACCAGCCACAGCGAAAGCTCCTGCTGCACCCACTATCGTCCTTGCGTCGATTACCATAAACCCCTCCCGGCTGCCTGCACGCGCCGCCTTGCCCGGTTTGGCCAGCGCGCGAAAAAATCTTCGTACCTGCGATGCACGATAGCCCTTGCGCGATTTGGGACCGTGTTACAGGTCACACTGATCGCGGGGCGAAGTCGTGTATGGGATGTATCGCGACGCAGGTCTCAGCCCAGCAAGCGGCTAGTCCAGTTCCCTACGGCGACGCGTTGCAGACTACGATCTTCTGTCACATCACGACATTGCAGCGCGTCGCAGTTTCAGAAGATCTCGATCTCGCCGGTCGGCGCCGCTCGTAACGTGAGCGTCGACTGCTGGATGTGCTCGCGCGCCTCTTCGGCGCTCGCACCTTCGACCATCATCCGGAAGAGCTGGCGCTCTTCCTCCGTGCGATACAGCCGGCGCAAGGTCGCGAACATGCGCCGCCACTGGTCGCGCTCGCCCGTCTTGGCGCCATCGCAGACGAACATCGCGAGCGCGGAGAGGCTGTAGCGCACGTGACCGAGGCGCTGCGTCAGCTTGTCGTAAAACTGGAAGGCGACGATGGCTGCGGCGGTCTGTTTCTTGAGCGCGTCCAACTGCGCCGCCATGTCGGTCGCGCCGGCCTCCGGCGCTTTCTCGCTCATCGAGCCGAGCGCCTGACCGGCCTCGATCAATCCGGCGAAAGACTTGACCAGCTCCTGCACGGCGACGTCGGATTCCGACAGCGCCGATTCCATCTGGGCTTCGCACAGCGACAGCAGGCGCGCGATCTGCTGTTCCGGCGTCCAGGTCGACGCCCGAATCATGACCGTGTCGTCGGTCGATTCGCTCGGGTTCGGAACCAGCTGCGAGAAGTCCATGGGACGAGCTCTCACAGCACCCGTGCGATCGTCGACAGCAACTGCTCGGGACTGAACGGCTTGACGATCCAGCCGGTGGCGCCGGCCTGCTTGCCGCGCTGCTTGGTGTCCTGACCGGATTCGGTGGTCAGCACCAGCATCGGTGTGAATTTGTAGGTGCTCAGCCCGCGCAACTCGCGCACCAGAGTGATGCCGTCCATGCGCGGCATGTTGACGTCGGTCAGCACCAGGTCGACAGCGCTGTTCTTGGCGTAGTCGAGCGCCTCGATGCCGTCGACAGCCTGCACAACGCGATAGCCGGCGCTTTCGAGAGTGAAGCGCACCATCTGCCGCATCGAGGCGGAATCGTCCACGGCGAGGATCACCCGACTGTTCTGGCTGGCGCTGCCCGACATTGCTCACTCCGATCGACTTCAGGTCCGTTCAGGGCGCGACGCAGCGTCGTCCGGAGAACGGCAATTGGCTTTTGTAACGGCACGAGCCGGACGGAGTTGAGCGCGACCACGTTCGACATAACGCGCCGTCGGCAGGAACTGCCAACTGCGTACGGGAGAGAAGGAAGTGTGACCCAGTACAGTCCGGCGGCTGGCAGCAGACATAACGGACAGCTAGAGGGACTGCATGGGACTTTCCGAGACGATCCTGGCGGCGATGATCGGCGCAGTGGCGACCGTGTCGGGGGCGTTGTTCCAGCTGTTCATGGCCTGGCGCTCGCGCAAGGTCGACTCGCGGCCCAAGAAGGGCACGACGGCACGCTCCCTCCTTTCCATCCTTGCGCTCATGGTCGCGTCCGCTGCGGGCGGCTTCCTCTACTCGGAATTCCTCAAGCAGCGTAACGCCGAAGACCTGCGCGCCATGCGCGATGAGCTGAAGGATATGCGGGCGCTGATCGCGCAGGGTCGCGACCAAGTGCACGGCACCGACCTGCCGACCTCGCAGCCCGCAGGCATGGTGATGCCGGTCGCGATGGACGGGGACGGTGTCGAGGATACGGTCGAGTCGATTGCCTACGTGCCGGCCTGCCGCCGGACGGATACCGCGACGGCGTGCGCCGAGGCCGATGCACAGCGCATCGCTCTGTGCGGCACCGTGCCGGCGTACGCCCGCATCGAGCGGATCGAGCTATTCGCGCAGCCCGATGCCGTCCAGCAGCCCTGGGAGTCCCACAAGGCGACCCTGGAGCAGGACCTCGGCGGCGCGCGCTTCACGGGCAAGTCGTTCGAGTACGCGCAGGCCAACGAGCTCAAGGCCGTGTGCGTCAACTTCACGCAGTGGAGCAGCGAGCACCCGCACATCGCGCGCATTGTCGTGCAGTACGGCTTCGGCGACGCCCCGCAGTCTGCGGACACGGCCGGCGAAGCGGCTGAAGGCCATGCCGTGATAGCCGGGGAAAGCCAGCCGGCCATCCCGAACGCCGCCTCGCTCGCCACGCCCGTCAGCACGCGGTAGCCTAGCCGGGGTTGGCCCGGGGGGACTCCATGTTCGGACAGATGATGGATCGGCCGCTGCTGATCAGCGCGATCCTGCGGCACGCAGACTTACAGCATCCCAACCGCGAGATCGTCTCGATCACCGCGGACCATCCCCGTCACCGCTACACCTTCCGCGAGGCTTTCGCGCGCACCCGCAAGCTCGCCAACGCTTTGCAGCGCCTCGGCCTGCAGCAGGGCGACCGCGTCGCGACGCTGGCCTGGAACGACTTCCGGCACTTCGAGATCTACTACGGCGTGTCCTGTTCGGGCTTCGTCTGCCACACCATCAATCCGCGGCTGTTCGAAGACCAGATCGCCTACATCGTCAATCATGCCGAGGATCGCTGGCTGTTCCTCGACCCGGCATTCGTGCCGTTGATCGAGAAGCTGCAAGCGCGTCTGCCGAAACTCGAGGGCTACGTGATCCTCACCGACGACGCGCACATGCCGGCGACGTCGCTGCGTCACGCGCGCAGCTATGAGTCGCTGATTGCGCCGGAATCGGAGCGGTTCGAGTGGCCCGAGTTCGACGAGCGCACCGCCAGCTCGCTCTGCTACACCTCGGGAACGACAGGCGATCCGAAAGGCGTGCTCTACAGCCACCGTTCGACGTTGCTGCACACCTACGCGGCCGCGCTGCCGGATGCGATGGGCCTCGCCGGAGCGGACGTCGTCATGCCGGTCGTGCCGATGTTCCACGTCAACGCCTGGGCGCTGCCGTATGGCTGCGCGATAGTCGGCGCGAAGCTGGTGTTTCCGGGGCCGAAGATGGGCGATCCGGAAACGCTGCAGGGGCTGATCGAAGCGGAGCAAGTGACGTTCGCGGCCGGCGTGCCGACCGTCTGGCAGGGCCTGATCGCGTACCTCGAGAAGACCGGCAAGAACATCGACAGCTTGCAGCGCGTGCTCTCCGGCGGCTCCGCCGTGCCGCTTACGTTGATGAATCAGCTGCGCGAGCGCGGCGTCGAAGTCGTGCACGCGTGGGGCATGACGGAGATGAGCCCGATCGGCACGATCCGTTGTCTGTCGCCGGAAGCCGCGCAGTTGCCGGCCGCCGAGCGCGACGCGTTGCGCTGCAAGCAGGGCCGCACAGTGTTCGGCGTGGAGCTGAAGATCACGGACGACGAGGGCAAGGAGCTGCCGCGCGACGGTAAGGCATTCGGTGCGCTCAAGGTTCGCGGCCCGTGGATCGCTTCGAGCTACTACCGGCGCGACAACGATGCTGCGTTCGAAGCCGATGGCTGGTTCAACACCGGCGACGTCGCCACGATCTGCCCGCTCGGCTACATGCAGATCACCGATCGAACCAAGGACGTCATCAAGTCCGGCGGTGAGTGGATCAGCTCGATCGAGCTCGAGAATCTCGCCGTGGCGCATCCGGCTGTGGCGCAGGCTGCCGCGATCGCGATTCCGCACCCGAAGTGGCAGGAGCGGCCGCTGCTCGTCGTGGTGCTGAAGGCGGGCGCGTCCGCGACGCGCGAGGAGCTGCTCGCGTTCTATCTCGGCAAGATCGCGAAGTGGTGGATTCCGGACGACGTCGTGTTCGTCGACAAGTTGCCGCTCACTGCAACCGGCAAGCTCAGCAAGCTGCAACTGCGCCAGCAGTTCTCGGAATACAAACTGCCGACGGATTGATGACCTGTGGGTCGGGCTTCAGCCCGACTCTTACGACATCACCAGTCTGACGGCAAAGATGCCCCACATCACGTACAGCACGAGCGTGCTCGCGACGAACGTCTGAAAGCGCCGCACGACTGTGTTGTGGGTCAAATGCACGTACGCGTGCGCCGCGCGCAGCACGACGTAGCCCCAGGCGCATGCCAGCAGAAGCAGCGTCGTCAGCTTCGTGATCGCGAGGAAGCCGCACAGCGCGTAGAACAGCACCGGCACTTCGAACAGGTTGCGGAAGTGATCGGCGGACTGGACGTTCTGCAGCGTCTCGCTCATCTGCTTCGACGTCGCGACCTTTTGCGGATGAATGCGCCGTGCACGCAGCTCGCGCAGACGATCCGATCCCATTCGCAGCCAGACGAAGCCGGTAAGAAAGACCAGCACCGTCGGCGGCAGCAAGATCGCGTAGTCGAGCGTCACTGGACGGCCGTCTTGACCGGGATGCCCTTGATGCGGCCGCGCCATTGCGCTGGACCGGTCTCGTGCACCGACTCGCCGCGCGCATCGACTGCCACGGTCACCGGCATGTCCTTCACCTCGAACTCGTAGATCGCCTCCATGCCGAGATCGCCGAAGGCGACGACGCGGCTCGCGCGGATTGCCTTGGAAACCAGGTAGGCCGCGCCGCCGACGGCCATGAGGTATGCGGCCTTGTGCTTGCGGATGGCAGCGATGGCCTCGGGCCCGCGCTCGGCTTTGCCGACCATCGCGATCAAGCCGGTGCGCCCGAGCATCATCTCGGTGAACTTGTCCATGCGCGTCGCGGTCGTCGGTCCCGCCGGTCCGACCGCTTCCCCGGGCATTGGATCGACCGGTCCTACGTAGTAGATGACGCGATTCTTGAAATCGAGGCCGCCGGGCAGCGGCTGGCCCGATTCGATCAGCTGCGCGAGCCGCTTGTGGGCAGCGTCGCGGCCCGTGAGCATCTTGCCTGACAACAGCAGGCGCTCGCCCGGACGCCACGTCGCAACGTCCTCCCGCGTCAGCGCGTCCAGATTCACGCGGCGCGAGTCGGGCGCGGCTTCGTAGCTGAGCTTCGGCCAGAGATCCAGGTCCGGCGGATCGAGCTGCGCCGGCCCGGAGCCGTCGAGCACGAAATGCGCGTGCCGCGTGGCCGCACAGTTCGGAATGATTGCGACCGGGAGCGATGCGGCGTGCGTCGGATAGTCCTTGATCTTCACGTCCAGCACGGTCGTCAACCCGCCGAGTCCCTGCGCGCCGATGCCCAGCGCGTTCACCTTGTCGAGGATTTCCAGGCGCAGTGCTTCGATGCGGTTCTGTGCGCCGCGCGCGCGCACCTCGTGAATGTCGACGGGCTCGAACAGCGACTGCTTCGCCAGCACCATCGCCTTCTCGGCAGTACCGCCGATGCCGATGCCGAGCATGCCGGGCGGACACCAGCCCGCGCCCATCTCTGGCACGGTTTCCAGGATCCAGTCGACGATCGAATCCGACGGATTGAGCATCGTCATGACCGCCTTGTTCTCCGAGCCGCCGCCCTTGGCGGCCACGGCGATCTCGACTTCGTCGCCGGGCACGATTTCCATGTGAATCACTGCCGGTGTGTTGTCGCGCGTGTTCTTCCGATCGAACGCCGGGTCGGCGACGATCGAAGCGCGCAGCTTGTTGTCGGGATGGTTGTACGCGCGGCGCACGCCTTCGTTGATCATCTCCGCGAGGCTCACGCTCGCGTCCCAGCGTACGTTCATGCCGACGCGCGCGAACACGGTGACGATGCCCGTGTCCTGGCAGATCGGTCGATGACCCTGCGCGCACATGCGCGAGTTGACGAGTATCTGCTTGATTGCGTCCTTCGCCGCCGGGCTCGCTTCGCGCTCGTAAGCAGCGGCCATGGCCTGGATGAAATCGGGCGAGTGGTAGTACGAAATGTATTGAAGCGCGTCGGCGACGCTCTGGATCACGTCGTCCTGCCGGATCGTAGTCATGGGGTGCGCAGTTGGCGGTGGGGGCGAAAATATAGCAGAGAAGCGCTCAGCGGTCGGTGCGCAGAACGGCCTCCAGATACGCCTGCTCGTCCGGGGGCCGGCCGGTCCGCTGCGCTTCCCACATCGCTTCGGCCAGGCATTCGATGACGCGATGCTCGGCGTCGTGCTCGGAGCGCAGCCGCGTCGCGAGGTTCTGGAAGGCCTGGCGAATGCCGGCCGGTCGGTCGGTCGCGAGCTGATCTCGCACCGCGAGATGCAAGCCCATGTGCAGGAACGGGTTCGATTGGCCGCCTTCCGGCGTGTAGTCGCGCTCGAGCGCATCTGCGCCGCGCTCGAGCGCCGCGTGGTATTCCGGATGCAGCGCGATGACGTCTGCGACCTGCGCTTCCAGCGGCTCCACGGGCAGGCCCGCACGGCGCTTGCGCCAGGCCTCGACGTACACGCGGCGCAGCTCGTCGCGCGACTGGTTGTCGAAAAAAGGCATGGCGCGATTCTATCGCTTCCGCCGCGTCTGCTTCGCGGCGGCCGGCTTTTCCGAGCGGGTTTTTTCCCGGAACTCGCACAGCTCCAGGATCGGACACTCGGGACACTTCGGCTTGCGCGCCACGCAGGTGTAGCGGCCGTGCAGGATCAGCCAGTGATGCGCGTCGTGCAGGTACTCGGGCGGTACGACTTTCAGGAGATGGTCCTCCACGTCGCGCACCGTCTCGCCGGGCGCCAGCCCGGTGCGATTCGCGACGCGGAAGATGTGCGTGTCGACTGCGATCGTCGGCTGCCCGAATGCCGTGTTCAGAATCACGTTCGCGGTCTTGCGGCCGACGCCGGGCAGCGCTTCGAGCGCCTCACGCGTCTGCGGGACGGCGCCGCCGTGTTGTTCGAGCAGGATGCGGCACATCGCGATGACGTTCTTCGCCTTCGAGTTGAACAGGCCGATCGTACGGATGTAGTCCGACAGGCCTTCGACGCCGAGTTGCGCAATCGCCTGCGCCGTATTCGCGTGCTTGAACAACGTGCGCGTCGCGAGATTGACGCTCTTGTCGGTCGCTTGAGCCGAGAGAATCACGGCGACGAGCAGCTCGAACGGCGTGCTGTACTCCAGCTCGGTGGTCGGCTGCGGATTGCGCGACTTCAGCCGCGCGAAAATCACGGCGACCTTCTTCTTGTTCATGAGCGGCGCTGAATGATCCAATTGCGAGCGGCGAGCAGCAGTCCGAACGAGATGAACGCACCGGGCGGCAGCATCGCGAGCAGGAATCCCATGTCCACGCGGAACACGCTCAATTCCGCCCAATGGGCTCCGAGCAGATTGCCAGCGTCGTGCAGCAGCGAGCCTCTGCCGACGAGCTCGCGAGCGATGCCGAGCGGCAGCAGCGTGACTGCGATGCCGGCCGCGATCTGCAGGCTGCCGGCGAGTGCTTTGCCGAGACTCTCGTGCCGCGCTTGCAGATGCTGAACTGCGATCAGGTTCGAGACGATCAGCGGCACGAACAGCGTGAGCGCAGTTCTCAGCTCGCTGAACCACGCGCTCAACAGCAGCTCGACGCAGGCTACGAGCGCGGCGATTGTCAGCATGCTCGCGGGGAGCGCCGTCTCGCTCGTCAGGCGCGATCGCAGGAGGGCGAGCACCGCGGTTGCGAGTGGTACGACGATCAGCACGACGACGCCGATGCCGAGAGCATCGGCGACGGTATCGCTCATCGCGAGCAACGGGCAGACGGCGATGAGCCGCGCCGTGCTGCCGAACCTGGATGAGCTGCCGGCGCTCATTGCGTGGGTTGATCGAAGATCCGTTGAGAGTTGCGCTGATAGTACTCGAGCGAGTTGCGCACCGCCTTCACGATTGCGCGCGGCGTGATCGTCGCGCCGGTGAAAGCATCGAAGTCGCCGCCGTCGCGCCGCACGGTCCAGCGCTGCGTCGGCGGATCTGTCAGCGAGCGCCCGCGAAAACGATCGAGCCAGTGCACGTCGCGCGATTCGAACGCATCGCCGAGCCCCGGTGTTTCCTGGTGGCGGATCACCTGCACGCCGATCAGGCGACCGTCCTGGCCGATCGCCACGAGCAGCTCGATCGGTCCGCGATAGCCGTCCGGCGCAATCGGCCGCAGCACTGCAGCTACCGGCGCACCGGCGCGGCGCGCGCGGTAAATCTTTGTGGGTTGCGATGAGCCAAGCAGATCCGGTGCGGTGACCGCAATCGAGTCGGCCAGCAGATCGTTGTCGTGTGTTGCGGGCGGCACGAGCGCATCGAGACGCTGCCTGATCCACGCCTGCTCGTTGCTGGCGATGCGATCCCGCGTGAAGCTTGCGACCAGGACCACCAATGCCGTGAGCACGGCCGCAATGATCGCCAGAGTCAGCGCGGGTCTAACGGGCATGCCCATAGATGCGCGGAATCGTATAGCGATCGATGAGTGGCACGGCCAGGTTCATGATGAGCACCGCGAACGCGACGCCATCGGGATAGCCGCCCCAGGTGCGGATGACGTACGTGAGCACGCCGATGCCCGCGCCGTAGATCAGCTTGCCGCGGCCGCTCGTCGCCGCCGAGACCGGATCGGTCGCGATGAAAAATGCACCGAGCAGGCTCGCGCCGGACGTCAGATGGAACAGCGGTCCCGCGTACTCGCCCGGGTCGGCTGCCGACATGATCGAGGCGCACACGAACAGCGCGGTGAGCATCGCCACCGGGATCTGCCAGCGAATGATCCGCAACGCGAGCAGCCAGCCGCCGCCCGCCAGCGTTGCGAGATTGATCCATTCCCAGCCCCTGCCGCCGAATGCGCTGAACAGGGCATTGGCGTGCGCTTCGCCCATCGTCATGCCGAGCGCGAGATCGGTGCGCAGAGCGTCGAGCGGCGTCGGCGAGGTAATGGCATCCCAGGTGAAGCGCGCGGGCGGCATGCCGGTGAAGATCGTCGTCAACGTTTCCCCGAACGACAACGCTGCCGGCTCGAAGCCGGCGACGTTCGGCGGCAGCCACTGCAGCAGCCGCGCCGGAAATGAAACGAGCAGCACGGCGTAGCCGACCATTGCCGGATTGAACGGATTCGCGCCGAGTCCGCCGAACAGATGTTTGGCCAGCAGGATCGCGAATGCGACGCCGCTGACGACCAGCCACCACGGCGCGAGCGGCGGCAGGCACAGCGCTAGCAGCACGGCCGTGATGATTGCGCTGCCGTCGAGCAGAAACGGCGGCAGCGGCTTGCCGCGCAGGCGCAGCGCGGCAGCTTCGGCAGCGAGCGCGGTAACGACTCCGAGCACGATCTGGATCAACAATCCCGGGCCGAAGAACACGACGTGCAGGGCGACTGTCGGAACCAGCGCATACAGCACTTGCCGCATGACGCGCCCGACGCTGCTCGGGGCGACGACGTGCGGAGCCGGCGCGGTGGCGAATGGCAGCGGTGCAGTCACGACGACTTCTTCGTAAGCTCTTGACGTTTTTTCGCGAGGGCCGCGAGCTGCTCGCTCTCGATGCGCTCGAGCCGCGCCGTGCGCGCTTCGAAACGCGCGCGTGCCGCATCGGCGCTGCTGCGCGCAGCGAGCCGCTCGTTCAACGCGGGCTTCATATCACGAAAGCACTCGGCAAGCGGAATCTGGCTCGGGCAGACATAGTCGCAACAGCCGCATTCGATGCAGTCCGCCAGTCCATACATTTCGAGCGCGTCGAGATCGCGCGCCGCTGCGTACCAGTGCAGCTGTTGCGGCAGCAGCACCGCAGGGCAGACCTCGGAGCAGTTGCCGCAGCGAATGCACGGCATCTCCGCGGCACGCGGCTGGAGGTCCAGCGCAGACGCGGCGATGATGCAATTCGTGGCCTTGATCACCGGCATGTCATCGTGCGGCAGCGATTGGCCCATCATCGAGCCGCCCATGATGAGTCGCGACATCCGGCTCGTGTAGCCGCCACAATCGTAGATCAGCGCGGCCAGCGGCGTGCCGAGCGGCACGTCGAGATTGCGTTGCTCGAGCACGCCGTCGCCGGTGACGGTCACGATGCGGCTCGTGAGCGGCTGCGCGTCACGGATCCAGTGCGCGACGGCTGCTGCCGTCCCGACATTCAGACACACGGTGTTCACGTCGGCAGGCAGTGCGCCGGATGGCACTTCGACGTCGAAGATCGCGGTGATCAGCTGCCGCTCGCCACCGGCCGGATAGATGCTTGCCACGCGTCGCAGTTGAATGCGCCCGTCATGCGCGTCGGCGATTGCGGCCTCGAGCGCTGCGGCTGCTTGCGGCGTG
This sequence comes from Steroidobacteraceae bacterium, assembly GCA_035606615.1. Taxonomy (GTDB): domain Bacteria; phylum Pseudomonadota; class Gammaproteobacteria; order Steroidobacterales; family Steroidobacteraceae; genus Steroidobacter. Next base: position 11,939 of record DATNFA010000178.1, read on the forward strand.
TCGTCTTCGATTGCGACCACGCACGATTGCGCCGTCAGCGCGTGAAGCAGAACCCGCGCGCCGAACACGATGTCACGCGCTCGTTCGCGCATCAGGATGTCGTCGCAGCTGATGTACGGCTCGCACTCGGCGCCATTGATCAAGAGCCGCAAGTCCTGCACCCGGAGCGCGCTGTTCAGTTTCGCGGCGGTCGGGAAGACAGCTCCGCCGAGCCCGACGATTCCGCCGCGGGCAATCAGCTCGCGCAGCTGCTCGGGCGACAGTTGATCGAACGCAGCTCGCGCAGATTCCGCGTGCCGCTCATCGCGGCCGTCGTTCGCGACGACGATGCTCAGCGACGGAGCTCCGAGCCGATGCGGTGCCGGCCGCGGCTCGATCGCTGCAATTGTTCCCGAGGCCGGCGAATGCAGCCACGCGCTGACAGTGCCACCGGGCTCGGCGATGGGCTGCCCGCACAGGACCCGCTCGCCCGGCTTGATCAGCGGCACTGCAGGCGCGCCCGCGTGCTGATCGAGCGGCAGGACGAGTGTCTTGGCCGGACTTGCGGCGCGCAGCGCCTGCGCGGTCGATCGCTCTTTGTGAGCATCGAGCCGCAGACCGCCGCGCACTCCGGGCTTAGCCATGGTCAGGCCGGCGCCGGCCGCATCACGATGCAGTCGACGGGGCAGGGCGGGATGCACAGCTCGCAGCCGGTGCACTGCGCGGCGATGACGGTGTGCATGAAGCGCGACGCGCCGACGATGGCATCGACCGGGCAGGCTTGAATGCATTTGACGCAGCCGATGCACGCCGACTCGTCGATCCATGCGACCAGCGGACGAGCGGGCACGCTGCCGTAGCGAGGATCGACCGGGCGCGGTTCATGACCGAGCATTTTCGCCAGAGCGGTCGCCGTCGCATTGCCGCCGGGCGGGCACTGATCGATGTTCGCCTCGCCATTCGCGAGCGCGGCGGCGTACGGACGGCAACCGGAAAATGTGCAGCGGCCGCACTGAGTCTGCGGCAGCAGCGCATCGATCTCGTCGATCAGCCGCTCCTTGTCCTCGTTGGAGCGCCGCGTCGCGAGCGCGGCGGCAGCCCCGGCTGCGGCAGCCAATGCAACCATGGTCAGCAACGCAGGTAGCACGGCTACTCCTGGATCAATCCGCTGAAGCCCATGAACGCAAGCGCCATGATTCCGGCGGTCACGAGCGCGAGCGGCGCCTCGCGAAAGACGACCGGAACGTCGGCGTGCTGCAGCCTTTCATAGAGCGCTGCAAAAGCGAGCAGCAGCAAAGCGAGCGCTACGGCGCCACCGACCGCGACCAGTATGGCGACGCCGAACGTCGCACCGCGCAGGTCGGTGATGAGCGCGATTCCCAGCAGCGCAGTATTGGTGCTCATCACCAGTGCGAAGCCGGGCTGCTGCGGCAGGATTGCATGACGATGCCGCAGAGCGACGTCGAGAAGCGGGACGACGATCAGCACGATCGCGACCAGCGCCGGCGTGCGCAGATATTCCAGATGCCACGGCGCGAGCACGAACCGGGCGAGCAGCCAGCCGAGTAGAGCCACGACCGGAACGGCGACCAGGCAAACGATCGCAATGATGCGCGCGCCGCCGAAGATATCGGTCGGCGCTACGAACGGACGCCACTGCGGCATGTGCGCAAGCACCACTGTCGTGACCAGCACGCTGCTCAACAGGACCATGAGCAGAGCAACCATGGCTTGCTACTTCACTTTCATCCCCGGCGTCGCACCCGCGTCCGGGGACAGCAGGAAGATGTCCTTCCCGCCAGTGTCCTTCCCGACTGGGCCCGCCGCGAGCACCATCCCTTCGGAGACGCCGAAGCGCATCTTGCGCGGCTTGAGATTAGCCAGCACCAGCGTCATGCGGCCGGGCAGTTGCTCCGGCGAGTACGCCGAGCGGATGCCGGCGAATACCGTGCGCTGGCCATCGCCGAGGTCGAGCGTCAGCTTCAACAGCTTGTCGGCGCCATCCACGGCTTGCGCAGCGACGATCTTCGCGATGCGCAGGTCGAGCTTCGCGAAGTCCTCGACGGTCACTTCGCCATTGCCTTGCGTGGCAGCGGCCGGCGCCATCGCCTTCGTCTCCGGCTTCGCTGCCGGCTCATCGAGGCCGAGCAGCGCATCGAGCTGCTTCGGCTCGGCGCGCGTCATCAGGTGCTCGTACGAACCGATGACATGATTCTCCAGCAAGCGCTGCGCGTCGTTCCATTGCAGCGGGGGAATGCGCAGGAACCGTTCGACCGACTCAGCGACCTTCGGCAGCACCGGCTTCAGATAGATCGTCAGCAGCCGGAAGACATTCAGGCTGACCGTGCACACCTCTTGCAACTGCGCATCGTTCTTCGGATCTTTCGCGAGCTCCCAGGGAGCGTGCTGCGCGATGTAGGCATTCGCCACGTCCGCTGCTTCCATGATCTCGCGCAGGGCCTTGCCGAATTCCCGCTGCTCGTAATGCGTGGCGATCGTCTGCGCCGCCGCGCGCAGGTCATCGAGCATCCGGGTCGTGAACGGTCCGCTGCCCAGCTGCCCGCCGAAGCGCTTGGCGATGAAGCCCGCCGTGCGGCTCGCGATGTTCACGTACTTGCCGACCAGGTCGCTGTTGACGCGCGCCACGAAATCGTCGGGGTTGAATTCCAGGTCCTCGACGTTCGCGTTCAGCTTGGCCGCGATGTAATAGCGCAGCCATTCCGGATTCATGCCGAGCTCGAGGTAGCGCAGCGGGCTCAAGCCGGTGCCGCGCGACTTCGACATCTTGGCGCCGCCGAGCATGATGAAGCCGTGCACGTAGACGTGATCGGGCACCTTGCGGCCGGCGAACTTCAGCATCGCCGGCCAGAACAGCGTGTGAAAGTAGATGATGTCCTTGCCGATGATGTGGATCTGCTCGGTGTCCGGCGCGGCCAGGAACTCGTCGAAGCTGCGCAGCTCGCCCTTGGCACGCGCCTTGCCGCTGTCGAAGTAGTTCTTGAGCGAGGCGAGATAGCCGATCGGCGCGTCCAGCCACACGTAGAAGAATTTGCCGGGCGCGTCCGGGATCGGGATGCCGAAGTAGGGTGCGTCGCGCGAGATGTCCCAGTCGCCGAGCTCCTGATCGCCGCTGCCGCTGATCCATTCGCGCGCCTTGTTCGCCACCGACGGCTGCAGCCGCCCCGGCGCATCCAGCCAGCTGCGCAGGAACTCGACGCACTTCGGATCGGAGAGCCGGAAGAAGTAATGGTCGGAGCTCTTGCGCACCGGCGCCACGCCGGAGAGCGTCGAGTACGGGTCGATCAGGTCCGTCGGCGCGTACACCGAGCTGCAGTTCTCGCACGAGTCGCCGTACTGATCCTTGGTGTGGCACACCGGGCACTCGCCCTTGATGTAGCGGTCCGGCAGGAACATCTGCTTCACCGGGTCGAAGAACTGCTCGACCGGCTTGACGTAGATCAGCCCGGCGGCCTGCAGCCGGCGGTAGATGTCGGCCGACAGCTGGAAATTTTCCGGCGAGTGCGTCGAGTACCAGTGGTCGAAGCTGATGTGAAAGCCTTCGAGATACTGCGGCCGCCCGGCGGCGATCCGCCGCACCAGCTCCTCGGGCGTGATGCCCTCGGCCTCGGCCTTCAGCATGATCGGCGCGCCGTGCGTGTCGTCGGCGCCGACGAAGTGCACCGGGCGGCCCTGCATGCGCTGGAAGCGCACCCAGATGTCGGCCTGGATGTACTCCATGATGTGGCCGATGTGGAACGGTCCGTTCGCGAACGGCAGTGCGGTCGTGATGAAAAGAGGACGCAGGGAACTCATGGCCCGGAATGATAGCGGACTTGCGTCCAACCGCTATCCGGCAAGCAGCTGGCCGCCGCTAGCCGTTGTCCTTCACCGGCTCGAACTTCGCCTTGTTGATGCCTTTCTTGTACGCGTCCTTGCCGGTGATCAGGGCCTTGTCGAGCAGCTCCTGGATCGCGCTGTCCATGGTCCGCATGCCGAGCGCGGCGCCGCTCTGCATCGTGTTTTCCAGCTGGTCGAGCTTGCCCTGGCGGATCAGGTTCGCGACCGCCGGCGTGCTCACCATGATTTCCATCGCTGCGACGCGGCCTGGTTTGCCGGCGCGCGGAATGAGCTGTTGCGAGACCACGCCGCGCAGCGACGTTGAAAGCATCGCGCGCACGTGCGGCTGCTTGTCGGCGGGGAACGCGTTGACCATGCGATCCACGGTCGGCGCGGCGCCATTCGTGTGCAGCGTGCCCATCACGAGAATGCCCATCTCGGCCGCCGTGACCGCGATGCTCATGGTCTCGTAATCGCGCAACTCGCCGACCAGGATCACGTCGGGATCTTCGCGCAGGGCCGAGAGCAGCGCCTCGGAGAACGATGGGGTATGAGTGCCGATCTCGCGTTGGCTGATCAGGCAGTTCTTGCGCACGTGCACGAACTCGATCGGATCCTCGACCGTCACGATGTGGCCCTTCATGCGCGTGTTCATGTCGTCGATCATCGCGGCAAGAGTCGTCGACTTGCCGGAGCCGGTCTTGCCGGTCACCAGGATCAGGCCGTTGTTCACCTTGCAGAGGTTGCGCACTGCGTCGGGCATGTTCAGCTGGTCGAGCGTGAGCGCCTTGGACGGAATGGCGCGGCACACGCAGCCGAGGCCGTACAGGTGCCGCATCACGTTGACGCGGAAGCGCGAGACACCGGGGATGATGTAGGCGAAGTCCGCACCGTGCTTCTCTTCCAGCCGCTGCTGCGCGGCGCGCGGCATGATCTCGCGCAGCGTCTCTTCGACGAACTGCGGCGCCAGAATTTCCTGCCGCAACGGTTGCAGCTCGCCATACAGGCGGATGCGCGGCGGGTCGTTCGCGATGAAGTGCAGGTCGGAGCCGTTGCGGCTCAGAACCTCCTTCAGGTATTCGTCGATGCGCCGCGGGACGTAGGTATTCGCGCTGGTGCTGACTGGCTCGGTGCTCATGGTGCGGCTAGCCTGGCGCGAGGTCGAACTTCGGCAGGACGCTCGAGTCGGTCACGAACTTCGAGAACAGGCGCTTGTCGCTCGCGTACACGTAGGCGTCGTCGGGATCGATCTCTTTCGCCTGCACGTTCTGCAGCAGCGCCTGGTCGAGCATCTGCATGCCGAGGTCCCGGCCGGTCTGCAGCTGCGTCGGAATCTGGTGCGTCTGATCGGTCATGATCAGCTTGCCGATGGCGCGGGTCACCACCATGACCTCGCAAATCGCCTTGCGGCCGCGCTGGTCTGCGGTCTTCACCAGCACCTGCGTGACTACCGCGATGAGGTTTTGCGACATGAAGCTCTTGGTCTGCTCGCGCTCGTCCGCCGGCAGCGCGTCCACCAAGCGGTCGATGGTCTTCACGGCGCCGGTCGTGTGCAGCGTGCCGAGCACCAGATGACCGGTTTCCGCCGCGGTCATTGCCCAGCGGATCGTATCGGCGTCGCGCAATTCGCCCACCAGGATCACGTCCGGATCCTCGCGCATCGCTGCGCGCACGCCTTCGGAGAACGACGGCAGGTGCGTGTTGAGCTCGCGCTGGATGATCTGGCTGCCCTTGCTCTTGTGCACGAACTCGATCGGATCCTCGAGGCTGATGATGTTCAGCCGGCGCGTCGCGTTCAGGTGATCGATCATCGCCGCCAGCGTCGTCGACTTGCCGGTGCCGGTGGAGCCGGTGACCAGGATCATGCCCTGGTGGTAGTCGCACAGCTTCTTGACGATCGGCGGCAGCGCGAGCCGGTCGAGCGTGGGCGGATCGGCCGGAATCGCCCGGAACGTCGCGCCGACGCCGGTGTCCTTGCGGAACACGTTGACGCGAAAGCGCCCGCCATTGGTCGACACGTAGGAGAAGTCGACGTCGTGGCCCTTGCGCAGGCGTTCCTGGTTGGTCTTGCTGACGATCTCGACGATGTAGCCTTCCAGCTCCGCCTGGCTCAGGTCGCGGAACTTGATCGGCATCAGGTCGCCGTGCATGCGCAGGAGGGGCGGCAGGCCGACGGAGAAGTGGATGTCCGAGCAGCCCTGGTCGGTGCCCAGCTTCAGGAATGCATCGATACGTGCCATGTGGGCGGAGCCTACCGCTACTGGCGCAGGTTCTCCAGCGCCGCTCGCAGCTCGTCCATGGTCTGGTGGCGCTTCAACTTGTCGACCGACATCGCCTGGCCGACCAGGTCGGAGAGTCCTTTCGGCAGCGCCGGGTTCACGTCGATCGCCGCTTTCGCTTTGCCCTGCACGTGCTGGTACATGACCGACATGTGGTCGCCGCGGCTGTAGGGCGGCTGCCCGGTGAACATCTCGTACATGATCACGCCGACGCTGTAGATGTCGGCGCGCTGGTCGACTTTCTTGCCGAGGATCTGCTCCGGCGCCATGTACTTCGGCGAGCCGATCACGTAGCCGGTCTTGGTCAGCTGCGTGTCGCCTTCCTTCTGCGCGGCCGCCACGCCGAAGTCGAGGACCTTCAGCAGCCCCTCGTTGTTGATCATGATGTTCGCGGGCTTCAGGTCGCGATGCACGACGCCTACCTGGTGCGCGACGGTCATGCCGGTGGCGATGTCGATGCCGTACTGGATGGCGCGCGGCAGCGGCAGCGGCTTCTCGTTGACGATCTCGCTGCCGAGCGTGTGGCCCGGGAAGTACTCCATCGAGATCGCGTAGTTGCCGCGCATGTACAGGAAGTCGTAGATGCGGAT
>DATNFA010000179.1:0-5178 GCA_035606615.1 Steroidobacteraceae bacterium
CATGGCCCGCTTTTTCCGCCGCCGCAAGTTCTGCCGCTTCACTGCCGAAGGCATCGAGCAGATCGACTACAAGGATCTCGGCATCCTGAAGAGCTACATCACGGAGACCGGCAAGATCGTTCCGAGCCGGATCACCGGGACGAAGTCGCACTACCAGCGTCAGCTCGCGATCGCCGTGAAGCGCGCGCGTTACCTGGCGCTGTTGCCGTACACCGATCAGCACTGAGCTGTCGTAGCGAGGTGCGCGCCGCGTTCCGTGCGTGGCGCGCGTGACCATGCATCGTGCACTTGCCACCTGGCTGACCGAGCATCCGTGGCGCGCAGTCATCGCGATAGCGTTCTGCGGAGCGCTGTCGCAGCTGATGCTGCCGTTCACCGTGCTCGCGTGCGCGATTCCCGTTCTGACGGTGCTGCGCTTCGATGCGAGGCTCGGCTTCATCACTGCTGCGGTCGGGGCCGGCACTGCCTGCTGGGTCGTGTACTCGCTGGTGCCGACGGTGATGCCGGGCACGTACAGCGGCATCGCGCTGGCGTTCTTCAGTCCGGTTGCGCTGGCAGTGCTGCTGAAGCGCACGGGCTCGCTGAATCTCTGCTTCCAGGTTGCCGTGCTCGCTGCCGGGGTGCTGCTGGTGATCGTGCATGTCGCGCTGGCAGATCCCATCGGCGCGTGGAAGGCGCCGCTGACCCAGCTCCTGGATACGATGCAGCCCTCCGGGCTCACGCAAGCGGATCGCGATGCGATCGTCGTGGCGCTGGCCCGGCCGATGTGGGGCGCGCTCGGCGCCTTCGCGCTGGCAACTGTATTCGGCGCGCTGCTGCTGGGGCGGTGGTGGGATTCGCTGTTGCGGCCGGAGCTCGGAGCATTCGGTCGCGAGTATCAGCAACTCCGGCTCGGCGTCGTCCTGGGCGTCGCGGTGACCGTGCTGTTCGTGCTCGCGATGGTGACCGACGTCGCGCTGATTTCATGGCTCACCTGGATCGCGTTCATGGCGCTGACGTTCCAGGGGTTGTCAGCGGCGCATCGCAGCCGCGCCGGCGGCCGGCTCGGCCGCGGCTGGCTGGCGGCGATCTACGTACTGCTGATCGCGCCGCTGTCGAACGTGGTGACGATGTTCGTGCTGGCGAGCTGGGGCTTTGCGGACAATTGGCTGCGACCGCGCCGGTCCGCGAGCCTGTAGACTGTCATTCGTAACTGGGTAGGGGTTCTCATGGATATCATTCTGCTTCAGAAGGTTGCCAACCTCGGCAACATCGGCGACCGCGTCAAAGTGAAGCCCGGCTACGGCCGCAACTTCCTGTTGCCGCAAGGCAAGGCCACGCTCGCGACGGCCGATAACATCGCCAAGTTCGAAGCGCGCCGCCACGAGCTGGAGAAAGCGGCGGGCGACGAGTTGTCGAAGGCTCAGGCACGCGCGGCGAAGCTGCAGGGCTTCAAGCTGTCGCTCACTGCGAAGGCGGGCGGCGAAGGCAAGCTGTTCGGCTCGGTCGGCACCTCCGACATCGCCGAGGCAACCAGCAAGGCCGGCTTCGAGGTCGAGCGCTCGGAAGTGCGTCTGCCGCACGGCCCGATCCGCCAGGCCGGCGAGCACGTCGTGCAGCTGCACTTCCACACCGACGTCACGGTGGATCTGCCGGTGACGATCGTCGCCGAGGAATAGGTCGGGCCTGAGCCCGACTTCGCTCGTGGCCGAAGCCGAATCAAAGGTCGCCGTCGTCGGGCCCCGTCGGGCCCGCGACAAGGCTGCGGTCGACGAGATCCGGGTGCCGCCGCACTCGGTCGAAGCAGAGCAGGCGGTGCTCGGCGCGCTGATGCTCGACAACCGCGCCTGGGACACCATCGCCGACCGCCTCGTCGCCGACGACTTCTATCGCCGCGACCACCAGCTGATCTTCGAAGCCATCGCCGAGCTCGCGGGCCGCAGCGAGCCTTCCGATGCGGTGACGCTCTCCGAGTGGCTGGAACGCAAAGGCAGCTCCGAGGATACCGGCGGCCTCGTCTACCTCGCCGGCCTGGTGCGCGACACACCCAGCGCCGCGAACGTTCGTGCGTACGCCGATGCCGTGCGCGAGCGCTCGACGCTGCGTCGCCTGATCAGCGTCGGCGGCGAGATCGCTTCGAGCGCCTACGATCCCGAAGGCCGCGCGGCCACCGAGCTGGTCGATGAGGCCGAGCGGCGCGTGTTCGAGATCGCCGAGGCCGGCAACAAGACGCGCTCGGGCTTCATTCCGCTGAAGGACGAGCTCGGACCGGTCATCGATCGGCTCGATCTGCTGCAGCAGAACAAGGGACAGCTGCCCGGCCTCAGCACCGGCTTTGCCCGGCTCGACGAAATGACCGCCGGACTGCAGAAGGGTGACCTGATCGTCATTGCCGGCCGGCCATCGATGGGCAAGACGACCTTTGCCATCAATATCGCCGAGAACGCCGCATTCGGCGCCCGCAAGGCGAAGATCGGCGTGTTCAGCATGGAAATGTCGCGCGAGCAGATCGCGTTCCGCATGATCTCGTCGCTGGGGCGCGTGGACCAGAGCCGCCTGCGAGTGGGCAACATCGGCGACGATGATTGGACTCGCATCAACAGCGCGATAGCAATGATGAAGACCGCCGGGATCTACATCGACGATACCGGCTCGCTGACGCCGACGGATGTGCGCGCACGCGCGCGTCGCTTGAAGCGCGAGCACGGACTGGACCTGATCGTCATCGACTACCTGCAACTCATGCAGGTGCCGGGCACCAAGGAGAATCGCGCCACCGAGATCTCGGAGATCTCGCGTTCGCTCAAGGCGCTCGCCAAGGAGTTGCAGGTGCCGGTGATCGCGCTGTCGCAGCTCAATCGCAGCGTCGAGCAGCGCAACGACAAGAAGCCGGTCATGTCGGATCTGCGCGAGTCCGGCGCAATCGAGCAGGACGCCGACCTCATCATGATGATCTATCGCGATGAGGTGTACGACAAGAACACCACGCGCAAAGGCATCGCGGACATCATCATCGCCAAGCAGCGCAACGGCGAGATCGGCGAGTTTCAGCTGACGTTCCGCGGGCAATTTACTCAGTTCGTCAATTTCGCGCCCGAGATCAGTTACGGAGACGTGTGAGCAGCGTCCCGCTCGTCAGCGTCGATGCCGCCGCTTTACGCAACAACCTTGCGGTAGTCCGCCGCTTCGCACCGGCAGCACGAGTCATCGCGGCTGTCAAAGCCAACGCCTACGGTCACGGTCTCGTTCACGCCGCGCGGGCGCTTGCCGACGCGGATGCTTTCGGTGTGGCACGCATCGAGGAGGCGCTCGCGTTGCGCAGCGCGGGCCTCACGCAGCCGATCGTGGTGCTCGAAGGCGTGTTCTTCGCGAGCCAGCTCGACGTTGCAGCGGCTAACGACTTGCAGCTCGTGGTTCATTCGTTCGAGCAGATCGCGATGCTCGAGCAGCGCAGTGCGACGCAGCGATTCGCAATCTGGTTGAAGGTCGACACCGGCATGAATCGGCTCGGCTTCCGGCTCGAAGAGTTCGGCGCTGCGCATGAGCGGCTGCGTGGCTGTGCCGCGATCGGCACGTTGCGGCTGCTGACGCATCTCGCTTGTGCGGAGACCATCGGCGGCGCCGAAACGAAGCTGCAGCTCGAACGCTTTCGGACGCTGAGCGAGCCGCTGCGGCTCGAGCGCAGCATCGCGAACTCCGCCGGCATCATCGCGTGGCCCGATGCGCACGCCGAATGGGTTCGCCCGGGTCTGATGCTGTACGGCGCCTCGCCATTCGAAGAGCGCAGCGCGGCCGATCTCGGGCTGCTGCCCGGGATGACATTCACGACGCAGTTGATCGCCGTGCGCAACGTCGCAGCAGGCGAAGCGATCGGCTACAACGGAATCTGGCGCGCGCCGCGGCGTTCGCGTATCGCGGTTGCCGCAGTCGGTTACGGGGATGGTTATCCGCGCTGCATGCGTGCCGGCGCGCCGGCGTTGATCAACGGCCGCGAGGCGCCGATCGTCGGCCGCGTCTCGATGGACATGACGATGCTGGACGCGACGGACCTGCCGGACGCCGCAGTCGGCGATGAAGTCACGCTATGGGGAAAAGGCTTGCCGGCGGAACGCGTCGCGCCGTTCGCGGACACGATTTCGTACGAGTTGTTTTGTCGAATCGCGGAGCGGGTTAGAAGGCTGTAGGTGGGGCTTCAGCCCGACACCTCTTCAACCCTCGAAGAATCCCATCTTCACGCCCGCGAGCAGGATCACATCGTTGTCCTGCAACCTCCGCGCCTGCTCGCCGATACCGCTGCCATTCACGTGCGGATAGTCGTTCGGCTTGCCGCTGTCGACGTGCACGATGAAGAAACCGTCGGCGCGGCGCGTGATCGCCGCCACTTGCACGCCGGGTCGACCGAGTGTCGTCAGCGCTTTGTTCAGTTCCAGCTCGCGGCCGGCGAATGCACCGCTGAGCACTTGCAGCTTGGCCTTCGGCAGCGCGACCGGATGTTCGCCCGTGGCGCTCGAGCTCGGCACCGCGCGGATCGCAGTCGCTGTGGCACCGGACGATCTCGGCGCAGGGGGCGGCGGCGGCGCGATCGCGGAAGCTTTCTTCGCCGCGGCGGCAGCGACCGCCGATCCCGGCGTGATCACCATCGTCTTCTCGAATTCATCCGGCTCGGTGTCCGAGCTCTGCGTGTCGACGAAGCGCAGCTGGTGATGGCCGACAGTCACTACGTCGCCGTGCTGAAGCGCGTGCTTCTTGATCAGCTTGCCGTTGACGTACGTGCCGTTGGTGCTGTTGAGATCTTCGAGAAACGAGTCGTTGAGGATGTTGATGATCAACGAGTGATGGCCGCTCACTGCGGGATTGTCGATGCGGATGTCGTTGTCCGGCAGACGACCGATGGTGTAACGCTCCTTGTTCATGTTGTATTCGGCCATGACCGAACCATCCAGGCTTAGGATCAACCGTGCCATGTGCGTCCTCGAAGCTCCCGGTACGTGCGAAATGCTAACCGAACCAACGCAAGATTCTGTCAACTACGCCCGTCTTCGCTGCGAACGAGTCCACAACTTGCGCAAGGATGATCGACACGTTGTCGCGTCCGCCGTTGTCGTTCGATAGCTGAATCAATTGCTTAGCGACCGTTTCAAGACTAGCACTAAAGGTGCTCATAGTTAAGTGAATGTCGTCGTCTTCGACCATGTCGGA